>CAYNTU010000001.1:0-133751 GCA_964400205.1 uncultured Microbacterium sp.
TAGAGCGCACGACTGAAAATCGTGAGGTCACGGGATCGACGCCCGTCGGAGCCACGTAGCGCAGATTACAGCGCTGCTGAACCCCCGCGTAGCTTCTACATCGCGGGGGTTCTTTTCTTTGCGCAGGGAACCGTGGCGATCCGCCATGCCCGACTGCGGGAGCGATCTGGGAAGCGGGAACTGATTTCGTCGATTTCGGGTCCCGGCACCCAGATCGCTCCCGCAATCAGGGTGATTGTTGAGGAAAAGCTGCCCGGCAGTGTCGTCGACCACGACATGCAGTTTGTCCCATTCGAGTTCGCGTCCGCCACGTGCCCATCTCGGAAATCTTCCTCGAGCGGACAGTGCGGAGATTCAATCGCTACCCGCACTCCGGACGCTAGCGTGGAGCCATGGCGGCCGCGCGATGACATGTGGTACTTGGGGCAGTTCACGATGCCGAAACCGGTCAGGATCACCGGGCGCTCGTCAAGCATTACCAACTCTTTTGTGAACGGCATCATCCCAGTTGTCGCCCCACCGCGGCCGAGGTTCGCGAGGCACTCACAGTGCTTGGAATGGTCGACCGGGTGAGTTGCGCGTACTGCGGCGACCCGAGCACAGAATGGGACCATCTGCTGCCACTCGTGGTCGGACAGCGCCCAACCGGATACATCTCTGATATCCACAATCTCGTACCGGCGTGTGGCAAATGCAACCAGAGCAAAGGAAACAAGCACTGGCGAGAATGGATGCTCGGGAGCGCCCGACTATCACCAACCTCACGACAGACCCCTGACATCGTCGAGCGCATGCAGCGCCTCGAGGAGTTCGAGCGCTGGGCACAGCCGACAATATTCGACTTCGCCGCGGTCGTTGATCCAACACTCTGGGAGCAACACTGGGTCAACCACGGGGTGGTGATCGAGACGATGAAGCACGCCGAAATCACCGCTGCAGCGATCAGAGCCCAGATTGCGCAGGCAGCCGAACAGAAGCCGTGACGTCAGCTCACACCGCTTCGAACTCGGCAGCGAGCGCGACGTTCTCGACGTGTTCGTTGGCCAATACACTCGCCACAAAATCGCCGTGTGTGAATGAATTCGCACCAAAGAACCCATGACCGCCCGTGATGTACCAGCGGCCTCCCGCGAATATCGCCGCATAGCTGTAGCGCTTGCCCTCTGACTGATCACCCTCGTCGAGGCACTTGTGCGCGCCAGAGCGATGAACGTACTCGAAACGCACAATGGTGCCCTTCTCGGGCCCCTTCGCATGCTCCATTTCGGCCCGGAGTTTCTTTGCGTAGCTGAGTTGAGCCATCTCGTCCCCCTTTCAGGATCAGGTGATCGTAGTTCACACCCGACCTCTGACATCGCACAGCCCGACTGATGAGGCATGTGCTGCGTGGCTAGCTAGCCCGAGGCGGACGCCGCGGCGATTGCGGGGACCATAACCGCGATCATGACCGCGGAGTTCACGGCGGCAATTGCTCGCTCGACGGCATCGCCCGTTGGGGCATCCGCCATGACCTCTTTGATGCGACGCTTGAGGTCGCCACCAGACATGCCTTGAATGTCGTCGCGCAACACCTGCTTTGCGGCGCCTAGGCCCTGCAGGGTCACGAGCACGGTCGCATCCGCTGCCGTCGGTGCCTGCGTTCCGGCCAAGACCTGCGCGAGCCGCGCGCGAAGTTGCTGCTCGGGGATCGGGTTGACCTCTGGCGTGCGGGGCTTGCCGAGCCCGAAGAACGTGCGATCCCCCTCAGCGAGGGTGCCCTGCTGAATGAGCGAGTTCGCGACAACATCTGTCGGGTCAAGCTTCGATGACGTGATGACCTCTTCGAGCCGACGCCCGTCGCGTTTCTGCAAGGCTGCGAGCCCAAAATCAAGCACCGCATTGCCCGTAGGCGCAGCGTCGACAATGTTGACGCGTGGCCGTTTCTCATCGCTGAGCGTTATCTTGCCGGCCGCCACGAGATCCGTGATGAGCCCGGCAGCCAGCCCGTACGCGCGCATGCTTGCGCTTGGTTCTTTTGTGCCTGTTGCCCGTGTGAGCAAGAGGTACAACTGTTCACTGATCAGCATGTTCACCTCCGTCGGTGTACCTTCCACGCTACGCCGCCGACGGCACATGTTGCGGTGCATTTCGCACCTTTGCTGACGTGCAACGGGCTGTTTACCACGGCGTCACTCGACGACGGGGCGGGCGTCACATCGCTTGCCGAGGGTTGAGGTGCGGGCAAAAACTCGCACTCCATCCCCCACATGAAGCGGAGAAAGTTATGCACTCGCAAGTGCAAAAACGCACGTGCTCACTCATCGCCGTGAGCGCCATCGCGGGCCTCGCGGTCTCGATGGTTCCGGCCACAGCAGAAGAGGCACCCACCCCCGGGGTGCCCAAGAACATCATCCTGTTGATCTCGGATGGCGCCGGCTACAACCAGTTCGACCTCGCAAACCTCTACGAGGCAGGCGTCTCGTACAACCAGGTCACGGTCGACCCCGCAACCGGTGCGATCGCACACGCCGACCGCACCCCCACCCAGATCTACGAAGAGTGGCCCGTGCAGGTGGGCCAGTCGCACTACTCGGCAAACGGTCGTGGGTTCTACGACACGGATGCCGCATGGGGCTCCTTCGACTGGGTTGCCTCGGGCGCGACCGACTCGGCCGCCGCCGGTACGGCACTCGGCACGGGTATCAAGACGAACAACGGCACGCTCGGCTTCGACCCCAACGGTGACCGCCTCCTGACGCTCGGCGAGCAGGCCCAGGCTGTCGACAAGGCCGTTGGTCTTGTGACATCCGTCCCGTTCAACCACGCAACACCCGCGGGTTTCATCGCGCACAACGCGAACCGCAATGACTACCACGGTCTTGCGACCGAGATCATTGACAGCGGTGTTGACGTTGTCATCGGTGCTGGTCACCCCAACTACACCGATGCCAACACCTCGCGCAGCTCGCACTTCGGCAATGGCTCGTGGATCTCGCAGGCAGACTTCGAGCGCCTCGCGAACGGCCAGACGCCCTTCACCTACATCGAGAGCAAGAGCCAGTTCGAAGCTGTCGCAAACGGTGAGTTCGTGCCCGAGAAGCTCTTCGGCCTCGCTCGCGTTGCCGAGACCTTCCAATACAACCGCCCGGGCCTGGCAAACAACAACGTCTTGCCATTCAACGACCCGGCAAACACGGATGTACCCTCACTCGAGACCGCGTCGAAGGCAGCGCTCAACGTGCTCGGCCAAGACGAAGACGGCTTCTTCCTCATGATCGAGGGCGGCGCTGTTGACTGGGCTGGCCACGCCAACCAGACGACGCGCGCGGTCGAAGAGCAGCTCGACTTCAACAACTCGATCGAAGCGGTTGCCGACTGGGTTGAGACGAACAGCAGCTGGGATGAGACGCTCGTCATCGTCACGGCTGACCACGAGACGGGCTACCTCGCAGGTGTCGGCGCGGGCGCGGCCACCGGTTGGACGCCCCTCGAGGGCAACGCAGGTGAGCTGCCCAACGTCACGTGGCACTCGGGTGGCCACACGAACGCTATCGTGCCGGTCTTCGCGAAGGGCGCGGGCTCAGAGATCCTCGCGAACCGTGCGACGAACTGGGACAAGGTTCGCGGCGCCTACGTCGACAACACCGACATCGGTGAGGTCGTTTTCGACCTGCTCGGCCACGCCCAGACCGAGGCCGAAAACGCCGTCGACATCAACGCCAACTTCGGCAACGACGCTGTCGCAGGCACGCTGAGCCTCGCGGTCGACAGCACAGGCCCCGTCGTGCTGGCAAGCAACGGCTCGGGTCTTGCGGGCGAACTGCCCGCAACGACCGTCGTCGACACGCGCAACGACGCTCAGGCACAGGGCAACGGCTGGACGCTCTCGGGTCTCGCGAGCGAGTTCACCGCCGGTAACCGTGCCTTTGCATCGGATGCGCTCGCGTGGACGCCTCGCATCGTGGCCTCCGAAAACGGTGCCGCGGCAGGTTCGACGGCAACCCTCGAGGCACCCGCCGTTCTCGCAACGTCGGACCGCACCTCGCGCGTTGGAAGCACCTCGGTTCTTGCCGATCTGCTGCTGACGATCCCCGCCGACGCGAAGGCCGGTAACTACGGCAGCGAGCTCACGCTCTCGCTCTTCGCGCAGGACTAACCGTTTGGGGGTTCGGGTCTGCACCCGAACCCCCAAACATCCCCCGAACCCACCCGGAGATTCACATGAAGGTTTTCCCCCGTTTCTTGAGCGCTGCCATCACGGCGGCGCTTTCGCTGTTTTTTGTTGCGTTGGCCGCCGTGCCCGCGACCGCCACGAGCTGGCACGCCGAGAGCGCTACCGCAACGACGGCCTGGTCGGTCGTGCCCGCAAACGCACAGGGCGCTGACGGACGCGTCTCGCTGCGCCACGAACTCGACCCCGGTGCGACGGTCACCGACGCGATCGAGGTGCGCAACACGGGAACCGCCGACGGCGTCTTCCAGGTGCACGCCGGTGATGGCCTAGTCGGCTCCAATGGCGCCTTTGACATTGCGCCGGGCGAAGCATCCGATGCCGGCTCGTGGGTCACGATCGACGGCCTCGACAATGGCACCCTCGCGCTCAAAGCCGGCGAGAGCCGGGTGCTGCCAATCATCATTTCAGCACCCGCGGATGCTCTAGCGGGTGACCACCCCGCGGGCATCGTCGTCGCGCTCAGCACAGAGGGCACGGGCGTTTCGGTCACGCACCGCGTCGGCGTGCGACTGCACCTGCAGGTCACGGGCGAGATCACGCCGAGCCTCGAAATTACCTCGTCGAAGCTCGTCTACGACGCCTCGCTCGTGCCGTTCGGTGCCGGAACCGCGACGGTCGAGTACACGCTGCAGAACACAGGCAATGTGCGCCTCGGTGCGCTCGTGAATTCGGAGGTCGGTGGGCCGTTTGGGTGGGGTGCTGCGGCAAGCGCATCCGATGCACCCATCGAACTCTTGCCCGGCGATAGCGTCACGCGCACGACCGAGCTCAACGCGCTGCCGCTCGGGTGGCTGAGCGGCGAGCTCGAAGTGACGCCCGTCGCAATCGGCGATGACACGACCACGATGCCCGCGGCTCTCACCGTCCCGCTTTCGAGCACGGCAATCGCGTGGACGACGATACTCGTCGTCGTGCTCGTTATCGCAGCGTTCGTGTGGCTCGTGGTGCGGCCGCGAACGAGTGCCGAGGCCGATCTCAGCTCAGAGTAAGAAAGCCCAAAACCGCGGCTGCGACCGCGAGCGCGAGCGTCACAAGCGAGGGGATGAACGTTTCTTTGCGGCGGATGTGCGTGACAATTGCGCCGACCATGAGTTCCCCCTCGCAATCTTGTGGCTCTGCGCTACCGCCCGTGCGGCGGGGCGCGGGGGCGGGGGCGTAGCCTCGAAGGGTGGAGATCAACAAAGCAAAGGCGTTTCTCACTGTTGCAGAAGAGCTCAACTTTGGGCGCGCGGCGCAGCGGCTCCACATGGCGCAACCACCCCTCAGCCGGTTGATTCAGCGGCTCGAAACAGAGCTTGGGGCGCAACTGTTTGAGCGCAACACGCGTGGCGTCACACTCACCGCTGTCGGGGAGGCGCTCGTCGCCCCCGTGCGCGAACTCGTCATGCAATCCGAGCGAATTGACCAACTCGCGCGGCGCGTGCAGCAGGGCGAAACAGGGCGGGTGCGTTTGGGGTTCGCGGGCGCATCCGTCAATGCCATCATCAGCGAGTTGATCCATCGAGTGCGTGCGGTTCGCCCCGATCTCACTTTCGAGCTCTCGGGCTCACTGCTCTCGCAACCCGGCATGGAAAGACTCGCATCGGGAGCGCTCGATGCCGTCGTTGGCCGTTGGGATACCGTGCCGCGCGAGATCGACTCGATCGTGATTGCGCAAGAAGAACTGCTCGTCGCGCTGCCCGCCGACCACGCACTCGCATCGGCCGAGACGATTTCAGCGGCGGATGTCGCCGCCGAGCCGTGGATCGTGCTCCCGGGTGGTGGTGGCTCGACGCTCTCGAATCGGCTCAACAGCCTTGCCCAGCAGGGGAAGTTCATCCCGCACATCGTCGCGACCGCGATCGACTCGCCCACCCAACTCCTGCGCGTGGATGCGGGTGAAGGGATCGCCCTGACGTTTTCTGGCGTGCGCAACAACATTCCCGTGCACTCCGTCGTATTCAAGCCGCTCGCGCCGGGGCTCGGCCCCGTCGATGTGCGCCTTGCGTGGCGCGCTTCCAACAACAACCCGGCATTGGCGGCGGTGCTCTCGGTGCTTCGAGAATCCGGTGGGCACGGCGCATCCGACTAATACCTCAGAGGTATTACCTGATACTTGCTTTGGTACTTCACGTCATGGTGAAGGCCGGGCAGACTGGGAACATGCCCCTTCCGCTCGACGGTGTTGTCGTCGCTGATCTCAGCCGTGTATTGGCTGGCCCGCTCGCCGCGGCGACGCTTGGCGACCTGGGCGCGCGCGTCATCAAGGTTGAGCAGCCGGGGCACGGTGACGATACCCGTTCGTGGGGGCCACCCTGGACGAGCAACAGCGCCGCGTACTTCGAAAGCGCCAACCGCAACAAGGCATCGGTTGCGCTCGACCTGAAAGACCTTGCCGATCAGGAACTCGCGCGCGAGCTGGCCCGCCGTGCCGACGTCGTCATTGAGAACTTCCGCCCCGGCACCGCCGAGCGCTTTGGACTCGGATTCGACGAGGTGCACGCCGCGAACCCCCGCGCCATCTACTGCTCAATTACCGGCTTCGGCCGCACGGGCGGCGCCCACCTGCCCGGCTACGACTTTCTCGTGCAGGCCGTCGGCGGCCTCATGTCGATCACGGGCGAATCGGATGCCGCAGGCGGCCAACCCACAAAAGCAGGCGTTGCACTCGTCGATGTGCTGACCTCGAAAGATGCAGTTACCGGCATCCTCGCTGCCCTGCTCCACCGCGAGCGCACGGGTGGGGGGCAACGCGTTGAGGTCAACCTCCTGACGAGCCTCCTCGGCTCGCTCGTGAACCAGGCGAGCTCGTTCCTCGCGACAGGGGTTTCGCCCGGGCGGCTTGGCAACGCGCATCCGTCGATTGCGCCGTACGAACTGTTCGCGACGGCCGACGACCCCATCGTGATTGCGTGCGGGAATGATGCCCAGTTCCGGGCGCTCGCGAACGCTGTGGGTGCACCACACCTCGCTCAAGACGGGCGCTTTGCAACGAACGCGGCCCGCGTGCAGAACCGCCCCGCGCTCGTCGAAGCCCTCGCGGCGACCCTGCGGACCAAACCCGCCGACACCTGGGTCGCCGCGATCGAGAACGCGGGCGTGCCCGTCGGCAAGATCGGCACGATCGAAGATGGATTCGCCCTGGCCAGCAAGCTCGGCCTTGACCCGCTCGTCGACGTCGGTGCAGGCCGACCGGCGCAGGTGCGGCATCCGGTGACCTATTCCCATTCACCCATCACGAGCTACACAGCACCCCCAAAACTCGGCGAACACAGCGAAGACATCCGTCGCTGGCTACAAGAGGAGAAACACGCATGAGCCACATCGATCCCATGAGCTTGCCCGCACCAGACCCGAGCGACCCGGCAGCGCTCGACTCACTCCTGAGCGAAGACGAGAAGTCGATTCGCGATGCTGTGCGCCAGACGCTCAACACAATCGCCGAGCCGTACATCACCGAGTGGTTTGAGCAGGGCGGCATCCCGAATATTCGCGAACTCGCGAAAGAACTTGGTTCGCTCGGTGTGCTCGGCATGCACCTGGAAGGCTACGGATGCGCCGGCATGAGCGCCGTCGAATACGGCCTCGCGTGCCTCGAGATTGAGGCGACCGACTCGGGGCTGCGCTCGCTCGTGTCGGTGCAGGGCTCGCTCGCAATGTTCGCGATCTGGCGTTGGGGCTCGGAAGAGCAGAAGCAGGAGTGGCTCCCCCGCATGGCCGCGGGCGAGGCAATCGGATGCTTCGGCCTCACGGAACCCGACGTCGGCTCAGACCCGGCCGCCATGAAGACCCGCGCGCGCCGTGACGGCGACGACTGGGTGCTCGACGGCCGCAAAATGTGGATCTCGAACGCGCCCTACGCCGACGTCGCGGTTGTGTGGGCAGGCACGGACGAGGGCATCCGCGGCTTCGTCGTTCCGACCGACACCCCCGGTTTCTCGGCGCCCGAGATAAAACACAAGATGTCGCTGCGCGCATCGGCCACAGGCGAGCTCGTGCTTGACGGAGTGCGCCTGCCCGCGAGCGCAATGCTGCCAGAAGCTCGTGGCGTGAAAGGCCCGCTCGCGTGCCTCAACGAAGCACGCTACGGCATTATTTGGGGTTCGCTCGGCGCTGCCCGGTCGAGCCTGGAGTGCGCGCGCCAGTACTCGATCGACCGGATTCAGTTCGGTAAGCCCATCGGTGGCTTTCAGCTGACGCAACAAAAGCTCGCTGACATGTCGCTCGAGTACACGAAGGGCTACCTGCTCGCGATGCACCTCGGCCGCCGCAAGGATGCTGGGCTGCTGCGCCCCGAGCAGGTCAGCATCGGCAAGCTCAACAATGTGCGCGAGGCGCTTGAAATCTGCCGCACGGCCCGCACGATTCTGGGCGCGAACGGCATTTCGCTCGAGTTCCCCGTCATCCGCCACGCGAACAACCTCGAGTCGGTGCTGACCTACGAGGGCACGGTTGAGATGCATACGCTCGTGCTCGGCCAGCTCCTCACGGGTGAGGCCGCGTTCCGCTAGCAGCGGGGCCGCCAACAGGCTCGATCGGCTGCGAAGGCCAGATTCGGGCTGATACCCCGGGTTTCGGATAAGCCGAGCCTGTTGGCGGCCCAGAGAATGCTCGAGAATCGCGGCATCCGCTGCGAAGATGGGCTCATGAAGAAGAAGCTCGTTGCCGCCCTCGGCGCCGTGGCCATTGCCCTCTCCCTCTCGGCGTGCGACACGGGCGCTCAGCCAGCGGGCGAGCCCATCGGTGGCGACGTCATCGCCCCCGTGACGCAGAATCTCGCTGATCTCGATAGCACAACCGTCGAACTCAAAGTCGGCCAGGTGCTCAACATCAACACTGGTGACGTCCCCGTTGAGGCCTTCGAGGCAGAGGTCGCCGACCCCGCTGTCGTCGAGTTCGCGCCCGGCCGCACAGAGGCCAGCGCCGAGTTCAACCCCGGTTTCACCGGCACCGCCACGGGCACAACCGAAGTCACCGTGTCATCAACGCTCTCGAGCGTCCAGGTCGCCCCGGCAACCTTCACGATCACGGTCAAGTAGTTCAGCGCACGCCGAGGGTCGTGACATCCGTTGTATCGATCCACTCGTCGATGCGTGCCCACCAATCGAAGAGCCAGGCCTGGCGTGCTGCTCGACCGTGCGGAATTTCGTCGGAGGCGACGTACCACGAGCGCATAACGAGCACCTGGAGCGTTTCTTTCATGACGATTCGCGGGTACCGACAAAAGTCGTTGAGGAGGGCGTTGATAAGAATGAAGGAATCCCCCGGCCCCGCATGGCGCGAGGCGACGATGAGCGCGAAGAGGGTCACAACGGCCATGCCCTCGAGCACGATGTAGAACAGCACAACCGAGAGCACACGCGTGATGCGACCGACCTTGGGGATGACCGCGAGAACGAGCACGCCAAGAACAACGAATGGCCAGAACCATACGACGAGTGCTGCGAGCACGACGATCGCCGGATCAAGAATGAGCCGTCTGACGATCTTGGGTGGAAGCTTCATTGCATCACTCGTCTCGGTGGCCGTGGCGCTAGCCGACCGGGCCGGGCGCCTTCCCGTGGACCGTCATGCCGTAGCGAGATTCGATCGACAGCGTCTGCGCGATAAGCGCACCGTTGATGGCCCCGCGATCGAGGTGCCGACAACAAGATCGGGCGTTACCCCAGCCTCAAGAATCGCCTGCACCTGACCCACTTCAACGGCACCGCGGATGCCGCCACCACCGAGCACGAAGGCAACAGGCCCTGTTGCGTCAGCAACAGTCTTGCGGTACGGCTTGCCTCCAGCGTATCGGCGTCGCGGGAGCGCGACGGTAGAGTCGGAGCATGCTGGCGATCCAAGATCTCTACGACGAGCACTACGCGCACTGCTACGGCTGCGGGCCCGCCAACACGAGTGGGCTGCACATCAAGAGCTACGTCGAGGGCGACGAGGTCGTCATGCGATACACGCTCGACCCCGCCATGACAGGTGGCGTGCCCGACCACGCGTGGGGTGGCATCCTCGCCGCCGTCCTGGATTGCCATGCAGCCGGGGCCGCGTGCGCCTTCAAGTACCAGGCGGATGGCGGCACGGTCGGCGACGGCGGGGCGCTGCCGCGCTTCGTGACGGGCACCTTCACGGTCGTCTACAAGGCACCGACGCCCCTTGGAGTTGAGCTGGTCGCCCGAGCCCGCCTCGTCGAGATCGCTGGTCGCAAGGCGACGATCGCCGTTGAGCTTTCAGCGGATGACACCGTGTGCGTCACGGGCGAGATGATCGCGATCCAACTGCGCGACGATCACTGACGTTCAGGTCACCCGTACGACGACGCGATGCGCGGTTTCACAGTCGTCAGGCTGACTTGAACGGGAGGGGATTAGCGCGGGGCGACGAGCAGGGGCTGGTTGACCTCGCAGAAGAAGCCGTTCTCGTCGTGCATGCGCGCCTGGGTGAGGCCCGTGCCGCTGTCGGAGAGCGTCGTCCAGGCTGCGAGGTGCATCCACTCGCCGACGGGCTCGCGCACAAAAGTCATGGCCATGCTCGGCGGGATGAAGAGCCACTCGCTCAAGGGGAGCTCACCCGAGAGCCCGTTGGCGGCATCCGCCACAATCGCGGCGCGCTGCGTTGGCGTGATCGCTTCGCCCGCGACGAGCGGAATCCGCACGCGCGTCCAAACGTCGGCGGGGCCAAGCTCTTGCAGCGAGCCGTCGAGGAACCGCCACTCTACCGCGTTGCCGTAACCCCAATTGGGGTCGAGGCCCGGAAAGAAGAGCTGCTCCTGTGGCTCGGGGATTGCCACGCCGGGGATGTGGTGCGCAAAATCGGCGGTGCTGCCAGGGTTGCGGCGGATGCGCCAGGCCGTCGCACTCACGGCGAGTTTATCGTTCGCGTACAGCTTGGCCTCGACCATCTCGACACGCTTACCGGGGCGAACAATCGTTGCCTCCGTGCGGATGCGACCCTGCGGAATGGGGCCGAGCATGTCGGTCGCGAGCCGCATGATTGGCATCTCATCGTCGGGCCGCGAAAGCTCAACAGCGCGAGCGAGCAAGGCGGCGGGCGGCCCACCGTGTTGCGCGCGCGGATCCCACGGGCTCTCGGTCGCGCGGGTCGAGTCAAACTCGTTCTCGCCGACAGGAATGTAAAACGCCTCGGGCAACTGTGTAGTCATCATTGACCTCCTGTTCTCAGCCTAGGGTGTGCGTATCAAGCGAATGCGCCAGGCAACGCATACCCGGTGCGACGTACGCTCGATGCGTGCCTTCGCCCCCACTGAACCCCAGCATCCGCCGACGCTCGCTTGCCGCGCTTGGCATGGCCGCACTCATGCTCGTCGGCACGGTTGCCTGCACGAGTGAACCGAACGGCACCGCCGCGAGCGCAATTGAAGCACCGAGCGCCCTCCCCGCCGGAACACACATCGGCCCCGTCGAGTTGCTCGTCAACGATCCCGAAACGGTCGCCGCGTTCTACCGCGACGCCGTGGGGCTCACAGTCTTGGGGGAGACGGGCGAGGCGATCGTGCTCGGCTTCGACGGACCACTCATCCGGCTCGTCAAAACGGATGACGCCCCCGACGATCAGACGCAGGCCGGGCTGTACCACTCGGCGATCCTGTTCCGCGACGAGACGTCGCTCGCCAACACCCTTGCGCAGATTTCGGCGACGGCGCCGGAGAGTTTTGTGGGGGCATCCGATCACGCCGTGAGCCAGGCGTTCTACTTCACCGACCCCGAGGGCAACGGCGTTGAGTTGTATGTCGATCGCCCGGCAAGTGAGTGGCAGTGGAACGACGGCCAGGTCGAAATGGGCAATGCCTACGTTGACCCCAATACGTTCATTCGCGAACATTCCGGCGAGGATGCTGAACCCGGCGAGATCACGATGGGGCACGCGCATATGCGTGTCGGCGACCTCGAAGAGGCGCGCCGCTTCTACGTCGACGGGCTCGGATTCGCCCAGACCTCGGCCGGCGATGGGGCGGCCTTCTTCTCGGCCAACGGCTACCACCACCACATCGGTGTCAACACCTGGACGAGTGCGGGCGCTGGGGAGCGCCCAGCGCTTGCCGGGCTCGGATCACTCACGATTTTCGTGCCAGACGCCGGAGCACTTGACGGCGTCGAATCTCGCCTCACCGAGGCCGGTTTCGAGCCCCGCCGCGAGGGCCAATTCCTCACGGTTGATGACCCGTGGGGCATTCGCATTTCGGTTCGTGTCACGGGTTCGGCCCCCGACTGAGCATCCGCAATAGGCTCGAAGCATGAGTCTTCCGATCGGCAATAGCAACCTCAGCATCAACCCGCTCGTTCTCGGTGGCAACGTCTTTGGCTGGACAGCAGATCGCGACACCTCGTTCGAGGTGCTCGACGCGTTCCTCGCAGGTGGTGGCAACTTCATCGACACGGCCGACGGCTACTCGCACTGGGTCGAGGGGCACTCGGGCGGCGAGTCAGAAACCATCATTGGCGAATGGGTCGCATCGCGCGGCAACCGCGACGAGGTTGTCATCGCGACGAAGGTTTCGACAAACCCTTCGTTCCCCGGCCTTGCGGCAGACAACGTACGAGCGGCAGCGGATGCTTCGCTCCAGCGCCTCGGCATCGATGAGATCGATGTCTACTACGCGCACTTCGATGACCCCGAGACTCCGCTGGAAGAGACCGTTGCCGCATTCTCGGGACTCGTCGACGCGGGCAAGATTCGCACAATTGCCGTCTCGAACTACACGGCCGAGCGCATCCAGGAGTGGTTCCGGATCGCTCGCGAGAACGGCTTCCACCTGCCGGTCGCGCTGCAGCCGCACTACAACCTCGTCGAGCGCGACTACGAGACGAACGGCCTGCGCGCGGTCGCCGAGGCCGAGAACCTCGCGGTCTTCCCCTATTTCGCGCTCGCGAAGGGCTTCCTCGCCGGCAAGTACCGTTCGGCAGCGGATGTCGCGAACGCAACAACGCCCCGCGCGGGTGGCGCGGCTGCCTACGTCGAGCAGGGGCAGCAATTGCTTGGCGTGCTCGATGAGGTTGCTGTAGCGCGCGGGGTCGCCGTGGCATCCGTTTCGCTCGCCTGGTTGCGCCAGCAGCCTTCGGTCACGGCGCCCATTGCGAGCGCTCGGTCGACCGATCAGCTGCCCGACCTGCTCGCCTCCATCTCGCTCGAGCTGACGGCGGAAGAACTCGCCGCGCTGAGCGCCGCGAGCGCGTAACGTCGCAGTGTGACGACATTCGAGATCAACGGCGACGCGATCGACAGCATCACGTCGTTCTACGCCGAACTCAACCGCATCTTCATGGCTGATGAGGACTGGCAACTGGGCGAATCACTCGACGCTTTCAATGACCTGCTGTACGGCGGGTTCGGAGCCATGCCGAGTGCCGGCGAGGTGCAGCTCGTTTGGCACAACATTGACGCTGCGCGCGAGGCACTCGGCGTCGATGCGACGCGCGAGTGGTTGCAAGCGAAGCTCGACGACCCCGCGAGACGCTTCAATCAGGAGTCGATCCAGCGTGACCTCGATGCGCTCAGCTCCGGCGAGGGCGAGACCTACTTCGACATCATTATGCAGATCATCGCCGACCACCCGCGGGTGCACCTCGTCGAGCGGTAAGCGGGCCACAAGCAGGCTCGATCAGAGCTTGAGGCCCTTATTCGGCTCGTTTCGGCGTATTCGCACCACTCGAGCCTGCTTTTGGCCCGATCAGCGCCGCGAACGTCGCACGGAGCGTCTCGGCGCTCGGCTGGCGGCCAACAACGGCGTGCGCCGTCGCGCCATCCATCACGAGCACAATGGCGTCGGCTGTGTCTTCCGGCACGTATTCGTGCAGAATCTCGAACATGCCCTCGCTCCACTGTGCGACGAGATGGCGCAACTTGGGGTCGGCGATGCCCGCGGCGTAGAGCGCGGCCGTGTCATGCAACTCGTCTTGGTCGTTGAAGAACGAGGTCATAATCTCGGTCAGCACCTCGGGGGTGCAGCCACGCTCAGCGACGAGGGCACGCGCGTCGCCAAGCTCATCCGTGAGCTCGGCGACGATGAAGGCCACCGCCTCGTCGATGAGTTCATCGAGAGTCGCGAAGTAGCGCGTCATGGAGCCGAGCGAAACGCCCGCCCGATCGGCGATGAGCCGGTGCGTGAGCTTGGCCGTGCCGTACTCGGGGATGAGGTCAGCCGTCGTGCGGATGATCTGCTGTCGGCGCGCGGCGGGATCATGGCGACCCGGCGGCACCTTGGCGGCATCCGTTTGCTGATCGTTCACTGCGACCCCTTTCGACTCACAATCCATTATGGTACAAATGTATCGGTACGTTTGTACCGAACGCGAAGACTTTCTGACGAGGACCCATGAACAGCCCGGATGCCCCCGCCACCCTCAATCTGACCAAGCGCCAACGCTGGTCGGCGCTTGCTGTGCTGTGCGCAAGCCTCTTCGTCATCGCGATGGATATGACAATCCTCAACATCGCCCTGCCCGAGATTGCGGGCGAGTTGCGCCCGACGGCGGGCCAGCAGCTCTGGATCATCGACATCTACTCGCTCGTGCTCGCGGGCCTGCTGGTCCCCATGGCGGCAATTGCCGATCGATGGGGCCGAAAGCGGATGCTTCTGCTCGGCTACGTCATCTTTGGTGGGGCATCCGTTTTGGTGCTCTTTGCCGACTCGGCCGCGGCCGTCATTGCGATTCGTGCCCTGCTGGGTATCGGCGGCGCCATGATCATGCCGACGACGCTCTCAATGATTCGCGTCATCTTCTCGGATGCTCGCGAGCGCGCGACGGCACTTGCCGTGTGGGCAGCAATCTCAGGCCTGGGAACGGCACTTGGCCCCCTCGTCGGCGGCGCGCTCCTCGAGAGCTTCTCGTGGCACGCGGCCTTCCTCGTCAACGTGCCGCTCATGCTCATCGGCATCGTTGCGGGCATCTTCCTGCTGCCTGAATCGAAGGTCGCTAACCCGCCGCGGCTCGATTATTTGGCCGCCGTGCTCGCGGTTATCGGCATGGTTTCGCTCGTGTGGTCGATCAAGCAGTTCGGCAAGGAAGCCTCGTTTGGTGTGCCCATCGCATGGGCCGGTCTCGTGCTCGCCGCTGTGACTCTCATCTGGTTCGCCCGACGCTGCCTGTATGGCGACGCGCCCTTGCTCGATCTCGGGCTTTTCCGTAGCCGGCCCTTCTCGGCGGGCATCATCGCGGCGCTCGGGTCGACCTTCTCACTCGTCGCGGCCATCCTGCTCATTGCGCAGTGGCTGCAGCTCATCCACGGTTCGTCGCCCATTGAAGCTGGCTACCAGCTCATTCCCGTGGCTGTCGCCGGTATGGTTGCCTCGCTCGCGGCACCCCCGCTGAGCCGCCTCATCGGCGCCCGCGCGGTGCTCGGCGGTGGCCTCGTACTCGCGGCCGTCGGTATGGCGATCATTGGCCTCGCCGGCCAGAACCTCACGCTTTCGACCATGATCTTCGCGCTGCTCTTCGTGGGCGCGGGCACCGGTTCACTCGCGATCGGTTCGGCCATGATTATGGCGAACACGCCCGACGATAAGGCCGGCAATGCTGGCGCTCTCGAAGAGACCTCGTATGAACTCGGCGCAACACTCGGTGTCGCGATTCTCGGCACGATTTCGGCACTCATCTTCCGCGGTCACCTCGTTGAAACGCCCGGCATAACCGAGATCCCCGCCGAGCTGCTCGACCCCGCCAAAGAGTCACTCGGTGCTTCCATGGCGATCGCGGGCGAGTTCGACATCCCACTCTTGGCGGATGCCGCAAGCAGCTCATTCGTTCATTCGCTTGAGGTCACGAGCTTCATCGGCGCCGCCATCATGGCCGCCGTCGGCGTGCTCGTCTTCGTCATGACCCCCAAGGGCACCTCGGCCGCGGGCGGCAGTCACTAAGACTGCCCGCCAAGTTCACTTTTGTGTCGGGGGCACGCATACTGATGCAATGGTGACCGGCGCAGACGCGATGCGGCCCGACGATCGGGCGATGCTCAAGGCCGCGCTTCGCGACCTTGCACAGCGCTCGGGGTTGCCGGTGCTCTACGGCGGCCTCGTTGAACAGAAGGCGCTGACGATCACCGAACTGCTCGGCACCGGAACCGATAGCCTGCGCCGCCTGTACGTGCAGCCCGGTGAAGGGGTCGGCGGGGCCGCGTTTGAGCAGGTTCGAGTCACGCTCGTTGCCGACTATGTGCGCGCCCCGCACATCTCGCACCAGCACGACGAGGCGGTGCGCCGCGAGGGTTTGCGTTCGATGATGGCGGTGCCGGTGGTTGTGGGCAACCAGGCTCGCGCCGTCGTCTATGCCGCCACACGTGAAGAAGCCCCGCTGGGTGATCTCGCAGCGGATGCCGTCGTGAAAACGACACGGAGAATCGCGGGCGAGTTGCGCGTGCGTGACGAGGTTGATCGGCGGGTTTCGTACCTGCGAACGGCCTCGATTGAGGCCCCGCCAGAACAGCGAGACATCCGTGAGGCGGTGCGTGAGGTGCACTCGGAGTTGCTCGCGCTAGCCAGCTCCACCACCGACCCCGCGATCGCCGAAGCCTTGCGTTCAATCACCGAGCGTCTCGTCGCGAACCCTCACGTAACCGCGCCCTCCCCCACCCTGACCAAGCGTGAGACAGCCGTTCTCGCCCAAATCGCACTCGGGGCCACCTACGCCGACGCCGCCCAACGCCTGGGCCTCAAGCCCGACACGGTCAAGGGCTACATGCAAACCATCT
Source organism: uncultured Microbacterium sp. (assembly GCA_964400205.1). GTDB lineage: Bacteria > Actinomycetota > Actinomycetes > Actinomycetales > Microbacteriaceae > Microbacterium. Next base: position 16,892 of record CAYNTU010000001.1, read on the forward strand.
GCCGCAAACTGAGTGCCCACTCCCGGCATGAGGCGGTCGTCGCAGCCCGCCAATTGGGCCTGCTGCCCTAACTCAATTCGGGTCACATTCGCAACCACCCCCATCGGGGGGTGGGCCCAGTTTTGCGGTGCGTGCGAACCTCAAGGTCGCGACACCTGTTGCGCACATCCACGTCAAAGGAGACGAAATGACTGCGAGCATCAAAGACGAGGTTCAGCAATCCCCCGAGGCACCCACATCGGATGCCGCCAAGACCCCGATGACCCGAGTGGCTGCCGCGAGCGCAATCGGCAGCGTCATCGAGTTTTACGATTTCATCATCTTCGGCACCGCCGCGGCTCTGGTGTTCCCCGTGGTATTCTTCCCCGCCCTGGGTGCGGGAGCCGGCACCGTCGCGTCGTTCGCGACCTTCGCGGTCGCGTTCGTCGCACGCCCCTTCGGTGCACTGTTCTTCGGCCACTTCGGCGACCGAATCGGCCGGAAGAAAACGCTCGTGGCGACCCTGCTCATTATGGGCGGCGCGACGTTCCTCGTCGGTGTGCTGCCGGATGCAAACACCATCGGTATCGCGGCGCCGATCATCCTCTTCTCGCTGCGATTCCTGCAGGGTATTGCGGTCGGTGGCGAGTGGGCCGGTGCTGCTCTCATGGCATCGGAATACGCCCCGCCCGCCAAGCGTGGCATGTGGGCCTCGATGCCGCAGTTGGGCCCGTCGCTGGGTTTCGCGCTCGCGAGCGCAACGTTCTTGGTCACCAACCTCACCCTCGGCGACCAGTCCGACAGCTTCATCGGATGGGCATGGCGTATCCCGTTTATCGTCAGCGCCGCCCTCGTGTTGATCGGTCTGTGGATCCGGTTGAGCATCGCCGAAACCCCGGTTTTTGCCGAGGAGCAGAAACGGACCGCAGAGAACGCCGAGCCGCGGAAGCTGCCGCTCCTTGAGTCGATTCGCAAGCAGCCCCGTGAAGTGCTGCTCGGTGGTGGCGCGACGATACTCCTGTTCGCCTTCTTCTATGCCGGCACTGCGTTCCTGACGAGCTACGGCACGAATCAGCTCGGGCACTCACGCCCCGCCGTGCTGGCGTGCGGCATTGTTGCGGCACTGTTCTTTGCCTTCGGAACCGTTGTTGCCGGCGCGCTGTCGGATCGATTCGGCCGCCGCAAGGTGATCATCGCCTCGCTCGTGGTGGCTATCCCGTGGGCACTGCTGTTGTTCCCCGTGCTCAACACCGGCTCGATCTTCGCGTTCGGGTTTGCTCTGTCGCTCACGATGCTGCTCACGGGCGGCTCATACGGCCCGGTTGGTTCGTACCTGCCAGAGTTGTTCGAGACTCGCTATCGCTACACCGGCGCCGGTATGGCATACAACCTTGGCGCGCTCATCGGTGGCGGTATCTCGCCGCTCGTGGCTAGCGCCCTGGTCACGACGGCGCTGGGTGGCACGGCGATCGGTCTGATGCTGGCGGGCATCGCATTGGTCAGCCTGCTGTGCACGCTCGCGCTTCGGGAGACACGTGGCACGTCAATGCGCAGCAACGAGCCACCGGCCGAGCTGTAACCATCCAACAATGACGTTGAGGAGTCACTCATGAGCGTGAATATCGACCTGGACACCCCGATTCGTGCCGCGAACGACGAGCCGCTGACACCCTTGCGGTTTCTGCAGCGTTCGGCAGAGGTCTTCCCGAACAAACCCGCGATCGTGTACGGCGAGAAGACCCGTACCTACGCGGAGTTCAAAGACGAAGCTGAGCGCCTCGCGAAGGTGTTCGCACAGCACATCGAACCGGGTGACCGCATCGCCTACCTCTCGCCGAACACCCCCGAGATGGTGATCGGCCACTTCGCCGTGCCGCTCGCCGGCGGGGTGCTGGTGGCGATCAACTCGCGGCTCAGCCGAATGGAGGTCGAGTACATTCTCATTCACTCCGGTGCCCGCGTCCTCGTCATTGACGCTGAATTGCTGGCCACGCACGGTGACCTGACCTTCGCCGTTCCCTCGATTGAGACGGTCGTCGAGGTGCCCGACGCCGAGTTTGGGCACCCCGGCGGGCACGTCGATGGCGAGCAGGTGATCTATGCCGATTATCTGGCCCGTGCTGACGAGATCGACGAACCGGTGCATTGGTTCGTCGAAGACGAACGTCAACCCATTTCGATCAACTACACCTCGGGCACAACCGGCAAACCCAAGGGCGTCGTCTACACCCACCGCGGCGCATACCTCAACGCGCTCGGCGAGGTCTTTCACCAGCAACTTACCGCCACGTCAACCTTCTTGTGGACCCTGCCGATGTTCCACTGCAACGGCTGGTGCATGCCCTGGGCTGTCACCGCGGCCGGTGCGACGCACGTGGGCCTGCGAGCAGTACGAGCGGATGCCGTGTGGCACGCCCTCGACAACCTGGGCGTCACGCACCTGTGCGGTGCGCCGACGGTGTGCACGACGATCGCGAATGCCCCGGAGGCGCATCCGATCGAAGGTGAGCTGCGGATTACGACGGCCGGGGCCCCGCCCTCGCCAACCATCATCAACGCGCTCGACGAGCTGGGCGTGACCGTTGTGCACGTGTATGGCCTCACCGAGGTATACGGGCCGTTTACGGTGTGCGAGTACCAGGGCGAGTGGGATGACTTACCGGCCGACGAGCGTTCGAAGAAGCTCTCCCGCCAGGGCGTGGGCATGGTGCAGGCTGAGTCGGCGCGCGTCATCGATGCCGACGGGAACGATGTACCGGCCGACGGAGAAACGGTCGGCGAGATCGTGCTGCGCGGCAACAACGTCATGCTCGAGTACTTCCGTGATCGGCGCGCCACGAAAGAGGCGTTCAAGGGCGGCTTCTTCCACACCGGTGATCTCGGCGTTATGCACCCCGATGGTTACATCGAACTCAAAGACCGCGCGAAAGACATCATCATTTCGGGAGGCGAGAACATCTCAACCGTTGAGGTCGAGCAGGCAATCGTCTCGCACGAGGCAGTGCTTGAAGCGGCCGTTATCGGCAGGCCTGACGAGAAATGGGGAGAACGCCCCGCGGCGTACGTTGTGCTGCGCGACGGGTATGACGTGGATGCCGACGAGTTGCGTATTCACTCACGTGCACGACTGGCGGCCTACAAGGTGCCGGATGAGTTCATTTTCCAAGCCGAGCTGCCCCACACCGCGACCGGCAAGGTGCAGAAGTTCGAACTGCGCAGTCAAGCCGCGGGCTAACCCGGCGGCCCCGGTGGTTAGAATTGCAGCTGACGAGGGAGACCACCATGTGCTCGAAGATCACGTGCGAACGCTGCGGCAAGCCGACCTGGCAGGGTTGCGGCGAACACATTGAGGCCGCACTGTTCGACGTCGCGGTCGAAGACCGCTGCACCTGCCCCCGCTAGGGCAAGACGCGAATAGCGGATGCCGCCGCGGCCGGCAGCTCGACCGTCGCACCCGCGAACGCAACCCGTACGGCATCCGCATCGCCGCTCAGCACCTGCAGTTCTGCATCAAGCCCGATCCCGAGACTGTCGAGCAGACGCAGCACCTCGGAGTCGGCGTCGGAGACCTGGCCAACCGTCACGCGTGAGCCCGGCGTGATGTCAGGCAGCACGATGAGCGAGATGCCGGGCAGGGAACCATCCGCCGCAGGAATGGGGTCACCGTGGGGGTCGCGAGTCGGCTGACCCAGCTGCTCGGCGAGACGCTCGATGAAGGTGTCGCTCACGGCGTGCTCGAGTACCTCGGCCTCGTCGTGCACTTCGTCCCAGTTGTAGCCGAGGTAGTCAACGAGGAACGTCTCGATCAAACGATGCTTACGCACGATGCGCAGGGCCTCGGCCAAACCCGCGGGCGTGAGGGTCACGGCGCCGTACTTCTCGTGTGAGACGAGGCCCGCATCCGCCAGTTTCCGGATGCCCTCGGAGACTGACGAGGGCGCGAGCCCGAGCTTTGACGCGAGTGCGCCGGGCGTCACGGGTTGGTCGGTCCATTCATTGGCCGACCAAATGACCTTGAGATAGTTCTCGGCGAGGGTTGAGATTTCAGGCATGCGTGCTCCGAGATCATCCTATGGCGGTGCGACGCCGACGCGTTCGCTGTGTGCGCGCCGTCACAACACCTCGCGGCCCGAGGAGATACACGACCGTAAACGCGGCACCCTGCACGAGCACGATCATGCCGCCGGACGCTGCATCGAGCCAGTAACTGAGGTAGATACCGATGATTGTGCACACGACCGAGAAGGCGGGCGCGATCAGGAGCATCCGCCCGAATCGATCGGTGAGCAGATGCGCAGTCGCGCCGGGAATGATCAACAACGCGACAACGAGAATGACACCGACAATCTGCAGCGCAACCACTGCTGTGAGGGCGAGGAGCCCCAGCAAAGTCGCGCCGAGGAGTTTTGGGCCCAGACCAATTGCGTGGGCGTAGGTCCGGTCGAAGGCGAAGAGTGTGAGATCTCGTTGCTTGAGAATCACAACTGCCAAGACAATCGCCGCGAGCACGCCGATTTGCACGAGATCCGCGTTCGAAACGCCGAGGATGTTCCCGAACACGATGTGGTTGAGGTCAGTCTGGGAAGGCGTTACCGAAATCAGCACAAGGCCGAGCGCGAACAATGTCGTGAAGACGATGCCGATGGCCGCGTCCTCTTTCACACGACTCGTGTCTCGAACGACACCGATCAAGAACACCGCGAGTACACCGAACACAACCGCACCGACAGCGAATGGTGCCCCAAAGATGTAGGCGAGCACGACGCCAGGCAAGACAGCGTGCGAGACGGCATCACCCATGAGCGACCATCCGATCAGGACGAGCCAGCACGACAGCAACGCAGTGACAACGGCAGCAACGGATGCTGCAACCAAAGCACGCACCATGAAGTCATAGCTCAGCGGCTCGATAAGCCAATCAAGGGGATTCATGCGACTGCTTCCCCCGTGTCAAGACCGAATGCCCGCGCAAGGTTTTCGGGTTGCAGGACCTCGTCGACACTGCCGTGCAACAGCACGCGGCGATTCAGCAGAATCGCTTCATCCGCAAGATCCCCCAACGCGTTGAGATCGTGCGTCGAGACAAGCACTGCACATCCACTCGCGGCGAGACTCTTCAGAAGTTGCACGATGAGGCCCTCGGAGCGCTTGTCAACACCCGCGAACGGCTCATCGAGCAGGAGCACCCGGGCCTCTTGCGCGATAACGCGCGCAAGGAACGCGCGCTTGCGCTGCCCACCGGAGAGCTGGCCGATCTGACGCCCGGCAAGCTCGGTCAACCCAACCTGTTCAAGAGCGTCATCGACAGCCGCACGGTCAGCAGCAGAAGGTCGCCGCATCAGCCCCTCGCGCCCGTAACGCCCCATGAGGACGACATCGCGCACAGATACCGGGAAGTTCCAGTCGACATCCTCGTTCTGCGGCATGTACCCAATGGCGCTGCGTTTGCGCGCGACGGCAGGGTCGCCGCCGTCGACTCTGACCGCACCTGTGTCGGGGGAAACAAGGCCCATGATCGTTTTGAAGAGCGTTGACTTGCCGGAGCCGTTCATACCGATGAGGCCGCACACACGACCGGAGTCGACACGGAGAGAAACGTCATCGAGCGCAAGTACGTCGCCGTAGTGCACCGTGACGTGCTCGAGGTCGATCGCAGGGAAAGCGCCTGTGGCGTTCATTTGCTCCCCGTCAACCCTTGGATAATCGTCGTCGTGTCGTGGCGAATCAGATCGAGATACGTCGGCACAGGCCCGCCCTCAGCAGAGAGTGAATCGACGTAGAGCGTGCCTCCGAACGCGGCACCCGCGGCATCGACAACTTGCTGCATGGGCTTATCTGAAACGGTCGATTCACAGAACACAGCCGGAACCTCGTTGGCATTCACGAAGTCGATAACACTCGCGATCTGCTGGGGCGTCGCCTGCTGCTCAGCGTTGACGGGCCAGATGTACTGTTCGGTCAGGCCCGCGTCATGGGCAAGGTACGAGAAGGCACCCTCGCACGTGACAAGTGCCCGTTGGTTGGCGGGGAGCGCCTGGAGCTCAGTGACAAGCTCATCCTGCACAGCCTGCAGTTCAGCTTTATACGCTTCCGCGTTTGCGACGAAATCGGCGGCATATTCTGGGGCGAGCTGGCTGAACGCCTGGGCCATGTTGTCAACGTAGACCTGCACATTGAGCGGGCTCATCCACGCATGCGGGTTCGGCTTGCCTGCGTAGGCGTCTTCTGTGATGTCGATGATCTCCACACCCTCCGAAACCACGACATGCGGCACATCGGTTTCAGCAACAAACTGCTCGAACCAGGCTTCGAGGCCGAGGCCGTTATCGAGAATGAGGTCGGCATCAGCGGCTTTGCGGATGTCGCCAGGCGTCGGCTCGTAGCCGTGAATTTCAGCGCCGGGTTTCGTGATCGACTCGATCGTGAGGTGGTCGCCCGCAACGTTCTGCGCGATGTCTTGCAGCACCGTGAATGTTGTGAGCACGACGGGATTCTCATCGGATGCTTCGGGACTGCTCGATGCACACGCGCTCAGCAGCCCGACTGTGGCTATGAGTGCGGCAATTGAACCAGAACCTCGACGTGGATTTTTCGGCATACCGAAAAGATACATTTTCGGCGCACCGAAAACAAGTCTCGGCTCTAAGCTCGAACCATGGGCGTGTTCATCCGCGAGAAGAGCCTTGCGTATCGCATTCGCGACGATGGCGAGCTCACGATCGAAGCCTTCGGCCCGCTCCACAAACCCGACAACGGCACCGAGCCGCTGCTCGAATGGGGCTCGATCTCGAAGACCGTCACAGCGCACCTCGCGCAGCGCTTGCACGATGCTGGCGTCATCGGGCTCGACGATCCGGTGACCGCCTCCTTGCCGCAAACAAGGCTGCCCGAAACCGTCACGATCCGCACGCTCGCGGAACACACCTCAGGTCTGCCACGACTCCCCAAAGGGCTCGTGGCCACACGCGATGAAGCAAAAGACCCTTACGCCAAGTACACGCACGAGTACTTCGATCGCGAGGTGCTCCCCCAGCTTGCCTTGTGGCACAACCCCGAAAAGGTTGGCACGATGGGCTACTCAAACCTGGGGTATGCGGTCTTGACGCGGGCGCTCGAAGAAGCATCCGATATGGGGTGGTGGAGCCTCGCGAAAACGCACGTGTTCGATTCGCTTGGCATTGCGGATGTCGCGTGTGCACCCGACACCAAACGCAGCCCCGTGCTGTACAACCGCAATGGCTCGGTACGCGCGCAATGGACCGACACGGGGCCATTCATTGGCGCGGGCGGGGTGCACAGTTCATTCGACGCGCTCGAACACTATGCGACAGCGATAGCGGCCACGAGCCCCGGGATGAAACCGCTGGGCTGGATGGAAGATAAAACCCTGTTCTGGCACAACGGGCACAATCGCGACCACGGTGCCTTCGTCGGTGTCTCGCCCGACAGCTCGCGCACCATCACTGTGCACACGCTCGGGTATCTGCCGGGCCGGGCCGACAAGACCGTGCGGATGCTCGAGCGCCAGTTTCCGCAGCCCTGAAAACGGCTGCGTGAGGGCGTGTCGTGCGACGGGAGCGAAGCTAGGCAGACTTCGGATTTGCCGCGAAGCCCTCGCTCGAGAGCAGCACGATGACTGAGTTTTCATCGAGTCCGAGCACCTTGCGGCCATCCGGCTGAGCGAGGGCGGCGCGCGTACCGGCGAGCGAGGCTGCGCCGCACGGGCCAGCATCAACGCCGAGCGACTGCAGGTCACGCATGGCCGCGAGCGCATCGCCATCCGTGACAACAACGGATGCATCAAGCCCGTCCCGCAAGGTGGGCCAGGCGAGCTCAGAAACGGTGCCGCAGTTGAGCCCTGTCATAACAGTCGTGCCTGTGCCGACGGGCACGATGCGCCCCTCGGTGAGCGAGACGGTTAGCGCGGGAGCGGCCTCGGGGTTTGTCACGAGCACGGCCGGCGTGCGCCCCGCCGAACGATAGTGCTGCACGATGCCCTGTGCGAGGGCGCCGACGCCGGCACCTACAACGAACAGGTCGAGGTGTTCATCCCCCAGTTGCTCATCAACCTCGCTCGCGAGCGTGTCATAGCCGTCAACGATCCAGCGGGCGACCTCTTCGCCGCCGGGCTGCGCACTGTCTTGCACGAGGATTGCGTTCGGGTCGCTCGCGGCCGCTTCGACAGTAATCGCGACAACTTCGTCGTAGGGAACACCGGGTTCGATGAGTTCGGCGCCCTCGCTCCGAATCCCCGCCATGGCAGCATCGGCAGCACCGGGCGGAATGTAGATCGTGACGGGGAGCCCCAGGAGGCGGCCGAAGCGTGCAACGGCCCGACCGTGATTCCCATCGGTTGCGGCCACCAAACGGATGTCGCCAGCATCCGCCACACGCCCACGAAGCTCGTCGAACGGCAAGACCTCGTTTTCGCCGAGTCGCTCACTCAAGGCCCGCGCGATCGCGTATGACGCGCCAACGATCTTGAAGGCGGGCAGGCCGAGTCGCTGTGATTCGTCCTTGACGAAGACGCGGCGCACGCCGAGCTCTTGTGCAAAGGCAGGCAGCTCAATAAGCGGCGTCGGCGCGTAGCCCTCCAGCGTGCGGTGAAATTCGCGCGGCGACGTGTCAAGCGGTTGCGCTCTCCACGCTCGCGCTCCCGGGTGGGCGTACCAGCGCGGGAAATCCTGCGGCAGTGTGTCGTGACTCATGAGCGACTCCTTGTGGGATGTGCTCTCAGTATGCCGTCCCGTTCCTCGAGCACCCGCGCGATGCCGCCAACAAGCAGCACGAGAACCGCGAGCCAGATCGCCGCGTAGGTGATGTACTCCGCGGGGTCTATCCGTTCGCCCAACAAGAACGCCACCACGACGAGCAGTGCCGGCTCGACGTAACTGAGGAGCCCAAACAGGCTGATGGGAAGGAGCTTGGAGGCGAGCACATACAGCCAGAGTGCGATGGCAGAGAGCAGACCGAACACCACGAGGAGCCACGGCAGGTTCGGGTTCTGGGCGACAACACCGTGCCCCAGGAGCTCGCGCCCCAATGCGAAGAGCGCAAGGGGTGCCATGACGATGAGCTCCCACAAGAGCCCACCCGTCGTCGCAAAACCCAGCGCGCGACGCACCCCGAAATACAGCGGGTAGCCGAGGGCGACAAGCAGCGTCTCCCACGAAATCTCGCCGACGTGCACAACCTGGAATCCGACCCCGATCGCGGCAATGCCAACCGCAAGCCAGTGCCACCATTTGAGCGCGTCTTTGTAGAGGAACCGGCCCTGCACGACGAGCACGAGCGGCAGCAGGAAATACCCCAGCGCGGTCTGCATCCCACGCCCGTTCATGGGTGCCCACGCGAAGAGCCAGAGCTGTGGTGCAAGCAAGAGCCCACTCGCGATGACACCGAGAATGACGATCGGCTGCGACTTCATGTGCGCAGCGATGAGCGTGAACGACGTCATCTGCCGCGAAAGTGCGAGCAACGCAAAAAGGAACGGCACGGCGATAACGACGCGCGCACCCCACACGGCCTCCGCCGAGAGCGGGCGCAGCAGTGGCGCCATGTAGTAGACGGCACCAAAAAGTGCGGATGCCACGAGCGAAGCCGCGATCCCGCGTGGCATGGAGTACGTCGTTGTCACCTACAACTCGCCGGGGCTCGTGAGCTGCTTGTCAACCTCGTCGAGCACGCGGCTCGTGCGCGTTGCACGGCGGCGCGGCGCATACACGATGAGCGCGTGGAACAGGTAACGCACGAAGAATGCGATGAAGAGCGTAATTGCGAGCGCGAAAACGCTCGAGAGATGCCAGTTTTCGACGAGGAAGGCGAGCACGGGCAAGCGCAGAGCGGCCTCAATGTTGTTGAACGTGAACGAGGCGACGAAGCGCTTCCAGAGCGGCTGAGCCTCATCGCGCATGTCACCGAAAACGAACTTCTCTTGCAGCAAGAAGTTACCGATGATTGTGACCTCGGCGCCAATAATGGCCGCCCACATGTAGCCCATGCCAGAAGACGTGAGCGCCCACATGATCGCGAGATTGAGCAGTGCACCAAAACCACCGATGAGCGCAAAAACGCTCATCTTGCCGAACCGCAAGCGCCACAGGTGCCCCATGAATTGCGTGCCCTGGCGCAGGCTTGCCTTCGAATCCCCCGCCGTGCGCTCGGCGAAGTGCATCGGCACCTCGGCGACGCGCAGGTCTCCGCGCACGAGCAGTTCGAGCAGAATCTTGAACCCTTGCGGTTTGAGCACCGTGAGATTGATTGCACGCCGGTCAACCAAGAAGTAGCCCGTCATGGGGTCGCTCACCCCGTGCAGACGACGGGGGAACATCGACTTCGTCACAAGCGTCGAAACCGTCGAGACGGCCCGACGCATCCGCCCAGCAAGACCCTCGGCGTCACCGTCGTCAAGGTACCGCGAAGCAACAACAATGTCGGCGTCACCCTGCTCGAAGCGAGCGATGAGCTCGGGAATCAACTCGGGCGGATGCTGCAGATCACCGTCGATCACGATGCACGCATCGCCACCCGCTGTCTGCAGCCCCTCGACAACAGCACCCGAAAGCCCCGCCGTTGGCTCATCGCGATGCAGCACGGACACGGGGATGCTCGCGTGCTTTGCAACCCGACGAACCTCATCGGGCGTGCCATCGGTTGAGTCGTCGACGAAGAGGATCTCGAGTGCAGCATCCGTCTCGCTCTGCATCGCAGCGACTCGACGCACGAGCTCGGGCACATTGGGCTTCTCGTTGAACGTCGGCACGATCACGGTGACGAGCACGGCAACACTTTCGTAGGGCTTCGAGGGCAACTTCACCATCTTGTCATGCCGCGGCTCAGCATGGCCTGGCCGGCGTACGCTGGAAGGTATGACTGATCAGCAACTCACGATGTTTGGCGCGGATTGGTGCGGTGACTGCCGCCGCACGAAGGCACAACTCGATGGCCTCGGCATTGCCTACAAGTACATCGATCTCATGCAAGACCCCGCAGCGGCGGATGTCGCGCGCGACATCTCGGGCCGCACGAACATCCCCGTGGTGCTGTACCCAGACGGCTCGCACCACGTCGAGCCGCGCAACGAAGACGTCGAAGCGAAGCTCCGCGAGCTCAATCTGCTCTAAAGGCCGGCGCTAGAGATCAGCGCCAGCTACGTTCCACACTTCTTCGCATTTCTCCCACCCGTGCTCGTAACCCAACGCAAGCCAGCGTTGACGTTGCTCGCTCGAGCCGTGCGTAAATGCTTCGGGCGAGACGCGCCCCGTACTTTGCGCCTGCATGTGATCGTCACCGACGGTAGCAGCAGCGTTGACAGCATCCGCCAATTGCTCTCGTGACGGTGCCAACATATAGGGGTTGCCATTGGCATCTTTCGTTTGCGTCATGGCCCCCAGCCACGAGCCTGCGAAACAGTCAGCCTGCAACTCGGTGCGCACACCAACCGAATCGGCTCCCGTGCGACGATCGTTCGGGTGCAAATCCATAACACCACCGATGTTCTGCAGATGGTGGCCGTACTCGTGCGCGAGTACATACAGTTGCGCAAGCTCACCAGATGTCGCGCCGAACTGCTGGCGCAAAATCTGGAAGAAGCTCGGGTCAATGTAGACCGTCTCATTCGGAGGGCAGTAGAACGGGCCCACGTCGTTGGAGGCTGTTCCGCACGGCGTCGACATCGGGCCGCTGAGCACATACAATTCTGGCCCGCGGTACCCAGGCAATTCTTTCTTCCAATAGGTATCGATCGCGAGCTGACCGCCGGCGAGACGGCACGCATCGTCGGCATTTGCGTCTGCGCCTGTCTTACATTCCTCGTTGATCGGGCTGTCACTGGCAATGAGTTGCTCACTCGATTGCCCCGACTGAGCCATCGGCACGAGCGGCATGAAGTTGTAACCGGTGAAGGCATACAACAGCAGCGCTGCGACCGAGAGAATGCTGATGCCCCCGCCCGCAACGGCGCCCTTACTGACACCGCGCTTGGCGGTGCTGCCGCTGATATCCGCATTGGGATTGAAAGTCATGGTCGAAAGTGTAGCGGTCGGCAGGCAGAATAGAGCGCGGAGGCAATCATGACCGAGCAAAGCGATACGCAATTGCAAACTGCGAACCCGCACCTGCCCACGGCGTGCCCGAAATGCTTCGACGAAGCACAATCGGATGGCGCATCGTGGTGGCTCGCACGCCCCGAAGGTTCGCGCCTCGTTGGGCTTGTTGTCGCGCGCAACGGCCTGCCCTCAATCGTGCAGCAGCGCGAAGACCTCTCGAAGTTTGGTGTCGAGATTGAAGCCTTCCGCCACCCCGCGCCCGACGTGCTCGAGAGCTGGAGCGACCGCCTCGCTCGCTTCATCGACACGCTCAAGAGCGGCGATGTACTCGTGGTGACCTCGACGAAGGCGCTCGGCGTCGATCGCGACGAAGAACTCCGCACGATCAACGAGCTGCGCCAGCGCGGCATCATCGTGAAGGTGCTTGAGCACGGCCAGCGTCACCTGAGCTGACATCGTTCCCGTACGGCAGATGGTTGCTAAAACGACGTTTTAGCAGCCATCTGCCGTACCTGAGCGAAGCGGGTCTTACTTCTGCTTCGCCTTCTTGAGGTCTTTCTCGTTGACGGGAGCCTCACCGGATGCCTTGAGCGCGGCGTAGTACTCGCGAGCCTGCTCCTGGCGGATGGATTCGTCGTTCGTAGCCAGCGGCGCGCGCAGGTGCTCCGGCTCGAACGCGAAGGCGTCAACGAGATCCTGCGCGTGCGGGCGCAGGCGGTAGCAGAGGCGTGAGATGTAGTTGCCGACCGTCGCAGCACGCTGCGTCGAAAGGCGCCCGTTGATGAGGTACCACGAGAGGTGCTTCTCGATGAGCGTCATGCCGAAGAGGTCGCGCAGGGTGCCAAGCACCTCACGCGTGCCGTCGTCTGGAGCGTTGTTGACAGCATCCGAGAACGCCTCCCACTGCAAGAGCTCACCGTGTGCTCGGGCCGCTTCCATGAGGTCGGTCTGGTTGTGGTTGAAGAGCTTTGCAGCGTCTTGCTCCGAGAGCTTGCGCATGTCTTTGAGGTTCATCGACAGGTCGGCAACCATCTGCTCGACGCGCTCCGTGAGCAGTTCGTGCTGGTCGTCGGCGCGCAGACCGAGTTCAACCGAACGCTTGGGGCTGCCGAGGTCGGCAACGTTCTGGCCGAGCTTGCGCAGGCCAGCGCCGTGGAAGACCTTGGCTGCCTGGGCACCCGCGGCGTAGGCTGCGAGCGAGGCGGGCGTCTTGTCTTTCAGCTCAGCCGCAAAGTCGTTGAGCAGTCGGCGACCAGCAAGCTGCAAGAGGATGTTGTTGTCGCCCTCGAACGTCACGTAGATGTCGAGATCGGCACGCAAGCCGACGAAGCGGTTGGGGTACATGAATCCCGCACCACCACACGCTTCACGGCATTCCTGCAGCGTCTCGAGAGCGTGCCAGGTCGAAAGCGGCTTGAGTGCCGCGGCAAGCGTCTCGAGGTCTTCGCGGGCCTCGGGGGTGTCGCCCTTGCCGCTGAAGACCGAGTCGAACTTCTGCAACAGTTCATCGTGCGCGAAGATCGCCGCGTACGTCGTGGCGATGAGCGGCATGAGGCGGCGCTGGTGTTTGCCGTAGTCGAGCAGCAACGTTTCTTCGCCACCCGGGCCACCGAACTGGCGGCGCTGGTTGGCGTACGTCACCGCGATCTGCAGGGCGGCAGCGGATGCCCACGATGCAGCACCGTCGAGCGAAACACGGCCCTGCACGAGCGCGCCGAGCATCGTGAAGAAGCGGCGACCCGGGCTGTCGATGGAGCTCGAGTAGTCGCCGTTCTCGTCAACGTCGCCGTAGCGGTTGAGGAGGTTCTCACGAGGAATGCGGATGTTGTCAAAGCCCAGGCGGCCATTATCGATGCCGTTGAGGCCACCCTTGAGCCCATCGTCTTCACGCGTGATGCCGGGGAGGTCTTTGCCGTTGTCGTCCGTGAGCGGCACGAAGAAGCAGTGCACGCCGTAGTTGACGCCCTTCGTGATGAGTTGCGCAAAGACCGTCGCGGCCCGGCCGTGCAGTGCGGCGTTGCCGAGGTATTCCTTCGTGGCTGCACGGAACGGCGTGTTGATGATCCACTCATCGGATGCTTCGTCATACGTCGCCGTCGTGCCAACGGCCTGCACGTCAGAGCCGTGCCCGATCTCGGTCATGGCAAATGCGCCGGGGATCGAGAGATCGAGAATGCCCGGGAGCCACTTCTCATGGTGCTTCTCGGTGCCGAGCTGCAAGACGGCCGAACCAAAGAGGCCCCACTGCACTCCCGACTTGATCTGTAGGCTGGGGTCGGCCGTCACGAGCTCTTCGAAGCCCGTGATGTTGGCACCGTTGTTCTCGCCCCCGCCAAACTTTTTGGGGTACGCGCGCTGTACTGCGCCACGCTTGACGAGTTCGTGCAGTTGCCCGAGCACACGCTCGCGGTGTGCGTCTTTGCCGAGCGAGTCATCGCGCCAGAAGACGGGGTCCTTGACCATCTCGCGCGCTTCGCGGCGCGTCTGGGCCCACGTGCCGAAGAGCGACTCGGTCACGGCCTCGACGTTGAGTCGGGGCGAGCCCGGCTTGGGCGTCGCGGTTGGCGGCGTCGTGGGGGTCACGCTGTCGAGCGGCGGAGCCTGCACAGCCGCGGGAGTTGCCTTCGGTGCTGCAGCCTTCTTGGCAGGAGCCTTCTTTGCAGCCGGCTGTTTTGCTACGGGCTTTTTCGCGGCGGGCTTTTTAGGGGTGCTGACTTTTTCGTCGGCCATGTCAACCTCTTCGAGATCCAGATCGGATTACGGGACACTTTCATAGTAGAACTACGACAAGCGGGATGCTCACGCGTTGTACGCAGCCGCTAATCGAGGCGATTTTCAGCACCTTCGGTGTTGCGGATGCCCACAGCAATCAACTCAAGCACGGCATCGCCGTAGGCGTCGAGCTTCTTTTGGCCGATGCCGCTGATCGTCTCGAGCTCTGCCGCCGAGGTCGGGCGAACCGAAGCGAGTTCGCGCAACGTTGCGTCGTTGAAGACGACATAGGCCTGCACATTTTCTTCGCGAGCAGTCTCGGAGCGCCAAGCCCGAAGTTCCTCGAAGAGTGCCCGGTCGGCGGGGTTCAGTTCATCGGCGGCCGTGCGGCGGGCTGCCTTCTTGCTCGGGGCGCTGCCCGCTTTCGTAATGACGTCTCGGCGCAGCTGCACCTGGGTCTGCCCGCCCAGCACGCCCGCAGATTTCTCGCTGAGCCCGAGCGTGCCGAACTGCCCACCCGAAACCATGAGCCCCTGCGCGAGCATTTGGCGCACAACACTGCGCCATTGCGCATCCGTTAATTCGTTACCGATGCCGTACGTCGCGAGCTTCTCGTGCCCGAACTGCGTGATCTTGGCGGTTGAGGCGCCGCGCAGAATGTCGATGATCTGCCCCGCCCCGAAGCTTTGGCCGCGTTCACGCTGCAGCCGCACGATCGTTGACAGCAGTTTCTGCGCGGGGATCGTGCCGTCCCACACCTCGGGCGGGTTGAGGCAGGTATCACAGTTGCCACACGGTTCCGATGCTTCGCCAAAGTAGCCGAGCAGATTCTGCCGCCGGCACGAGACCGTCTCACACAGCGCGAGCATGGCGTCGAGGTGCTGCCCCTGCCGATGCTTGATCCGCCGGTCGCCCTCGCTCTGCTGGATGAAGCGGCGCTGCTGCACGACATCCGAGAGGCCGTAAGCCATCCACGCAACGGAGGGCTCGCCATCGCGCCCCGCGCGACCCGTCTCTTGGTAGTAGCCCTCGACCGACTTGGGCAGGTCAACGTGCGCAACAAAGCGCACATCGGGCTTGTCGATACCCATGCCGAACGCGATCGTCGCAACAACGGTGACGCCATCTTCGCGCAGGAACCGCGACTGGTGTGCCGCGCGCACGTGCGCGGGCAGGCCCGCGTGATAGGGAATCGCGTCAAAGCCTTGCGACTGCAAATACTCGGCGGTGTCTTCAACGGAAGCCCGGCTGAGCGCGTAGACGATGCCTGACGAGTTTACTGGGCGCGATGGGTTGGATGCCCTCTCGGGAGCGCAGTCCCCCGACGACCGCCGGTCGTCTCCCGCCAGTCCCGATGCCTGCGCTCCCGAGAGGGCATCCAACCCATCACTCGGCGATCGCGGCTTGGGTTCCGCATCACTCATCGAGCGGATGAACTGCACGAGTTGCCGGCGGACATCCGTTTTGGGCTCGATGCGGTACTGGATGTTGGGTCGATCGAAGCTCGAGACGAAGTGCCGGGCGTTCGGCAGGTTCAGGCGCTGCGTGATCTCGCGATGCGTTTCGCTCGTGGCTGTTGCGGTCAGCGCCATCCGTGGGACACCGGGAAAGGCATCCGCGAGAGCGCCGAGCGCGAGATAGTCGGGGCGGAAGTCGTGGCCCCATTGCGAAACACAGTGCGCCTCGTCGATCGCGATGACGCTGAGCGTGCCGCGCCGCAAGAGATCGACCGTGCCCTGCGCATTGAGCCGCTCGGGCGCGACGTAAATGAGGTCAAGCTCGCCCGCGAGATACGCCCGCTCGACCCCGGCCCGCTCTTCCGGCGACTGCGTCGAGTTGAGATACGCAGCCCGCACACCGTTGGCACGCAGGGCATCGACCTGGTCGTGCATAAGCGCGATGAGCGGGCTGATAACGAGCCCCGTGCCTTCGCGCACGAGCGCGGGGATTTGATACGTGACGCTCTTGCCGCCACCCGTGGGCATCAGCACAACAGCATCGCCACCCGCGATGACGTGGTCGATGATCGCCGCCTGGTCACCACGAAACGCGTCATAGCCGTAGACGCGGCGCAGTGTGTCGAGAGCCGGGTCAGTGGATGTCGTGGTCACCAATTCAGGCTAGCCGTCATGCCCGACACTCAGTTTTCGGCTGTGAGTAACGTCTTCGCGTCGGCGATGCGGTTTGACGATTCGAGCACGCGCGCGGCGAAGGCCGGATTGCGCTGCGCCTCGGCGAGAACCGCCTGGTACATCTCGGGGTACACGCTCTGGTCAGCCGAAATGAGCAGCATGTCGACGCCTGCGCCCAGGGCACGGATGGCGCGCTCCCCCGGGCTCCAGCTCTCAACTGCGAGGGCGGCCGCGACGTCATCCGTCATGACAAGACCGTCGAAGCCCAGTTGCCCGCGGAGGATGTCGGTCACGATCGTGGGCGAGAACATGGCGGGGTTGTCGGGGTCGATGTTCTCGTAATAGGCCGACGAGAGCATGACGGCCGCGGGGCCCTGTGCGAGGAGGTCGCTGTACACAGCGATGTCTTCCGACTCGGGGGTTACGACGTAGTCGACGACGTTCTCGGCGTAGTCGGTGTTCTCTGTCACACGACCGAGCCCCGGGAAGTGTTTGAAGACCGGAAGGATGCCGTTGGCGCGCATGCCCTCGGCAAAGGCACCAGCCTTGTCGGCGACCGTCGCACGGTCGTAGCCGTACTGGCGATCGAGGTAACCGATGGGGGCGTTGTCGTTCGCTTCTTCGGAACTCGTGACGATGTCGGCGACGGGGGCGAGGTTCATATTGACGCCAACCTGTGCGAGCTCGGCACCCCACTGTGTTGCCGCGCTCAGCAGATCTGCCGATGCCCACGAACCCTGTTCGACGGCTGACGGGATCTCAGAGAAACCCTCGCCTGAGAGCACCTGAACCTCGCCACCTTCCTGGTCGGTTGCCACCCACAGAGGGTCGCCGTCGGCCGCGACAAAGTTCGTGATGAACTCCGAAACGGCCGTGATGCCGCTCGGCGAGCCCTCGTTGGTCGAGCGGCCATGCACAAAGAACCCGCCGATGCCCGTAAGATCACCCGCCGTGCCCTCGTTATAGCCGTCGAGCGCGTGGCCGACCATGAAAAGGCTCGCGACCTGCTCCTCGAGCGCCAACTGCGTTTCGGCAGTTGGCTCGGGCGTCGCGGTTGGCGTCGGCGTCTCGCTTGCCGTCGGGGTTGGGGCCGGTGTCGCGGTTGAGAGATCGGCGACGGGTGTGCCGGAGCATCCGCTCACTATGAGCGCCGTCAAACCCAACAGAGCCAGAGCCGATTTCTTTCTCACACGCCCATTCTTTCGCGCAATTGCTGTCAATTGGGCGTATGGTGGCGGCCATGACTGATAACGCCACCGTCGGCGAAGAGGCCGAAACGTACGTCAAACACGAACCAGAAGAGTCGCGCTTCACCCTGTATTTGGGTGACACCCCGATCGGTGAAGTCGACTACGAAGAATCAGATGGGCAGCTCACGATCACCCACACGGGCGTGCGCGAGGAATACCGTGCCGGCGGCCGAGCAGCCCAAATAACGGATGCCGCTCTGCAGTACGCCGTCGAAAACGGGCTCGCGGTTGTGCCGCAGTGCCCGTATACGGCCTGGTATCTGCAGAAGAACGACATTCCGGGGTTGGTTGTTGCGTAGCGCTCTTCTTAGGTATGCCTTAGAGAGCGCGTAAGCTGGGGGCATGCCCGAAAAGAAGCTGCGCTCGAGTGCCCTGTCGACCCGCACACTGCTCGTGTGCGCTGCTATCGGTGTTGCGACCGGTCTGATTTCGGCGCTCGCGGGATATCTGAGCGTTCCGCTCACGGCAGCAGCCCCCGTGCTCTACGGCCTCATCTTTGGGGCGCACGTGCTGCCGGGTGTTGTCGGGCAGGATGTGCTGCGTGTTCCCGGTGCAGCAATGCTGACGCACGTGCTCGCAGCTCTTGTCTCGACCGCCTTCTCGCCCGCATGGGCCGGTCGCTACATCGCCGCGGCGCTGCTCATCGGTGGGCTCCAGGAAGGCATCGCCGCGCTCGGCCGTTACAAGTCGTGGTCGATTGGCCGCTACCTGGTCGGCTCGATCATCGTCGGTGCCGTTGTTGGCGGCATCATCGGTATCGCGGGCGCCGCCAACAAATACGATCCCGTGGCGCGCATCCTCTACTTCGCGTGTTTCATCATTGGGCCGATCATCTGGACGCTCATCGGCGTGGGAATTGCGCGCGCACTGCGCCGTGCGGGCATCCGCTGATTCTTGGCCGGTCTGTGCCGGGTGACGGCAGCAATCCCGCTGAGACAATAGAACCGTGACCTCGCCGCTGATCAGTCTGCGCGACGTGTCGATCACCTACCCCGAGGCGAGTTCTGCAACGCCCGCGCATGTGTCGTTCGACGCGTACGCCGGCGACGTTGTCTTGCTGACGGGGCCGAGCGGATGCGGCAAGAGCTCGATCGCATTGACGCTCAACGGCCTCATCCCGCACGATGTTCCCGCTCGGCTCGATGGAACCGTGCAGATCGACGGCGTTGATACGCGGGATGCCTCGGTTGCTGAGCTCTCGCGCAAGGTCGCGATTGTTTTTCAGGATCCGGACGCGCAAATTGTTACCGCGACCGTGTTCGACGAGGTGTGCTTCGCGCTCGAAAACCTGACGTTGCCAGTTGATGAGGTGCTCGCACGTTCGGAGCGTGCGCTGCGCCAAGTTGGACTGTGGGAGCGCCGGAGCGACAACCCTGACGTGCTTTCGGGAGGAGGCAGGCAGCGGCTCGCAATTGCGTGCGCACTCGCGATGCAGACACCTATCATCGTGCTCGACGAGCCGACCGCGAACCTCGACCCCGAGGGCGTGCGCGATGTGTATCACGCGCTCGCGGCGTTGTGCGCTGATCGCTCGCGCACGATTGTGCTCATTGAGCACAATGAGGCTGCGGGGCGGCCGCTCGCGACGCGCGTCGTCGAAGTTGCGGCGGCGCACGAGCGCGAGGAGCGGCGGCCATATCTCCGCAGTTCTTCACCGAAGGGCCCAGACACCTACCCAATCCTGGGTGCCAGGGCAAGAGACTGCGCAGAACTGGCCGAGCCGATTCTGCGCGTACGCAATCTCGATGTCGACCGCGGTGGCCAGCGCATCCTCACAGACGCATCACTTGATGTCTTCCCGGGCGACCTCGTGACGATCGTCGGGCCGAACGGCGCGGGCAAGACAACGCTCGCGCACCTGATCGCCGGCGTCACGAAGGTTCCGCGCGGGCACGTCTTCCTCGACGGGAACGACATCTCACGGATGAGCGCGCGAGATGTCTCCTCGCGCATCGGTTTTGTGTTTCAGAACCCAGAGCACCAGTTCATCGCGCCGACTGTGCGGGAAGAGCTTGCCCATGGATTGCGGATTCGCGGCGTACCGTCGGCCGAGGCTGACGCTCGCGTCGACTCGATGCTTGAGCGATTCGGGCTGACGGAGGCGGCCGAACGGCATCCGTTCTTGCTCTCTGGCGGCCAGAAGCGTCGCCTTTCGGTTGGCACCGCACTCATCACCTCGCCCGAGATTCTCGTGCTCGACGAGCCAACGTTCGGGCAAGATGCGGCGCGCACCGACCAGCTCATTGCGCTCTTCGACGAGTTGCGCGCGAACGGATGCGCTGTCATCGCGATCACCCATGATGAGGCACTCATTTCGCACCCCGATGCACGCCTCATTGAGGTGCGCGACGGGGTTACGCGGGAACGTTCTGCCGAGGCATCCGACACCGCGGCCCCCGCCAACGCCTGCTCCCCCAACCAGTGGTCAGAAGTTACTCAGAAATCAGCGAAATCGGGCAAGAATGGCCGAAATCAAGCCGAAAGTCAGGAGTTTCTGACCACTGGGTCGGGAAAGACACACACAGTGACGACTCGTGGCGGGTGGGATCCGTATCAAGGGGCGGATGCGCCGGCGTGGCGTTGGCTCCACGGACTCAACCCGCTCGCCAAACTTGGCGCTTTCTTGCCAGCGATGATGCTCCTTGCGTTCACGCGCGACATCGGGACACCGGCGGTGTTTCTCACGATCGCCTACGCCATCGTGCTGACCGGGGCAAAGCTGACCCGCACGTCCGCCCTGACCCTCTTCGTCGTCATGCCCGTCATGGCACTGGCGCTCGCCATGGGGTTTTCGCTATGGAGTTCGGCGACGCTCGGCGACCCAACGCCACTCATTGACTTCGGGCCGATCCGCCTGACGCACGGCCAGTTCGAGAACGGCATAGCAACCTCACTGCGCTTCACCGCGATCATCGCCCTCGCGCTCATCGCGGGTCTCACGAGCACGGGGCCAGATATCGCACGCGCCTCTGTGCAACAACTCCGTGTGCCGTACCGCGTTGGCTATGCGTCACTTGCCTCGTACCGTTTCGTGCCACGGTTCCGCTTTGAGCTCGATCAGATCCGCTCGGCGCACCGCGTGCGTGGGCACCACGGCGGGCGGGGGCCGATCTCGGCGCTGTCGCGCGGACTTGGGGCGGTCGTGCCGTTGCTTGCCGGGGGCATCCGCCACGCTGAGCGCGTGGCTCTCGCGATGGACTCGCGAGCTTTCGGGGCGTTCGACACGCGAACCGAGCGCTACCTCGTGCCGTGGCGCGCGCGCGACACCGTGTTCGTGGCCGCCGCACTCGCACTCACGATCACGATTTTCGCCGTGCTCTAGGGTGTGTCTGAATGTGGGTACGGATGCCTCAGCGGCGCTGCTTGCGCGGGCGACGACCGTCGAGTTCGTCGAGCGAGGGCGTGCGACCGGCGATCTCGTCGATGATGTCGTCGCCTGGGCGCGCAAGCTCGAAGGGGGCCGTGATGTCAGCGCGATCGAGCAGTTCGCGCATCCGCTGCTGCCGTGACTTCGTGATGAGGGTCACGACGCGGCCCGTCGAACCCGCCCGACCCGTGCGGCCCGAGCGGTGTGTGTAGGTCTTGTACTCGTCGGGCGGGTCGGCCTGAATCACGAGATCGATGTCGTCGACGTGGATGCCGCGGGCGGCGACATCCGTTGCCACGAGCACGTTGACATCGCCGTTCGTAAAGCGCCCGAGGTTGCGCGTGCGGCGGGCCTGATTGAGGTCGCCGTGCAGCGCGACGGCGCCGATGCCCGCCTCAAAGAACTGCTCAGCGAGCATCTCGGCGAAGGCCCGCGTGCGAGTAAAGACGAGTGTGCGGCCGGGGCGCTCGAGGAGCGACTCGAGAATCGCTGCCTTATCGCGGTGATCGATCACGAGCACACGATGGTCGATCGTGCCAGATTTCTGGGTCTCGCCCGCGACCTCGAAGACGGCGGGCTCAACAAGGAACTCGTTGACGAGCGACTCAACCTCGCGGTCGAGTGTGGCCGAGAAGAGCAGCTTCTGTGACTTCTTGGGCAACAGGCGCAGAATGCGCTCGATCGACTCGACGAAGCCCAGTTCGGCCATGTGGTCAGCCTCGTCGAGCACAACAACACGGATGTCGTCGAGATCGAGCTTGCCCTGCGCCGCGAGGTCTTCCACCCGGCCCGGCGTGCCGATCACGATGTCAACGCCCTTCTTGAGCGCACCCACCTGCCGCGCCTGCGGCACACCGCCGTACACCTGCGTCGTGAAGAGGCCAACGCTGCGCGCGATGGGCTGTACCGTGCGGTCAATCTGCAGGGCCAGCTCGCGCGTTGGCGCGAGAATGAGCGCGCGTGGCGAACGGCCAAACTCGCGCTTCTCGCCCTTGTAACTCAGCAGCACGCGCTCGACGAGCGGCGCCCCGAAGGCAATCGTCTTGCCAGAACCCGTGCGACCGCGTGCGAGCACGTCGCGACCCTCGAGTACGGCGGGGATGCTCGCGGCCTGAACAGGGAACGGACGCTCCGCCCCCAACCCCGCGAGCGCGCGAACAATGTTGTCACCGAAGCCGAGATCGGCAAAGGTCAGATCGCTGCCGGCACTGGCGGCGACCTTCTGACCCTTGAGCCGAGCGTGGACCTTGTCGAGGTCGCGCGTGTCGGCAGGCTGCTCGGCGTAAGCGTGGTCGCGCTTCACCTCGGGTCGCTTCGTGCGGTCAGCGGTGGGCCTGCGGCGCGCATCCGATGTGTCGTCACGTTCGTGGACGAAGGTGCCCAACTGGCGTTTGGCGTGCACGCGGTCGCGCCTATCGATCCACTCGGGTCGCTCGTCTTGGCGACGCTTGGCAGCCCCCGCGCGGGGCGCGGCACCGCGTTTCGGATCAGCCTCGGCACGGCCTGCGGCGGCCGATTTCTTGCCCTTTTTCTTCTTTGCCCCGTAGCGCGGGTCGAAATTGGTCGGGGCTTTTCCCGGTCGGGAGCGTTTGGGCATAATTCAACTGTAGAGGCTCGTGCTGATACCGCACCGGCGGTATCACTCAGGCTTGCCGGTGCGTCGCCCAGCGGTGGGCTAGCCGCGCCCCATACGATGGCGGAGGCGAAAGGTACCCATGATTCCCAGTTCGAGCGCGCGGAAGCGGCGGCGAAATCCGATCGTCGCGACGCTTGTCACGATCGCGATCATCGCGGCCGTGGCGTTCGCCGCGGTTGCTGCGATCAAGTTCATTCCGGGGCTTTTGGGCGAGTCGAAGCCCGGCGAGGGGCACGAATACCCGCTGACGGCGGAGGGCTACGACGAACCGCTCGCGCATCTCGTTCTGCCCAAGGGGTGGGCAGGTGCCGAGAACCCGGATGCCGATGCCTTCGATGTCCGCAGCCCCAACGACGTGCTGCACGCGACCGTTCAGGTTGAGCGCAGCAGCTACGACCAAGTGTTCAACGCGTACATCGCCGAACACCCGCCAACGACCGCCCAGCGCTGGGAGCTGCTCGGGTCAACCCTCCCCCTCGTGCACGCCGATATCGACGGCTGCGTTTACGCCGTCGCGCAGGCCTCCTTTGACGTCTCGGTCACGATCAACTCGTGCGTGACGGAGGGCAACGCAATCGACGATTATCGCCCCGCGATCGGGCAGTTGCTCGAGGGAGTGCGCCCATGAGTGCCGCCACGACTCCGCGCCGTCGCACGCTGGTGGCATCCGTTGCCGTCGCCGCTGTTCTTGCCGTGAGCGGATGCGACGCCGCAACCCCCACGCTCAATCTCAACTGGCAGCCACCCGAATGGCCACCGGCAGAGATCGCGCTCATTGACACCCTGCCCGCACCCGTCGACACGAGCACGCTGACACTGCTTGACCACCGCCTGCGGAATACGGATGCGCGCGTGCAGGGCCGCTTCGCCTACCTGCCGGCAACCGAAAACGAGGCGTTCAACCGCGCGCTCGATGACATTGTGCAGGCAGGGCTCACGCAAGCCTCGGCACACAGCGGTGTCGACTACGCGCCGCAGAAATCGGCCGACCCCGATATGAGCGAGCGCGGATGCATCCTCGGCTCGACGCTTCGACCCGCGGCCGAAATCCTGAGCGATCCGCTGCAGGGCGTGGGGGGAGACGGCACGGCAATCGTGTGCGACGTTGTCGTCGCTGCGGGTACGGTCTTCGGCGAGCGCATCCGCACGGTCGTTGGTGGTGCAGACGGCGCTGTGGTCTCGGATTCGGCATCGGTCGTCTACACCGACACGGCAACGAGCGACGTCGCGACCGCCGACAAACTCTGGACACCCGAAGCGGTCGACGCGCTCTACATCGGTGCGGTGGGTGCGATCCGTCGGGCCAACGGGGCGCTCAGCTACGCCGACGCAAACCCGGCTGCGAGCCCCGATGCGCGTGCGGCATTTGCGCAGGCGCTTACGAGCACTGTTCCGACGGGGAACGGTGGCCTCGCGTTCACGATCCCCGTGGGGTTCACGACCCCGGAACTGGACGGTCTCGGCATCCAATCGTTGCCTGAGGTGCAGCAGATCGAGGTGCCCCCCGAGCTCGTCGCAACACTCGCGACACCGCTCGGGCAGTCGATCGCGAGCGCTGCGGGCGAACCGTTTGTCAACCCGCAACTGGGCAACGCGAGCACCGACTGGGTCAACTGCCAGATCGTGGCGTGTGTCGCCGTGACGTATGACGACGGCCCCTCGGGTGCCTACACACCACAATTGCTCGACACCGCGCTCGAGATGCGAGTGCCGCTCACGTTCTACACGCTCGGCAGCCAGGTTGAGCAGTTCCCTGATGTTGTACTGCGCGAGCACAACGAAGGCCACGAAGTCGCAAACCACACGTGGAATCACCCGGACCTTACGACCCTGAGTGAGGCCGCGATCAACGAGCAGCTCGTGAGCACGAGCGACCTCATCGAGAGCATCACGGGCCAGCGCCCCACGACCTTCCGCCCGCCCTACGGTGCCATCAACGATGAGATCATGTCGATGTTGAGCATCGCCGCGATCAACTGGTCAGTCGACACGCTCGACTGGGATCGCCAGGGCGACCCCGCCGGCATCACGGCGTCGGGTATCAACGATGCGACGGCGGGCGGAATCGTGCTGTACCACGACATCCATCCGACGTCGGTTGCTGTCGCTCCCGACGTTTTCGAGGGCTTGCGCGACCACGGCCTCACGCTCGTGACGATCTCGCGGCTCTTCGGTGGCACGCCGCCGACCGAGGGTGTCTGGTCAACAGCCACCCGCCGCTGGGGCGAGTAGCCTTCCCGTCGTCGTTCCCGTCACCCAGATGGTTGCTAAACCGCGGTTTTAGCAACCATCTGGGTGACGGGAAGGCGGGCTGTGGAAAGCTCAAGGCGTTTCGGCGCGAAATCTGTGACAGTGATCGGATGCGCCCACCGCTCCCGCTCCCCGCACAACTGCCGCGCGTCTTCGCCGTCGCAGACGGCATCGCACACGGGGTTGGCCGGCAACGCCTTCGCGGCCGCACCCTCGAATCGCCTTTCTACGGGGTGCGCTCCCAAGCAGCTGATTGGGAGTTCAGTGCGGATCCGTGGCAACGCCAAAGCGAGCAGCGACGCATCCGCGCGCTGGACTATGCGCCGCGACTGCGGCCCGACACCTTTTACAGCCACGAGACCGCTGCCGCACTGTGGGGCGCGCCGCTTCCGCTCGTGAGCGACCACGGCTATCCGGCCGACGGGCGCAGGCTCCCGCTTCACGTCAGTGTTCTCGGCGCGGGCGCTGTACCGGCTGGCCGCGGCGTGGCCGGGCACCGTGCTGATGAACGAACGACCGGTACGACGAGCGTCCAGGAGTTGCAGGTGGCGGATGCCGCGAGCACCTGGGCGAGCCTGGCACGCACGCTCAGCGTGCACGACCTCGTGGCTGCGGGCGACTACTTCTGCCGCCAGTGGCGCGAGGGCGTCGGGCGACCCGATGTCGGCAAACAACCACTCACGACGATTGAGCAGCTGCGAGCCCGGGTCGATGCTGGACGTCGCGTGGGCATCCGAAAACTCCGAAGCGCCCTCGAGCTCATTCGGGAAGACTCGTGGTCACCCATGGAATCGAAAGTTCGGTGCATCCTCGGTGAGGCTGGCCTGCCCGAGCCTGAACTGAACATCGATGTGTTCGACCACGGCGGCCGGTGGCTCGGATGCTTCGACCTTGTCTACCGCGAGCGGCGCGTCGCAATCGAGTACAACGGCACGTTTCATGCCGGGCAGTACGCGCGCGATGTTGAGCGCATCGCCGCGCTGCGGGCCGCGGGGTGGCAGGTCATCGAAGTCACCGCCGAACTCGTGCGCAACCCGGCGGCGCTGGTGGCGCGGGTTCGCCGTGCGCTCGCCGGAGTTTGACGCATCCGTTCCCGTCAGGGTCACGCGTCGTTCCCGTCACCCAGGTGGTTGCTAAAACCGGGGTTTAGCAACCACCTGGGTGACGGGAGTGACGACGGGGAGGTTACTCGCCCGCGGGAGGCTGCTCGCGGCGTGCGCGCCGCGACTGCAGCGGGGCCGCAGCCGGGAGGTCACCGAGCGATGCAGCTGATGCAGCATCGGGGCGAGCGGATGCATCCGCCAAGGCATCGCCGAACGCACCGACAGGTGCGGGCGAGGCAACGCGGGTCGCACCCGTGCGCATGGGGCCGACGGGATCACGCGGGTCATCCGTACCAGCCTCAGCGGTGCCACCGGCGGCACGACCGTGCCGGCGCTCGCGCGCACCCTCGACGAGGTTGTAGAGCGTCGGCAGCACGAGCAGCGTCAGCACGGTCGACGAGAGCAGACCACCGATCACGACGATCGCGAGCGGCTGCGAGATGAACCCGCCGTGCCCCGTGATACCGAGCGCCATGGGGATGAGCGCGAAGATCGTCGCGGCCGCCGTCATGAGGATGGGGCGCAGACGCATCGACGAACCGGTGATGGTCGCGTCGTAGGCCGACAACCCCTGCTCGCGGTACTGGTTGATGAGGTCAACGAGCACGATGGCGTTCGTCACGACGATACCGATGAGCATGAGCACACCGATGAGCGAGGCGACGCCGAGCGGAACGCCCGTGATGACCTGCAGCAGAATCGCACCTGTCGCTGCAAAGGGCACCGAGATGAGCAGCAGCAGCGGCTGGCGCAGCGACTTAAAGGTCGCAACCATGACGACGTAGACGATCAAGATCGCGGCGAGCATGGCGAGGCCGAGCTGCGAGAACGCGGCTTCTTGATCGCTCGCGACACCACCGATGACAGCGGATGCGCCTTCTGGCAAGTCGAGCCCGTCAAGTGCCGTCGTGAGCGACCCCGTTGCAGCGGCGAGGTTGTCGGTCGAGGGAACCGCCGTGACAGTCGCGATGCGCTGACCGCGCTCCGAGGTGATTGAGGCGGGGCCCTCGCGCTCTTCGATCGTTGCGATGTCGCCGAGCTTCATGGGACCAACCGGCAGCGCCCGCAGTTCTTCGATTGTCTGCGGCGGGTTCGTGCCCGCAACGTAAACCGAGATTCCGCGGCCGTCGACCTCGATCGTGCCGATGTCGTAGGGCTGCATGGCCTGGAAGACCATACCACCGACAGCGACCTCACTGAGGCCGAGCTGTGCGGCCTTATCGCGATCGACATCAACGGCGACATACGGAACCGTGCCCGAGAGGTTGCTCGAGACGAGGCCGATGTTGTCGGTTCCCTGCAGCGCCGAAACGACCTTGTCGTTCGCTTCCGCAAGGGTCTCGCGATCAGGTGCTGAAACCTCAACCTCGATGTTGCTCGCGGCAAGGCCCGCCTGGGTCGTCACGTTGACGTCGCCCACCTCCGTGAGCTTGTCGAGCGCCTCTTGCGTTGCCGCCTGCACTGCTTCCTGATCGGCGTGCGAATCTGTTGTGACCTGGTAGGTGATGCCGCCGCCACCGCCCATGAAGGCGCTCATGGAGGCCATCATGCCGCCGCCTGATCCGATCGAAACCTGCACGGTCTCGACGCCCTCGACACCCTGGATGGCTGACTCGACCTGCTGAGCTGCCTCATCCTGCGACTCGAGGCTCGCGGTCGGGCCGAGGTCCTGCGAAACAACGAAGGTGTTCTGGCCGCTGTCACCGAGGAAGTTCGTCTTCATGAGCGGCGCAAGCGCGAGCGTTCCACCCAGCACAACGACCGCGGCCAAGAGCGTGACCCAGGAGTGGTTGAGCGTCCACTTGAGGATGGGCTGGTAACCCTCCTGCAGTCGCGTGAGCGGCGCCTCGGGTGATTCGGGATCAACAACCGTGCCGTCTTCGAGGGTCAGCGCCTTGGCAGGCTTGAGCCACCAGTACGCGAGCACGGGAACGATCGTGAGCGAGACAAGCAGCGAGGCGAGCATCGCGATCGTGACCGTGAGCGCGAACGGCCGGAACATCTCACCGACCATGTCACCAACGAGGGCAATGGGCAGGAACACCGCGACAGTCGTGATGGTCGAGGCCGTGATGGCACCGGCAACCTCACGCACGGCAAGCAGAATCGCCTGCGTCTTGTCGGTGCCCTCAACGTAGTGGCGACGGATGTTTTCGATCACCACGATCGAGTCGTCCACGACGCGACCGATCGAGATTGTGAGCGCACCGAGCGTGAGGATGTTGAGCGAGTAGCCGAACACCTGAATGCCGATGAAGGTCATGAGCACACTCGTCGGAATCGAGATGGCCGTCACGAGCGTTGCGCGCCACGAGAAGAGGAACAAGAGGATGACGATGACGGCAAAGACGAGGCCGAGCACACCCTCTTGCGCGAGAGCCGCTATCGACTCCTCGATGAAGGGGCGCTGATCGAAGACGGTCGTGACTGTAGCCCCGCCGAGCTGCGATTCGATCTCGGGAATGAGCGCGTCAATGTTCTTCGAGACGTCGACCGTGTTGGCCGACGGCAACTTCGACACCATGATCGAGAGCGCCGGTTGCCCGTTGACCCGCGAGATTGAGGTGACGGGGTCAGACTGTTCTTCAACGGATGCGACATCCGAAAGTTTGACGGGCGCAGCCCCCGAAACCATGAGCGGCAGATCGCGCAACTGATCAATCGAGGTGATCTTGGCACCCGTCTGCACCGTGAAGGTCTGATCGCCCTCCGTGACCGTGCCACCCGGGAAGAGCGTGCCGTTCTGCTTCAGCAGATCGGGGATCGCCGTGGGCGAGATGCCCCGCGCGGCGAGCGCGCCGTTGTCGGGCGTGATGACAATGCGCTGGCCCTCGGCACCGCTGAGCGACGCTTGATTGACGCCGTCGACATCCTCAATCTCAGGCAGCACGACGTTACGCAGACGCTCTTCTGTTGTTGCGAGATCGTCGAAGCCTGTGACAGCCAAGACGACAACGGGGATGTCGTTTGTCGAAAGCGCCATGACCTGCGGATCGGCGTCGGCCGGCAGCTGCGACTTGATGCGGCTTACGGCAACCGAGAGCTTCTGCTCGGCGGCGGCAAGATCGGTACCGTAGTCAAAGCTCGCTGAAACCATCGAGACATTTGTACTGCTCGTCGCCGTTGTGGTTTCGAGCCCGCTCACGCCTTGGATGGCGGCCTCGATGGGCTGCGAAACATCCGCATCAACAACATCGGGCGAGGCGCCCGGGTATGAGGTGATGATGGCGAGCTGTGGGAGCTGAATCTCGGGAATGAGCTCTTGCTTGAGGTTGGTCAGCGCGAATCCACCGAAGATCGCCGCGACGATCGTGATGAGGGCAATGAGCGCCTTGTTCTTGAGGCTGAGAACGGCAAGCTTCGACATGCGGTCAGTTTCTCAGTGTTTCCAATGAATTGGCTTGACAGACGCGATATATCGTGTTTGAGTAGAACTCACGATATATCGCGTTTGAAAAACGCATACAAGGAGGCACATCGTGAGCACCGCGGAACCGCAAAAGTTCATGGTCGAGCCCGGCGAGGTCAACTCGATCCCGTTCGCCGGTCAAACGATCACAAAAGTGAAGGTCGCCATGATTGGCGGCACGGTCGACATCATCGGTCACGATGAGCCAACCGCACGCGTCGAAGTATCGGATGTCACACTACGCCCAATCCGCATCGAACTGCGTGACGGCGTGCTCGACATCGACCACCCGCAGCTCGGGTGGGAGAACTTCGGCGACACGATCGTCAACCTCTTCAAGAACAACTCCCCCAGCGCGACTGTCACGGTGCTCGTACCGCGCACCGTTGCGCTTTCGCTCAGTGTCGTGAGCGCGCAGGGTCTCGCAAGCGGGCTCCGCGGAGATGCGAAGGTCAACACGATCTCGGGCGCCATCGCCGTGAGTGAGCTCGTGGGCAACCTCAGCATCAACGGTGTCTCGGCGGATCTGCAAGTACACGGCCTCACGGGCAAGCTCAACGCCAACACCGTCAGCGGCGACTTTGCCGCGACGGGTGAGATCTCGGCCGCAGACCTCGACACGGTTTCTGGTTCCGTGCTGCTCGACGCGAGTGGCCCCATCGACTCGATCTCGATCAATACGGTCAGCGGCGACGCTGCCTTCTTGCTCGACCCCGAGGCCGCGATCAAGTACTCGCTCCACGCAATCAAGGGCACGATCGAAATCGATGGCCAGAAGATCGACGCCGGCATGCAGGGCGCGGTCGGCAGCGTTGGCCAGCTTGACGGCACCTTCGTTGATTTCACGGCGCACTCGGTCACGGGCGATGTGACCGTCACACGTCGCGCAGGGAGCGCATCATGAGCCCCGCAGTTTTCTCACACGGCGATCTACGCCTCTACCTGCTCTCGATCCTGGCCGACGGCCCACAGCACGGTTACGGACTCATCCAGGCCCTGAGCGAGCGCACGGGCGGAACTTATGTGCCGAGTGCCGGCACGATCTACCCCCGCCTGGCCCAACTGGAAGAAGAGGGGCTCGTCACGAAGCGCACAGAAGGCCGCCGATCGATCTACGAGATCACGGATGCCGGCCGCGAAGAAGTTGCCAATCGTGAGGAAGAACTCGAGCCGATCGAGGTCAACCTCAACGACTCTGTTCGGCAGATTGCCGAGCAGGTGCGCTCAAGCGTGAGCGAGGCCATGAACGCGCTCAAGGCCGAGTTCGCTGCGGCAAAAGCATCCGCGCGATTCACCGCTCCGAACAGCGACACCCCACCGGCGGAGGATCCGTGGGCATCGAAGCCGAGCCAGCCCAAAGCAGAGGCGATCTCGAGCCGCGCGAACCTCGCGCGAGCGGATGCCGCACTGGCAAGCTTCCGCGCACAGGCCCGCACAACGCTACGCACGCGCGTTGCGAAGGGCGGCACCTATTCAGCCGACGATGTCGCCCGCCTCGAAGCTGCACTCAAGCAGCTGCTCGCCGAGCTTTAGTCGTTGGGGAAGAGCGCCTCGTCGTCTTCCGCGGGGCGACCCTGCGGGATGACAAGCACAGGGCGCGCTTGACGCAGTGCCAGGCGCGTGGCCACCGCACCCGTGAAGAACTGGCGGATGCCCTCGCCAAGGCCACGCTTGCGTGTACCAACAACGATGAGCTGCGCGTCTTCGTCATCCGCCAACTTCTTAATCGCGATGGCGGGGTCGCCGATGAGCTGCTCGGTGTCCCACTCGCCCGAGAAGCCAGCGAGCTGCTCGGCGGCTTCTTTCTTGACCTGCTCGAAAGCCTCGGTGCCGTCGGGCAGGTTCATGTCGATTGCCGAGGAGTGCACGAGCCCGTCGGGGTCTTCGTAGGTCACAAAGCGCGTAACATCAACGAACACAACGAGGAGCTTGGCCCCGAGCACACCCGCGTACCTTGCTGCCTCTTGCAGAACCCGCGGGTTCTGGCCGGGCTGGATCGCAACGATCACCGGGCCGTGAGCTTCGTGTGCTGTACCGGTCATCGTGGGCCTCCATTCGTTTCGAGTCTCAAGCGCTCACAGGGCTCATAAACCGCCTGCGTGCTAAGGTAAATGTTACTCTTACCGGCCAAATGCCGGTTCCGTGAATATTCGCAATGCCAGCGCATTGCACACGTCTCGTAAGGGGGTCTCGCGCATGGGCCGTGGCCGTCAAAAAGCGAAGCACACGAAGATTGCTCGCGAACTCAAGTCGTTCAGCCCGCCGGTGAACTACGACCAGCTGGAGCGTGAATTGGCGACCTCGTCAAACGACGACCTCTATGTCGACAAGTGGGCTGACCTCTACGAAGACGACGAAGACTTCGCTGACGAAGACGAAGAAGAGCTCGAGCGAGCTTAAGCTCCGTTACCAGCTGCCGTGGCGCTTCTCCCACGCGGCTTCGACGGTTCCCGGGCGTGAAGCAATGAGCCCCGTGGGAATCGTGAGTGCGAACGACGCTCCGAGCAGGATGAGCGCGAGGGTCCAATTGCCCTGCCACTCATGCAGCAGCCCGAACAACACGGGCCACGCCGCCGCATAGAGGTAGCCGACGCTCTGCACGATGCCGCTCAGGGGCACGGCCGTATCGGCGCCCCGCGAGCGGATGCTGATGAGCACGAGCGACATGGGGAAGAGTGCCCCGATGAAGCCGAGCAGGAAGACCCACAGCCACGGCGCCGCAGTTGGGGCGAGCGTGAGCCCCAGCAGGCCCAGAATACCGCCGATGATCGAGACGAGAAAGACGCCACGCGTCGCTTGGAACCGCACGACGAGCATGGGCACGACGAGCGAGGCGGGCAAGCCCATGAATGCGAAGACCGCGAGCATCGTGCCGGCCGTTTGCATGCTGACATCCGCTCGTTCCGTGAGGATTTGCGGGAGCCAGGCAAACATTGCGTAGGCGCTCGTTGCCGAGGTGCCGAAGACCGCGACGAGGGCCCATACGAGTGGCACGCGCATGAGGCGTGACATGGCCTTTGCGTCGGCTTCGACGATCTGCACGGCGCCCGTTGCTGTGCTGACGGGCGCGCGCTTTGCGACGCGCTCCTTGAGAATCATGACGACCCAGGGCACGACCGCGAGCCCCGAGAAAATAGTCCAGATCCCGAGCGAGGTGCGCCAATCGGTCGCCGTCGCGAGCGGCACGGCAACGAGCGCGGGCAGGGTCGTGACGATCGCCATGATGGTCGTGTAGATCGTCATCATGAGCCCGATGCGATCGGGGAAGTACTTCTTGACGAGTGGCGGCAGGAGGATGTTGCCAATGCCGACGCCCGCGAAGAGCACGGCCGTGCTGAGCAGCAACATCGTGGCATCCGTTGCCATGGCACGGGTTGCGGTGCCGATCGTCACGATGACGAGCGCGATTGCCATGAGCGGCTCGAGGCCGGTGCGCTTTTCAAGCCACGGCGTCGCGAGACCGAAGATGGCGTAACAGATGGGCGGTGCCGTGCCGATGAGCCCCACAACGGATGCCGGGAGCGGGAAGCTCTCGCCGATCAGGTCAACGAGGGGCGAAAGCGATGCGACCGCGAGCCGCAGTGAGCTTGCGACAAGGATGATGCCGAGCAGCGCAAGCAAACGCCCCCGCCAGAGCGAAGCGGGTTGGGCGTCGGCAACAGGCACTATCCGATCCTAGGCGAACGGTAATGATGTGTTGTCGCAATAGTCTCCCGCGAGAGCGTTCGTCTCCTCCAGAAGTACTCGCCATCTTCATGGCTATTGCGCGCACCCCACGCCCGAGTGTAAATTGGCTCTAATTCACTGGATACCCGATCTCCAGAACCCTCGCAAACAAGTTGAAGGAGATCGCGATGTCGTCCATTCCTACCCACCGGCAGACTCACCTCAAAACTGCACGTAGTCGTGTCCCCGCCTTGATTCTCGACGCAGCACTCGCAGTTCCGCTCGCGCTTGCTAGCGCGCCCGCAGCAAGCGCTGCGGTATCAGATTGCCCATCGGGTGCTACCTGCATCTGGCGTGATGCGAACTACCAAACCGCCGGTGTCGGCTCGCGTCGGGTGCAGTACTACAGCCACATCGGTAACTTCGGCTTCTGGGACTATGGTCCCTCCGCCGTGAGCGGGATGATTCCCTGGGGCAATGCCAACGACAGCGCAAGTTCCGTGTACAACAATGGCAATTACGAGAGGTCTTACCTCTTCGAACACGCAAACGAAAAAGGTCGTAGGTGGACTCTCCTAAAAAAGACCGGTGATGCTAACCTCAGCGACTCGTCTGGGCATGTCGTTGGCGCCAATGACATCCTGTCTTCAGGCTATTTCGAGAGCATGGTCGGCTAGCCGTGGGAACGGAAGCCGCTGCATCCTCGGTAGTGCGCCGTAACCTGAACGCCGCCCTATGCGCAACCGCGCTGCTGCTCGCGGGAGGCTGCACGTCCAGCAGCGCGATCGACACCAGCGATTTACCGCTCCCTGCGAAGAATATCGACCAGTGGGCCATGCCACTCGACCAATATCTTCCGAGCAATGCATTTCTGATCGACTATGCAGAGAACTTGCTAGTGAGCCCGTGCATGACCGAGGCTGGCTTTGATTGGCCCGTCCCGTGGCAAGACATTCACCAACCACCCTCGCCAACCCGCAACGCGACTGACCTGCGGATTTTTACCAAAGCGATCGCGACTGAGTTCGGTTACCGCGACCAGGGAGACAACCTGCAGTCGAATGACGCCTGGCGCGAAGTTGCTCAGTCGAAACAACACATCTCAAGCACTGAGGAGCAAGCACTGATCGAGTGTCTGGAGATAGCTCGGGAAGCTCTGCCGCTCCTGGATGGCTCAACGGAGGTGGCAATCGCGTTCTCAAACGACGCCCTGCGGGCGGCACAAGAGGATCCGCTCGTCAAAGCTGCTGCGGAACGATGGGTCGAATGTATGCGACCAGCGGGAGTGAGCGATCTTCCCGATTCGCCGTTCCTGATGCCGACAGAGGGTATGAAACGCACCTTTGGGTCGTCGGGCACGAGCGAGCCTTCTGCCGAGGAAATTCGGCTCGCTATGCTCGATGCCGATTGCCAAGAAAGCTCGGGCTGGCGAGAAGCAGCATACGAGGCCGAATGGGAACTCCAAGTCAAAACGCTGGTTGAGAATGCTGACGACCTCGAGCGGTTTCGAAAGATGCATAGCGATCACCAAGCGCTCGTAATGAAAGTGATCGCAGAGAATGCTCCGAGCGCGCCGTGACGCCAATTCACCGACTGAGCGGTTGAACAGGTCGCGTGGTGTCATGACGACGATCGCCGCCTGCATAGTTGCAGCACTGCTCGTCGGCGGCGGCTGGTTCGCCGCAACCATATTCGAGTCGCCCGAGCAACGGGAGGCCAAGGCGCTACCGCCCGAACCGAAGCCGATCTTGGCGGTTGTCGAACGCGGCCAACTCTCAGACACGGTCACTGTCAACGCGACCGTGAGCCCAACGAGCCGGGTGGACGTGGCCGTCCCGTCCACAACTGACGGCACTGGCTTCATCACTGCGATGTTCGCAAGCGTGGGTGCGCAACTCACGAACGGACAGGTAGTTCTTGAAGTCAACGGCGCGCCAGTGTTCGCATTCACGGGGGTGTTCCCTTTTTATCGCGACCTCGCAGTCGGCGACTCCGGGCCTGACGTGACGCAGCTTCAGGCAGCCTTGAGTCAGGCAGGGCTCGATGTCACGGTAGATGGCACCTTCGGCTCAGGAACCGAGCGTGCCGTCGCCGATCTCTATGCTCGCGCAGGCTACGAGATGCCCCGACGCGGGAATGAGATAGCCCAAGCACAACCACCTGGCGGCAGCTCGACTGGCAATGAGTCGACTGTCGTTGCCAGGACGCTTTACCTTCCCATGAGCGCTGCGATGGTTTTCCGTGAGCTGCCCGCAAAGGTGGCGGGCGCTCCCCCCGCCGGTACCGCAGCTGGAGGCGAGACCGTGGTTTCCGTCGAATCCGGTACAACCATTGCTCGAGGTGCCATCAGCGAAGCAGCTACCGCCACTTTCACACCCGGGATGGCGGGCACAGCTGAACTCGAGGGCGCTACAGTGCCTGTTCGCGTGGACAGCATTGTGCAACCCGACGAGCAGGGTGGCGAGGCTACGATCGTCGTAGTAGCTCACTCCGAAGCAACCTTTCCACCAGAGTGGGTTGGCAAGAACGTACTGCTCACACTGGTGCGCTCACAATCGAGCGACAACGCGCTCATCGTACCAACCCGCGCGATTGCGACTGATGGGGGCCACGGTGGAACAGTTCTCGTGCAAGAAGCGGATGGTTCGTTTCGCGCGGTACGTGTGACGGAAATTGCCGCGCTTCGCGGCCTTTCTGTCGTTGAACCAACAGAAGGGCACGTGCTCAACGAAGGTGACTCCGTGCGGGTCGGATGATGACGAGACTCCAACTACGCCACGTCGGAAAGGTATATCCCGGGGACGTTCCTACCAACGCGCTCAACGACATAAACCTGTCGATCGTGCAGGGTGACTTCGTAGCTATCGAGGGCCCCTCAGGCGGCGGCAAATCGACTCTACTGAACATACTCGGCCTCCTCGACGCGTCAAGCACAGGCTCGTACCGCATCGATGACCAAGATGTTGCGCACCTGGGTGTCACGCTTCTCGCGCGAGTCCGCTCTGACAGGTTCGCGTTCATCTTTCAAGCGTTTCATCTGCTTGAGCGACGACGCGTATCCGAAAGTGTCGAACTCGGGTTGCTATATCGAGGGCTACCGGGCCGCGAACGGCGAACTCGCGCATTGGCAGCCCTGAAGACGGTAGGCATGGAGGCATTCGCGCACCAGCGGGCAAACAAGCTCTCCGGCGGCCAACGGCAGCGCGTTGCAATCGCAAGAGCCCTCGCCGCTGAAGCACCGATTATCTTGGCCGACGAACCCACCGGAAACCTAGACTCGGCAAACGGCCGCACGGTAGCCGAAGCTCTTGAGTTCATGAACTCTCAAGGCTCTACTGTCGTACTCGTCACCCATTCCCGCGAGACCGCGGAGATTGCGTCGCGAAAAGTGGCGATGAAGGACGGGGTCATCATTGCGGATGAGCGTACGCGTGCGATCGTTGAATCAGCAGATACGCCAACCCCGCCCGGGCGTGCTTCACACCTCCGCCTACGTGATTTGGCGCGGGACGCGTACGCCGGGGTCTCCTCTCGGATTGGGCGGACGCTCTCACTCAGCGTCAGCGTCGCGGTCGCGGTCGGCCTTGCCGTGGCAACCTTTGGAATCTCTGAAACCGCGCGCGCTCAAGTTGCCGACACTTTTGACGCGCACGCAAACCGTGATGTGACTGTTACGTGGTACGAAAGCGAGTCTGCCGATGGGTCGTTGCGACCAGGAGATGAACTCGTCTCAGATCTGGGCGCCATTGCCGGGGTCGATGCCGCCGCGATCATCAGCAGCTATGGCTCTGCACGCGTTCAGCCCAACCTCACGCGCCCAACTCTCGAAGTCACCCTGTACGGTCAAGAGGGCAGCTTCGAGTCCGCCACACGTTCATCGATCACGTGGGCTTCTGGGCACAGCGGCAGTTTGGGCGCCAACGAAGTTCTCATAGGCAGCACACTCGCCGAACAGCTGCACCTTGGCCCCATTGATGCGTCACCGGCCATACTCGTTCAAGGGGAACACATGCGTGTCGTCGGCACAATCAGTTATTCACCGCGCATTCCCGATGCGTTGGGTGCACTCGTGCTGACCTCCGCCGAAGCCGCACGCCTCGGATACCCCGATATGCGCGCGGCGATGTTGCTCACGAGCCCAGCCGCCGCTCAGCAAGTTGCGGCGCAGGCACCAATTGTCATCGATCCAGCACAACCCGAGGCGCTCACTGTCTCCGCCCCTATCGACCCCACAACCCTTCGCCAGGAAGTTCAGCGAGAGGTTCAGCTTGCCCTCGTCGTGTTCACTTTCATTGCGGTACTGGCAGCGATCGCGAGTCTCGCCAACACGACGTTACTCGCGGTGCTCGAGCGACGCCCAGAGTTCGGGCTTCGGCGAGCTGTTGGGGCTCGGCCAGCACACATTTTCTCGCTCGTTCTCAGCGAGTCCCTCATGACCGGGGCAATTGGCGGCGCAATCGGACTCATCGGCGGAATCGTCTCAATCCTCATCGTCACCGTCATAAACCGCTGGTCACCTGTGTTCGACCCTTGGATGGCACCCGCGTCGATTATCGGTGGAATTCTCGTTGGCGCGCTTGGAGGTGCTGCCGCATCGATTCGTGCTGCGCGAATCCGACCGAGTGACGCCCTTCGCGCGTAAGGGCCGCGCCCATACACTCTAGGACGCCTGAACACCCTCGACGTACGCAAGGTATTCGTCGGTCACGTCGCCCGTGACATAACGGCCGTCGAAGCACGACATATCGAGGTCGGCGATCTCGGTGCCCTCGACGATGGCGTCGCGCAGGTCGTCGACCTCTTGGTAGACGAGGTGGTCAGCGCCGAGGTATTCGGCGATCTCGGGAATCGTGCGACCGTGGGCCACGAGCTCTTCGCGTGAGGGCATGTTGATGCCGTAGACGTGCTGGTAACGCACGGGCGGGGCCGCGCTTGCGAACGTCACTTTGGTTGCCCCGGCGTCGCGCGCCATCTGAATGATCTCTTTACTCGTCGTGCCGCGCACAATCGAGTCATCAACGAGTAGCACGTGCTTGCCCTTGAACTCACTCGACATGGCGTTGAGCTTCTGGCGCACACTCTTCTTGCGCACCGCCTGGCCGGGCATGATGAAGGTTCGGCCGACATAGCGGTTCTTATAGAAGCCCTCGCGGTATTCAATGCCGAGGCGGCGCGCGACCTGCATTGCGCTGGGGCGCGAGCTGTCGGGAATCGGCATGACGACGTCGACATCGCTCACATCGACGTGCTTCGCGATCGTGTCAGCGAGGCGGTCACCCATCCGCAGGCGCGCTTCGTACACGGCGATGCCGTTCATGATCGAGTCGGGGCGAGCAAGGTACACGTACTCGAACGAGCACGGCACAAGCTGCGGGTTCTCGGCGCACTGGCGCGTGACGAGCTCGCCGTCGCTCGTGATGAACGCGGCCTCCCCCGGAGCCAAGTCGCGCACGACCTCGAAGCCGGCGTTCTCAAGCACGAGCGATTCGGATGCCACGACCCAGGCGGTTTTGCCGGTCTCGTTGCCATCGGCATCCGTTGCTGGTTTGCGGCCGAGGATGAGGGGGCGGATGCCGAAGGGGTCACGGAATGCCAAGAGGCCGTGACCCGCGATGATCGCGATGGCGGCGTAGGAACCGCTCACACGATCGTGCACGCGGCTCACGGCGTTGAAGATTTGATCATCGTCGAGGGGGCCATCGGCGACCTGCTGCTGCAGCTCGTTCGCGAGCACGTTGACCAGCAGCTCGGTGTCGCTCGCCGTATTGAGGTGGCGGCGATCGGTTTCGAAGAGTTCCTGCGCGAGCTCACGCGTGTTCGTGAGATTGCCGTTGTGCACGAGCACGATGCCGTAGGGAGCGTTGACGTAGAAGGGCTGCGCCTCCTCTTCGCTGCTGGCCTTGCCGCGCGTCGCGTAACGCACGTGGCCGAGGCCAACGTTGCCGAGGAGGCTGCGCATATCGCGCGTGCGGAAGGCCTCGCGAACCTGCCCCTGCACCTTCTTGATGTGACACACACCGTTGGCCTCGCACGTCGCGATGCCCGCGGAATCCTGGCCGCGGTGCTGCAGCAGGAGCAGCGCGTCATAGATGTCTTGGTTAACGGGCTGCTGCGCAACGAATCCGACGATGCCGCACATTATGCGTTCTCCTTGTACGACCCGACGAGGCGCACGGCCCCACCGTCAACGCCCTTGGCGCCCTGCGTCCAACTGCTGTCGAGAGTCGCGTCGACGGATGCTTCAACCACACCAACCGGCCACGTTTCAATGCCCTTCTCGATGAGCGTCTTCTGCACGGCATCCGCTTTCTCCGCCGCGACGACCGCGAAGAATCCGACGCCGAGGTTCCAGGTGCTCTCGGTGTCTTCGATCGCCGTGCCACTTAGCTCGGCGAGTGCGCGGAAGACGGCGGGCGGCTGCCACGTCGAGCGGTCGACCTCGACCGAGGTGCCCTGCGGCAGCACGCGCGCGAGGTTCGCGGCGAGACCACCGCCCGTCACGTGACTCAGAGCGTGGATCGCGCCGGGGTGCTCGTCAATCGTGTCGAGCAGAGGCTTAGCGTAGAGGCGGGTCGGCACGAGGAGTGCGTCGCCCCAGGTAGTGCCGAGCGCATCCGAGTGGTCGGTGTACGCGATGCCCGCCTGCGCGAGGATGTGGCGCACGAGCGAAAAGCCGTTGGAGTGCAGGCCGCTGCTCGCGAGTGCAAGTACAACGTCGCCTGCCTGCACGTTCTCGGCGCCGAGCATTTTGTCTGCCTCAACAACGCCCGTGCAGGCGCCCGCGACGTCATAGTCGTCTTCACCCAGAAGCCCCGGGTGCTCGGCAGTCTCGCCACCGACGAGTGCCGTGCCCGTCTCAGCGCACGCGTTCGCAATGCCTGTGACGATCGCCGCAATGCGCTCGGGGAAGACTTTGCCACACGCGATGTAGTCGGTCATAAAGAGCGGCTTCGCACCGACCACGACGATGTCGTCAACGACCATGCCCACGAGGTCGTAACCGATCGTGTCGTGCTTGTCGAGTGCCTGTGCGATGGCCACTTTCGTGCCCACGCCATCCGTGCTCGTGGCGAGCAGGGGTTTGTCGTAACTCTTGAGATCGGATGCGTCCCACAGGCCCGCAAACCCCCCGAACCCGCCAAAGACGTTCGCAGTGTGCGTCGCGCTGACGGCCGCCTTCATGAGCTCAACCGCGCGATCACCGGCCTCGGTGTCAACGCCTGCGACAGCGTACGGATTCACATCGGGAGCTGAAGCGGCGCACACGTTGTTCATTGTACGCGGCGCGCACTGGGCACTTGCAGATCGGGACGAGCTGTAGTACTGTACTAAGCACTTAATACAGAAGGATGGCCGTGAAGCTCGACGCAACGCAACCGATTTGGCTGCAACTCGTTCGCGAGTTCGCGCGCCGCATCGCGACGGGCGAGTGGCCCGCGGGCAGTCGCATCCCCAGCGTGCGTGAGCTTGCGAGCGAACTTGGCGTTAACCCCAACACGGTGCAGCGTGCGCTCGCCGAGCTCGAGCGCGACGGCCTCGCGTATTCAGAACGCACCTCGGGTCGCTTCGTCACAACAGAAGAAGAGCGCGTCCGCACGGCGCGCATGAGCCTCGCTGAGGCGGCCGCCGTCACCTACGCACAGCAGGCACACGGCCTCGGGCTGACAGCAACAGAAGCACAAACGCTCATCGGAGAACAGTGGGGTCGGGCGGCATCCGATTCTGAAACGAATAAGGAGTAGGCGATGGATTCGACACACGCAATTGAGGTGCGCAACCTCACGAGGAGCTACGGCGCTGTGCCCGCACTCAACGACCTCAACCTCACGCTCGACGCGGGCAAGATCATCGCGCTCTTTGGCGAAAACGGCTCGGGCAAAACAACGCTGCTGAAGATCTTGGCTGGCGTGCTCGCGGAATACACGGGCGAGGCACTCATCCACGGCAACGCACCCGGCCCCGAGACAAAGGCCATCGTCTCCTTCCTGCCGGATCAGAGCTTTCTGCCCGATTCCGTCACGGTCGCGGCGGCCATCGCGATGTACGCCGACCTGTTCCCAGACTTCGATGCACCGCGGGCAACGTCGCTCATCGAAGAACTCGGCATCGCGACCGATCGTCGCCTCAAAGCACTGTCTAAAGGGCAGCGCGAAAAGGTGCAGCTCGCCCTCGCGATGAGCCGGCGCGCCAAGATCTACCTGCTTGACGAGCCCATTTCGGGTGTCGACCCCGCGGCGCGAGACACGATTCTCGGCACGATCCTGTCGCAATACGAACCCGACGCGCTCGTGCTGATCTCAACGCACTTGATCAGCGACATCGAACCGGTAGCGGATGCCGCCGTGTTCCTGCGCGGCGGGGAGGTCATCCTCTCGGGCGATGCCGACGACCTGCGCACCCAATCGAGCATGAGCCTCGATCAACTCTTCCGCACGATGTACCAGGCAACCCCAGCGAGGAGCCAGTGATGTATCAAACACTCATGAAGAACGAGTCGCGCCTGCAGGGTCGCGCACTCCTGACGATTCTGGCGGCCGCCGCCGCCGTTGTGGCCGGGGCGATCACACTCATCCTGTTCAAGATTCCCGTCTTGAGCCCCCTCGCGATGATGCTGGGCGCCCTTGCGATCTTCGCGCTCGCCGCCGGTATTCCGGTCTATCTCCTCGTGCGGTACTACCAATCGATGTATGGGCGCGAGGGCTACCTGACCCACGTCGTGCCTGCGAAAGCCTCGACCCTGTACGGGGCAAAGTACACCTGGGCATACCTGGTAACACTGCTGGGGCTCGTTGCGGCCGTAGCGCTCGGCATGGTGCTCATGCTCGCGATCGCGGTCGCAAACGGGGCGAGCGTCTCGACCTGGTGGTCAACGGTCATGGGTTTCTTCGGCAGCCTGAGCGGGCTGCAAACGACGCTCTTGATCGTTGCCGTCATCGTGGGGCTTGCGATCTATGTTGCGCAGTTCGCGTGGGTTGTGACCTTTGGCATGGAAGACCGCTTCCGCAAGCTGGGCATCGGCGGCCCCGTGCTCGTGTGGTTCCTCAACTACCTCGTCATGCAGGTCGTGTTGTTCGGGGCAATCATGCTCATTCCCTTCGGCGTCACGCCCGCGGGTCACCTCACGACCGCAAACTTCGCGACCGAGTTGCTGCACTCAGCCCCAGGGCAATCGGATGTCTCGGCCATCCCCCTCGGCTTCGTGCCCGCTCTGCTCGCGAGCCTCCCCATCTACATCGTGTGGACGATCCACTCGATCAAGAAGCACACCTCGCTGCGCTAACCCCTGCTCAGGTCGCGCAACACGCCCTCAAAACACGGTTCTAAGGGCGTGTTGCGCGACGGGAACGATTCTGCATCCGCAGAATCAACGGCAATTCTGGCGACCATGTGCGTACGATGCAGGCATGGAGGGTGCGACCGATACTCCGCAATGGCTGGTTCGCGAAGACGCGAGCCCCCAGATCGTGCTTGCCCTCACGCTGCGGCAAATTCTCGGGGTGCGGCATCCGATTGAGCTGCCCGCACTGCGTGGCCTTGCGACACCGGCGGCCGAACGGGCCTCGGAGGCTATCGAGAATCAGTGGCGCGAGTACTGGAAGATGACGGTCGAACCGCGCGCACATTCGGCCAATGGCCCGCTCGAGCTTGTCGACGGCTACGACACCCTGCTCGCGCTGCCCGCGACGGGCGCAGAAGAGTTGCGGGCGGCCGTCGAGCCCTATGCTGAGGCCGCTGTTTCGTTTGCCCGCGCAGCTCGTATGCGGCACTTTGACGAGCCCGGCTCGTTCCGCGCCTACGCCTCGGCGATCGCGGATGTCGCGAAGGAGCGCGGCCGCCCGGCGCAATCCTTCGAGCTGCGCGTGGAAGTTCTGCCCTTCGCACAGCGCGGCATGTGGTGGATCGGGCCGCTCACAATCGCTGTGACCGACGGCCTGCGCGGCGACGCGGTCGCCTTTGACCGCGCCATCCGCCCAGTGATCTCTGAACTGGCTTAGCTTTCGACGACGTGGTCGTGCTCGGCACGCACGGTCTTTGCGCGCTTGCGCGAGCGTGCGTCGAGCCACGCGGCAATGAGGCCGAAGATACCCGCCCCTATCGGGATGCACCACAATGAGAGGAAGCCGAGCACCTGCTGCTTCGAGTACTCAAACCCAGTCGCCGAAACATCCATACCCGGCCCGCCGAAAGCGTAGGTCAGCACGAGCGCCGTGAGGAAGCCGAGCGCCGCACCCAGCACGAGGAAGACTCCAACCTTGGGCGCACGACGCACCTGCACCTCGACGGTCTCTTCGGTTACGTGCTCCTGCGGGGTTTCACTCACGGCTCTATTGTCGCATCCGTGCCTGTGGGCGCTGGGCTGGCGTGAGAGCGGGAACAAAGGCGGGC
This sequence comes from uncultured Microbacterium sp., assembly GCA_964400205.1. Taxonomy (GTDB): domain Bacteria; phylum Actinomycetota; class Actinomycetes; order Actinomycetales; family Microbacteriaceae; genus Microbacterium. The sequence continues at coordinate 60,829 of CAYNTU010000001.1, forward strand.
TCGATTGCGTCCATCGAGCCGTCTCGGGCTGTTTTTCGCCGGCAATTGCCAGTTGAGCCTGCTTTTGGAACGGTTAGCGTGGAGGCATGAGACGCGGGGTTGCGACGATTGCTGTTGGGGTGCTGCTGCTTGCGGGGTGCACGACGCAGGCACCCGAGGCACAGCAGACGAGCGCGGCACCCGTTTCGCCCGCGCTGATGGTCGAAACATCCGAACCTTCGACGCCGCAGCCAACAGCGGATGCGCCACAAGCACAGCTCGGCACGATCGCAAGTGGTCTCGATGTGCCGTGGTCGATCGCGTTCTTCGGCGAGGGCAGAACTCCTGGGATGAACTGAACGTCATTGAGCGCGGCGGTAACTACGGCTGGCCGCTCGTTGAGGGTGTCGGGCAGCAGGAAGGCTTCATAGACCCCGTGCAGCAGTGGGCACCAGACGACGCAAGCCCCAGTGGCATCGCGGTGGCCGGCACGAGCATCTACATCGCAAACCTGCGCGGCGAGCGGCTGCGCGAGGTGCCACTCGCCGATCTCAGCACCTCGACCGAACATTTCGTCGGCGAGTACGGCCGGCTGCGCGACGCCGTCGTGGCCCCCGATGGTGCACTCTGGATCGTGACGAACAACACCGACGGGCGAGGCAGCCCGCGCGACGGCGACGACCACACTCTCGCAGTCTTCGACACGAACGAGTGAGGCCTGAACTCCAGGAGATCAGTGCGATTCTGGGAGTCGTTTCGCGCGAAAGTGTCTCCCTGAGCTGCGCATCTCTCCTTGAAATGCGCGGATGCTGAGTTCCCGGCTAGGGTCGAACCGGCAACAGGGTCGAGAGGTCGGCGCGCGTGCCGGAGGCTGAAATGGCGCCGCGCGCAGCGGCATCCGCCCACGATTCGAAGCCAAGTGCGAGGTCGATGAAGTCGAGGGGCGCGACCTCCACGACGTTCGCCGGGGTGCCGCGCGTGTGCCGCGGGCCATCGACAACCTGCACGGCACCGAAGGGCGGCACGCGCACCTCGACCGTCTTGCCGGGCGCCTTTTCGCTCAACAGCTGCAGCAGGTAGCGCACCGAGGTTGCGACATCCGTACGGCTCGGAGCCCCATCGGATGCGCGGGCAGCAGCAACCGCGTCGAGCGCTTGCCTCCCGGCATCCGATGTGATGGGCATGGGTTCCGAAGTTACACGCCGTCGTGCAGGCGCCGCCAGTACAGCGCAATATCGGGGATGTTGAGCGCGAGGTTGAGCACGGCAATGACACCGAGCACGATCCAGGCCAGGGTCGAGACGCTGACCGGCTCCGAGCTCACACCGTTCATGGCAACGAAGTGCGACGGCAAGAGGAAACCCCACAGCAGTGCGGCACCCGAGGCGACGCGCACGGGCCAGATGAATAGTTGTGCCCACCAGAACTCGCTCCGCGAAGAGCGCCCGTGAAAGTGTGCGTACCGTTTGAACAGGCGTGTGACCGCCTGCCCAAACGTCGCACCGTAGAGCGGGCGTTCGAGATCGCTCGGCAAGGTGGCCCCGTCGAGCTGCGACAGGCTGAAACTCATTTTTCTTGTGGTGTGCAATTACGCGCGGTCGAAGCGACGGCCTTCGGGGCGCGAGTCACGCAGCATGAAGACGAGCAGCGCGAGGGCACCCGCGACGGGCACAAAGATGAGGAAGTACCACGGGCCAGCGAGGTTGCTGTCGTGCAGGCGACGCCAGATCAAGGCGAGCGACGGGATGATTGTGGCAAGACCCCAGATCGTCGTGAGCGTTGTGTACCACCCCGGGATGAGCGCGGTTGCGGCAGCGATCTGCGCGGGGTCGCCCGTGACCATGGCGTTGAGCACCTCGGGGTACCACGAGGCCGAGAGCGCGCTGAAGATGAGGCTCACACCAAAGAACATGAGCTGAACCCACCAGAACTCGCTACGCGACGAGCGCCCGTGGAATTGCACGTACCGCTTGAAGAAGCGAGCGACGGCCTGGCCGAAACTTGCGCCGTACAGCGGGCGGCTCGTGTCGTCGGGCGTCGTTGCGCCGCCGAGTGCCGCGGTCATTTCATCTGCTTTGCTCATGTCATCCCCTTTGTGTGTGCGGCGCACCATTGCGCCTGCTGAAATCGTAGCGGCGAAGGACGATTCTGAGAAGCCTGCCGCCTAGGCTGGGGGTGTGAAGATTCTCGTTCTCGGCTCGGGCGCTCGCGAGCACGCCATTGTTCACGCACTGCTGGCTGAGGGTGCAGGGCACACGATTTACTCTGCGCCCGGCAATGCGGGCATCGCCGCCGACACTGAACCTGTCGAACTTGACATGCTCGATGGCGAGGCGGTCGCTCGCTTTGCTGCGGCCCACGAGGTTGAGCTCGTCATCATCGGGCCCGAAGCCCCCCTCGTCGCGGGTGTCGCCGATGTCTTGCGCGCACGGTCGATTCCCGTTTTTGGGCCTTCGGCGGATGCCGCGAAGCTCGAGGGTTCGAAAGCCTTCGCCAAGCACATCATGGATGCCGCGGGGGTGCCGACGGGCCAGGCAGTGCGCGCGGATTCCCTGCCGGACGTCGAGACAGCGCTCGATCGCTTTGGCGCACAGTTCGTCGTCAAAGCGGATGGGCTCGCCGCGGGCAAGGGCGTCATCGTGACGGATGATCGCGACGCCGCGCTCGCGCACGCAGAACAGTATCTGCCCGTCCTCGTCGAAGAGTTCTTGAGCGGCCCCGAGGTCTCACTCTTCTTCGTTTCGGATGGCTCGCGCGTTCGCGCACTTTCGCCCGCGCAGGATTTCAAGCGCGCCTACGACAACAACGAGGGGCCCAACACGGGCGGCATGGGTGCGTATTCGCCGCTGCCGTGGCTCGCCGAGCGCTTTGGCTCTGAAGAGGCGTTTGTCGACGAAGTTACCCGAACGGTCGCCCAGCCCGTCATCGATCAGCTTGCCGCCGAGGGCACGCCGTTCGTTGGGCTGCTGTATGCAGGCCTGATTTTGACGGATGCCGGCATCCGCGTCATCGAGTTCAACGCACGTTTCGGGGACCCTGAGACGCAGGTTGTGCTCCCCCGGCTGACCTCGCCGCTTTCCGAGCTCCTGCTCGCTGCGGCGAATGGCTCGCTCGATTCGGTTCCGGCACCGACTTTCGACCCCGACACGGTTGCCATTACGGTCGTGCTCGCGAGCGAGGGCTACCCCGAGTCGCCCGTGACGGGGCGCGCTTTGCGAGGCTTGGCCGAGGCGGCATCCGTTGCAGGGGTGCACTTGGCGCACGCCGCGACCTCCGTTGAAGCCGACGAATATACGGCGACGGGCGGGCGCGTCATCAACGTCGTCGCAACGGGCTCGTCGTTCGCTCAAGCGCGTGAAGCGGCGTACGAGGCGCTCGGCAAAATCTCGCTCGAGGGCTCGCACTACCGCCACGACATCGCAGCCCAGGTCGCCTCATGAGTGCGCTCGAGCTGCCGGGCTGGCGCCACATCTACAGCGGCAAGGTGCGCGACCTCTATGTGCCCCTTGATGAGGCCGATGATCACCTGCTCGTCGTTGCGAGCGACCGCATCAGCGCCTTCGACTTTGCGCTCGACCCCGCGATTCCGGGCAAGGGCGCACTGCTCACGCGGCTTTCGCGCTGGTGGTTCGAGCAGCTTGATTTCCCCAACCATCTGGCCGACGAATCCGACATGCCCGCCGCCGTGGCCGACCGCGCCATGATCGCGCAGAACCTCGAAATGCTGCCGATCGAGTGTGTTGTGCGCGGCTATCTGACGGGCTCTGGATGGGTCGAGTACCAAACGGATGGCACGGTGTGCGGCGTCGCGCTGCCGGCGGGGCTTTCCAACGGCGACAAGCTCCCCGAGCCCATCTTCACGCCCGCCTACAAGGCGCCCAACGGTGAGCACGACGAGAACATCACCTTCGAGCAGACGGTTTCTTTGGTTGGCGCCGAGCGGGCTGAAGAGCTGCGGGCGGCCTCGCTCAAGCTGTATACGGAGGCATCCGCTCTCGCTGAGCAGCACGGGCTCATTCTGGCTGACACGAAGTTCGAGTTCGGCATCGATCGCGATGGCGTACTGCGCGTAGCCGACGAGGTGCTCACGAGCGATTCATCGCGCTACTGGGACGCCGCCGCCTGGCAGACGGGCGAGACACCCGAGGCGCGTATGGCGAGCTTCGACAAGCAGTTCGTGCGCGATTGGCTCTCGGCCAATTGGAACAAGACGGGCACCCCGCCAACCCTGCCAGCGGATGTCGTCGAACAAACCGCCGCGAAGTACGCCGAACTCATCGCCCGCCTCGGCGCCTAAGCGCCTTTCCTGTCGCGCAACACGCCCTCAAACCGGCGATTTGAGGGCGTGTTGCGCGACCTAAGCAGTGTGTTAGGCACAGTGCATCGCTAGTGTGAGCGGAAAGCATCCGTTTTCTTCTCGAGGAGTTGTATGTGGTCTGTGCATGGTGACGGAAGATCCGTCGCACCCGGCGCTGTTGTCGCCCCAAACGAACGCCTAGGCTGGCCCGCGACAATAGCGATCGGTATCCAGCACGTCATCGCCATGTTTGGTGCGACGTTCCTTGTGCCACTTTTGACGGGCTTCCCCGTCTCGACGACCCTGCTGTTCTCGGGGCTCGGCACACTGCTCTTCCTCGTGCTCACGAAGAACAAGCTGCCCAGCTACCTCGGTTCGTCGTTCGCGTTCATTGCGCCGATCGTCGCCCTCAACGGCGGTAATCCGCTGGACTCGCCCGCCCAGATTGCGCAAGCCTGCCTCGGTGTGCTCGTTGCCGGTGTGCTCCTCGCGGGCGTTGGCGTGCTCGTTGAGAAGTTCGGCACGGGCTGGATCGAACGGCTCATGCCGCCCGTCGTTGCCGGTGCCATCGTCGCCCTCATCGGCTTCAACCTTGCGCCGGCCGCGTGGAACAACTTCAAAGTGCAGCCGCTCACGGCAACCGTGACGCTCGCGGCGGTTTTCCTGTGCGCCGTGCTGTTCCGCGGGTTCCTCGGCCGCATCTCGATCTTCCTCGGCGTCATCATCGGCTACGCGTTTGCGGCGCTGCGCGGTGAAGTGAATTTCGACGCAATTGCGTCCGCCCCCGCGATCGGTCTTCCTGACTTCCATCTCGCCGCCTTCTGGAGCCCGCAAGCCTGGGCGCTCGTACCGATGTTCTTGCCCGTCGTGCTCGTGCTCATCGCCGAGAACGTCGGCCACGTGCGCGGTGTCGCGACCATGACGAACGACAAGACGATCAACGAGCACACGGGCCGCGCGCTGACCGCCGACGGCATCGCGACAACGCTCGCTGGCGCCTTCGGCGGTTCGGGCACGACGACCTACGGCGAAAACATCGGCGTCATGGCTGCAACTCGCGTGTACTCGACGGCCGCCTACTGGGTTGCCGGTATCGCGGCGACGCTGCTTGCCTTCTCGCCCAAGTTCGCGGCCGCGATCAACACGATTCCGGCCGGTGTGCTCGGCGGTGTCACGACCGCGCTTTACGGCCTCATTGGCGTCATCGGCATCAAGATCTGGGTCGACAACCAGGTCGACTTCTCGCGCCCCGTCAACCAGTACACGGTCGCGGTTTCGTTCGTCATTGCGATCGCGGGCTTCGCGTGGAACCCGGGCGGCTTCAGCTTCGGCGCGATCGTGCTCGCGACGGCGGCAGCGCTCATCATCTATCACCTCGGCAACGCGATCGCTCGCTGGCGCAACACGGGTGCGGATGACGGCGGCCCGCTCACGAACATCGGCGCGCTGGGCGGCGAGCAGCCGCTCGACGGCATCCGCTAACCCCTCCCCCTTGCACCCAGGTGCGGCCAACTACGACAAAACTGCCTCGCAGACGGTAGTTAGCCGCACTTGGAGCAGGTGTCTTTTCGCTCGGGTGCGGCTATCTACGAAAAACGGGCGCACAGACCGTAGTTAGCCGCACCTGGGCGAGGAGGTTAGGCGGTTTCGCGGACAATAAGCGACGTCGGCAGAATCGTTTCGGCGGGCGGATGCTCGCCGGCGAGCGCCCGCAACATGACATCGGCCATCGCTTCGCCCTGCGAGCGCAGCGGCTGGCGCACAGTCGTCAGGGCAGGTTCGGCCTGCGCCGCAATGGCCGCGTCGTCGAATCCGACGATCGCGACGTCGCCCGGGATCGAGAGCCCCGCCGCCTGCAGCACGCGTATCGCCGCGATCGCCATGAGGTCGTTCGCGATGAAGATCGCATCGAACGAGGCGCCCGAGGCGAGGAGTTCGCGCGCGGCATCCGCACCACTCGCGGCCGAGTAATCCCCCGCCACGATCGCGGCGGGCTCAAGCCCCGCACCCGCGAGCGCGCGCCGGAACCCATCAAGGCGCTCTTGCGCAGCCGTCATGTTCTGCGGCCCCGTGATGGTCGCAATGCGTGTGCGCCCCGTGTCGATAAGCTGCTGCGTCGCGCGGTACGCGCCCTCTTCGTTGTCGACGTCGACAAAGTACACGGATGCATCCGCCTCAAGCGGATCCGGCCGACCACCGAAAACGACGGGAATGGCCTTGGCGATCTGTTCGAGGAAGGTGTCGCCCGTGTGGTGCGAGATGACGAATGCTCCATCAACACCGCCGTTGCGAACGAAGGATGAGACCTTGCGCGCGGCAGCGCCATCCGCTGGCCCCGAGGCCACCATGAGGTTGAGCACGTAGTCGCTCTCTTGCAAGCGGCGCGTGATTCCAGTCATGACCTCGGCGAAAAAGGGGTCACCGAAGAAGCGCTCGAGATCTTCCGGCACGATAAGTGCGAGCGCGTGAGCATGCTTGAGAGCGAGCGACCGAGCCGCGCGCGAGGGCGCATAGTTGAGGTCAGCGATCGCCTGCTCGACCGCCGCACGAGCCTCGGGCGAGACCGCGGGCGAGCCGTTGAGCACACGCGAGACCGTCGATCGACCCACACCGGCGGCAGCGGCTACCTCGTCGATTGTCGCGCGCGCCATGTTTCTCGCTCCTACAGTGTCAGCGCGCGATCCCGAATGATCTGCGCGTATGCGTGCCCTGAGTCTTTCACGAGACGTTCCTGCGTGTCGAAATCGACGCGCACGATACCGAAACGCTTGTCGTAGCCCCAGGCCCACTCGTAGTTGTCCATGAGCGACCAGTAGAAGAATCCGTCGACATTCGTGCCGTGTTCAATCGAGTCGAGCACGGCGCCGAGGTGCGCCTTGACGAACGCCGTGCGGTCGGCATCCGGAACGCTGCCGCCCTCGACAACATCGTTGAAGGCAGCGCCGTTCTCGGTCACGTAGATGGGGATGCCCGTCGCATAGTCGGCACCGCACCGGTCGAGCAGTCGCGTGAGGCCCTCGGGCTGGATCTCCCAGCCCTGCGCCGTGCGCAGGAGGCCTCGTTCGACCCAGTACACATCGCGCTGGTCGGGGAAGGGGCTCGACGTCGGGCGCGTGATCGCGGGGCCTGTCACAGCGGGCGAGGGCGCCTGCTTGGGCGTGCCCGCGAGCAGTTCACCGTGGTAGTAGTTGACGCCGAAGAAGTCGAGCGGTGACTGGATCGTTTCGAGGTCGCCCGGCTGTACGGCATCCGACCACTCCTGCATCGCGGCGGGGTCGACCTCGGTGAAGTCGCGCACGATGTCTTGCGGGTAAGCACCCTTGAAAACGGGGTCGAGGAACCAGCGGTTGAACTGGCCGTCGATCTTGCGGGCAGCGTTGACATCACGTTCATCGGATGCGTCAGCCGGGTCAGCGACCGTGAGGTTGAGCGTGATGCCGAGGTCGAGGCTCGCATCGCGGCGGCGCAACTCTTCGATCGTCTTGCCGTGCGCGAGCAGCAGGTGGTGCGCTGCGAGGAGGCCGTCGCGCATGCTCTGGCGACCGGGGGCGTGCTCGCCGCCCGTGTAGGAGAGCCAGCTCGAGCACCACGGCTCGTTGAGGGTCGTCCACTTTGTCACGCGATCGCCGAGCGCGTCGTGCACGGCACCGGCGTAGTCAAGGAAGCGGTCGGTCGTCTCGCGGCTCGTCCATCCGCCTCGGTCTTCAAGAGCCTGCGGCATATCCCAGTGGTACAGCGTGAGCCACGGCAGGATGTCGGCCTCAAGCAGCTGGTCGACGAGGCGGCTGTAGAAGTCGATGCCCTTGCGGTTGACGGGGCCGCCGTCGGGGCACACGCGCGCCCACGAGGTTGAGAAGCGGTAGGTCTCAAGGCCGAGCCGCTTCATGAGCTGCACATCGTCGGCCGAGCGGTGGTAGTGGTCGCACGCGACGTCACCCGTGTCGCCGTTCGCGACAGCACCCGGGACGCGCGAGAAGGTATCCCAAATCGACGCGGTCCGGCCGTCTTCGAAGGCTGCACCCTCGATCTGGTAGGCGGCCGTTGCCGCCCCAAAGAGGAAGCCCTCAGGAAATGTGCGTGTCGTGGTCACGTCGTTGTACCCATCTGTGTTGCGCTGTCTAGGTGTTGTGGAACCGCTCCCATAGTATCCCTCCAAAGCGGATGCCGCTAGCCTAAGTGGGTGACTCAGCAGACCGAACTCGAACGCGCCCATTCGCTCATCCGCGAGGTTCCGAACTATCCGATCCAGGGTGTGCTGTTTCGCGACATCACGCCGCTGCTCGCTGATGCCGCAGCCTTTCGGGCAACAACGGATGCTTTGATCGAACCATTCCTCGGGCAGTTTGACGTGGTCGCGGGCATCGAGGCGCGCGGTTTCTTGCTCTCTGGCGCTGCCGCAATCGCTTCGGGAACCGGCACCGTGCCGATTCGCAAGGCCGGCAAACTCCCGCTGCCGGCAGGCCGCGCCGAGTACGCGCTCGAGTACGGCACAGCAGCAATCGACATGCACGCCGACCTCCCCAAGGGCACACGCTTCCTGCTCGTCGACGATGTGCTCGCGACGGGCGGCACGCTTCGTGCTGCGAAGGGGCTCGTCGAAGACCTCGGCTACACCGTGGCCGGCATCGCCGCGCTCTTCGAGATTCCCGAGCTGGGCGGCCGCGCCCTCGTCGGCGACGTGCACACGGTCTTCTCCGACTAGTTCAGGTCAGGGTTGCGACCGTTTCTGCACGGTTTCGTGGTCTTAAGGGTGACCTGAAGCATCCGTTTCCGCGTTCGGGTGCGCCGTTCTACCGTTTTTGACGCCCAGGAACGGGAGAACGGCGCACCTGAAGGTGGGATTCACACGCGGTTTGGAGCATCCGCCGTTCTGCTCGCGGGCCTCGTCGCTTGGATTTACGGACTGGTGACGGATGCCGCCTGGCTCCCCTGGCTCGCCTACCCACTGTGGATCGCGATCGCGCTCAGCATGATCGGCTACGTCATGTTCAAGCGCGATAAGACCCGCAAGTCTGGTGACCCCCAGCCCGGCGCGCTCGATACCCCCTCGATCGCCCAGCCTCCCGGCAATCAGCCCAATAACGGCAGCATGATCCCCTTCGGGAGTGGCGGCCAAGGCTAAGGTGCCCGGCAGAGATCCTGCACAGCAGCGCGTAAACTGAAAGCACCCGCCGCTTTCGAAAGGTGCCCCATGCCCGTCATCGTCGTTGACGTCATGCCCAAAGCCGAACTGCTCGATCCGCAAGGCAAAGCCGTGCGCGGCGCGCTGACCCGCGGTGGTGACAACACCTACTCGGATGTGCGCATCGGTAAGCGATTCGAACTCACGGTCGACGGCGAAGTGACCGACGAGATTCTTGAGGATGCCAAGCGCCTGGCAGCGGATGTTTTGAGCAACTCGGTTATCGAAGACGTCATTGACGTTCGGGTTGAGCAGTGACCGCTCGCATTGGGGTTGTGACCTTCCCCGGTTCGCTTGATGACCGCGACGCGCAGCGCGCGATCAAGATTGCGGGTGCCGAGCCGGTCGCGCTGTGGCACGGTTCGCACGACCTCGAGGGCGTCGACGCGATTGTGCTGCCGGGCGGGTTCAGTTACGGCGACTACCTACGTGCCGGGGCGATTGCTGCGCTCAGCCCCATCATGACCGAGGTCAAGGATGCCGCAGCCAAGGGCGTGCCCGTGCTCGGTATTTGCAACGGTTTCCAGATGCTCGTTGAGGCGCATTTGCTGCCCGGCGGGCTCATCCGCAACGACCACCAGCACTTTGTTCGCCGCGATCAGCGCCTTGTTGTTGAGAACACCAACACAGCCTGGACGAACACGTACGAGCAGGGTCAAGAGATCATCATTCCGCTCAAGAACGCGGATGGTGGGTACATCGCGAGTGAGAGCGAACTTGACCGCCTCGAGGGTGAGGGGCTTGTCGCGTTCCGCTACCAGGGTGTGAACCCCAACGGTTCGCTGCGCGACATCGCTGGCCTCACAAACGAGGCGGGCAACGTTGTCGGCCTCATGCCGCACCCCGAGCACGCTGTCGAGCCCGGCTTCGGCCCCAACACTGCCGCCGCGATGCGCTCCGGCACCGACGGCCTCGGCTTCTTCCAGAGCGCGATCAACTCCCTCGCCGCGGCGACCGCGTAAGCCGCCGGGCACTTCGTCTCGCCTACGGCTCGCTCAGCGACGGGCTCTGGTTCTTCTCGTTTCGCTCGCTCAGTGATCGGCTCGGCCCGTCTCACCCGAGCGGGCGGATGTGCTCCGTGGCGCCTGAGCGGGCGGGCGTGTTCCGTCACGCTTGCAGGCATCGGGACTGGCGGGAGACGGCCGTACTCGGCCGTCTGGGGACTGCGAGCGTGACGGAACACGCCCGCCCGCGCCCCCGAACCCACCACAACGTTTGGCAAGCCCCGCTGCATCCACTTCGCTCTGCACGCCTTAGGCTTAAGGAATGCAGAAATCCGTCGCACTCCCCGGTGAAGAACAGCACGCAGCCCCCGGAAACGAATGGTGGCGCAGCGCCGTCATCTATCAGATTTACCCCCGTTCCTTCGCGGATGCTTCGGGCGACGGCATCGGCGACCTGCCGGGTATTACGAGCCGCATGGATTCCCTGCAAGACCTCGGCATCGACGCGATCTGGCTGAGCCCCTTCATGACGAGCCCGCAGAAGGACGCCGGCTACGACGTTGCGAACTACCGCGATGTTGACCCCATTTTCGGCACGCTCGCGGACTTCGACGAGATGTTGAAGGCGGCGCACGATCGCGGCATCCGCGTCATTGTTGACCTCGTTCCTAACCACTCAAGCGACCAGCACGAATGGTTCCAGGCGGCGCTCGCTGCCGAGCCGGGGAGCCCCGAGCGTGCGCGGTACATCTTCCGCGATGGCAAGGGCGAGAACGGTGACGAGGCCCCCAACAACTGGGAGAGCGTTTTCGGCGGCCCGGCCTGGACCCGCACGACCAACGCCGACGGCACGCCCGGCCAGTGGTACCTGCACCTGTTCGACTCGAGCCAGCCCGACTTTGACTGGTCGAACCCCGAGGTGCAAGAGGAGTTCCGCGGTGTGCTGCGCTTCTGGCTCGACCGTGGCGCTGATGGCTTCCGCGTCGATGTTGCGCATGGCCTCGTGAAAGAAGATGGCCTGCCCGACCTCGCCGATGGCCCGGGTGAGCAGTCGATGGGCAGCCACGCCGACCTCGCTCCGTACTGGGGCCAGGAGGGCGTGCACGAGATCTACCGCGACTGGCACAAGGTGCTCGCCGAGTACGAGGGTGACCGCGTGCTGTGTGCCGAGGCCTGGCTCCCCACGACTGAGCTGACCGCGCAGTGGGTGCGCCCCGACGAGATGCACCAGGCGTTCAACTTCGGTTACCTCACTACGCCGTGGGATACGGATGCGCTCAAGCAGGTCATTCACGAGTCACTCGATGAGTTCGGCAAGGTTGGCGCGCCGAGCACCTGGGTACTCTCGAACCACGACGTCATCCGCCACGTCACGCGCCTCTCGCTGACCGAGAAGACGCCGCAGGATCACGGCATCGGCCCCAAGTCGAAGGCGCGCCCGCTTTCGCCCGAGGTCAGCGCCGCACGTGGCCGCGCCGCGACCACCCTTATGCTTTCGCTGCCGGGTTCGAGCTACATCTACCAGGGTGAAGAACTCGGCCTGCCCGAAGACATCAACGTGCCCGACGAGGCTCGCCAAGACCCCGCGTACTTCCGCACGAACGGCGAACGTTACGGCCGCGACGGATGCCGCGTGCCGCTTCCTTGGGAACCCAACAAGCCCGCCTACGGCTTCAGCCCGACGGGCGAATCGTGGCTCCCGCAGCCGAGCGACTGGGGTCAGTACGCTCGCTCTGTCGAAGACGGCGTTGAAGGCTCGTCGCTTGAGCTGTACAAGCAGCTGCTCCGCGAGCGCAAGGCGCGTTCGCTCGGCACCGGTTCGCTCGTGTGGGAAGAAGCACCGGCAGATGCTGTCGCCTTCCGCCGCGGCGACCTGCACGTGATTGCGAACCTCGGCAATGACGCTGTTGCGCTACCCGAGGGAGCCAAGGTTGTGCTTTCGAGCCAGCCGCTCGACGGCGCATCCGTGCCCACCGACACGACCGTTTGGTTTGAGTTTTAGTCCCGAGACTCCTCGAGTTCGATACCGCGTCGGCTCGCTTGCGGAGAGACGAGTATCACTCTCGAGAGCGTCCTGAGATTTATCGCGGGACACTCCTCGAGCTACCGGCGAGCAAAGGTGAGCCTAACTCCACTGCGAAAGATGGCGCATCCGACGAAGGCGATCCACGAGGCCCCAATTGGGCATCGTGGATCGCCACGCGTCGCTTAGCACGGCCGTTTTCGCTTGGAGAGCGGTCCTGTGTGGTCACCTCGACTCACAGCTTACGGAGGTGAATGCCGAAGATTGAGAAGAACTACCGTTATGATAGGGATCATAGGCATGATTCCGACTGTCATCGCCCTGGAGGAGTGAGTATGCGACCGCGAGCGCGCAGTCCGCTACCCAAAGCGTCTGATCTGGTTGTCAACGAGATCCGCAGACGCATCCTCGAAGAAGGGCTTCCGGTCGGAACCCGTCTGCCATCGGAACTCGAACTTGCCGAAGAGTTTGAGCTCGGGCGTGTGACGATTCGTGAAGCGTTGCGGATCCTCGAACGCGATGGCCTCGTGCGCTCCAAACGTGGCCCTAGCGGTGGCAGCTTCGTGAGCCATCCCGATGTCGATCAGGTCAGCCAAGCGGTGGCAATGCTACTGCGCATTAACGGCCCCACATTGGGTGACTTTGCCGAATATCGCTTGACGATTGAGCCGAAGATCGCCGAGTTGGCCGCTGTCAACGCGACTGTCGAGCAGAAGGATCAGCTTTTGAAGCTCGCGGAGGGCCATGTCACAGTGGAATCGACCGCAGACTTCCACGACGAGCTCTCCCTAATCTGCGGAAACGAGTTTTTCCACCTCGCGCAGAAATCAATGCACGTCGCCCTGAGCCTGCATTTCCGCCACGATCACATCGTCGACGGCCACCAGCGCGACACCCACCTCTCGCACGTCAAGATCGCAGAACGGGTCGTCGCAGGCGACGCCGAAGGGGCAAGTCGCGCGATGCATACCCATTTGGTCGCGTACCGCGCGTTCATCCATGAAGAGAACCTTCAGAATGATCCGGTACTCCCCAGCGCGGTCAATCCGCAATCACTCTGAGCACCGTCTTTCCCGAGGGCAATCGCCCCTCTGCATAGTCGCGATGTACAGATGCCGCATCTGCAATATCTCTTGCCATGCCGACCTGCGGCACAATACCGCCAGCCACGACCGCACCCCACACATCAGAACGCACACGACGCACGATCTGGCTCTTGGAGTGCGGACCGTAGGTTGGTCGCGATTTCAGTGTCGTTGCACTGACGATGACGCGTTTACGCATCAGCTGCAGGAGGTCGATCTCGGCCTTTGCTCCCCCTTGAACTCCGATCAATGCCAGATGCCCGTCGTTTCGCAGCGCCCGCACGTTCCGGTCGAAGTACGAACCGCCCTGGGTATCGAGAATCACGTCGACACCGACATCATCGGTATGTGCCAACACCTCGGCAACGAAATCCTGATCACGATAGGAAATCGCATAATCAGCGCCGAGTCTGCGTGTCAGCTCAAGCCCCTCGACGGAGCCCGCCGTTGCAAACACCCTGTACCCGCGGGACTTGGCAACCTGAATAGCGATCGATCCCACTCCGCCTGAACCACCGTGAATCAGGCACGTGCGCACAAGTTCCGGAGGGTTTCCTAACAGCCAGTTCGACCATACGGTGCATAGCGCCTCCGGCAGTGCAGCACCTTCAACGAAAGAGAGGTGCTCTGGCAGAGGCAGCACCATCGTCTCCGGTACCGCGACGAGCTCGGCGTACCCACCAAAGTTCAGCAGAGCACACACGCGGTCCCCGCGCTTCCACTTCGAAACGCCTGCACCTAACTCTTCGATGACTCCCGCACACTCAAGACCCAGAATGACGGGCGGCTCGCCATCGTCAAGATAGAGGCCATTGCGCACCGCGACATCCGCAGGGTTAAACGCCGTTGCGTACACTCGGATGAGTACGTCATTGTCGCCCGGGACCGGATCGTGGGCAGTGCCCCACCTAAGCGTCTCCGGCCCACCGGCAACCTGCTGAGTGATAGCTCTCATGAGAGTTGCGCGTCCTTTCTCGTGAAGTGATCGCCCCTCCCCGCACGCCTCTTCGAAGACGGTCAGGCCGGAGCAATGATCCGTTCGGAAATTTGCCAGCCTGCCGCGCCTCGCACGAAGGTATCGAGATAGCGACCCATCGCCCGCACCTGCGGGGTCTCGTTGGCATGACTGAAGAGCTTGAAATATGCGATGGAGTGCGCCAAATCGTCTGTTTCAAACTCGACGGCAATCGTCGTTACATCGTGCATGACGTTCGACCCTGGCCCTTGCCCACCAGTGCGCCGCCGTTCGAGCGCGGCGCCGACGATCGCATCACGCCCCACGTGCGTCACAGAATCCTGACTCGTAGCGCTGGGCGAAGCACGGAGAGTCCATGACCCGTCTTCAGCGAATAGCTCTCGGTATGCCGCCAGATCGTCCTCAGCATCGGCGAGCTGCGCCATCTTGGCGAGCACATTGCGTATCGACAGCTCGTCGGCGAGCCTAGAGTCACTCACGCGTCGCCCTCTCCGATGAGAAGCTTCGCGAGATCCTCGGGATGAGAGAATTGAGACGCCGGGCCTTCCACGGCGATTGCCCCACGCTTGAAGATCGCTACCCTGTCCGCGACAGCCAGCGGGTGTTCGACAAGTTGCTCCACGAGCACAACGCCCATGCCTTCGTCAGCCCGCGCCCTGAGGAACGCGAAGATCTCGGGCATAAGTGACTGGGCAAGACCCAGAGAAGGCTCATCGCACAACAGAAACTTCGGTTGAGCAGTCCAGGCCTGAACAAGAGCGAGCATCTGCTGCTGTCCGCCTGAGAGGCTCTGGGCCTGGTCTCTCCGTTTCGTTCCGAGGATGGGAAACACCTCGTAGGAGCGCTCGTACACTTCCGTCAGCGACAAACGGCGCGAGCGTGGGAGCGCCAGCTGCCCCAACCGAATGTTGTCTTCGACCGAGAGCTCCGGGAAAACCCGGTGCCCTTCAAGGACCAGTCGCACCCCACGGCGTGCGATCCTCTCGGGCTTTAGACCCACAAGATTCTCCCCTTCCAGAGAAATCGCACCCTCTTGCGGTGTGTTAAACCCTGCGATCGTCTTCAGAAGCGTGCTTTTTCCCGCCCCGTTCGGCCCCAACAGCAGAACGATTTCTCCTGGGTTGATCTCGAAGTTCACGCCTTGGATCACCGGAATCGCGCCATACCCGGCGGTCACGTTCTCAACTTTGAGCATTCTAAACTCCCGTAAAGAGATGGCTGATGATCGAGTGGTTCCGCAACTCTGAGGGCGTGCCACTGAGAACAATCTTTCCGGTGTCAACCACCGAAATCTCATCGGCGATCTGCCATACCAGTTCGAGATCGTGCTCGACCAGGATCACGGTTGCGCCCGTCGAACTGACAAGACCGCGCAACAGTTCTCTAAATTCTGACCGTTCAGCAATCGACAGACCTGACGCGGGCTCATCCAACACCAGCAAGGACGGCCCTTGACGCATGACTCGGATGATCTCAAGAAAACGCTTCTGTGCGTGCGGAAGCTGCGACGCCGGAATCTGGTCCCACTCCACCTTGACTTCGTCGAGCGCCTCGGTCAGCCAGATGGGCTCCGATGCGTTCCGGTCGCCGAGCTCAAGGTTCTCCCACACGGAGAGGTCATCAAGCACGCGAGGCGCCTGGAAGGTGCGTGCCATGCCAAGTCGTGCTCGCTTCGATGCAGGCGACTTCGTTACGTCCGTTCCCTTGAAGAGAATGGTGCCTTCATCGACGCTAACAAGCCCCGAGATGGCGTTCAGCAGGCTTGTCTTGCCAGAGCCGTTCGGACCAACGATTCCGTAGATGTGCCCGGGCGAAACCTGAAGGGTCATATCGTCGATGGCAGCTACTGCGCCAAAGCGCTTACTGACGTCTTCGATATCGAGAATCGGTTGGTTCGGCAACTTCGCGGAGGACGACTCCGAGTGTTTCAGCTGCGGCGCACATTCCAGAATCGGAGCAAGCGAGATGTTCGACTGTGGCCGGTTGCGATTGCGCCGCTTGTCAAAGAACTCGCGAATGCTACCGACAACGCCTTCAGGCATCAGGAACATCGCAAGGAACGCGATCACACCGTAGATCAGCAGTCGATATTCGCCTGCGCCAGCCAGCGCCGCGTTGGGCACGACGTAGAGAAGCGCGACACCGATGAGAGGGCCAAGAATCGACCCGGGCCCACCGATGACGACAATGAAGTACAGCAGCACCGAGAACGACAGCAGGAAGGAACTCGGGGCGACATACTGGATGAGCGGAATGTAAAGAACGCCTGCGATCGAGGTAAGCACCGACGCGATAATGAACGCGGAGATGCGCAGCCTGCCCGGACGCAATCCCAGGGTGACAGCGGTCTCAGGGCTCGCACCAGCAACTCGCATCTGACGACTGAGTCGACTTGAGCGGAACACGCCGTAGAAAGCCAGGGAGAGACACGTGACAACCATGATGATCAGCGTCAGCCAACTCACCGAACCAAAAGCCGTCTTTGTCAGCTCGGGTACGGCAACGGTGATGCCAGTCAGGGCGCTGGTCTGCTCATCGAAGATGTACAGTAACTGCGGGAAAGCGAGTGCCCCCGCGAGAGTCACAAATCCCAGGTAGTAGCCCTGCACACGTAGCGATGGCAGCGCCAACAATCCGCCAACGATCACACCGACCGCGAACCCAATGAGCGCGCCGAGCCAGAACGGGAGCCCGTGAAGGCCGGATGCCATGGCCGTGGCATACGCAGCCGCTCCGAAGACGGCTCCCTGCCCAAACGACATCTGTCCCGCCTCTGAACGGAGCAGATTCAGCCCCGTCGCAGCGATCAGATAGAGACTGGCAAGCAGAACGATCTGCGTCCAATAAACATTCCCCGACAGCGCGGGAACGAGCGTCAAAGCGATAACGAGTACCGCACTGATGACAAGTTCTTTGCGAAGCTGCGGCCGCACCCAGCGTCGAGCGTTGGTTTCCACGACTGCCTTCTTCGACTGTTCCACAGAAGTCATTGCGGTTACACCCTTCTCGCGTGAACATGGCCAAAAATACCTCGGGGCCTCAGCATCAGGACGACGATCATGACTCCCAGTGCGAGGGGGATTTGCCACTTGTTACCGAGGTAGAACGTGACCAGCATCAGCAGCACACCGAAAATCGGTCCTGCGATGAGGGCGCCGGTGTTGTTTCCAAGTCCACCAACGATCGCCACGATGAAGCCGAACACCAGGTAGTTCAACGCGTTAGCTTCAGAGATGCCAATGACCGACGCGCCGAGAATGCCCGTAAGACCCATCATTAGGCCCGAGATACCGAACGCGAGAACCTGAAGCTTGCGGGTTGACCCACCCGCCGCGCGGGAGGCATCAAGATCTTGTGACAGTGCGTTCAACGCGAGTCCGATCAGCGCTGACCTTTGGAACCAGCGCACCGCGAGATAGATCACGATCGTGAGAACGATGAGCCCGATGTACACGTAGGGAATGTCCGTGCCCGCAACCTGCAGCGAGCCGAACGGGTTTTTTACGTCGAGAGCGTTTGGCCCCATTGTGAGAGTGATCAGCGCCCCAAGGATCACCGATGAGGCCAGGGTCGTGACGATCCACGAATGCTGTTCAACGGATGAACGAAGAGGGAGGAGGACCAGCCAGCCCTGGAAGGCGGTGATGGCCGCGGTAAGAACCGAGACGAGGATCAAAGCAACGATCCACGTGCCGACTGATCCTCCAGCCGGGTAGAACAGGAACGACAGCACACCTGCAAGAACGAGCAGATGCCCTTGGGCGAAATTTAGAATCCCGCTTGCATTGAACACAATGTTCAAACTCATCGCGACGAGCGTGAAGACAGCGCCTGATCCCACGCCTCGAATGAGGATAATCGCTAGTTCACCCATAGCATTTTCCCTTTCGTATCCCGATCGTCAGCAGTCCACGCGTTGGAAGATCGAGGGAGCGACCTGGGTGCCCGGGTCGACGAGCGCGAGCGCGTCCGGACCGTACAGGAAGTGCGATGTCGTTGAGGGCGAGATCGACTGGTTCACGAGGCTGCTGCCCAGTGCCCAGTCTGCCCCACCAGAGATGATCCACTCCGAGATCTTCTGCGCATCGGTTCCGCCTGTGGCCTCGATAGCAGCTTTCATCAAGTACACGGCGTCGTAGGTCTGAGCCACACCGTCGAAGGCTGCCGTCGAAGCGCGCTTCTCATCGAAGGCGTTCACTCGCTCCACGAAGGAGGCAGTCGTCTCTGGCACCGTATCGGCGCTGCACGCACTGAAGGATGCGAAAGTAACGGCGGTCGTGTTCTTGTAGGCGTCCTCGCCCGCGATCTTCTTGACGGCGTCAGCGAAGGTCGTACCATAGCTGCCGACCACGGGGACATCCCAGCCGAGCTGATCGAGCTGCTGCAGCACGCGCCCGGTGTCGGTGGCGGTCACAGGAAACAGCAAAACTGCGTCGGGGCTCCCCCCGCGTAGGCTCAGCAGCTGAGGAGTGAGGTCGGTGTTGTCGATCGTCATCTCTTGCTCGCCGGTGAGGGTGAGCCCTGCCTCTTCGATGCGCTTAATCATCGCCGCGGCAGCCGTGCGCCCCTGCGTACCGGCATCGTTGAGGATAGCGACGCTCTTGGCACCCTGCGCGATCGCAGCGTTGACCATCTCGGTGGCCTGTGTCGACGCGTTCATCGTCCACGAGAAGCTGTACGGAGCGATCTCAGGAGTGACCTTCTCGCTGCCAGCGCCCATGACACTCGGCGTCTGGCTCTGCTGAATGAGCGGCAAGGTTGCAAGCACCGGGTCGCTTGCGAGCGGGCCCAAGACAACATCAACTTTTTCTTGGTTAATGAGGCGCGTCATCTCCGTCACCGACTTGGTCGGGGTGAGCTCGTCGTCACCGAGCACCAACTCGACTTTGCGGCCGTCAATGCCGCCGTCTTCGTTGATCTCCTGTACCGCAATTTCTGCGCCGAGCTTAGCCCAGTCGCCGTTGGCTGCGGCCCCGCCGGTGAGCGGGAAAACGCCGCCGATCTTGATCGGCTCCCCACCCAGTTCGTTTCCTGACTCGGCGTCGCCGCTGCATCCTGCAGCCACGAGCGCGATAACCACTGCTGCGGCCGACACGGCGAGCATGCGGCCCTTCTTGTTAATCGTCATTGATCTACCTTCTCCAGAGAGTTTGTGGAGCCATCGCCCGCCTTCCAGAAGGGGGCTATCTTGATGATCCTACATATAAATGTGTTAAACGTCAGCTAAATACGTCGAACCTGAGCGACGCCTTGGAAATCCGCCGCATCAGCCGATGAAGCTCCCCCCGTTCACGTCGATAGTGGCGCCGGTCACGAAACCTGCCGCCGGCGAGGCGAGGAAGAGCGCTATCTCGGCGATATCGCTCGGATAGCCGAATCGGCCGATTGGAATCGCCGCAAGGAACTGCTCGTTGACTTTGTCAGAAACCATGGCCGACATCCCTGTTACGATCCGGCCTGGGGTGATGGCATTCACGGTGATCCCGTCTGCGCCCCACTCATGAGCAAGCGTCTTCGTCACACCGAGATCAGCGGCTTTGGTCGCACCGTAGTGAATGCCTGCGATTCTGGCACCTTCCCTGGCAGCCTGCGAGGAGATGTTAATGATCCGGCCGAAGCCGCCGCGCTTCATGAGCGGGTATACCGATCGACAGCCAAGAAAGACGCCGGTGAGATTCACCGTGAGGACGCGATTCCATTCCTCGAGCGTCATCTCGCTGCTCGGTGTGCGCTTTCCGTTGGTTTTCGGAGAGATCCCCGCGTTATTTACCAGCACATCTATCCGACCAAAGCGCTCCTCGGCGACACGAATGATCTCTTCATTCCAGGTCGACTCAAGCGAAATATCAGCCTCGATCTGTACATAACTGCCACTGTCGACGGCTTGAGCCAGCGTTTCGCTCTCGCTCTCCGAAAACGACATGTCAGCGCCGATGACCGCATAGCCCCGCTGCACCGCGAGTTCGGCGACGCCTTCTCCGATGCCTCGGCCGCTGCCGGTGACGATCATCACGGGAGACTGTTCTTTCATGAGGTTTTCTCCTTCTGGCCTGCCTCTTCTGCGTGGTGGCGATCGGGCAATTCGATCAAGGCGTCGACCGCGACGGGGAGGCCGTTGGCGTCGATCAGAACGGGATTGATGTCGATCGACTCGATGTGGGGGGCGAGGGCTGCCGCCGCTGCGCCGAACGAGACTACCAACTCCTCCAGCGCGGTCATATCGGCCGCGGCTTTCCCCCGGAAGCCCTCGAGAAGCGTCAGCCCCTTGAGCCCACGTATCATCTGACGGGCGTCATCGCGGGTGATAGGTACCGGCCGGATCTGCACGTCGTTGATGAGCTCGGCAAAGATTCCGCCGATACCAAAAAGTACCGACGGTCCGAACACCGGATCCTTTGACATCCCGAGGATCACCTCGGCCTGGGCATCAACACCGCGCTGCACGACGATCTTCGCGTCGCCGATGCCCAGCCGCACCGCTGCTGCAAGCATGTCCCGAGCGGCGAGAACAGCGTCGTCAACCGTCGCTATATTCAGCCGCACACCACCGGCCTCCGTCTTGTGCGCGAGTTCCCTCGACAGAATCTTGACCACAACAGGGAAGCCCAGTTCGATCGCAGCGAGGCCGGCCTGCTCAGCGGTCTCGACGACCTTCTCCTCGACCACCGGTACCCCAAACGCGCTGAGCACCTGTTTCGACTCCACCTCCGTCAGGAACCGATCTCCCACAGCCTCGACCGCGGCGATCACATCGGGCTTGGCCGCATCAAGCGTGTCTGTTCGAACCTCTCGTCCAAGACTTGCCGTCCACGACGTCACTGCGGCGGCAGCCTTCATCGCCTGCTGCGGGTCTCGGAACGTGGGAACTCCCGCGGCAGACAGCACACGCTCAGGGTTTCCCGAGCCGCCCACCCAG
This sequence comes from uncultured Microbacterium sp., assembly GCA_964400205.1. Lineage (GTDB taxonomy): Bacteria > Actinomycetota > Actinomycetes > Actinomycetales > Microbacteriaceae > Microbacterium. Next base: position 82,231 of record CAYNTU010000001.1, read on the forward strand.
CTCACATAAACGGGCTTGTCGGATGCCGCAGCAACGTCGATAATCCGCTGGCAGAGATCGTCCTCTTCCGCCTCCATGTTTCCGAGAAGAACCATCAAAATGTCTGTGTGTGGATTCTCAAGACCGATGCGCATGGAATTCGACAGCACGTCGAGATCTGCAGCAATAACGCCCGTGGTGTCGATCGGATTCGCGGTCGATGCGAAGCTCGGCAGAACTTGCTGGATCTTCTCCCGCCATGTGTCATCCCACCGGAAAATATCGACGCCGTACTCCTCCGCATAATCCGACATCAGTGCGCCAGCGCCTCCCGAGAGGGTAACGATCGTCATCCGGTTGCCCTGCGGCAGCTTGCCTGCGGCGAATACTCGCGTGTAATCGAGCAGCTCCTGCACATTCTCGGCCCGCTGAACGCCGTACTTCGCGAAAATGCCGTTGTAGACCGCATCGGCGCCCGCGAGCGCTCCTGTGTGCGACGCAGCTGCAGCTGCTCCCTTATCGGAACGCCCCACCTTCATAAACACCAGCGGAACCTGTTTCTCGTAGGCCATTTTCAGAGCTTCCTCCAAGGCCTCTCCGTCTCGGATCCCCTCGATGTAGCCAGCAACGACCGAGGTGCTCCCCTCATCGAGAAGGCCAGCGAGAACCTCGGGAAATCCGAGGTCAGCCTCGTTGCCGAGACTGAAGAAACGGCCCATGCCAAGCCCGGCACTCTGTGCCATGTTGAGGATGAAGCCACCCATCGCACCACTTTGCGAAATGAAGGCGATTCCTTCGTCTCGCAGTTCGAAGCGATCTTGGTCCAGTCCCGTCATGAAGGTGACGGTGGCTTTATTGCGCACCGAAACAGCCCCATTCGAGTTCGGGCCGAGAACACGAACACCGTTCTCGCGCGCCACCTCGCGCAGCTCTTGCTCGAGCGCTACGCCTTCGCCACCAACCTCCGAGAACCCCGCGGCGAAAAGAACAGCGAGAGGCACCCCGAGCTGACCACATTCACGCACAGCCTCGATAGCGGGGCGCTGCGGCAGCACGATCACTGCAACATCGGGCGGCTCCGGCAGGTCGCGCACACTCGCGTACGCAGTTACACCCTGCACGGCACTCCGGTTCGGGTTCACCGGATAGATGCGGCCCTCGTAGCCGTACGTCAACAAGTAGCGTAGAGTTCGGCCCGACGCACGGTTCGCGTCGTTGGACGCACCGATGATGGCAATGCTCTCTGCGTTTAGCAGTGCAGCAACGGGCGACTTCGGGGTGTTCATGACATTCCTGTTCTGTGGCGGCGGCACCGGAGTTTTGACGGCGGACATCTGACCTAGTACTCGCTGACCGCCGCGCCGCGCCGGCCCACCCGATCGATAACGTGCGCTCCGACATCGGCGCGCAGCCTGTCGGCGGTCCCGAAGAGGCGCTCGAGTGCGTACCCACGTTGCAGCCACATGTGAAGGTCGTATTCCCACGTGAAGCCGATGCCGCCATGGTGCTGCAGCGCTGCATAGCCGGTGCTGTGTACTGCAGTGCTCGCAGCGCTCTTGGCCAACGACGCCGCCACAGCAGGCTGTCCCTGGTCTCGCACGTGGCTGTAGTGCGCGAACCAGCTCAGCGAACGCGCCGCCTCGATGTGCGCAGCAGTGTCGGCCATGCGGTGCTTCAAGCTCTGGAAGCTACCGATGACGCGCCCAAACTGTTCGCGAAGCAACATGTATTCCTGGGTCATATCTAGCATGCGCTGCGACACCCCCACGAGAATTGAGGCGACTGCCGAACGGGTCAGCGTCTGCAGGTATTCGAGGGCACCTGGCTCATCGGAGATAAGCGAGTCGGGTGTACACGCCGCTTCCAGCCGGCCGAGCCCGAGTGTCGGATCCTGGCTGTCGATGTGCGTGACAGAAACCTGATCGCGATCGAAAAGGTGCACCTCGTTGCCACGGGCAACGAGGAAGACGTCCGCAATGGTTGCCCCCACCACGAGGGCGTTTTCCTCGAGCTGAACGGTCGCCAGCGCGCGCCCCTCTGCAAACCGCGGCAACCACGTTCGCTTCGCTTCTTCGCTCGCGTAGCGAACAATGAAGGGCGCGGCGACACCGCTCGTGAATGCGAGGGGTTCGGCGACGCCGAAGTAGCCGAACCACTCAAACGATAGCGCGAGGTCGAGCCCATCTCGCCCGAGACCGTCGAACTCCTCGGGAATGACCGAAGCCATCGCTCCGAGCTCGGCGAGCCCACTGAGCAACTCAATTCCCGCAGTTCCGCCGTTCTCCCATTGATCGCGCAAACGCGAGGCTGGGAAAGTTTGATTCAGATAGTCGCGAACCAACTCGGCGAACTCCTGTTGGTCTTCATCGAAACTAAAGTGCACGAGCAGGCTCCTTCGGCAATCTGAGAACGCGTTCCGCAATGATGTTGCGCTGAATCTCGTTTGAGCCGGCGTAGATATGTGCCGCGCGCGCGAGCCAGTATCGCCGCTTGTAGTTCTGGGTTGGCGTGTCGGTTGTAACAGAGAGCTCAGGGGCGTAGTCGAACGCGAGCTCGTAAATCATCGTCTGCGTCTCGGTCCACCAGAGCTTGCCCATCGATGCCACTGCCGGCGTGCTGCGGCCGGCCGCGCGCTCTGTCAGGGTGCGCAGAGTCATGTACCGGTAGGCCTCGATGCGCTCATACAGCTCGCCCACCCGCGTGTGGACGCGAGGATCGTCGAGGCAGGATTCGGGGAGGAGCCCCACCGTTGTGTCGAGAAGATCCTGGAAGTGCGCGGCCGTGTTGAGCCCGCTTCCCCGCTCATGACCGAGCGTGGTCATTGCGATTTTCCAACCCTCGTTGATTTCGCCCAGGACGTTCTCGTAGGGCACGAGCACGTTCTCAAAGAACACCTCTGAGAAGTCAGCCTCATGATTCATCTGCCGAATTGGCTTCAACGACACACCGGGATCGTTCATGTCGATGATCAAGAAGGTGATTCCCGCATGTTTGGACGCCTGAGCATCCGTGCGAACCAGCGCGAAGATCCAGTCAGCGAACTTCGAGTGGGAGGTCCAGATTTTCTGCCCATTCACCACGATGCCCTTGTCGGTGAGCTCACCTTTGGTCTGCACGGCAGCGAGATCACTTCCGGCTGACGGCTCGCTAAAGCCCTGGCACCAGATGTCATCACACGAGAGGATGCGATCGAGCCAGCGTCGCTTCTGGTCTTCCGTGCCGTGGTCGATAATCGTGGGACCAGCCAGGCCAAGCCCGAGCCGGTTCAGTCGCTCAGGCGCATTCGCCGCGACGTACTCGTCGTAGAAGATTGCGGTCGATAGGGGATCAAGGCCCCGTCCACCAAACTCTTCGGGCCAGTGCACTGCCGCAAAGCCGGCTTCGTAAAGCTTTTTCTCCCACCGTCGGTGCTGTTCCAGCCCTTCACGCGTTGACGGAGGAAGCAGCTTCTCAGCTGGGACATTCTTGGTGAGCCATGCACGAATCTCATCACGGAATATGCGCTGCGAGTCATCCAGGTCAAGATCCACAGTTGTCACCCCATTTTTCGGCACACATTGTCATCGCCACTTCCACTCCGCCTCTCGCTTTTCAAAGAATGCGGCCGTCGCTTCGGCAGAGTCCTCAAACCGGCCAAGACGGTTTGTGTAGTCCCATTCCGTGCGGTACTGATCTTCAATGTGATCGGTCTCGATGCGGAGGATCGACTCCTTGGCTAGGCGCACGGCAATGGGGCTCTTACTCGCGATCTCGCGCGCGAGCGCCTTTGCTGCCTCCAGTGCTTCACCGTCGGGGACGAGCTGCTCAATTGCGCCTAAGCGATACAGCTCCTCGGCCTGCTGGGCCCGACCCGTAAACATCATCATTCGCGCTTTGTGCGCACCGACGAGATAGAGAGCCTTGCTCGCGCCACCGAGCAGTCCAACATTGATCTCTGTGAGGGCGAAGGTTGCACGCTCCGATGCGACGATGAGGTCGGCCATGCCCACGATGCCGAACCCGGCACCAATCGCAGGCCGTTCCACCGCGGCGATCACGGGAACGGCGCAATGCCGGATGGCATGCTGCGCCTGCCGCCACTCCCAGCCCGGATTGAGTCGGCTCTTCAGCGGCGTGTCACCACCGTCTCCCATTCCGGGCATCTCCTTCAGGTCGATACCTCCGCAGAACGCCCGGTCGCCGGCGCCGGCTATCACCACAGCGCGCACGCTGCGATCCTCATCAAAGCTCTCGAATACCCCTCGTATTTCTCGCTGCATCTGGAGGTTCACTGCGTTCACAGGAGGACGATCAAGCGTGATAACGGCAATGTCCTCGAAACGCTCCACCGTTAGTGTCTGATAAGTGTTGTTCACGTCACACTTCCTCTCCTGCCGCAGTCCGGCTCAGAGCTCATCGAAATCATCCGGATTGAGCGCAGCGACCTTCGCGAAGTACTCGACGTTGCGGAACGTCCAGTGCACATTTTGACGACCGAAACCGTTGACGTAGTAGTTCTTGTCGATGGGAGCTTCTTTGTCCCAGATGAGGATGTCGTTGCGGGAGTCGAGTTCGCGGTTGTAGTCCTCGAAAACAGCCCTTCGCACGTCGATGGCGTTGATCCCCTGCTCGAGCACGTGGATGATGCCCTGCACCGCGTACCGCGACCACACCTCCACCCACGACAAGAAGGCACCCGATCGGGGTTGCGCGTTCGGACCGTAGAAGATGAAGAGGTTCGGAAAGCCTGGAACGGTCAGGCCGAGGTACGCACGCGGTCCATCGTCCGACCATATTGACTCCATCGTCACTCCCCCACGGCCGACATACTCGGTCGGCCAGAGGTACTTCGATACATCGAAGCCCGCGGCGAAGACGACCGCGTCGATTTCATATACTTCACCGGCGGTGGTCTCCACAGTGTGCTCGCCGAATCGAGCGATGCCATCGGTGACCAGATCGACGTTGTCACGAAGAAGTGCCTGGTACCATCCGTTGTCGACGACCAGTCGCCGCGCCAGAGGCGCGTAGTCCGGTGTGACTTTCGCCACGAGATCGGGCCGGTCGCCGAGCTGGTTATGAATGTAGGTGGTAAGCGCGTCTTTCAATCCGTCGTTCGCGCTGCTGATCCCTCCTCCGCGTGCTTGCCACTCGCGGTCATACTCCTGGGCGTTTTGCATCGCATCGGTTGTAACCTGGCTGTAGTAGCAGTACCAGTTCCAATAGAACGGCATCTTGTCAAAGAGCCATCGCACCTCCGGAGCAATCCGCTCACGATACTGCTCCATCGGAGATATCCACTGGGGGGTGCGCTGAAACTGGTAAAGGTGTTCTGCGGAGCGAGCGAGGGCCGGCATCAACTGCACGCCCGTCGAGCCGTTTCCCACGACGGCGATACGCTTTCCTGTCGGATCGAAGTCATCATTCCAGGCCGTCGTCTGAAGCTTGTCGCCAGTGAACTCAGCCAGCCCCTCGATGTCGGGAAGGCGCGGAGTTGAGAACTGGCCTGCACCGCTGATGATCGCATTCACGCTGCGTCGCACGACGGATCCGTCACGGTGATGCAGCTCAATATCCCAGAGCTTTGTCTGCTCGTTGTACACGGCGCGCTTGAGCTCCGTGTCGTACGTGATCTTCTTGTCAACTCCGTACTCGCGGGCGACGTGCTCGATGTACTTCTTCACCTCTGCCTGGCTGGCAAAGTACTCTCCCCACGGGTAGTTCTTGACGAACTTGAACTGGTACAGGAAGCTGCTCGTGTCGACTCTGGCCTCTGGGTAACGATTGAGCTGCCAAGTTCCGCCGGCTTCAGACTGCCGTTCGAACACGACATAGGGGATGCCGAGTTGTTCGAGCTGGACGCCCGCGACGACACCACTGGCACCGGCGCCAATAACCGCCACGACAAAGCCTTCGGGGATATCTGGTTTCCCGTTCGACCAGTCCGCCTTGCGCGAGAAATCATCGAGCGCGAGCTCCTCCCTGCCGAAAGCGAAGAGATCGTCTGTGATCTCCTCACCCGTAAGGAGGTGCATCATTTCGCGCTGCTCGCCGTCGGTGGGCAGCGGGTGTGCCTTGTCTACCTCGCCGCTCAAAAAGAACTCTCTGGTGAGCTCTCGGACCCTCGCGGCGTCGTCAGCGCTCAGCTCGTAGCCGAAAAACGCCCCTCCGCGTAGCGGCACTTTGGTCAGGGCCATGGTCTCAAGCTCAGGGTTTCTCGTCGACTGATACAGAGCCATCCGAAGGATATTCGGTCGCGCGTGCGCGAGGATCTCATCGAGCTGAGCAGGCTCGAGCTCACTCTTATTGCGGTTACTAGCTTCAGTCGTCGACGCACTCACAGTTACTCCCTTGTACCGATAAATGTTATTATAGCTATAAATACATTGAGTGCAACTCGAGTGCCACGAAGGGCGTGAAATGCTTCGGCTTGACTACAGAGACCTTCCCGGCGCCGTCGGAAAACGCCTCGGCCCTACGAAGCCGTATGCCGTCACCCAGCCACAGGTAACCCTCTTCGCCGAGGCCACGGGGGATCGACAGTGGATCCACGTCGACCCGATACGCGCAGCCACCGGCCCCTATGGAGCAACGATCGCTCACGGATATCTGACCCTGTCACTCGTTGCATCTCTGCTTAAGCAGATGATCGAGATCTCGGGAATCCGCAATGGAGTCAACTACGGCTGCGACCGAGTCCGCTTCCCCACACCTTTGCTCGTCGGGTCTTCCGTGCGCGGTTCGGCTGAAATCACAGAGGCTATCGACGGTGACGGCTGGATTCAGCTCGCAATTCGCGTCACGATCACTCCCGACGGGGAAGATCGACCGGTATGCGTGGCAGACGTACTTTTACGCTATTATGAGGACGGCTAGGCCTACCGCTGCCGCGCCCCGGTCTCGTCAGGCGAGGGGGCGAAGCGGCAAGACCTGGAAAGCGTCTTTGAGACCGCGCTCTTCGAGAGCCGCCATCAGCGTCGCAAACGGCTTCGCCGATGCGTGCGCGCTCAGCGACTCACTATCAGCCCACTCCTCGTCAAAGACGATCTTGCGCGAGCCGCTCGTGAACACCTCGTATGACAGGCATCCAGGCTCATCCCGCACCGCGGTGATCAGTTCTGCCGCCACGGAGAGCACGTCATCTCGCTCTGCGGTTGAGTTCGCCGACACTATCGCCATTACTCGCATTTCACGTCTCCTGGTTTACTTTCCGACCCACTGTGGTTGTCGCTTCTCGAGGAACGCCAATGCCCCTTCTTTCGCGTCGACCGACGCCCGAGCCCTCAGCACCGACTCCCTGCTCGATAGCCACAAATCTTCCTCAGCAGTGACCGTCCTGTCAGACCCCATCCCGCGCGCGATGCGCTTGTGGGCTTCCACCGAGAGCGGAGCTCCAGCGGCGATCTCGGCCGCCAGAGATAGTGCGGCAGGAAGGAGGTCATCCGCCTCGACGATGCGGTTCACCAGGTGTAGCTCAAGCGCCCGTTCTGCATCAATGACCAAGCCAGTCAACAACATCTCCATCGCAATGATGGGCGGGATCCTGCGAGGAAGACGGAACGCTCCACCTCCCCCCGCAACCACACCCCGGCGCGCCTCAGTGAGCCCGAAGCGGCCGCGTCCGCTGGTGATGGCCAGATCGCAGGCGAGCACAATCTCAAGTCCACCACCGATGGCAGCACCGTTGATAGCAGCGATCGTGGGCTTGCGGATCGGGTGATTGACGAATCCGCAGAAGCTCCATTCCTCGTGCTCCGGAACATTGATGCTTTCACCGCGGCTTATCGCTCCGAGGTCGGCTCCTGCGCAGAACGCTCGATCACCAGCCCCAGTGATGATAAGGCAGCGTATGTCATCGTCATGCTCAGCCTCTTCGAGGTAGCCGCCTACAGCGGTAGCGACCTCCCTGTTGACCGCATTGCGTACGTCGGGTCGGTTCAGGGTGACAACAAGGGCGCTATCGACACGCTCCGCTCGAACGACCTGCGAGGGGTCGTTCGCCACCCCGCCGCTCATGACGCCTTGACTCGGTAGTTGCCGAGAGGAGCGAAGTGGTAATCGCCGTCGAGTTCCAGCAACCCGAGCGGCATGGCACGCGCGGTAAGCGTCCCATCGAACGCCTCAGCCACACGCTCCGTCGTCCACTCAGCGTTGCTCAGAATCGGGCGCTGCACGGCGGGGCGGCTGACGAGAGAAAGCTCCTCTCCGTCGATCCGAACAACTTGACCATTGAGGTGTTTTGATAGGTCCGAGAGAAGGTAGGAGACGACCGGCGCATTGGCCTCGGGCTTGGGGAAGGCGGCAAGCTTTCGCTCAAGCTCATCGCCGACGACGGACTGCTGGCGCAGAACGCCCTCTGCCATCTGCGTACCGGCCATCGGCGAAACAGCATTCACCCGCACTCCGGATTCATGTACATCAGTGGCCCAATCGTACGTCAACGAAGCGATCGCACCCTTGCTAGCCCCATAGATGGCCGTGTCGGGGAGGCCCATATGTGCACCCGAGGTCACATTCACGATTGTGCCGCTGCCCTGCTCGATCATGCGGCGCAGCGCGGCCACGCCGCAGTAGATCGTTCCCAAGACGTTGACCTCGAAGAGCTTCTTGGTTTTGGCCGCATCGAAGTCTGTCGCCGGGCCGACGAACATGATCCCAGCGTTATTGACCAGGCCGTCGATTGCCCCAAAGGTCTCTACGCAGAAGGCGATCAGCGCCTCCGCCGCCTCAGCGTCGGACACGTCGGCGACGTAGCCTGCGGCAATACCACCCGCGTCCACGATGTGCTTCACCTGGGTATCCACAAGGTCTTGCGCTATGTCGTTGACGATCACGCGAGCTCCTAGACCGGCGAGGTGCTGAGCGTAGGCCGCACCTATTCCACGGGCAGAACCTGTGACCACGATGGCCTTGTTCTCGAGACTGGTCATGAGGGCGCTCCTTTGCTTTACCTGCAATGATTATTATCATGCCGTATATTTATGGCAAAGCAAACTCGCCCGAAAGCAGTGAGGAGTTACTCTTGCGGTATCAGGATCTTCCCAACGGGGATGCCCACAACTACTTCGGTGAGGCTGACGCGCTCGGCTCTCTCAACCGGCAGACCCCCGAGACCATAGCGTCCGCGGCGAAGCTCATCATCACGGGCCAGGTCTTCAGCCTCAATGCTCCGCTCGATTGGCCTGACCCGCCCTTGTTCTCCCGGAAGCCCGTGGAACACACGATCTACCAAACCGCCCTGGGAAATCGAGACGACTTCCTCAACAGCTTCTACCCTCAGGCCTCAACCCAGTGGGATGGTTTTACGCACATTCGCGATCCAGAAGTGGGCTTCTACAACCGCTTGCCTCCCGAACAGCTTGGCATCGACGTCTGGGCGCGAAAGGGCATCGCAGGCCGAGCCGTTTTGCTCGATGTTGACCGTCACAGCCGTCGACACGGACGTGACTTCGACTGGCTTTCTGCCCATGCCATCTCAGCGACAGATCTCGAGGAGACCCGCGAGGAGGCCGGCCTGGAGAAGCGCCCCGGCGACATCCTCCTTGTTCGCACAGGATGGATGAAGGCCTACAACACCGCCAGCGTAGAGGAGAAGCACCAGGTCCACAACACACTCGTCGGGCCCGGGATCGAGGCGAGCGACGAAATGGCCGAGTATCTCTGGGATTGGGGCATTAGTGCTATCGCCAACGACACCTTCGGCTTCGAGCCGATGCCGCCGCAGCCGAAAACTCTGCACGCCCGCATTCTCGTGCGCCTCGGAATTCCAATTGGAGAGCTCTGGGATCTTGAGGCTCTCGCCGAGCACTCAGCCATCGACGGGCGCTACGAATCTTTCTTGACGTCGGCGCCGTTGAATATTCCGGGCGGAGTGGGCTCTCCCGCGAACGCCCTCGCGATCAAATAGGATCGCCGCCCGCAGGTCAACCTCGCAAGAGCGATCGCGCGTTCAATGGGGAGGTGATGGTCGAGCCGCCGTCGACGACCAGATCCTGCCCCGTGATGTCGCGAGCAAGCTCGGAACTGAGAAACAACACCGCCGAAGCAATATCGCGAGGGAACGCAACGCTGCCGAGGGGTGAGATCGCGTCGAACTCGGGCCGCCTCTCCCCAATCCGGGCCGATATTCGCTTTGTCCACACGATTCCAGGGGAGACAGTGTTCACTCGCACGCCTGCGGCACCGAACTCCGACGCCGCGCTCTTCGCCAAAGCGATCACCGCAGCCTTCGCCATACCGTAGACGGCGTGGCTCTCGGCCGCGAACTTGCCGCTTACCGAGGCGATCAACGTAATAACGCCGCCCCCGTTGGCGGCGAGTACCGTTCCGCCCAGGCTTGTCAGGAGATACATATGCTTAGCGTTCACATCCATCTCTCGCTCCCAGTACTCGTCAGTGCCCTCCGAGAGATCCATAACCGTTGATCCACCAACGATGTTGACAATTCCGTACAGGGTGCCAACCTCGGCAGCGCGCTCTAGGATTCGCGCGACTTCAGCACGCTGTGTGATGTCGGCAGCAAGAGCGATCCCGCCGACCTCTGCAGCGACGGCATCAGCGAGTGGACCCTCGCGATCAACACAGATCACCCTCGCTCCCAGTGCCGCGAGCGCGTGCGTGGTCTGGCGCCCGATTCCTTGACCCGCTCCTGCGACGATGAACAGCTTGTCGTCGAGCCTTAGCAGGTTTGCATAGTCAGGGACACTATCGGGGTCGGTTGCTGTCAGATCAACCATGCTGGCTCCACCTCGTTGTCGAACACTGCCGATGCGACCCGCGACGGATCGAATCGCTAATACTACATACTATACATTGATAGTAATCAATAGCTCATCGTCTGCGCTCTGCCCGTCGCGCTGACGCTGGGAACAAGACAGCGACGCGGTGCTCACTGGCCTTGCTTGCCGATCGACAAACAATCGATCTTCCGTCGCGTTCCGATGTAGTCAGGCGGCTTGCCGCCCGGGTTCGCATAATCCGGACAAACCCTATGAGGCGGTGATGTTCGTTGCGTATTGGCGCGCACGGACACCCGTGAAAGGACGGCTAATCCTGCTCGACCTCTTCGTCGACTTCGGTCACGGTGACCGACTGCGCGAGATCCTCGAACGCGGGAACACCAGCGTCGAGCTCACCAAGGTCAGGGGCCGCGACAATGACCTCAACATAGGCACCATCAGCGAGGTACTGCAGCTGCAAAAGCCCCATGGTGCTGTCGTCTTCTTGCGGAGCTTCGACACGGATAATACGAGCAACATCAGCCGGCTTATCAGCGAAAGGCAATACCTGCTGGGTCGTGCCCTCTTCAGGCTCGTCGATGACGGGTTCGAGAGACGAGTCATCGGTCGGCTGCACGTAGACGCTCACGAGCGCCGCGCCGGGCAAGCCATCGGGTGCGTAGATGAGGTTGAGCACGGCATCTTCGTCGGCGAACTCGGCAGTCGTGAAGAGCGACGCTGCGAGCTCGTCGACATCGGCGTCGAAACCCTCTTCGCGGGGCGAATCTTCAGCCGTCTCCTGCGCCCACTCCTGCAGGCCAGCGGCATCCGCCGCCGGAATCGGCACGAACACCTCGTCGTCAAACTCGATGTCAACAGTGTATGAACCCGAGGTGTCATCAACCATGTTTCAAGCCTAGCCGTTCGGAGGCTGCGCGCATAAGCGGATGCCTCGGGGGTCAGCACAGGAGCGGGAAGCTACGAGACGGTGAAAAGAGCGGGGAGGAGCTGCTCGACGCGGGAGGACGGGCCAACGAGCAAGGTGAAATCGCCCGGCTCGACGACGCGTTCGCAGCGCGCGTTCACGATCGTGCAATCCGCGACCGGCACCGAGATCGCCACGTCAACGCTCTCCCCCGGTTCAACCCAGACGAGTTCCCACGCCTTCAACTCGCGGTCAGCCCACGTTGCCGAGGTCACTTCGTCTCGCACATACGCCTGCACGACCTCGCGCGCCCGGCGCGAACCGGTGTTGGTCAGCGTGACGGTCGCCGAAACGGTGTCACCCATTCCCAGTGCATCCGATGCCAAGCGCAGGTTCGAGTACTCGACGGTCGAGTACGAGCGCCCTTCGCCGAAGGCCCACTTGGGGTCTTGCGTGAGGTCGGCGTAGCGGTTGCCGTGCTGGCCGCGCACCTGGTTGTAGTAGGTGGGCTGCTGGCCAACGTGGCGCGCGAACGAGATCGGCAGGCGGCCGACCGGTTCGATGTCGCCGTAGAGCAACTCGGCGATCGCGGTACCACCCTGCATGCCGGGGTTCGCGACCCACAGCACGGCAGCGGCCTTGTCGGCAGAGGGCGGCAGAATGAGCGGCTTGCCCGCGAGCAACACAATCACGACGGGCTTGCCTGTTGCAATGAGCGCGTCGATGAGCGCATTCTGCCCGCCAAGCAGGTCGAGCGTCGCGGTCGAGCGGTACTCACCATTCAAGAAAATGTTGTCGCCAACGCATGCGATAACAACATCGGATGCCTCGGCCGCAGCAACCGCTTCAGCAAGCTGCGCTTCGTCGATCGGGGCGGGCTCGATCTTGGGGATCCACGGCTGCCCGTCTTCCAGCACACCGCCTTCTGGGCGTTCTTCCTTGACCGTGATTTCGGCGCCGCGAGCGTACGTCACCGTTCCACCGCGAGCTTCCGCGACGGCGCGCAAGCCATCGAGCACGGTCGTCGACATTTCACGCGGGTGCGTTGCCGTGTGCCAGGCCTGGCCCGAGTCGCCAGCCCAGTCACCCAGCAGGCAGTTGACGTCATCCGCAACCGGGCCACTGACGGCGAGGTTGAGCGGCGCCGAAAGCGGCAATGCACCGTCGTTCTCGAGTAGCACGAGCGATTCGCGCGCCACCTCAAGATTGAGATCCTGGTGCGAACCGATGACCTCGGCCATGCGAGCGTCATCCGGCAGGCGCGGGTTTTCGAAGAGCCCGAGCTCGAACTTCAGGGTGAGGATGCGCGAAACCGCTGCGTCGAAGGCATCCGCTGAAAGCAGACCCTGCTCAACAGCCTCGTGCGCGCCCTCGAAGAAGCCGGGCGTCGTCATGATCATGTCGTTGCCAGCCTTGACGACGGCAGCCGCGGCGTGAGCGTAGTCAGGCATGATCTTCTGTTCCCACACGAGGCGACCCGTGTTGTCCCAGTCAGTCACGAGCATGCCCGTGTAACCCCATTCGCCGCGCAGCACGTCGGTCAGCAGCCAGTCGTTGATCGTGACGGGCGTGCCGTCGATCGCCTGGTAGCCGAGCATGAAGGTGCCAGATCCTTCGCGGGCTGCGCGCTCGAAGGCGGGCAGGAACCACGAGCGCATCTTGCGCTGCGAGACATCCGCTTCGGAGGCATCGCGCCCACCCTGCGTCTCGCTGTACGCCGCGAAGTGCTTGGCCGTCGCAAGGATGGCGGTGGGGTCTTTCAGGCCATCGCCCTGGTAGCCCTTGATAACGGATGCGCCGAGCTCGCTCAGCACGTGCAGGTCTTCGCCGAACGTCTCGTCAACGCGCCCCCAGCGCAGGTCGCGCGCGATGCAGAGCACGGGCGAGAACGTCCAGTGCGTTCCGGTCGCGGCAACCTCGACGGCCGTCGCGCGACCGTATTGCTCAAGGAGCAAAGGGTTGAACGAGGCGGCCATGCCGAGCTGCGTCGGGAAGATCGTCGCACCGGGCCAGAATGAGTGGCCGTGAATGCAGTCCTCACCGATGATGAGTGGGATCCGCAGGCGCGTCTGCTGCACGTACTCGTACGCGAGCGCGAGCTGGTCGGGCGGCGTGTGCAGCGTCGAACCGACGAACTTCTCGGTCACGAGTTCTTTCAGATCGCCGTTGGGGTTGAGCTGCAGCATCTGGCCGATTTTCTCGGTCAGCGTCATCCGCCCTACGAGGTCGGCAACGCGGTCGGCGGTCGGCAGTGAGGCGTCGAGGTACGGCGCGCTGGGGTCAAACGTCATGGGGTGTCTTTCAGGGTTAGTACGTTTTATCTCGCGGCTGGGGCCACGCCGGTCGGAGGCTCAGTGTGCCGCTCGCGGCGCGCTGAGCGACCGGTGGGAACGCTCAACGACTGAGAGAAGTCGCGAGCGGCACCAGGGGTTACGGGTTGTCTTCTTCGGCGATGATGTTGTCGACGTTGCCGCCGGGCGTGCCAGAAACGGTGATCTGCTCGCCCGCGATCGGGCCGGCCATCGCGGTCGTGACCTCTTCGCCAACGTGGTGGCCGGTCACCGCCGCTTGCTCGTCGAGCACGGCCTGCCTCGAGTACGTCGCAGCGGATGCCCCGGGCACCGCACGCACCTGGGTCACCGTCTCGTTGACGTTCATACCCTTCTTCTTCAGCGCACGAGCACGCTCACCGGCCGAGCGCAAACGCGGGTTGACGTACTCGTCGATACCGAAGTTGATGAGCGAGAGCGCAACACCGATGAGCGCGATGGCGATGCCGGGAGGCATGAACCACCACCACTGGTTCTGGCGGAATGCGCCCTGAGCGGATGCCTCGTTCAGAATCGTGCCCCAGTTGAGAGCCGACGGCGGAATGACACCGATGAACGAGAGGGTCGTGAGACCCACGATCGCAGCAGTCATGGTGCCGACAATGGATGCCGCGATGAGCGCCATGAGGTTCGGCAACATTTCGATCGCGATAATGCGTCGCAGCGGCTCGCCGTTCGCACGCGCGGCCTGCACAAAGTCGCGGTTGCGCAGCGACATCGTTTGTGCACGCAAAACGCGCGCGCCCCACGCCCACCCGGTAATACCGAGCACGGCAGCGATAACCACGAGCGGCGGGTCTTCGAACATCGAGGCCACGATGATGATGAGCGGCAGGCCAGGAATCACAAGGAAGACGTTCGTGAGCGCCGAGAGCGACTCACTCTTCCACCCCCTTAGGTAACCGGCGACAACACCGACCGTGATGGCGATGAGCGTCGCAATGAGCGTCGCAACAAAGCCGACTACGATGATGGCTCGGGTTCCCTCGACCATCTGGCTGTACACATCCGCACCCGTGTGCGTCGTGCCGAGCCAGTGCTGCGCCGACGGTGGCTTCAGACGAGCTGAGACATCCGGCGCCGTCGGGCGGTATGTCGTGATCCACGGCGCGATGATCGCGATGATCACAAAGAAGCCCATGATCGAAAGCCCGATGATCGACTTCGTGTTGCGGAACATCGCAAAGGCGCTGCCGAGCTTCTGCCGGAACGTCACCTCGGGGTGATCGACCTCGGCAAGTGCCTGCGCGGCACTCGTGCGAACCGTGAGAGTTTCTGGGCTCGTGCCACTGGGCCGAGTCAGCGCTTCGTCGTCGTGTTTTGCGTTCATGATCTCTCCCCCTCTCTCAAGATTCCGTTTGGCGTGTACGCGGGTCGAGGAAGGCGTACGCGATATCGGCGACAACGTTGGCGATGAGCACCGAGAGTGTCAGCACGAGGAAACCGCCCTGCATGAGTGCGAAGTCTTTCTGGTTCACGGCGTCGAGCATCATCTTGCCGACACCGGGGTACGAGAAGACCTGCTCCATGACGATCGTGCCGCCCACGATGAATCCGATCGAGAGCGCGAAGCTCTGGATCTGCGGCAGCACGGCGTTGCGCGCCGCGTACTTCCACAGCACGCGCTTGTTCGGCATACCCTTCGCTTGGGCGACGGTGATGTAATCCTCATCGAGCACCGTGAGCATCATGTTGCGCATACCGAGCATCCAGCCACCGAGCGAGGCGATCACAATCGTGATGACCGGCAACGTCGCGTGGTGGATGACCTGCGAGATGAACTCCCAATCCCAACCGGGCTTGATGCCCACACCGTAGGCCTTCCCAATCGGGAACCAGCCCAGGTTCACGGCGAAAATCGCGATCGCCATGAGGCCGAGCCAGAAGTACGGGATCGTGTTGAGGAACGTCGTAATCGGAATCAGCACATCCCAACGGCTCCCGCGCTTCCACCCGATGAGCGCACCACCGACGGTTCCGACGGTGAACGCCACGATCGTTGCGAGGCCGACGAGACCGATGGTCCACGGCAGTGCCGCTGCGATGACCTCAGAGACGGGGCGCATTCCGTGCGTGATAGCGATACCCAGATCACCGTGCAGCAGCATGTTCCAGTAATCGAGGTACTGCTGCCACAGCGATTTACCCGAGTCGAGGCCCAGCAATGTGCGCAGCTGGTCGGCCACCTCGGGCGTGATGTTGCGGTTGCGCGAGAGATACGCCGAAACCGCATCACCCTTCATCATGCGAGGCAGGAAGAAGTTGATCGTCAGCGCTGCCCACAGCGTGAAGAGGTAGAACGCCGCGCGGCCACCGAGGAAGCGCCACGGAACGCGCGAGCGCCCCTTCGTCACCGCTGTCGCGGTCGTGCCGACCTCGAGCGCGTCAAAGTCATCGGATGCATCGAATTGCGAATCATCAATGCGATCGATGTCGGCAGCCGCCGGGTCGACCGGCGGAGTCTTGTCGCTCATTTCGCACCACCCTTCGCGCTCGGCGCCTCGACGGTTGAGGGCTCACCAAAGAACTTCTCGGGATCTGGCGAAGCCTCGAGCAACTGCTTCGTGTACGGGTCTTGCGGGTCGAGAATCACCTGGTCGGCCGTGCCGCGTTCAACGATCCGACCCTGGTTGAGCACCATGATCTCGTCGCTAAAGTGACGAGCGGTCGCGAGGTCGTGCGTGATGTAGAGCACCCCGAGGCCCTCTTCGCGCTGCAGATCAGCGAGGAGGTTGAGTACGCCGAGGCGGATGGAAACATCGAGCATCGAAACGGGCTCATCGGCCACGAGCAGCGATGGGCGCGGTGCAAGGGCGCGGGCGATAGCGACACGTTGGCGCTGGCCACCAGAGAGCTCGTGTGGGCGGCGGTCGATAACGGCATCCGGAATCAAGCGCACACGCTCGAGCAGGCGACGTACCTCATCCTCGATCTGGTCGTCGGGCACAACATTGTCGAGACGCAGCGGCCGTTCGAGGTGGTACCGGATCGAGTGGTAGGGGTTGAGCGATGCGAAGGGGTCTTGAAACACCATCCGCAATTGCTGGCGGTACTTGCGCAGCCCCTTGCCGTGGCGTGGGATGGGCTGGCCGTCGAGGAGCACCTGGCCGCTTGTGGGCACCTCGAGCTGCGTGAGGATTTTCGCAATGGTCGACTTGCCACTGCCGGACTGGCCGACGAGGCCGATCGTCTGGCCCGACTCGAGCGTAAAGCTCACATCGTCGAGGGCCTTCATTTGGCCGACACCGCGCACGTTGTAGATCTTGGTGACGTTTTTGACTTCGAGCTTGCTCATCGCACCACGACACCTTTCTCACCGGTCAACCGTGGGAACGAGGCCAGCAGCGTCTTGGTGTATTCGTCTTGGGGGTTCGACCAGATTTGCTCGGCCGTGTTGAGCTCAACGATCTCGCCCTCGCGCATGATCGCGATGCGGTCTGAGATTTCGAGCAGCAGCGGGAGGTCGTGGGTAATGAAAATCACCGAGAAGCCGAACTCTTTGCGCAGCTGCGAAATCTGCTTGAGAATCTCGCGCTGCACGAGCACATCGAGTGCCGTGGTGGGTTCGTCCATGACCATCAGCTGCGGGCGAAGTGCCAGAGCCATCGCGATCATGACGCGCTGGCGCATACCGCCAGAAAGCTCGTGCGGGTACGACTTGATGCGCTGCTTGCCGACTTTTACGATCTCGAGCAGTTCTTCAACCTCGGCCTTGCGCTGCTTCTTGTTGAGTTCGGGGCGGTGCACCTCGAAAACGTCTTCAAGCTGCTTGCCGATGGGTGCGACGGGGTTGAGCGCGTTCATCGCACCCTGGAAGACCATCGAGATCTTGTCCCAGCGGAACTGCCGCATCTGCTCAACATCAAGGCTGTTGACGTCGATGTCGGCGCCCGACTTGTCGTGGAAGATCACCTCGCCGCTTGTAATGACGGCCGGGGGTTTCAGGAGGCGTTGGATGCCGTAAGCGAGGGTTGTTTTGCCACATCCGCTCTCACCGGCAAGACCAAGAATTTCGCCGCGCTGCAGTTCGAGGGTGACATTTTTCACCGCCTCGACCGGGGGGTCTACGTCGTACACGACCGAAAAGTCGCGCACGCTCAAGAGGGTATCGCTCATCCTCGAGCCTTCTTTCGTCCGCTGCTACACCGGATGCTGGTTCGTTGCTGAAACCATAGACACCCGAAGGGGGGTGGGGCGGATGCTCCTTGCCGAAGCATCCGCCCCACGGAGTTTCCTGCTTAGCCGTTGTTAGCGACCTTCAGCTTCTGGAGCACCAGCACAACGCCGGGCTGCGTCGGGTCTGCCGAAGCGTAGGGATCTTCAGCCGACGGGAAGCCCGTGTAGTTGCGGGTGTTGTACTCACCGAGCAGCGGATGAGCACCCAGCGGAATTGCCGGAACCTGCTCGACGAATGCCTTCTGGATAACCTCCATGGCGGCCTTGCGGTCGTCGTCGCTGGTGCCGTTTGCGTACTGTGCGAGCGCCTCGGTCACAGCCGGGTCGTTGAAGCGACCGAAGTTGAATTGCGCAACTTCCTTGCCGTCAGCGTTCGGGCCGATCCACTTCGGGTCCATCGTCGAGGTGTAGAGACCGTAGGCGTTCCCGGTGTCTTCCAGCCAGTGGATAATCGCGTCGAACGTGCCCTCCTGGCGGGCTGCATCCCAGCCACCCCAGTCCGGCTGGTCGATCTTCACGGTGATACCGAGGGATTCCTTGAGCTCGTCAGCGATGAGCTGCTGCTCGGTGTTCCAGTCACTCCAACCGGCCGGAACCGAGATCGAGAACTCCACCTTGGCGCCATCCTTGTTCAGGAGGTGGCCGTCACCATCCCAGGTGTAGCCAGCATCCGTGAGGATCTGCTTTGCCTTCTCTGGGTCGACCGAGTAGTTCTGGTCTTTGTACTCGTCGATGATCTCGTTTGCAACGACGCTCGTGAGACCGGTGACATTCCAGACCGACTCGCTCGCGCCTTCACGTGCGATCTCAACGTACGAGTCGCGGTTGATCGTCCACGCGAGCGCCTCGCGCAGTGCGACGTCATCGAACGGCGCCTTCTGCAGGTTGAAGAAGAGCGTGCCAGCGCCCGGCGTTGCCGACGGGAAGAAGTGGTTGTGCTCTTCGTCAGCGCTCAGGTACGAGCTCTGAATCTGCGGGATGAACGCCTGTGCCCAGTCAGCCTCACCCGAAACGAGCGCGGTCGTGAGGGCTGCGTTGTCACCGTACGAGACGTAGTGCAGCTCGGGAACAGCAAGCTCGCCACCCCAGTAGGTCGGGTTGGCCTTGAGCGTGACACCCTCAGGGGTCCACGTGTCGAGCACGTACGGGCCGGTACCGATTGCCTTGCCGTCGAGCAGCGGGTCGGTAGCCGGGTCTGCGATGCCCTCCCAGATGTGCTTGGGCACAACGGGAATGTGCAGCACGCGGCCCTGCGCGGTGTACTTCGAGTCTTCGAAGGTGAGCACGACGTTGTCGCCATCCTGCTCGACGCTCGTGACCTTGAGGCCAGCGGTGTCGATCATCTTGCCGCCCGGCAGGTACTGCGAGAACGTGAAGACGATGTCGTCTGCCGTGAAGTCGGTGCCGTCGCTCCACTTCACACCCGAGCGGGGCTTGACGGTGAGCTGGGTGAAGTCATCGTTCCACTCGACCGTCTCGGCCAGCCACGGGGTCGTGCCGAGGTCACCGGTGGGGTTCACGAGAGCGAGGGTCTCGAAAATGACCTTGCCGTACGAGTACTTGCTCGCCGACGAGTCACCGAGGTACGGGTTGTGCGACTCGGTCGTGATCGCGCCATCCGGCTTGGCGATCGTGAGTGCTGCCGTGCCAACGCCTTCGCCTGCTGCAGGCTGCGGCTTGGTGGGGAACGGGTTGTTGCTGGTATCTTGCGTCGCGGTGTCGTCACCGGGCGCTGCAGCGTTGTTCGAGCAGCCGGTCAGCGCGAGCGCACCGATCGTTGCAACTGCGGCGAGGGCCGTCAGTTTCTTGCGTAGCGTCATTGCTTCTCCTCAGGTAGCACGGTCATTGTGCCTTTTTTGGGACGCCGTGGGAACGCTCCCACGGTTCGTGGTTCAGACTTTACCTGCCACTGCCGCGTTCGGCAACACCGAAGCCGAGTTGGTATGTTCAGCCGTAGGATTTTGGGATGACTGCACTCGATTTGCACGCCTTCTACAAAGACCTTCACGCCAACCCCGAACTGTCGTTTTGCGAGGTTCGCACCGCCGGAATTGCGGCAGAAACGCTGCGCTCGCTGGGGTACACCGTGACGGAGGGCGTCGGTCGAACGGGTGTCGTCGCCGTCTTGGCGAACGGCCCCGGGCCCGTTGTGTGGCTCCGCGCCGATATGGACGCGTTACCCGTTCTGGAGGAGACGGGGTTGCCCTACGCATCCGAAGCTCGCGGTATTGACCCCGCTGGAACGGATGTTCCCGTCATGCACGCCTGCGGCCACGACATGCACGTGACGGCCATGATGGGCGCGGCTCGTGAGCTCTTCGCGACAAAAGACGAGTGGTCGGGAACGGTTGTCATCCTTATTCAGCCGGCCGAGGAACTCGGGCAAGGTTCGCGCGCCATGCTCGATGATGGCCTGCTCTCGCGGTTCCCCAAGCCCTCGGTTGTGCTGGGGCAACACATCACACCCATTCCCGCGGGCATGATCGCTGTGCGGCCCGGCCCGCAGATGGCGGCGGCGGATGGTGTTTCCGTCACCTTGTACGGGCGCGGCGGGCACGGTTCACGCCCGCAGGCGACGATCGACCCCGTTGTTATGGCGGCGTCAGCCATCACGCAGCTGCAGACGGTCGTTTCGCGTTCGGTTGACCCGCGCGAGCTTGCGGTCGTCACGGTCGGCGCGGTGCACGCGGGGCTCAAGAGCAACATCATCCCCTCCGAAGCGCAGCTCGAAATCTCGATGCGCTACGCGACCGAAGAAACGGGCGAGGCGATTCGCGAGGGTGTTTCGCGCGTCATCCGCGGTGTTGCTGCCGCTGCTGGCGCCGAGCGTGAGCCGCGCATCGAGGCACAGTTCGGCTTGCCGGCAACCGTCAACGACCCCGAGGCAACGGCACGCATTCAGGCGGCGTTTGGGCGCACCTTTGGCGACGACAACATCATCGACATCGGTGTGCTGACGGGCAGCGAGGATGTCTCGTGGTTCGCACGCGACGCTGGCGTGCCGCTCGTGTTCTGGTTCTGGGGCGGCATCGACCCCGCGACGTACGCCGAGGCTGTTGCTGCCGGCAAGGTCGACGAGCTCATTCCGACGCCGCACTCGGCACTTTTCGCGCCTGTCATCGAGCCGAGCCTCTCGGTCGGCATCCAGGCACTCGTGACGGGCGCGCGCGAGTTCCTCGGCGCGATCGAGTGCGACTGACCCCTCGCCCTGTGCGCCCAGGTGCGCCGTTCTACCGTTTTTCGGTGCTGTTTTCGGCAGTTAGCCACACCCGGAGGTTGTCTTTCGCGCCCAGGTGCGGCTATCTACCGTTCCGAGCGCTCTTTGCGGTAGTTGGCCGCACCTGGAGGTCGGGTTAGCGCAGGCTCGCAGCGACCGCTTTGAGCGAATCAGCGGATGCGTGCAGCCGAGCCAGTTCGCTTGCGCTGAACTGTGTCTCGGCGATAGGCGTTGCACCCTTCGCGCCGACGATCGACGGCACGCTCAACGCGACATCGTCGAGCCCGTGGAAACCATTCAGCACGGTCGCGACGGGCAGCACAACGTTCTCGTCGCGCAGCACGGCCTCGACGATGCGGGCGCTCGAAAGCCCGATCGCGTAGTTGGTCGCACCTTTGCCTTGGATGACTTTGTAGGCCGCGTTGCGAGTGTCATCGGCGATCTGATCGAGCTCGGTGTCGTTGAATCGCGTGCCATCGGGGCGCACCCACTCACGGATGGGGACGGGGCCGATTGAGGCATCCGACCACATGGGAAACTCGGTGTCGCCGTGCTCGCCGACGATGAGCGCGTGCACGCTCGAGGTGCTGACGCCCGCGCGGCGCCCAATCTCCCAGCGCAGGCGCGAGGTGTCGAGCACAGTGCCCGAGGCGAAAATGCGGCTTGCGGGCAGGCCCGATTCTTCTTGCGCGAGCAGCGTGAGCACATCGCACGGGTTCGTGACGATGATGTACACGGCGTTAGGTGCGACGCTGAGCAGCTGCGGCATGAGGCTGCGCATGATGCCGGCGTTGACCCCGGCAAGTTCGATGCGGGTCTGCCCCGGCTTTTGCTTCGCGCCGGCCGTGATGACGACGATGTTCGAGTCGCGGGCGACCTCAATGTCGCTGCCGCCAATGATCTCACTCGAGCCCGTGAACTGGGTGCCGTGCGCGAGGTCGAGCACCTCGGCCTCGACCTTGGCCGCATCGATATCGAAGAGGGCGACCTGTCGGGCAGATTCGCGAATGAGCGCGGCATAGGCAACGGATGCGCCAACGCTTCCCGCGCCAACAACGGTGAGTCTTGAGTTCTCGATAACGGCCATGGGTCAAGCCTGGCAGGATCGGCGGCGCTTGTCAGCATGACCCTTCGAACGAGTGGTCAGTTTCCGTGGCTCTCCTTGAGCAGCGGTCAGAAAATGCCCCGAAATCAACCGATTCGGGGCATTTTCGGGTCTCAGAGGGGCGTTTTCTGACCACTGGTCTCAGTGGCGGATGCTTCCAAGGGCTTGGCTGCGCCCGAGAACAGCCCCGAGAGCGCGGCGAGGCCAACAAGAATGAGCAGCGCATTGAGCAGCCCGATGCGCTCGGCGACGAAACCGAGCAGCGGCGGGCCTGTGAGGAATGCGATGTACCCGATCGTCGCGGCGGCCGAGACTCGGCCCGCGGCCTTGACCGGGTCATCCGCTGCCGCCGACATGCCGAGCGGGAAGCCGAGCGCAACGCCGACACCCCACATGGCGGTGCCAAGAATGATCATCGGCAGCGAGGTCGCGTAGATGAAGATCAGCATGCCGACGACCGCGAAAACAGCGCACACGCGCAGCGCGATGACTCGCCCGACGCGGTCGACAATGGGGCCGCCAACGATGCGCGTCACCATCATCGCGAGCGTGAAGACGGTGAGCGTCATAGCTCCCGCGGTGTCACCGAAACCGTGGTCGTCAGCCACGCCGAGCGCGAGCCAGTCGGCCGCGCCACCCTCGGCAAACGACATCCCCAGCATGACGATGCCGAGCGTGTAGGTCCGCAACTCGCGCCACGGCTCGGCAAAGGCGTGCAGTCGCTCGCGAACGGGCAGCTTCTCGGTTGTTGTGCTGGCGGATGCCGCGCGCAGCGGAATCGCGCGAGTTGCAACAATCGCGAGCACCGCGATGAGCACGGCGACGCCAACAAGGTGTACACCGACGCTCCACCCTTGTGCGCTGGCGAGCCATCCGATTGAGGCGCCCAGAACCATGCCGCCGCTGAAGAGCGCGTGGAAGAGCGGCATCATGGTGCGGTTGTAATGCTGCTCGATGTCGGCGGCTTCGACGTTCATCATCACGTCGACGCATCCGTTTGCGAACCCGAACAGGGCGAGGCCGAGCGCGACGATCGGCACCGAGTGCCACAGGCTCGAGCCGAGACCGATGAGCGAAACGCCTGTGGCGAGCAGCAGCATGCAAGAGAGAATGCCACGGCGCGCACCCGTACGCACGACGACGGCGGGCGAGGTTGAGATGCCGATGATCGAGGTGATACCCGAAGCGAGTAGCAACAGACCGATCTGGGCCTTGTTGATACCGAGGTCTTCTTGGAGGCTCGGCACGCGCGAGGCCCACGATGAGATCGAAAGCCCGGAGCAGACAAAGACGGTAAAGATCGCGATGGCCCAGTTGCGCAGCTGGGTGCGGGAGACATCGAGCACCAGACTACGTTACGGCACCGCGGGTGCCCCAGGCTCGGCTAGGCGGTGACGTCGATGACGACCCGGCCGCGCGTGCGCCCGGCGAGGATGTCGTCGGCGAGCGCCTTGATGTTCGACATGGGTTCGACGGTCGTCATTTCGGCAAGGAGCGCCGGGTCGAGATCGCGCGCGAGTCGGGCCCAGGCGGCATCGCGCTTCGCACGCTCAGCCATGACCGAGTCGACACCCAGCAGCGCGACCGAGCGCAGAATGTGCGGCAGCACGGTGGCAGGCAGATCTGAACCACCCGCGAGCCCGCAGGCTGCGACCGCTCCCCCGTAGACCGTCTGCGCGAGCACGTTCGCGAGCGTCGCCCCGCCAACAGAGTCGACGGCACCCGCCCACTGCTCGCGTTGCAGCGGCCGGCCGGGTTCGGCAAGCGATACACGGTCAATGATTCGCGTGGCACCGAGGCCTTCGAGGTAGACAGCGGTTTCGGGTCGCCCGGTCGAGGCAACAACGTTGTACCCGGCGGCCGAGAGCAAAGCGATCGCAACCGAGCCGACGCCACCCGCGGAACCAGTGACGAGCACTTCGCCATCACCCGGCCGCACTCCCCAGGCCGTGAGCGCATCAACGCACAGCCCAGCGGTGTACCCGGCAGTGCCGATTGCGGCGGCCTGCTCAGGCGTGAACATCGTGGGCAAAGGTACGAGCCACGCAGCATCCACACGCGCGTAACGGGCATACCCACCCCAGTGCGTTTCGGAAAGCCCCCAACCGTTCACGATCACCTGATCGCCCGGCTGCCATTCGGGCGAGCGTGATTCAACAACCGTCCCAACGAGGTCGATGCCCGCGACCATCGGGAGCTGCCTGGCAATGCCCTGACCCGCAACTGCGAGGCCGTCTTTGTAGTTCAAGCTCGAATACGCGACCTCGACGAGCACGTCACGATCGGGCAGCTCTTCAAGTGTGAGTTGCTTGATGCTCGTCGTGGTGCGCTTGTCGCCAGCTTCTTCGATAATGACGGCGTCGAACCCGATCATCGGCTACGCCTTTCCGGCTTTCACGGCAGCCTTCGCGGCCTGCTTTGTTTCGCGCACCTTCAGCAGCGAGTCGGGCGAGGTGATGTCTGCAACGCTGCGGTATTCGCCTGCGCTGCCGTACGGCGCGGATGCTTCGACCCATCCATCACCCGCGAACCCGTATTGCTTGCCGAGCAGCGCGAGGAAGATCTTCGCCTTCTGGTCAGCAAAGCCTGGGAGTGCCTTGAGCCGCTTGAGTACCTCGGCACCGTTCGGATCGCCTTGCTGCCAAATTGCGGACGCGTCGCCGCCCCAATCACTCACAATCGCCTGCGCGAGTTGCTGCACGCGGCCCGCCATCGAACCCGGATAACGGTGCACGGCGGGCGTCTGGCGGAATGCAGCCTCAAGGTCGCCCGGTTGCATTCCGGCGATATCGGCGGGGTCAATCGACCCAGTGCGCTGCACGATCTTGAGCGGCCCCCCGAAGGCCGTTTCCATCGCGACCTGCTGGTCGAGCAGCATGCCGACAAGCAGTGCGAAGGGGTTGTTCGAAAGCAGTTCGTCGGCTTCGGGGTCGTCGGTGATGTGCAGTTCTGGCATGCCAGAATTCTCCCACGGCGACGCACGATAGCGCAGCTAGGCGGCCAGCGTTGAGGTCTGCGCAATCCTGTTGCGCTCTGCGATGAACACCGCGAGCATGACCGGCCACCAGGTCCAAAACTGTACCTCGGGGGAGAAAGCGATGCGGGAGCCCCACACCACCTGCACAACAGCGATCCCGACCGCGTACCGCAGTGCGGTACGCCGCAGCTCCGGGTCACATGCCGCGAGCCGCAACCACTGCACAACCATAGCGAGGCGCATGATCACATAGCCCCACGTCACCATGCCCCAGGTGCCGTCGACCATTGCGTCATGTACACCAGCCGCCAACACCAGCACGCCGCCCATCTGCACGATCGTCAGCACCCGGTAGAGCCAGTCATCGGTATCGAAGGCCGAGGCGAACCAGGTGAAGTTCATCCACGCCCACCAGATCGCGGCAAACACCATCAGATATGAGAGCGAGAACGAGGCGGCATGACCCTCGCTGATGCCGTGGTGTAGGTTCTGTGCGGCCTGTCACACTGCGACAACGAACACGAGGTCGAGGAACAACTCGAGCGGGCTGGCCACGCGGTGTTTCTCGTGAGGATTGCGGCCGATCATCCGGCTCAGGCCGAGGGCCTGAGTGAAGCGGTCGGTTATGCGTGGGGCGGGATCTGGAATGAGACGATCCGATCGTCCCGCACCGCGACGAAAGCAGTCGATTCGCCGTTGAAGACGCGGCTCTTCCATTCGAAACGCAGTTCGGTCACGTCAGCATCGGTATGAGCATCGAGCACCGTCATCTTCGCCCCGGCACCGATAGCATCGCTCTCGGCCCAACTACGCACGCCATCTGGCCCGCGCAGCACTCGACCCCAATCGTCCACAAGCCCGTCGGTCGAAAACGCCGCAACGAACGCCTCCACGTCGGCCCCGTTGATCGCGTCAACGACCCTTTGTACCGCGGCTGGCACTGACTCTGCGCTCATATCATCACCCTCAAACCTTCTGGCACCGATCGAAGAGGAGCTTCGAGGGCACGTATCTTGTGACTAGCGGAAGTCATCCTACCGACACATGCAGCGGGTGCGATTGTATTGAGAGCCTGTCAGAGAAACGGTGGATTGGTATGCACCACGAAAGGCACGAACGGGTCGGGCGGGATTTGCCAGGCTCGCACGAATCAGCGGATGCCGCGTCATCCGTCTCCACCACCAACGCAATCGCGCCCTCGGCGCTTCTGCACAGCCCAAAGTTCAGATAGACAACTCTTCTTGTTGACCTCTACGAGCGATTTGCGCTCGATCATTCAAACAAGAAAACTCACCATCATGCCCTCCAATACCGCGCGCTCCGAGCGCATCGCCATCCCCCTCGGCACTTCGACTCTGAACGCCACGATCTGGCTGCCCGAGCAGGAGCACGTCGGCGTCATCATTGTTCACCCCGCGACCGCGACACCGGAGCGCTTCTATTCGTCTTTTGCCGAATACGCCACCAGCCGTGGCCTCGCGGCCGTGACCTACGCGTATCGCGGAACGGGAACCGCGCGTGACGCCCGCAAATACAGCCACCTACGGATGCGCGACTGGATGAACGACGAGGTACCGGCCGTCGCGCGCGCAACACGTGAGCGTTTCCCGACACTTCCGATCTCGGCTGTCGGGCACAGCATCGGCGGCCATGCCATGCTGCTCGGCAACGGCATCGACGACGTCCACCGATTCGCGCTCGTTTCGTCACACCTCGCCGCGACGAAACAAATTGCGGTCCCCGCCGAACGCGCTCGCGTTGCCGCCGTGCTGAACATTCTCGGCCCAAGCCTCAGTCGCACGCTCGGGTACATGCCCGGCAAACGCCTCGGGCTTGGCGAAGATATGCCCTCAGCTGCCATGATCGAGTGGGGTCGCTGGGCACGCAAACCGGGCTACTTTTTCGATGACCCCACAATGCAGGCCGCCGAACGAGCGGCGAGTGTGACAGCGGATGTGCTTGCGGTCGGCGCATCCGATGATCTCTGGGCGTCGCCAGGTCAGGTCGATGCGCTCACCTCGCGGCTCACCTCGGCGAATGTCGAGCGCCGTACCTACACGCCCACTCAGCTCGGGGCGAAGCGGCTTGGGCACCACGGACTGCTCCGTCGTAGCGTCGGCGAGGTGTTCTGGCCCGAGCTCGTCGACTGGCTGACAGCCGCGAACGAACCCCACCAGCCCGCGCGGGAGTGATCTGACATCCGGGATCCGTTTTGCTCCCGCGAGCTCGGCGGGCTAATCGGTCGCGGCGATCAGCACAGAAAGCTCGTCGCGCAAAGCCATGAGCTGCTCGACGGGCATGCCCAGCCGCTCGATCACTGCGGGCGGCACACCGAGCGCTTGCTCGCGCAGCGCACGACCCTCAGAGGTTGGCCGCAAGGCGAACGTCCGCTCGTCATCCGCAACGGGAACCCGCTCGATGAGCCCCGACTGCTCAAGGCGCTTGACAATGGGCGTGAGCGTCGCGGGGTCGAGTCGCAGCACTCCTGCGAGGTCGCGGAACTTCAGCGGCGCATCGCCCCAGAGCGCAAGCATGACGAGATACTGCGGATGCGTCAAACCGAGCGGCTCGAGAATCGGCCGGTAGATCCCGATGACGCTACGGCTCGCAACGGCGAGCGCAAAACACACTTGCTGGTCAAGCTCCAGCAGGTCTTCCGGGTCGTGTTCCATAACCTCACAATAGCTCGTTTGTGCCCTAACGAACTGTGCTATCATTTTGTTTGTGGGCAAACAAAAGCGTGAACCGAGAACACTGTGGCACCCCACCCCGTGGGATGGCCAGAAGGGCTTCTGGGCAGCGTGGAACCGATTCTTCTACCAGTTCGAGGGGCCCGCACGCGTGGGCCGCGCGGCTGACGAACCCCAGCGCCCGCAGCCCGCAGAGCCCCGCTGCCCCATGTGTCAACAACTCATGGCTGGGCACGAGATCATCCGCACTCCGGGGAAGTCGACTCGCGTGATCTGCCCCGCGAGCGCGGCAACAGCCCAGGGCTTGCCCAGCCACGAACGCTAGTCGGAACGCGGATTTCACACCGGAATCGCGGACGAGCGAGCAGTACCCGCACACGACAAGACTGACTCGAAAGGGTCACTATGTCGTGGCTCATCCTCATTGCGTCCGGAGTGCTCGAAGCTATCTGGGCTGCGGCACTCTCGCAGTCGCAGGGCTTCAAAAAGAAAGCTCCAGCGGCGCTGTTCTTTGTCGCACTCGCGCGCATCCTCATCCTCGGGTTGCTCGTCGGCTGCGTCATCGGCCTCAAGCTCGTGCCCGAACCTTCCCACGACGAGGAATCGAGTGGTCAGTTTCCGTGGTTCAGACGCGCGAAAATGACCTCTTCAGGGCAAGAACGCCACGGAAACTGGCCACTCGATTCTCAGCTGGCGGCGAGAACGGATGCCTCGCGAGCACGGGTGAGCGAAGTCAGCTCTGCGTCGACCTCGCCAAGTACCTTTGCGGTCGCGACAGCCTCGACGCCGACACGGAGCTCACGCTTCACCTTCGCGGCGCGGCGGCGCGCACCGAGCCCGGCAAGTAAGCGCGAGAGCAACGCGAGCACAATGCCAGCGCTGGCCCCGCAAACGAGGAGCGCAGTCGGCCACGGCACGGGCGCACCAAACACGTCGATCGCAGGTGTGAACGCTTCGGTCGGCATCCTGAGGTAGTCGAGCACGCCAAGCACCAGCAGCCAGACCGCGCCGACAACAGCGACCAGCAGGAACAGCCACTGCAGCGTGCCAACCACCGTCCACCAGCGCGCGGGGCGGAGCGAAACCGTTCGGGTGATCGCCTGGTCGAGATCGCCCGCGATGCCCTCGACCGTCGCAACGGCGCGCGCGTTCAAGTCTTCGCCAGCGCGCGCAGGGAGGGCGGCTGAGGCAGCGGCGACATAGGCGCGCGTCGCCGAGGCGATCTGCGATTTCACGGCGGGTGACGCGGCGGGGAGGGAAGAGCGAACCAGCTCCGGGGTCGAGCCCTTCGGCTCGCTCAGGGACCTCGACGATTTGCGGGGCGCAAGCGGCATCCGCAACCCAATCGTGCGCAGCGGGTCGGCACGAAACTTCCGCAACCACCGCGTCACGGGCCATCCACACGAGAGCATCGCGTCGCGCACATACGCGCGCCGCACAGCATCCACGACGAGCGGGATTCCGGCGGCGTCGTCCAGTGTCGCGAGCAGCACAGTTCGCGCACGCCTCAGCTCCCCGCGAGCCTCGATGGATGCCGGCAGTGCAGCGACCAAAGAAGCCCCGGCCTCCCGCACCTCCGCTGTCAGGCTCGCGGTCAGCGCTTCGCGCCGAGCCACTGCCCGCGCAATGAGTTTCTGCAACTCATCCACACCCTCGCCATGCAGCGCGGAAGTCCCGATCACCTTCGCATCGAGCCCGTCAGCACGAACGAGCCGCTTGAGGTCGGCAACAACATCGAGCGCCGCGGCCGGGTCGAGCCGGTCAATCTGATTGAGCACAACAACCACGGTGTCGTCGCGCCCTTTGAGCCCCGAAAGGTACTCGTTGTGCAAAATGCCGTCGGCGTACTTCTGCGGGTTCGTCACCCAAATGAGCACATCGGCGCGCTCGGTGACGCGGTCGGCACGCATCCGATGCTCGGCAACAACCGAATCGTGGTCGGGCAGATCAAGCAACATCAGGCCATTCGGATGCTCTTTGTCGACCGGAATGTCATACCGCTCGTTGACCCCGAGCCACTCCAAGAGCGCGGCTGAACCCGCCGCAATATCGGGCGTCTCGGCAACAACCGCCATGGGAAAAGCGGTCGTCGGCCGCTGCTGCCCCGTGCGCGCGATGTCACGCCCCACGAGCGCGTTGAACAGCGTCGACTTGCCCGCACCAGTCGCGCCCGCGAGCGCAACAACCGTGTGCTCGGCGCTCAGTTGCACGCGCTCTTCGGCACGAACCAGCACCTCGCGTGCCCGCCCGACCAGTTCGGGGTCGAGGCGCCCATCGACGATCTCGACCGCCGTGCGCAACGCAGCGACGCGCGACTCGAGGTTCGGCCGAGCCATCAGGATTCGCCCCCGAAGAGCTTCTTCCAGAACCCGGGTTTGCGTTCGGTTTCATCGGATGCCGCAGCCTCAAGTTGCGCCAGCTCGCCCTTCGCTGTGCCGCGCAATTCGGCCCCGCGCAGTGATGGCACGGGTGCGGTTGACGTGACCGAGGGCCGCGAGGTGCGGGCTTTCTGCTCTGCGGCATCCGCTTTCGCGAGCCCTGAAGCGGCCGCGCGCAGTTCGTCACCAGCGCTGTCGGAAATGCCGAGCGCGTCGACCGCGGTGAGCGCGATAGCGGCATCCGCGTCGAGAAGCCCCTTGAGGCGCGCGTTTAATCGGTTGGAAGCCTCGGTCGCAAGGCGACGCACGGCGTCATCACCGAAGACCGCTTCGAGCAACTTCTGCGCGGCGAGCGCTGTGCCGCCCGCGATGCCGACTTCAGCGCCCGTCAGGCCGCCGGTCGCGCCGAAGACAACGAGCATGAGCGCGACACCCAGGGCGTTGACGCCATATGAAAGGCCGCGCGCGAGGCCACGTTTGTCGGCGCCCTGCTCGGCAATGAGTTCCATAACATCGCTCTGCCACAGGCGAATCTGCTCGGCGACGGTGGCACGCATATCTGCTGTTGTGACGCCAGTAACCCCCGCGGTTGCGTTCGCGTCAACGAGCAAGCCAGCGCCGGCAGGGTCATTGCGCCAGGTTGAACGCACCTTCTCACGGGCGCTCTCCATTGCGTCGATTGTGACCGCTTCGAGCCCGTGCGCGAGCGCCAACTCAACGGGCTGCACATCGGCCTTGCCACCCTTGAAGAACCCCGTGATCTTGTCGCGGAACTTCCCAACACCACGCTCAATCGACCGCATGATGTCGCTCGCGCCAACGAAATCTTGCCAGCGGTTGAGCACCTCGCCGCGCAGCATCGCGCCATCCGATGTGGCGGCCTCGATCTGCGAAAGCGCGTCGCCGTACGCACTTTTCACAATCGCAGTGAGGCGGTCGGCAGATTCGGCTTGGGCATCTGCGGCATCCGCCACGGCACCAACGGATGCCACCAGGTCACCAACAACACCGTCACGCGTCGAGGTCGCGACCTGCGCGCGAGCATCGGCGTTGCCGCCGAGGTCGGTGAGCCAGCCGGCGATTTCGGCGACATCGATTGCGGGCAGCATGCCGCTCGGGTCGAGCACGGCCTCAGGCACGGCGAAGAGCGGTGCTTCGGCGAGGCCGTTCTCGTTCATCATGCGGCGCAGGTCGGCGACGACCGCTTCGCTGCCCGGGTCAACACGGTCGACCACGATTGCGACTTGCGCGTGGCGGGCGGCCGCGTCGCGCAGGAGTTCCCACGGCACAGCATCGGCGTAGCGAGCCGCTGTCGTGACGAACAGCCACAGGTCGGCGGCGGCGAGCAACTGCTTCGCGAGCGAGCGGTTGCCCTCCTCAATCGAGTCGATGTCGGGGGCATCGAGCAGCGCGAGCCCGGGCGGCATCCCCGTAAATGGGGCAAGGCGCAAAGCGCGTACTCCCGTCGCGGACGTGCCGTCACGGTCAGCAACCTCGCCTGCCTCGCCACGCGTCGTGTGTACGCGAGCCAGATTGGGCAGGATGCGTTCGGCGGCGAACCACGGAGCATCCGATGGGTGAAAAACCAGCACTGGCGACCGCGTCGTGGGGCGCAGCACGCCCGGCGTTGTGAGCGGTTCGCCGAGCAGCGAGTTGACGAGGGTCGACTTGCCAGCGCCGGTCGAACCACCGACAACAACGAGCAGGGGCGCACCCTCGGCGCGCAGCCGCGGCAGGAGGTAGTCGTCGATCTGGTCGAGAATCTGCTTGCGGCGAGCGCGACCGGCCTCAGCACCGGCGGCCTCCAGCGGCAGCGTCGTTGCTGCGAGCCGTCCGCGCACAGCATCGACGGCGCCCACGAGGGAGGCAGTCGCGTTGGTCGCGGCGGGCGCTGCCGACGGTGGCGGCGGAGGCGTGCCGAGCGCGCCCCCCTCAGATGCGGTCATGCCCCTATCTTGCCGCACGCCGCGCGCGAAGCATCCGCTTTCAACGAGTGGTCCCTTTCCGTGGCTTTTCGAGACGAGTGGTCACTTTCCGTGGCCGAAACGGTCGAAATGCACCCGAAGCGGCCTTTGAGACCACGGAAACTGACCACTCGTCAGAGAGATCGCGACGAGATCACGGGGTCTGACGCGTCGGCGGTGACGCCACCACCCAGCCGCCGAATGTGCGACCGGGCGTGTTCGATCGCGGGGTCGAGCGAGTCGAACAGGTGATTCTGGTGGCGTAGCGAGTCGATCACGCCAACGCGGCGAGCAAGCTCCATGTGTCGCGGCTGGATGCCCTTCACGAGCACCGTGACACCCGAACGCTCAAGCGCCGTGATGAGCTCTGAGATCACCTGGGCACCCGTCGCATCGAGCATTTGCACGCCCGCCATCCGGATGATCGCAACATCGACGTCGTCGAGCGGCCCAATTTCTTCCAGCATCCGCTCGGCCGCACCAAAGAACAGCGCGCCGTCGATGCGCAGCACGGCGATACGGTCGTCACCCGGCTCGTTAGGCTCGGGAACCGCCTCTCGCGAGGCCCGCGACGAACGGGCCAATTGGCGCAAGGCAAAAAACGCGGCCGCCGCGACACCAATCCCGACGGCATAGATAAGGTCAACCGAAACCGTGATGATGGCGGTCACGATGAACACGACAGCATCCGCCCGCGTCGAGCCCAGAATCGTGCGTGCGGTTGCGACCGAAACCATCCGCAGCGCCGTCACGATGAGCACACCCGCGAGCGCGGCCGTCGGAATCGTCTCAACAACGGATGCCCCGGCAACAACAGCGAGCAAAAGCAGCAACCCGTGCGTGATGGCTGCGACCCGGGTTCGCGCCCCAGCACGAACATTGACGGCCGTGCGCACAATCGCGCCGTTGGCGGGCATGCCGCCGAAGAACCCCGCGGCAATCGTCGCGACGCCCTGCCCAACAAGCTCGCGGTCGGCGTCGTAGGCACCTGTGGGCGCAAGCGTCGAGGCGACTCGGGCAGAGAGCAGCGACTCAATCGCCGCGAGCGAGGCAATCGCAAACGCAGGCCCGACGAGTGCCATGACTGTTGACCACTCAATCGAGGGCACGGTCGGCGCGGGCAAGCCATGCGGCAGTTGCCCGATTGTGTCGACGGGCAGCTTGAACACGGCAACGAGCACGCCCGCGACGATGATCGCGATGAGCGAAGCAGGCAGCGCTGGGTGCACCTTCGGCAGCACGAGCATCAACACGACAACCAGCGCAACGAGCGCGAGTGACCAACCAAGCTTGGGCCACGTCGCAGTCGAGGCCGCCTGTACAGCCGCAATAACGGCGCTCTTGCTCGACCCCGGTTGCGTGCCCGTCGCACCCGGCACCTGCTGCGCCAAAATCACAAACGCGAGCCCCAGCGTGAAGCCCTCGATAACGGGCCACGGAATGAGCGTGATAGCCCGGCCCAACCGCAGCGCCCCGGCAGCGATCAAGACGATGCCACTCAGTAAACACAGCAGCGCGAGCGCGCCCAGCCCGTGCGTCGCCAAAATAGGCGCGAGGATGACCGCCATGGCCCCCGTCGGCCCCGAAACCTGCACGTTCGAACCGCCGAAAATTGCCGCCACGATGCCCGCGACAATCGCTGTGATGAGCCCGGCCGAAGCACCTGCCCCCGACGAGACACCGAAGGCGAGCGCGAGCGGCAGCGCGACGATTCCGACCGTCAAGCCCGCTGTCAGGTCGAAGCGCCAGCTCTTGCCGAGCCCCACGTAGTCTGCCCGGCTTGGTAAGAGCGAACGCCAGCTCGCCTGCGCGCGGCTCATGACGCGGCGTCCGGAATCGAAGGCAGGCCGTCACGCTCGACAAGCTCGCGCTGGGTCGTCTCAAGAATTTCGCCCAGCAGCGTGCGCGCCACCCGCAGTAGGTCGGCCACTTGCGGGTACGCGAGCCCGTAAAACACTTGGCTCCCCCGCCGCTCGGCAACCACGAGCCGGTTACGTCGCAAGACGGCAAGGTGCTGCGAGAGGTGCGAGGGTTCCAGTTCGGTTTCCGCCAGAATCTCCGAAACGGATGCCTCGGGCACGCCCGAGAGCACTTCGAGCACGCGAATGCGAAGCGGATGCGCGAGCCCCTTGAAGAGCCCGGCCTTCACTTCGTAGAGCGGCCGGTTCGGTTCCGTCAGCATCTGATTCCCCTGCCTCGACTTTATGACTTGATGAATCCATCATATCGCGCATCGGAACGAACCAGAATCCGCACGCCCAACTCAGGACACGATGACTATGCTTGCCTGGTCGGCACGGGATCTGCGTACCACGAGAGACAAGCGGAGGAGCATCCGAATGACGCTCGAACAGAAACCAGTTCGCCCCTGGCCAGCGCTCTGGGCAATGGTCATTGGGTTCTTCATGATCCTTGTTGATACGACGATCGTGTCGGTTGCGAACCCCGCCATCAAAGCTGCCCTCGACCCCGAGACGAACAACCTCGACAACGTCGTGTGGGTCACGAGCGCGTATCTGCTCACCTATGCCGTGCCGCTGCTCATCACGGGGCGGCTGGGCGACCGGTTTGGGCCACGCAAGCTCTACCTCATTGGCCTTGCGGTCTTCACGCTCTCGTCGCTCGGCTGCGGCCTCTCTGACAGTCTCGGCATGCTCATCGCTATGCGCGCCGTGCAGGGGCTCGGGGCCGCCATGATGACGCCGCAGACGATGGCCGTCATCACGCGCACCTTCCCACCCAATAAGCGCGGCGCGGCCATGGGCCTCTGGGGTGCGACGGCCGGTGTCGCAACGCTCGTGGGACCGCTCGCCGGTGGTCTCCTCGTCGACAGCCTCGGTTGGGAATGGATCTTCTTCATCAACATCCCCGTTGGCATCGTCGCCTTCATCGCCGCGTGGATGTTCGTGCCCAAGCTCGAAACGCATCCGCACCGCTTCGATGTCGTGGGTGTAGCGCTCAGCGCGCTCGCACTCTTCCTCATTGTCTTTGGGCTGCAAGAGGGTGAAAAGTACGACTGGGGCCAGATCTGGGGGCCCATCTCGGTGTGGTCACTCATCATCGCGGGCGTTGTGGTCTTGGCACTCTTCATCTGGAATCAGGCCGTCACGAAGAATGAGCCGCTCGTGCCGCTCGAACTCTTCAAAGATCGCAACTTCGCGGTCTCGAACATCGCCATCTCGACCGTCGGTTTCACGGTCACGAGCATGTCGTTGCCGCTCATGTTCTTCGTGCAGCTCGCGCGTGGGCTCACGCCGACGCAGGCGGCGCTGCTCATGGTCCCCATGGCCGTTATTTCGGGTGTCTTGGCCCCGTTCGCTGGCAAGCTGCTCGACCGGGTTGACCCGCGCATCCTCTTGGTTCCGGGCCTGCTCATGGTTGCCGGTTCCCTCCTGTGGTACTCGGCGCTCATGAACACCGAGACACCGATCTGGATGTTTCTGCTGCCCTCGGCGCTCATGGGCGTCGGTAACGCCGGCATGTGGGGGCCGCTTGCGACGACCGCGACCTACAACCTCGGGCCGCGGCAGGCCGGTGCCGGCTCAGGCATTTACAACACGACGCGCACGATCGGATCCGTCCTGGGCTCGGCCGCGATCGCGGCTGTTATGCAGAACCGCCTCGAGGTGAACATCCCTGGCGCAAGCGACGCGAACGCCGAGTTTGCCGGCGGCCAACTGCCTCCGTTCATCGCCGAACCGTTCTCGACCGCCATGAGCCAGGCGGTGCTTGTTCCCGCCGCCGTCATGCTGCTGGGGGTCGTAACCGTCTTGTTCTTGCGGCCGCCGCGGCACCTTGCCACAGCATCCGCAGCCGGGCTTGCTGCCAAGCAAACGCAATAGGCTGGTCCGCATCGACCTGGACCGATTGCGCGCAGCACCATGACCGACAACACCGATCCCACCTCCGCGACCCCGCCGTTCATCCCGCATGACAAGCGGTTCGGCTGGAACGGCTCAGCGAATGCGCAATCGGCAAACATGCGCGCGGCCTGGTGGGGCGAGCCGCGCAATCCGCTCAACCTCGCGGTGTACTTCGCGCTCCTCGCGCTCTCGATTATCGGACTCATCGCCTCCATCGGCGACCGCTTCGGCGACGACCTGTGGGGCTACTTCCCCATGTTTCTCTCGGCGACGCTCTACGCCGTGTGGATGACGCTCACGATCCTCATCCGCCCCTCGGCAACGGGCGGCGAAGGCTGGGCGCGCTTCGGCTACGCCAGCCTCGTCGCACCCCTCGCGATCGCGATCCCCACCTCAATCGCCTTCGCAATCATCTACTTCGCGGCAGACCTCGGCGCGATGCGCGACCGACACTACTTTTGGGGTGAAGGCCTCAGCACGGTCTTCCTCATCCCCATCGCGAGCTGGTTCGTCGGTGCCCTCGCGGCCCTCGCGACGGGCGTCTTGGTCGTCATCCTCTCGTGGCTCAAAAACCGCAATGCCCCGCAACGACCGGTCGTCCAAGAGGGCACAGCGGATGCCCCGACACCAGCCCCCGCCGCACCACGCAAACGCGTGCCCCTCGTTCCCGCCTCGGGTGAACTCACGTGGCCGCAAGAGTTTCGTTCTCTCTTCACCTGGCCCACAATCGTCGTGTTCGCGCTGCTGTTCGGCGTCGCCGCGTACGGCACCTATCGCAACGTCGGTGAACCCTGGTTGGGCTGGGGCGTTGCCGCCTTCCCCTTCCAGACGATGCTCTTCTCGATGTGGCTCGTCCTCGAGGCAATCTGGCGCCGACCCGACCGTATCAAGATCGGCAAGCTCGTCACGATCGCGGCCCTCATTGCGCCGCTCGTTTTCGTGCTGCTGCAGCTCGCTGTTGCCGCCGTCTCCGCGCAGCTGAACCCCGAGGCGCCGCCCTTCATGCCGCTCGGGCGACTCCTGCCCTTCGCGACCGAGCCGGGCATCTTCATCACGATGGGCATCCTCTTCTCAGCCGCGATTGCCGCCGCAACCTGGCTCATTTCGGGCACCGTCACGGCGCTCCTGCGCGGCTGGGCGCGGCGCCACCCCATCGCGACGACGCAGCCCCGACTCATCCGTTATTCGACCGCGATGATCGGCGTCGGCATCACGCCGTTCGTGGCGGGCTGGCTCGCGCACTACTGGCTCGGGCGCGAATTCGGCATTACCTGGCGCATGTTGCGCATGGTTATTGGCAGTGGCGCCCCCGATCTCGCGCCCTTCCTCGTGATCTGGGTCACGATCATCGTGCTGCTGTATGGCGGCGGCGCACTGCTCGTGGGAGGTATCGCGCTGGGTCTGCTCGCGATTCGGCGTCGCTACGTCACGGCGACAACACCCGTGACCCCCGTGCCGCTTCCGGCGACAACGGAGGCAACACCGCTCGAGGTGCCGGCAAACTTCATTGAACCCAAGCCGGGTGAGCAGCCGCACCCCGATTCGCCCCTCGCCGAGTACCTCGCGACCGTCAAGTACGACGGCCCGGCGGCAGCGGATGCCGCTGCCCCCAAACCCCGCACGCGCTGGCGCGATCGGGTCAAACGGGGCCGCCGGGGCAACGCCGGTAGCCTGGAGCAATGACGATCACGGCTGCCGCAGATGGATCCGCCCTCGGCAACCCGGGGCCAACCGGCTGGGCCTGGTACATCGATGCGCAGCGCTGGGCCTCGGGCGGTTCGCCGCACGGCACCAACAATCAGGGCGAGCTGACGGCCGTGCTTGAGCTGCTCCGGGCGACCCGCACGGTCGCCCAGGAACCTCTCGTGATCGAGTGCGACAGCAAGTACGTGATCGATTCACTCACGAAGTGGATGCCCGGCTGGAAACGCAACGGTTGGCGCAAGGCCGACAAGAAGCCCGTGCTCAATCGCGAGCTGCTCGAGGCGCTCGACGCCGAGCTGACCGGCCGCGACGTGCGGTTCACCTGGGTCAAGGGGCACGCGGGGCATCCGCTCAATGAAGCGGCTGACGAGCGTGCGCAGGCTGCCGCGCGGGCGTACCAAAACGGTGCCCTGCCCGACTCGGGTCCGGGGTTCGGCGTTCCTTCAACAGGCTCGATTCTCGAAAACGCACCAATTTCGACCGATTCTGAAGCTTCAGACGCAATCGAGCCTGTATTTGGCACACCTGAACCGGATGCCCCGGGCGACGGCCTCTTCGGCGACGACTTCTTCGGCGGCGAATCCGAGCCGATGTCGGTCACGCTCGAACTGACTCCAGCCGAATTTTCCCGCCTGCAGGCTCGTGCCCGATCCGCAGGCACCTCGGTCGACGAGTTCCTCAAGGGTCTGATCTAGACCCCGAGCACACGCTTCCACTCGGCGAGCTTGGGGCTCCCCGTGAGGTTGATGACGAGCGGCTTTTGACCCGCAACATCAAGGTGCACAATCGAGTGCCCCGCACGTTCGACGAGCTCACGTGAGGTGATCGAACTGAGCGGCACAACACGTGCACGGCTGAACAGTCGCCGTTGCACGAGCACGTCACCACGCACATCCGTCGAGGTAAACCAGTAGAACGCCAGAATCAGCACGCCGAGCAAAACAACGAGCGCGAACGCGAGCTGGAAGGGCAGGCGATTGTCGTTGAGCCGCCAGTTGACAAAGGCAGAAACGCTCGCGAGAAAACCGCCGAGCACAAAGAACCATCCGATGTACAGAATCCACTTCGAGGGGCGCACCTCAAGCGGCAGTGCCGCGATTCGCGATTCACGGCGGCGCACGGCACGCGCTTCGGCGCGCGCGACTTGCTCGGGTGTGCGGCTCGCGCGGCGCCGGTACACAAAGAACGCCACGACAGCGGCGATCACCAGAGCGATCAGCACAATACGCAGCACGGGGTTCACCCTTCGAGCGTAGGCCACGCGCGCACGACGTTCTTTGTCACACCCTTCCAGGACGTCACCGTGCGGCACTACACTGGCGAAACGATCCGGCTTCCACGCAGTCGGATGCCGCATCCACAACCATTGAAGGGGAACACCATGACTGACCCAACTTTCCCGGCCCCGCCGCCGCCCTCAGCTGCCGACTCGGTTGATGGCCTGTTCAAAGGTCTGACGGACCTGACGTTCACGAAGTTCATCACGATCAAGTTCGCCGCTGTCATCTACGTCATCATCGGCATCGTGACGGTGCTCGCGTGGATCTTCGCCGTCATCTCGGCGTTCCGCGCGGGCGCAGGCCTCGGCGTTGTAGCGCTGCTGCTGGGCTGGATCTTCCCGCTCCTGTCGATCATCTTCACGCGCGTGTACCTCGAGCTTGCAGTTTCGCTCGTGCGCACGGCGCAGAACACCTCGCGCATCGCCGACAAGGCGTAGTGGATTCTTGGGAGCCGTCGAGTGGAAGCATCCGCTCGGCGGTTCTCATTTGCGCCCGTAGACTAGGAGCTACCCGCCGCTACGAGGAGCCTGCGTGAGCAACCCCACCACGACGCACCAGCCAGATTCGGTCGAGAACGCGCTTGCGACTCCCGAAAAAGAACAGCCGTACGCGGCGCTCGGGTTGAAAGACGACGAGTACGAGAAGATCCGCGAGATTCTCGGCCGCCGCCCCACGAGCGGCGAGCTCGCAATGTACTCCGTTATGTGGAGCGAACACTGCTCGTACAAGTCATCGAAGAAGTACCTCCGCAAGTTTGGCGAAAAGGTATCGGATGAGATGCGCGAGCGCCTCATGGTCGGTATGGGCCAGAACGCCGGTGTCGTTGACATTGGTGAGGGCTGGGCAGTCACCTTCAAGGCCGAGAGCCACAACCACCCGAGCTTCATCGAGCCCTTCCAGGGTGCCGCGACGGGCGTCGGCGGCATTGTGCGCGACATCATCTCGATGGGTGCACGGCCGGTTGCCGTCATGGATGCGCTGCGCTTCGGCGCGATCGACGACCCCGACACCGCCCGCGTTGTGCACGGTGTGACGAGCGGCATCAGCTTCTACGGCAACTGCCTGGGCCTGCCAAACATCGGTGGCGAGACGGTGTTCGATCGCGTCTACCAGGCGAACCCGTTGGTCAACGCCCTCGCGGTTGGTGTGCTGCGCCACGAAGACCTCAAGCTTGCAAACGCGACGGGTGTTGGCAACAAGATCGTGCTCTTCGGCGCCCGCACGGGTGGCGACGGGATCGGTGGTGCGAGCATCCTCGCCTCGGATTCCTTTGACGATGGCGGGCCCACCAAGCGCCCGGCCGTGCAGGTCGGCGACCCCTTCGCCGAGAAGGTGCTCATCGAGTGCTGCCTCGAGCTCTATGCAGCGGATGTTGTTGAGGCGATTCAAGACCTCGGCGCGGCGGGTATCTCGTGTGCGACGTCTGAGCTCGCCGCGAACGGCAACAGCGGCATGCACGTCTCGCTCGACAACGTGCTGCTGCGCGACCCCACGCTCACGGCCGAAGAGATCCTCATGAGCGAATCGCAAGAGCGCATGATGGCCGTTGTTGCGCCTGAGAAGCTCGACGAGTTCTTGGCGATTACGGGCAAGTGGGATGTTGAGTCATCCGTTCTCGGTGAGGTCACGGGCGACGGCCGCCTCGTCATCGACTGGCAGGGCGAGCGCATCGTCGATGTTGACCCCTCGACAGTTGCGGTTGACGGACCGGTGTACGACCGACCGGTTGCGTACCCCTCGTACCTAGATGCGTTGCAGGCGGATGCTGCTGAAAAGCTGCCGCGCGCGACCTCGGCTGAAGCGCTGCGCGAGCAGTTCTTCCAGTTGCTCGCGAGCCCCAACCTCGCCGACACGAGCTGGATCACAAACCAGTACGACTACTACGTGCTCGGCAACACGGCGCTGAGCTTCCCCGATGACGCAGGCATGATCCGCGTCGACGAAGAAAGCGGACTCGGCTTCGCGATCTCGACCGATGCGAACGGCCGCTACTGCCAACTCGACCCGTACCACGGCGCTCAGCTCGCGCTCGCTGAGGCGTACCGCAACGTCGCCGTCACGGGCGCTGAACCGGCCGCTGTGACCGACTGCCTCAACTTCGGCAGCCCTGAGAACCCCGAGGTCATGTGGCAGTTCAGCCAGACCGTCGAGGGCCTCGCGGATGGTTGCTACGAACTCGGCATCCCCGTCACGGGCGGCAACGTTTCGTTCTACAACCAAACGGGCGATGTGCCGATCCACCCGACCCCGCTCGTCGGCGTCATGGGCATTGTCGAAGACGTTTCGCGCCGCATCCCCAGCGGCTGGCAAGACGAGGGCCAGAACATTTACCTGCTCGGCGTCACGCGCGATGAGCTGAGCGGCAGCGCCTGGGCGGATGTTGTGCACGACCACTTGGGCGGGCACCCACCAGTTGTCGACCTGGCCGCCGAGCGCTCGCTCGCTGGCCTGTTGGCGGCCGCGCGCGACGAGTGGCTCATCTCGAGCGCGCACGATGTGAGCGAGGGCGGCCTCGCGATCGCACTCGCCGAGGCGGTTTCGCGCTTCGGTGTTGGCGCTCGCGTGTGGCTCACCGAACTCATGGAGCGCGACGGCGTTGACCTCACCTCGGCGCTCTTCGCCGAGTCAACCGGCCGTGTGCTCGTGACAGTTCCACGCGAAGACGACGTCAAGTTCCAGGGTCTCTGCAAGGGCCGCAACTACCCCGTGCTGCGCATCGGCGTGACCGACAGCGAACCGACGCTCGAGATTCAAGACGTGCTCACAGCATCCGTCGCCGAGCTGCGCGAAGCCTCGCAGTCAACCCTGCCGAGCTTCTTCGGCCCCACGGTCGTCTCCGAAGACTTCCTCACGAATTAAGCGCTCTTGAGCCGGTCCCTGAGCGAGCGAAGCGAGACGAAGGGCCTGACCACGAGGACTCAGTTTCTTCGGGGTCGGGCCCTTCGTCTCATTACTTCGCTCCTCGCTCAGGGACCTCAGCTTGAAGGCAAGCCATACGGCTTCCTAGACGGCGATATCTGGGTTCGGGTGTCGGTTGTGCGTTCTGGTTGCCGCCGCATCCGCTCAAGACGGGGGCTGCAACAGCAGCCGTGGCGATGGTGAGTGTGCGTTTCATGGGATTCCCCTTGTACTGCGGCGTGCTGGGACGCCGCATCCGCTGCCGCAGTACCGACGCAGGCAGTGCCGATCTTGATCGACGCGCCATAATAGACGCATGAGCCACGACAAGAAGAAGCACCCGAACGCCGCCGATTTGGCGTCGCCGTCGGGCGACGCTGCCGCGGATTACGTTGCAACACACGAAACGGATGCTGAGTACGAGGCCCAAGAGCGCCGTACGACGCGCTTCACCCGCACTGTTGCGTGGATCACGATTTTGGCGCTCGTGCTGCTCGGTGGCGGCGCAACCCTCATCGCGCTGCTCGTCAACTAACAGCCAAGACGCCCTCCCCCATGGATGCATTTTTCGAGTTCGCCGGGGACTACTGGTGGCTCGTCTTCCCGCTCGTTTTCGGTGTTTTCCCGGCGGTTGGCGGGTGGCTTTCGACAGCGTCAAAACGGCGGCACAAGCGCAAGCTTGAGCTCATCAAGGCGCGCAGCGAGGCGAAAGCTCGTGAGCTTGAGGCGCGCGGCGGGACGCGAAAGCGCGGGCTCGTCCGCGCATCCGATACTGCGCAAAGCACCCAGCTGCAGGCCCGCGACGATCTGCTCGAGCGCCTGTGGGCCGACCACGACGCCATCACGCAGCGCTGGCTCGACTACGAGCTCGATGTCGCCAAACAGATCGCCTTCCCCTCGATGAGCGATGGGCGCCAGCCCCTCACGGCGGCATTCTTGCGGGCTCAGAAGAAAGCGGATGCGCTGCGCCCCGCGACGCTCAAAGCGCTCAAGAGCGACGAAGATCTCGCCGAGTACCTCGATGCCGTCGGTGACTACGCCGTCGCGTTCGATGTTGCTGAGCGCGATTCACGCCGCGTGCGCGACACGGGCTTCAGCGGGCCCGAGCGCGAGCGCCTCGCGAAGGCGCAGCAACTCCTCAAAGTCGCAGTTGATTCGGGGGCGACCCCGGCTGAGCGTCAGGTTGCCTACAAGCGTGTGCGTGCCGAGCTCGACGGTCTCATCTCGCTCTCGGATGCCGCCGTGCAGAACCTCGAGGCGCGCGTCGCCCAACCACTGCCCCCGGCCAAGCCTTAGATCCCTGAGCCTCCCCACCCGCAGCGAGACGAAGGGCGCGGGCGGGCGTATTCCGTCACGTTCGCAGGCATCGGGACTGGCGGGAGACGGCGCACGGGCCGTCGGGGGACTGCGAGCGTGACGGAATACGCCCGCCCGCTCACGAGAACAAGCCGCTTCTAGTAAAGCCAGCCCGCCAAGACCGAAACACCGAGCGCAACCGACGTGATCGCGAGCAGCAGCTCGATGCTGTAGAGCGCGGCGTGCACCTTGTAGAACTTGGTTTTCGTGCCGTTTTCGTCACGCGAGCGCTCGTCTTTGTCGATGCGGGCGTACAGGCGACTCCAGACGAGCGCGCTGAAGGCGGCGTTGACGAGCAAGAAGATGCCGACCCACATCATGATGGTGCTCCGGCTTCCGTGTGGTGCCGAATAACTTCGGCGACGACAAAGTTGAACCACTTTTCGGCGAACTCGGGGTCGAGGTTCGCGTCGTGGGCGAGTGCTCGCAAGCGTGCGACCTGCTGTTCTTCACGGGCGGGGTCGGATGCGGGCAGGCCGTGCTCGGCCTTGAGCTGACCGACCGCCTGTGTGCAGCGGAACCGCTCGGCGAGCATGTGCACGAGGGCCGCATCGATGTTGTCGATGCTTGCGCGGTACTGCTGCAGTTGCTCCTCAGGCGTCATGCTCATGCGTCATACGATACCGGCTCACCGCATTCGGCTCCGTGCGAACTAGCATTGTGGAATGGCGACTCGCAAAACTCCGCGGAAAGCGGATGCCGCGGCTGCGGCCCCGGCAGCATTCGTTTCGAGAAAGTTCGGCAGTGCGGCAGATCAGAGCTTCTGGACGCGCATTGACCGACCGTTTGTGTTCGGCTTCTTGCTGACGCTGGGCGCCCTGCTCGCGATTGCGATCGGATTCGCGGTCACGAACCTCACTTCGGTGCTCATTTACATCGTTCTCGCGTTGTTCTTGGCGCTGGGCTTGAACCCCGCGGTGCGTTTTCTTGAGGATCGCGGGCTCAAGCGCGGCCTCGCGGTTGCCGTCGTGATCGTCGGCATGTTGGTGCTCGTTGCCGGCATGCTGTTGTTGCTGCTGCCGCCCGTCATCAA
The DNA here is from genome assembly GCA_964400205.1 of uncultured Microbacterium sp. Taxonomy (GTDB): domain Bacteria; phylum Actinomycetota; class Actinomycetes; order Actinomycetales; family Microbacteriaceae; genus Microbacterium. Next base: position 126,803 of record CAYNTU010000001.1, read on the forward strand.
GCAGATCGAAGAGTTTGCCGCGTCGATCCCCGAGACGGTACAGAAGTTTATGGAAGGGCCGCTGTACGCCGACCTCGTGGCGCGCTTTGGCGACCAGGTCACCGAGGGCATCACAGCGGTGCAGAAGTTCTTGAGCGACCCCGGCAACATCGCCGGTATCTTCGGCGGCGCCTTGCAGTTCGCGGGGGCTGTCGCGGGCGGTGTCACGGGGTTCATCATGGTGCTGATCCTGACGATTTACTTCGTCGTCGGACTCCCCCAGATGGAGAACGGTCTGCTGCAGCTGGCACCCGCCTACCGCCGGCCCGGCACCAAGAAGATCACCGATCAGATCATCGAATCGGTCGGCAACTTCGTGCAGGGCCAGGTCATTCTCTCGGTCATCAACGCCCTCGTCGTGCTCGTGACGTTCTTCTTTGCCGGGCTGCCGTTCCCGCTGCTCATGGCGGTTATGGCGTTCTTCCTCGCGCTCATCCCCATGATCGGTTCCTGGATCATGCTCGCGCTCGGCGCGGGCATCGCGCTGCTCGTGAGCCCTGTCCACGCACTCATTTTCGTCATCGTCTATCTCGTCTATATGCAGATCGAGGCATACGTTCTCGCACCGCGCATTCTGGGCAAGGCGGTTTCGGTCCCCGGTTCGCTCATCGTCATCGGTGCGCTCGTCGGTGGCACGCTCCTTGGACTCCTCGGCGCACTCATCGCGGTGCCCGTGACGGCGGCGATTCTCATCATCGTCAACCAGGTTGTCGTGCCGAAGCAGGACGCCAAGACGCAAAGCCCCGATCGCACGATCGACCAGACGCCGGCCTGATCACATGACCCAAGACCTCCTCACCCAACTCGCAGCGGCACTCCCTGCCGACGCGCTCGTGACCGACCCGACCTCGATGGAGGCCTACCGCTGGGATCGCGCTGTCGACCCCGAAGCGGGCATTCCTCTCGTCGTTGTGCGACCAACGTCGACCGAACAGGTGCAAGCGGTCATCCGTATTGCTGCTTCGACGGGTACGCCGGTCGTGCCGCGCGGTGCTGGTTCGGGGCTTTCGGGCGGCGCATCCGCTCGTGCCGATGGCATCGTGCTTTCGCTCGATCGGATGCGCGCAATTGAGATCGACCCCGGAACGCGGATGGCTCGTGTGCAGCCCGGCGCGCTCAACGCTGAAGTCAAAGCAGCGGCCGCGCAGCACGGGCTTTGGTACCCGCCCGACCCCTCGTCGTTCGAGATTTGCTCGATCGGTGGCAATCTCGCGACGAATGCGGGTGGGTTGTGTTGCGTCAAGTACGGCGTCACGACCGACTACGTGCTCGGCATGACGGTTGTGTTGGCCGACGGGCGCACCGTGCAATTGGGTGGGCCACGCCTGAAAGACGTCGCGGGGCTCTCGCTCACGAAGTTGTTCGTGGGCAGCGAGGGCACGCTCGGCGTCATCACAGAGGCGGTGCTGCGGTTGATCCCCGCACAGCTGCCGCCGACAACGATCGTCGCGGTCTTCCCTTCGCTCGAATCCGCCGTCGAAACGGTGCTGGCAATCTCGACCGAGATGCGCCCCTCCATGCTCGAGTTCATGGATAACGCCGCCATCAACGCCGTCGAAGACGACACCCGCATGGGGCTCGATCGCTCGGCTCAGGCGATGCTCGTCATCCAATCGGATGAGCCAGGCGAGTACGCCGAGGCACAGTCGGCGCGCATCGTTGAACTGTGCGAGGCGAACGGGGCGACGGAGTGCTACGCGACATCCGATGCGGATGAGGGCGAGGCCTTTGTTGCCGCGCGCCGTGCGGCGATTCCGGCGCTCGAAAAGAAGGGCAAGCTGCTGCTCGAGGATGTCGGTGTGCCGTTGCCGCGGCTCGGCGACCTCGTTGCGGGCATTGCCGAGCTCTCTGAACGCTTCGATGTCACGATCTCGGTCATCGCGCACGCGGGTGATGGCAACACGCATCCGCTCATCGTGCTCGACCCCATGGATCCTGCGCAGAACGCTCGCGCTGAGCAGGCCTACGGCGAGGTCATGGATCTGGCGATCGCGCTCGGTGGCACGATCACGGGAGAGCACGGCGTTGGTCGTCTGAAGAAACCCTGGTTGCCTGAATACCTGGGCGAAGATGTCATGCAGCTCAACGAGCTCATCAAGGGCGCGCTCGACCCGCAGGGCATTCTCAACCCCGGCGTCATGTATCGCTGACGCCCCCTTCCTTCCCCTCCTCTTCGCCCAGGTGCGGCTTTCTACCATCCTGCCGACCAATTCGCGGTAGAACGGCGCACCCAGACCGAGCCCTTTCCGCCCGGGTGCGGCTCACTACCGTCCCGCACACCGCATTGCAGGAGATTGCCGCACCCGAAGATGGAATACGCTCGGGGCATGACTCCCGCTCAGGCTGAGCTTGCCGACCGCATCCGTGCATATCTGCCACCAACGCCCGACGAGAAATCGATGTTCGGGGTGTGGGCATTCATGGTGGGCGGCAAACTCACGGCATGCGCGGGCAAAGATGGCGGCATGCTGTTGCGCGTCGACCCCGACGAGCACGAAATCCTCACGCAGCGTGACGGCGCTTCGACAGCAACCATGGGCCCAAAACAGAACTCAATGGGAAGCGGATGGGTCTGGATCGAACCCGATGCACTCGCATCCGATGACGAACTCGTGTTCTGGCTCGATCGCGCGCTCGAGTTCAACGAACACCTCACGGCCTAGCCTCCAGGTGCGGCTTTCGACAGCCCCCGCGCCGCTGAGTCGGTAGTTAGCCGCACCTCTAGAGCTTTCTCTCTGCCCAGGTGCGCCTTTCGACGGTCAACCGCAGGCCTCAACGGTAGTTAGCCGCACCTGAAGGCGAGGGCTGTGGATAACTGACGAGACGATTTTGGGCTTCAAGGCATCCTGAATCCATGAGCGATCCCCAAATGCCCCGGATCGATGCATTTCGTGTCGCCGACGCACTCGCAAGCGGGGTTCCCTACGCGCTGCTTCGTCGCAACGACCTTGCGCGACCGTTCCGCGGCGTCCGAAGCCGGGGCTCGGATGTGAGTGTGGTCGCATCCGACCCATTTGCTCAGCAAAGGGCTGAGCATCTCGAACGTGTGCTCGAGTACTCCCCCTTGCTACTCGAGCACACGTTCATTTCCCACGAAAGCGCGGTTGCCTGGTACGACGGGCCTCTACCGCTACAAGCAACGGATGGGCATCCACGAGACGGTCGCAAACTTGACGTTCACGTAAGTGTGTTCGGCAAACAAGCACTCCCAGATCGCGATGGTGTGCGCGGCCATCGCGCGAAACCGGAAACCTCGGAAATGCATGAGGTTGACGGATTGCGGATCGCTACCCCAGCGTCGCTGTGGGCATCGATGGGCCACCTCAATGTTCGCCAACTTGTCGTGCTCGGCGACCACCTCTGTCGAGTCTGGCGTGAAGGAGTAGGCAGAACCGCGGCAACCGCGCCTCTCGCAACACGCGAAGATTTGGCGGCTTTCATTGCAAAAGGTCGCCGCAGGGGAATTCCTAAACTTCGCGAAGCGCTCGAACTCATTCGAGAAGACTCCTGGTCTCCGAAAGAGACCGAGACTCGACTTGTGTTGCTTGAGGGTGGCCTTCCAGAGCCGAGCTTGAACGTCGACGTCTTCGACGCATTCGGGAGGTTCCTCGGATGCCTCGATATGGCGTATCTCCGCGAAAAAGTCGGGGTCGAATACAACGGCCTCCTTCATGCTGCCCAATACGCGAAGGATGTCGAGCGGATCGCACGATTGCGGGCCGCTGGTTGGATCATCATCGAGGTGACGGCGGAGCTGCTTGCGAACCCTTATGAACTCGTCCGTCGCGTTTACGCGGCACTCATGCAGCAACGGGTCGCGGCATAACTTCCGCTCAGGTGCGGCTAACTACGACCAATCCTGCACCAACACGGTAGAACGCCGCACCTGGAGCGATGCATGTCCCCCCAGGTGCGGCTATCTACCGGAATTCACCCCTCGAGGCGGTAGTTAGCCGCACCTGGGGGAAGAGGCGGACGCGCTAGACGAGGTCGTGACGCACGATGACGCCGTCGCGCTGCGGGCCGACGCCGATGACGGAAATGCGCGTGCCGCTGAGCTCTTCGAGAGCGAGCACGTAGTTCTGCGCGTTGATCGGCAGATCTTCGAAACGACGCACTCCCGTGATGTCTTCCTTCCACCCTGGGAACATCTTGAGCACGGGCTTCGCGTGGTGGAAGTCGCTCTGGTTCCAGGGCATCTCGGTCACTTCGACGCCGTCGATCTCGTACGCGACGCACACAGGAATCTCGTCGAAGTCGTCGAGGATGTCGAGCTTCGTCAGCACCAGGTCCGTCAGCCCGTTGATGCGCGTCGCATAGCGCGTGATGAGCGCGTCGTACCATCCGACGCGACGCGGGCGGCCCGTCGTCGTGCCGTATTCAAAGCCGCGAGCGCGCAGCTTCTCGCCGTCGTCGTCAAAGAGCTCGGTCGGGAACGGGCCCGAACCAACACGCGTCGTGTACGCCTTGACGATCCCCACGATGCGGTCAAGACGGTTGGGTCCAATGCCCGAACCGGTCGAGGCGCCACCAGCGGTTGCCGACGACGAGGTCACGAAGGGGTACGTGCCGTGGTCAATGTCGAGCATGGTGGCCTGGCCACCCTCGAAAACAACAACCTCGCCAGCGTCGAGCGCGTTATCGAGCAGCAGCCCCGTGTCCGCCACCATGGGCTCAAGGCGATCACGGTATTGCAGCAGCTCGTCGACGATCTCATCGACCGTCACGGCGCGACGGTTGTAGACCTTCACAAGCAGGTGGTTCTTCTGCTCAAGCGCGCCCTCGACCTTCTGGCGCAGAATGTTCTCGTCAAACAGGTCTTGAATACGGATGCCGACACGGTTGATCTTGTCGGCATATGCCGGGCCAATGCCGCGGCCGGTCGTGCCGATCATCCGCTTGCCAAGGAAGCGTTCCGTGACCTTGTCGAGCGTGCGGTGGTACCCGGTGATGACGTGCGCGTTCGCCGAAATCTTGAGCTTCGAGGTGTCGACACCCCGAGCGTTGAGGGCCGAGAGTTCGTCGAAGAGCACCTCGAGATCGATCACGACACCGTTACCAATGACGGGCGTGACACCCGGCGTCAGAATGCCCGAGGGCAACAGGTGCAGCGCATACTTCTCGTCGCCAATGACGACCGTGTGGCCCGCGTTGTTGCCGCCGTTGAACTTGACGACGACATCCGTTCGTTCGCCGAGGAGGTCGGTCGCTTTGCCCTTGCCTTCGTCGCCCCACTGGACGCCGACGATCACGATTCCTGGCATGCTGCCGCTCCCTTTGCTCGGAATCTTCAGTCTACCGATGGGCGAGCGGATGCGCCGAAAGCCCCTCAGTTACCGCTCGGCCGGGTCGGCGGTGCCGACGAGGATGCCGCGGGCCAGCGAGTGGAAATGGCGGTTGAAGCCGAGGATGGCGGGCGTCGATGACGCGCCAATGTCGAGCACGTCCACGTCGAGCGCGTCGACAACGAAGAAGTAGCGGTGCACGCCCGTCCCGGGAGGCGGTGCAGCACCAAGGTAATCATTCGAACCAACCTCGTTCGGCAGCACGAGCGAGCGGTCTGGCATCGCATCGGCGTTTCCGCGGCTCGATGGGAGCGAGCGCAGTGACGACGGCAGATCGCACACAGCCCAGTGCCAGTACCCCGAGCCCGTCGGCGCATCCGGATCAAAACACGAGACGGCGAACGACTTGGTCCCCTCGGGTGGTTCGCCCCACTCCAAGGTCGGCGCCAAGTCTTCGCCACCGCGCGACGTCGACCACGCAAAGAGGGGCAGCGACCCGCCGTTCTCGAAATCCGGTGAGGTCAGTGCAAGCGGCGCAAAATCTCGCAACATCGCGAGCTCGGCGTAAGGGTCATAGTTCAACATTGAAAACTCCTCTGTTTTCACCGGACCGATCACTTCTATCCTGACATCGAAGTGCAACTAAGATAAGGGCATGACTTCGACGACGTGGGGGCGAACGTGGTCGATTGCGCGCCTTACGATGGCTATTGCGATTGCAGCGGCCGTCATCGCGCAACTCGTGAAGTCTCTGCAGTCGGCCAGCGAGCTTGGCAGGAATGTTACGACTGTCGCCGTGAACTTCTTCAGCTTCTTCACGATCCTGTCAAACACCCTCAGCGTCATCGTGCTCGTTCTCGCTGCGCTCTGGTTCCTGACGAACCGCACACCTGGGCGGAGCAGCCCCCTGTGGCTTGAAACCGCGCTCGCGGCCGTTTCGACTTACATGATCGTGACGGGCATCGTCTACAACACGCTTTTGCGAAGCGTCGAACTGCCGCAAGGCAGCGAAGCCATCGGATGGTCCAACGAGATCCTTCACCTCATCGCGCCCATCTTCATGTTGATCGACCTCTTCGTGGCACCTGGGCGACGCCGACTCCCCTGGTCGACGCTGGGCGCGATCGTGCTCTTCCCCGTCGCGTGGGCCGTGTACACACTCATCCGTGGATCGCTCGTGCAGAACCCCGCAACCGGGGCGCCGTTCTGGTACCCATACCCCTTCCTCGACCCCAACGGCCCGGGTGGATGGCCTTCGGTACTCGTGTACATCGTCGGCATCGCGGTTGTTATTCTCGCGGTCGGTGCCGGTTCGGTGCTCGTCATCCGCCGTCGCACCAGCTAACGCACGTTGCTCGGGTGATGAGAGACACCGGTGTTGTGATGCCGCCGGGCACGGCGGCAGGCTCAGCGACCGGCACCGCGCCAAGTAGACTCGAAGCTATGTCGAAAGTGCTGCAGAGCTTGCCCGTGGGCGAAAAGGTCGGGATCGCGTTTTCGGGGGGTCTTGACACATCCGTCGCCGTTGCGTGGATGCGTAGCAAGGGCGCCGTGCCGTACACCTACACGGGTGACCTGGGGCAGTATGACGAAGACGACATCGAGTCGATCCCCGGCCGCGCGCT
>CAYNTU010000002.1:0-55180 GCA_964400205.1 uncultured Microbacterium sp.
TGCCGTCGCTCTGGCGGCATAAACCCCGGACTCAACTAAACCCTCAGCAGACCCATTCCACTGCGCGTGGTGGACGGTCGGTGTCCTCGCCGTAGTCGAACCGGAACGTCCTGCGATCACGGACAGCAGCACTGACCGTCTCCAGCACCTTCGGGTCCACGCGCAGCGCAGGCCCGGTGTCGGTGAAGCGGATGCCGTCGATGCGGTGCCGCAACCTTGACGGCATCACCTGCCGCACCGTCGTCAGCGCCCGGGCTGCCGCATCGTCGAGATCCACGCCGGTCGAGGAACTGCTTTGCAAGGCGACCGCGATCGCCACCGCTTGTTCGTCATCGAAGAGCAATGGCGGTAACTCTGAACCTGCTGCGAGCCGGTAGCCGCCGTCGGGGCCTTTGGCTGCGGCGATCGAGTACCCGAGTTCCCGGAGCCGATCGACATCGCGGCGGACGGTGCGGGTCGTCACCTGCAGTCGGTCGGCGAGCGCCTGCCCGGGCCAGTCCCGACGTGACTGCAGCAACGACAGCAGCGCGAGCATGCGAGACGACGTTCCGGACATGACTCCACTATCCCACCAGTAGCGGACTCATCCTGTCCTCTACGCGGTGCACTGTGGAATCACGGCACACCGCCGTCACCATCGCAAGAAGACAAGGACAAGCCGCATGAGCATCACCACGACCACCCATCTCAACTTCCCAGGCACTGCCCGGCAGGCACTGGACTTCTACCAGTCCGTCTTCGGCGGCACCGTCACCGCGGCCACCTACGGCGACCTCGGCATGCCCGCAGACACACCCGGAGCGGACAAGATCGTCTTCGGCCAGGTCGACAACGACAAGGGCTTCCGGGTCATGGCCTACGACATCCCCGGCCAGGACACCACCCACACCTCCACGCTGGCCGGCAACACACGCCGCGAGAACGGAGCCACGATCACCGACCGCACCTTCTTCCAATCCGTGCGCGGCGAGACCCTCGACGAGGTCACCACGATCTGGGACGCACTCGCGGACGGTGCTCATGTCATCGAACCGCTCACCGCATCCCCGTGGAGCCCCGGCTTCGGTATGCTCACAGACCGCTTCGGCGTGACCTGGGTCGTCGACGTCCAGCCCGCGCACAACGCCTGAGCCGGTTCCCGGTCGGCCCCCGCTAGGAGCGAGGGCCGACCGGAACCGACACGCACCACAGGAGGGTCTGTCAGGTAGGCAAGGGGTGATTTCCCGAACGCTTCGACAAACACTCTGCTCAGGTGCGATGTCGACAGGTGCACACGGGAGGCGAGTTCGTCGATCGTCCACCGATGCGCGAGCGCCTCACGCAGTTGCTCTTCCGCTTCTCGGGCTTCAGTGCGTAGCGGAGTAAAGGTACGGTGCCGGGGCACGGCGGGACGTGTTGTCGGACGTTGAGTCGGGCCTGTCCGCGTGTCCGTGACGGCTATATAGGGGCTGATGACATCGACGAGCGAGAAGCGAAGCATCTGCATCCGCTAGACGCGGTCGGGGAGCATGAAGGCGTACTGCCAGAACACCTGATCGATGACGAAATTGCTGTCCAGGTAGATCGTCGTCACGGACGTCCATCCTTCGGGCTCACAGCCGCGCAGGGTGTTCGTCGCCAGCATTGCCACATCGCCGGGCTTGACTGGTTTCGCGCCGAACTCGCTGAACAGGATCGCGCCACCGGAGCGGATGAAGCATAGTCGGACGCAGTCGTATGCGACCGGTTCGATCGGGCGATCGACCGCCTCCGTTCGAGCGACGATGGGAGCGAAGTCCGACGTTGCATCGACAACGCTGTCGGCGACAGCTCGCATGTTCGGCATCGGATTGGGGCTCGTCGATCTCGCGGCTCATATCGCGCGGTTCGCCGTCCTTCCTGCTTGCGGGTACGGCTGAATCTTGCGAAGCGCTCAGAGGGATCATCGTGAAGCAATGACCACGCAGACGCTTGGAACCGGTGGGGAAGGCACTGGCGCCGTTGTCACTTGGATGCTGCTCGTCCAAACAGCCAAGCGGTGAGCACTGTTGCCGCGGCTCCGAGGCATACGAGCCAGATGGCGGAGCCGACGATCGCAGCCAAATCTGGTACTCCGCTGGCGAGGCTAGCGTGAGCAATCAGCGTTGGTTCGCTTCTTGAATCGGAGGAGAGCAGGCCCGCCCTCTCGTCAAGACCTGTGGTTTTCTCGCGCACGATAGCGCTCTAGATCCTTCGCTAACGCAGTCATCCACACCGTTACCTGCTGCGACTCTCCAGTTCGAGGAGCGCGGCGAGATAGTCCTTCGGCCGCTCGAAATGAACGAGGTACCCGCCGGCGATCGCTACCAACTTCCCGTCTGCGAGCAGGCTCAGCGCGCGAGAAGCGTCATCAACGTCCATCGCGGCTTTCAGCACACCGTTCGTGTCGTAGGAGGTGCCGTGTTTGTCGTGCCACCAGCGCGTGTGGATCCGTTTCGTCGGCACCGAGCCGACTCGTAGCGCGCTGTCGGTGTCGAAGTCCTCACATCAGCGCCCCGTGCCCCAAGCATGCCCGAATGCAGGGTCGTAGCCGGTCATCCCCTCGAACCAGACATCAGTGGCATCCGATTTCTGGGGCGCCGCTGCAATCGGATTGGTCATCTGGCTGCTCGACAAAATCGCGATCATGGTGCTCACACCCCGCGAAACGAACGCACAATAACGCCCCGCACGTTTTGCGAAACCTACAACGAACCCCGCACGGTGTTTGTACGTTTATCGATCATGTGACTCTCAGAGAATCGATAGGCTCGCCGCTGCGGACAACCATACGGTTGCCCGTTCATTGTTGATAAAGGAGTCACATGATGGCCAAGAGCCGTGCTGCAGAGCATCCGGCGCTCCCCCCGGTCGCTGTCAAAGACGACAAGCCGAAGTGGACGCCCGTCAAGATTGCGATCTGGGCTGCCATCGCCATTCTTGGTGGTGTTGCGTGGACGATGCTCGCGATCGTGCGTGGCGAGACGGTCAACGCGATCTGGTTCGTGTTCGCCGCCGTCTGCACCTATCTAATCTTCTACCGCTTCTACTCGCGCTACATCGAGAAGCACCTCGTCAAGCCCGACGACAACCGGGCAACCCCAGCTGAGTACAAGGCTGACGGCAAGGATTACCACGTCACTGACCGTCGCGTGCTCTTCGGCCACCACTTCGCCGCAATCGCCGGCGCTGGCCCGCTCGTCGGCCCCGTGCTCGCCGCGCAGATGGGCTACCTCCCCGGCACGATCTGGATCATCTTCGGTGTCGTCATGGCCGGTGCCGTGCAGGACTACCTCGTCATGTTCTTCTCGATGCGCCGCGGTGGTCGTTCGCTCGGCCAGATGGCGAAGGATGAGCTCGGCCGCTTCGGTGGTGCCGCTGCCATTCTCGCGACGTTGCTCATCATGATCATCATCACGGCGATCCTCGCGCTCGTCGTCGTCAACGCACTCGGCGAAAGCCCGTGGGGTGTCTTCTCGGTTTCGCTCACGATTCCGATCGCGCTCTTCATGGGCGTCTACCTGCGCTGGATTCGCCCCGGCAAGATCACCGAGATCTCGATCATCGGATTCGTGCTCCTCATCGGTGCCATTGTGTTGGGCGGCATCGTTGCCGAGACTGAGTGGGGCCACGCGATCTTCAGCCTCGACCGCACGACGATCGCCTGGGGCATCATCATCTACGGCTTCATTGCCGCGGTGCTGCCCGTCTGGATCCTGCTCGCCCCGCGCGACTACCTCTCGACCTTCATGAAGATCGGTGTTATCGCCGCGCTTGCCGTCGCGATCATCTTCGTGCGCCCCGAGATCACGGTTCCTGCGTTCTCGCAGTTCGCGGGTGGTGAGACCGGTCCCGTATGGTCTGGCCCGCTCTTCCCCTTCCTCTTCGTGACAATCGCCTGCGGTGCGCTCAGTGGTTTCCACGCGCTCATCTCGTCGGGTACGACCCCGAAGATGGTCGAGAAAGAGAAGCAGACGCGCTTCATCGGCTACGGCGGCATGCTTATGGAATCGTTCGTCGCGATCATGGCACTCGTCGCCGCGATCTCGATCGACCAGGGCATCTACTACGCCATGAACTCCTCCGCTGCGGCAACGCAGGGCACGGTCGAGGGTGCAGTGGCGTTCGTCAACAGCCTGGGGCTCACGGGGGTCAACCTCACGCCCGACATGCTGACCTCGACGGCGGCATCCGTTGGTGAAGAATCGATCATCTCGCGTACCGGTGGCGCACCGACCCTCGCGCTGGGTCTCGCGCACATCATGCAGCAGTGGATCGGTGGGCCGGGCATGATGGCCTTCTGGTACCACTTCGCGATCATGTTCGAGGCGCTCTTCATCCTCACAGCTGTTGACGCTGGAACGCGTGTTGCACGCTTCATGCTGCAGGACTCGATCGGCAACTTCGTACCGAAGTTTAAGGACACCTCGTGGCGAGTCGGTGCATGGATTTGCACCGCGGTCATGGTGGCTGGTTGGGGTGCCGTTTTGATCATGGGCGTGACCGACCCGCTCGGCGGCATCAACACCCTCTTCCCGCTCTTCGGTATCGCCAACCAGCTGCTTGCGGCAATCGCGCTCGCGGTCGTGCTGGCGATCGTCGCGAGCCGCAAGACGTTCAAGACGCTGTGGATCGTGGCACTGCCGCTCGCGTTCGTGACGGTCGTGACCGTGACGGCTTCGCTCTACAAGATCTTCTCGCCGGTTCCGGCGGTCGGATACTGGGCGAACCATGCGGCGTTCAAGGGCGCCAAGGCCGAAGGTCTCACGGAGTTCGCCACGGCCAAGTCGCCCGAAGCGATCGACGCCGTTATTCGCAACACCTTCATTCAGGGCACACTCTCGATCATCTTCCTCGTGCTCGCGCTCATCGTCATCACGATTGCTGTTGTGCGCGTCATCAAGGCACTTCGCGGCGGCGATGTGGTGGATCAAGAGGATGCTGCGGTGCCGTCGAAGCGCTTTGCGCCCGCCGGGCTCTTCGCGACCGCAGATGAGAAGGCACTCGAGAAGGAGTGGGCGGCGCTGCCAGCTGAGCTGCAGCCGCCCAAGGCGCACTAATGGCTGAGCTAGGCGCGACGGACGAGAGTGGTTTTGCCGCTCCGCTGGAGGGCGGGTTCACTGCCCCCATCCGTCGCGCCTGGCAGTCGCTCGCCTGGTACATGAACGGGCTCACGGGTCAGTCGAAGTACGAGGTGTATCTGGAGCACGAGCGCCTTGCGCATCCGGATCGCGAACCGCTCTCGGAGCGCGAGTTCTGGCGGCAGCACTACGCGGAGCAAGACGCGAACCCGGGCGCGCGCTGCTGCTGAGGCATCCGCTTCCTTGGATTGATCTGCCTTTCCGGAGTCGATTTCGCGTGAAACGGTTCCGGAAAGGCAGTTTGCTCCGTAGGGGCAGCAGCTAGCGGTCGAGCTGCTCGCGGATAATCGCGGCGAGTTCGAGGGGGAGCTCTTCCTGCACGTTGTGACCGGCGGGCAAGGTGATGACTTCGGCGCCGGTTTTCTGCGCGAAAGCTTCGGCTGCGGGTTCCGGCACGATGCCGTGCTCGCCGCGAATGAGTGTGATCGGAATGGTCGGGAGCGATGTGGAAGCATCCGCGCCCGAAGCGGTCAGCAGATTCGGTGCGCCGTCGGCGACGAGTTTGGCGAGGTGGTGCTTCCACTCGACGACGCCATCGGGGCGCACGCGGGAGTTGTGGAAGACTCCGCGCTCGGCAGATTCGCGCGAACCGCCGAGCGAGAACGCGAGCGCGTGGTCGACGAGCGCATCGCGGCTGGGCCACTCGGTCTGCGCGAAGAAGCCGCCCAGATGTGCGCGCAAGCCGCTCGTGTCGATGCCGGGCAGAATGTCGACAATCACGAGATCGCGCACGAGTTGCGGGGCGGCGGATGCCACGGCGAGCGCCGTGAGCCCACCGAGCGACTGGCCGACAAGCGTTTGTGGCTGCGTCGTCCACGCTTCGAGGGCCGCGATGACGTCGGGCGCGAGCGTCTCGGCCGAGTATGTCGCGTCATCGCGCCAGCTTGAGTCGCCGTGACCCGCGAGGTCAATCGCGAGGGCAGGTTCACGCAGCGCGAGCACCGTGGCATCCCAGGTGTGCGCGTTGAGAGCCGCGCCATGCAAAAGAGTCACAAGCACGTCATCCGCCGTTGCGCCCGGTGGCAGATAGCGGATGCCGCTCAGCTCGCGGCCGTCCGCAAGCGTGAGCGTGAGCCGCTCGCCGGCCGGTGTCGGGGTGTCGAGCTGCCATTGGGCGGCGACAGCGGGCAGGAACGAAAACTCGTCAGTCATGGGTTCCATTCTGCTCGGCAGCCGGGCCGGTCGCGCGTTTGTTACGTCGCCCGCTCGGCCCAAACTCCGCAGAATAGGGGAGTTCGTGCTGCAAACGAGCGGCAACCGGCGGTGGTTGCGTAGTTTGGGTCGGCGTGGCTGGCTAAGCCAGAACGGATGCCGCGGCATCCGAAAGCGCCGAACGCACCGCCTGAATGTTGGCCGACTCGGCCGTGACGACGCGGGCCGACGAGAAGATCTCGCGGCGCGGGCTGCCGGGGGGCGGCGTGACCGCGAAAGGTGGTTTCGACCCGGCGAAGAGCAGCTCGGGCAAGAACCCGACCGCGACGCCGCTTGCGATGAGGTGCACCTGGCTCACGAGGTCAGGGGTTGTGTAGCGCACGTCGGGTTCGAAGCCGGCGGCGCGGCACGTCTGTTCGGCCCACTCACGCGACTGCGTGCCGCGCGGTTCCATGACCCAGGCCGCGTCACGCGCCCCGCGCAGGGCTTCAAGCGGGTCAGCCGCCGCACCCGTTGCCTGGTTACGGGAGAGATCCCGTGTACGGGAACCCGAATCGGCGAGAACGCCTCCCGTTGCCCAGATCGCTCCTGCTGCCGGGCGGGCCGAAGCGAACCACAGCGCATCCGTCGCGAGCGGCACCTGGTCGAGGTCGAGGTGCGGTCTGCGCGTGCGATCGGGGTACTGCTCGGCCAGGGCGAGGTCGACATCGCGCGCGATCAACGCCTGCAGGCCGCGCTCGGGCGGGTACTCGAAAACCTCGACCCGCAGGTTCGGATGCGTCTGCGCAAGCGATCGCAACACCGTCGGCATGAGCGTCTGCATGGCGCTCTGAAACGAGGCGACGCGCACGGTTCCGGCCGCTTGCCCAGCCGCTTCGGTCGTGGCGATCTCTGCTTGCTCGAGCCGGTCGAGCACCTCGATCGCGTGCGAAACGAGCACCTCGGCGGCGGGCGTCAGCTGCACGCCACGGCCGGCTTTCGTCAAGAGCGGGACGCCGACTTCGCGCTCGAGCGCGGCGAGCTGCTGCGAGACCGAGGCCGAGGAATAGCTGAGTTCTTCGGCAACGGCTGCGAGCGTGCCGCGACGGCTCAGTTCGACGAGGAGCCTGAGGCGGTGGGCGTCGAGCATGCCGTGTCCAATCGTTCGGGTTTGCTTAACAATAAGGCGTAAAACTCTTTGCTAGACACCGAGGTATTGGCGGGTGCAATCTGACGGGGACACCTCTGCACCAAGGAGCACCATGAACGCTGACGCCGCGCCCACGAAGAAGGCCGCCGCGAAGAAGTCGACGACGAAGTCGGCAGCGAAACCCGCCCGCACTGCTGCGAACAAACCGGCTGCGAAGAAGCCTGCCGCCAAGAGGGCCGCCACCAAGGCTTCCGCGGCCACGAAGGCATCCGCCCCGATTCTCGCCGATCACCCGAGCGCAACCGACGTCGAAACCCTCGTCAAGAAGTGGCTCGACGAGAGCACGCAGTACCCCGTCGAGCCTGCCGCTCAGCGCCTCGCTGAGGTCTTGCGCGACCCCAACGGTCTGGACTTCACGGTCGGCTTCGTCGACGGCGTTATGCGCCCCGAGGACCTCAAGGTCGCCGCGCGCAACCTCACTCGCCTCACCGACATCACGCCCAAGTTTTTGCCGTGGTACCTCAAGTCGGCCATCGGTGTCGGCGGTGTCGCGGCTCCTGTCGCGCCCGGCGTCGTCATCCCCATCTCGCGCCGCGTGCTGCGCGAGATGGTCGGCCACCTCGTGCTCGATGCAACCCCCGACAAGCTCGGGCCGGCGATCGCGAAGCTGCGCAAGAGCGGCAACAACCTCAACCTCAACCTGCTCGGCGAAGCAGTTCTGGGCGCAAACGAAGCGAGCAAGCGCCTGCAGGGCACTTACGACTTCCTTGCGCGCGACGACGTTAACTACGTCTCGATCAAGGTCTCGAGCGTCATCAGCGGGCTCTCGATGTGGGCCTTCGACGAGGCTGTCGAAGAGGTCACGAAGAAGCTCACTCCGCTCTATGAGCTCGCGGCTGCTTCACCCACGCCCAAGTTCATCAACCTCGACATGGAGGAATACCGCGATCTCGACCTCACGATTGCGGTCTTCAAGAGCATCCTCGATCAACCGCAACTCAAGCACCTCGAGGCCGGCATCGTGCTGCAGACCTACCTGCCCGATGCCCTCGGCGCCATGCAGAACCTGCAGGAATGGGCGGCTGCGCGCGTCGCGAAGGGTGGCGCACCAATCAAGGTGCGCGTTGTGAAGGGCGCGAACCTTGCGATGGAGAACGTCGACGCCAAGATCCACGATTGGCCGCTCGCGACCTATGACACCAAGCAAGACAGCGACACGAACTACAAGCGCGTGCTCGACTGGGCCATGACCCCCGAGCGCACCAAGAACCTGCGCCTCGGTATCGCGGGCCACAACCTCTTCGATGTCGCGCACTCGTGGCTGCTCGCGCAGAAGCGTGGGGTAGCGGATGCTGTTGAGTACGAAATGCTCCTCGGTATGGCGACGGGCCAGGCCGAAGCCGTCCGCAAAGACGTCGGCGACCTCCTGCTTTACACGCCCGTTGTGAGCCCGACCGAGTTCGATGTTGCGATCGCGTACCTCATCCGTCGCCTGGAAGAGAACGCCTCGAGCGAGAACTTCATGTCGGCAGTGTTCGACCTGGCCTCGACCCCGGCACTGTTTGACCGGGAGAAGCAGCGCTACGAGGCATCCGTTGCCTCGCTCGCTGAACAGCCGACGCCGATGCCGAACCGCATCCAGAACCGCCAGACCGAGCAGGTCGACGTTGCTTCGCGCTTCGAGGGTTTTGAAAACACCCCCGACACCGACCCGGCACTCGCGCCAAACCGCGCCTGGGGACGCGAGATCCTCGCGAAGTCGGTGGATTCGAAGCTCGGCAAGCAGACAATCGCCGACAACCAGGTCACAACGGCGAAACAGCTCGACGACATCATGAAGCGCGTTCGCACCGCCGCCACCGAGTGGGCCAAGCGCCCTGCCGAAGAGCGCGCCGCGATCCTGCACAAAGCCGGCGACGCCCTCGCCGCCCACCGTGCCGACCTGCTCGAGGTCATGGCCGCCGAGGCGGGCAAGACAATCGCTGAGGGCGACCCCGAAGTGAGCGAGGCAACTGACTTCGCGCACTACTACGCGGAGCGCGGTCTCGACCTCGAATCCGTCGAGGGTGCCGAGTTTGTTCCGGCCAAACTCACGGTCGTGACCCCACCGTGGAACTTCCCCGTTGCGATCCCCGCGGGCGGCGTGCTCGCCGCGCTCGCGGCCGGTTCGGGCGTCATCATCAAACCCGCCAAGCTCACGCAGCGCAGTGGTGCCGTCATGACCGAGGCGCTGTGGGAGGCTGGCGTTCCGCGCGACCTCCTCGCCTTCGTCGATGTCGCCAATCGCGACCTCGGCACGAAGCTCGTCTCTGACGAGAAGGTCGATCGCGTCATCCTCACGGGTGCCTATGAGACGGCCGAGCTGTTCCGCAGCTTCCGTGACGACCTGCCGCTGCTCGCCGAGACGAGCGGCAAGAACGCGATCATCGTGACGCCCTCGGCTGACCTTGACCTTGCGGCATCCGATGTTGTCAAGAGCGCCTTCGGCCACGCTGGCCAGAAGTGCTCGGCCGCATCGCTGGTCATTCTCGTGGGCTCGGTTGGCAAGAGCGAGCGCTTCGAGCGCCAGCTCGTTGACGCCGTCAAGTCGCTGCGCGTTGGCTACCCGCAAGACCCCAACACGCAGATGGGTCCGACGGTTGAGCCCGCACAGGGCAAACTGCTCGAGGCCCTGACGACCCTCGAACCGGGCGAGACCTGGCTCGTTGAGCCTAAGCAGCTCGACGAGACGGGCAAGCTCTGGAGCCCCGGCGTGAAAGACGGCATCAAGCCTGGCTCGACGACGCACATGATTGAGTTCTTCGGCCCCGTACTCGGCATCATGCGCGCGAAAGACCTCGACGAGGCAATCGCCCTGCAGAACGCTGTCGAGTACGGCCTGACGGCGGGCCTACACTCGCTCGACCCCGACGAGCTCAAGACGTGGCTCGCCAAGGTCGAGGCCGGCAACCTCTACGTCAACCGCGGCATCACGGGCGCGATCGTGCAGCGCCAGCCCTTCGGTGGTTGGAAGAAGTCGGCCGTCGGCGCGGGTGCCAAGGCCGGTGGCCCCAACTACCTCATCGGGCTTGGTGAGTGGAAGAAAGCGGATGCTTCGGCACCGGCCAACGCCCCCGTCATCAACCCCGCGGTGCGCGAGTTGCTCCGCGCCGCGCAACTGAACCTCAACGCCGAAGAGCAGGCGTGGGTCAAGGCGGCCGTTGACTCGGATCAGACGGCGTGGAAGACCGAGTTCGGCCAGGCGAAGGACGTCTCGCAGCTCGGTATCGAGCGCAACATCTTCCGCTACCTGCCGGGTGAGGCGATCATCCGTATCGCTTCGGGTGCGCCGCTCGCCGACGCCGTTCGCGTGTTCGCCGCTGGCCTGCGCGCCGGTGCCAAGCTCACGGTTTCGTCGGCGCAGTCGCTGCCCGCGGCGATCGTCAACGTGCTTGAGCGCAACGGTGTGACGGTCATCAACGAGTCTGACGAAAAGTGGCCGCACGCCATTGCTGAGTCGAGTGTTGCGAACCCGCGCATCCGCCTTGTCGGTGGTAAAGCGGGCGATGTCACGAGCGTCACGAGCGCACCGAACATCGCGATCTGGGACGGCGAGGTGACGCCCGCAGGCCGCATCGAACTGTTGCCGTTCCTGCGCGAGCAGTCGGTCACAATCACGAACCACCGCTTCGGCAACCCGACGACCATCAGCGACGGTGTGATCTAACCCCTCCCTTCGCCCAGGTGCGCCTTTCTACCAACTTCGACCCTCGATAACGGTCGCAAGGCGCACCTGAACGCAAACGCCTCACGGCAACCGAAAGGAAACAACGATGTCTCCCCTGGTTTTTCAGCTCATCGCAATTGGTGTGTACTTCGCCGCCATGCTCGCGATCGGCTTCTACGCCTACAAGAAAACTGAATCGCACGAGGATTACATGCTCGCGGGGCGCGATCTGCCGCCGTGGGTCGCGGCGCTGAGCGCCGGCGCATCCGATATGTCGGGCTGGGTCATGATGGGCCTGCCCGGTGCGATTTACGCGGCGGGCCTGATCGAGGCGTGGATCGCGATCGGTCTCACGATCGGCGCCTACCTCAACTGGCGCCTCGTCGCCCCGCGTCTGCGTGCGTACACCGAGCGGTCGAAGAACTCGATCACGATTCCGAGCTTCTTCGAAAACCGACTGCGCGACAGGAGCCGCGTGCTGCGTATCGCCTCGAGCCTCGTGATTCTCGTGTTCTTCACGTTCTACGTCGGCTCCATGATGGTCGCCGGTGGCGTGTTCTTCCAGGAGTCATTCGGGTCGACCTACCTGTGGGGCATGCTGCTCGTCGCGGGTGTCACGATCCTCTACACGCTCTTCGGCGGGTTCCTCGGCGCCTCATTGACGGATGTTGTGCAGGGCACCATGATGATGCTCGCCTTGCTCATCCTGCCAGTCATGTCGATCGTGGCGATCGGTGGCCTTGGTGCGACAGCGGATGAACTGAAAGCCGTCGCGCCCGACCACCTCTCGTTCTTCGGAGGCGACGCCATGACGGGTGCGACCGCGCTCGCAATCATCTCGGCCCTCGGCTGGGGCCTGGGCTACTTCGGCCAACCGCACATCATTGTGCGGTTCATGGCCATGAAGAATGCGGCCTCGGCGAAGTCGGCACGACGGATCGGGATGAGCTGGATGATCCTCTCACTCGGCGGCGCGGTTGTTGGCGGACTCGTTGGGCTCGCCTACTTCTCGTCGAAGGGCGAGCCCCTTGCCGACCCCGAGACGGTCATGCTCGCACTCGCGCAAGCGCTCTTCCACCCGCTCGTCGCGGGCCTCGTTCTCGCCGCTGTGCTCGCCGCGATCATGAGCACGGTTTCGAGCCAGCTCATCGTGTGCTCCTCGGCGCTTGTCGAGGACCTCTTCATGGTGTTCGCCAAGAAGAAGCCTTCGGCCAGTACACTTGTGATGCTGGGTCGCATTGGCGTGCTCGCGGTGGCTGCCGTCGGCATCGTGCTCGCCCTCAACCCGCAGGGCACCATTTTGCAGCTGGTCGGATTCGCCTGGGCAGGCTTCGGTGCCGCCTTCGGCCCCACGGTGTTGCTCTCGCTCTTTTGGCGCAAGCTCACAGTGTGGGGCGCGCTCGCGGGCATGATCGCGGGTGCTGTGACGGTCTTCGTGTGGGATGCGGCGGGCTTCGAGCTCTACGAGATCATCCCGGGCTTCGCAGCGAACGTCGTCGTTGCGGTCGTCGTGAGTCTGCTGACCTATAAGCACGATGACGAAATCCAAGAGGAGTTCACCGACACGGTCGCGATGACCCGCCCTGTGAAGGTCGTCAAGCAGCCGTAGCCTTCTCCTTCAGGTGCGCCTTGCGACCGTTCTCGCCACCGAAAACGGTCGCAAGGCGCACCTGAACGCATCCGCCCCCTCGTTCGAGTCACCCTTGCGACGGTTGGCAACGCGGATGCGCGTTCGTACGGGTGACCTGAACTGGGTAGGTTGGGAAGCATGGCTGTTGCTGATGTTCGCGCGTACCTGGAACCGTTTGGGCTGGCCGATAAGGTCGTCGAGTTCACGGGCTCATCGCACACCGTGAGCGAGGCCGCCGAGCAGGTCGGAACACAGCCCGAGCACATCGCAAAGACGCTCGCGTTTACGAACCCGGCGGACCCCGACAAGGCGATTCTCATCGTCGCGGCGGGGGATGCCAAGGTGCAGGGCGGCGCGTTCAAACGCCGCTTCGGTGGCAAGGGCAACATGGTCGCGCCCGATCGGCTCGTCGAGTTGACGGGGCATCCGATGGGTGGAGTCTGCCCTTTCAACAACCCCGAGTCGGCCGAGGTGTGGCTCGACGAGTCGCTGCGCCGCTTCGAAACCGTGTGGCCCGCGGCGGGTTCAGCCGACTCTGCCGTCGAGGTTGCCACTGACCGCCTGCAAGAAGTAGCGGATGCCGCCGGCTGGGTCGACGTCTGCATCGGCTGGCGCGAGGAAGAGACGCCCTAACTCCTGAGACGGGAGCCGTTCGCGAGCGCGACCGCCACGAACGACGGCGAGTTCAGGAGTTCGGGCGCGGACGGGCACAAGAAAGCGGCCCCCAGCACGAATGCCAAGGGCCGCTTGCCGTAGAACGAGGCTTACTCGTCTGAAATCGACTTGTTCCAGCTCGAGACGGCGTCGTTGGCAAGCTTGTTGAGCTTGACGTTGATCTTCTTGAAGAACTCTTGGATGTCGTCGATTGCTTCTTCGACCGTGTCGTCTTCTTTGATCTTCTCGGCGCCCTTGTCGACGGCGTCGCGCACGTTGCCCGCGAACTTCTCGACGTTTTCTTGCGTGATGCCGGCGGCGCCGAACAGTTCACGCAACTGCGAGGTGATGTTCGAGAGCACACTTGCCTCGTACGGCGAGAGCACGCCGTCGCTCGGCGCGGCAGCGGTTGCCGTGTCGGCTGCGGGTGCCTCGACAGGAAGCTCGTCGGCAACCTGGTCGCCGACAGCCTCCGCAACGGTCTCTTCGAGGTCGCCCGTGTCGAGCTGCGGTTCTTCGTTGTTGTTCGTCGTCATGCTGTTCCCCTTCGTGGTGGTTGGTTGTAGTGCCAGTGTAGGTCGCCGCTTCGGCGACGGAAAGAGCGCAAACTACGCTCTGAGCGAGCAGCCACAGGGGGCGGATGATTCAGGCGCGCAGCGATACCCCGGGCCGAAGTTCGCCCGCTTCGATACGCAGCGGCAGGCGGTTCTCGGGCGGCGGGAAGGGGCAGGTTGCCGCGTTCGTGTATGCGCACGGGAAATTCGTTGCGCGGTTGAAGTCGATCGTGATCGAGCCGTCGTCAGCGAGCTTCGCCTTGACCGAGCGGGCGGCGGGGTAGGTGAGGTCTTGGCCCGTGGCATCCGCAAAAAACACGCTGAAGTCGTTTGGCGACGCCCCCGTGAACAGCGTGAGCTTGAACGGTTCGCCGTCGAGCGAGAGCTCGGCGACGCCGGGCGAATCGTAGAACTGTGAAGCACCCTTGACGGCGGAATCGACCTCGACCTGATCGCGCTCGTTCGGCACGAAGCGCCCCGTCAGCACCCACCGTTCGTCGGGTGGGAAGGTTTCTGTGCCGGCGTAGCCCGTGAGCGTCGGAGATTGTGGGTCGCGCGGGCGCAGCACGACGGTTCCGGCGCGCGATGCAAGCTCCAGCCGCACATCGCCCCACTCGAGCGTGACGCTCGCGCCACCCGTGATGGGCCCGATCGGCACGGCCCCATCGAGCACAGCACCATCAAGCGTGACCCCATCGGATGCCGCGACATCCGCCGTGACAAGCCCCGTGTCGTCGACGCTCCACTGCCCCGGCACCCCGTCGAACGCAGTCGGTTCGTCAGTCAGCCAGTGCAGCGCCGTCGCGCTGAGTGGACCGTGCGGCGCCGTGCGCGCTGCCTCAACAGTCTCGTGCCAGGCGGCGTGCTCGTTCGCGAAATCGCTCGTCATGAAACCCTCACTTCAAAACTCGTGCTCTTTCCCATTGTCAACCCGACCACTGAGACCTAACTCCGAGGAGTAACAGCCCGCAACAGTTGCCACCCCGCATGTCCCAGCGTTTCGCGCGCCTCGCGCGCCGCCGCACGCCCCTGCAAAGATCGCTCACGTGACTGCCACAACTGCGCTTCCCGAGCCCGAACTCCGCGACGTTATTTATACGGATGGTTCCGACCCAGCAATCGAGCAGGGCTTCGACCTCTACCGTGGCCGCCCAGGCTCACCCGTGCTCGTCTACATGCACGGTGGCGGATGGCGCGTTGGCGACAAAACGCACAGCACGGTCGCCGCGAGCCTCGCCGCAACGGGCCTCACGGTCATCAACGCGAACTACACACTCACCCCGCAGCGCGCCTACCCGCAGAACATCAACGACGTTTTCCAGCTGGTGCGCTATCTCACCGACAACGCAGATGCGTTGGGGATCGACGTCTCAAAACTGTTCTTGGGTGGCGCATCAGCTGGCGGCCACCTCTCGGCACTCGCGGTCACGAAGGGCCTCGCCGAGAGCAAACTCGCCACGCCCATCCGCGGTGTCGTCTCGTGGTTCGCGCCGCTCGACCCCGTCTCGCGCTTCCTGCGCCAGCGCTACCCGGCCGAGCAACGCCCCGGCGGCTTCTGGGATCGCGGTCTCAAGCCCGGCGACCTCGGCAACGACCCGTTCCGTTCCTTCATCGGTACGGATGATTTCAGCAAGGTCACCGTGCGAGACGCCCTTGATGCTGACCCGCGCTTCCACCTCGACCGCTTCGACGCAGAGCTCCTGCCACCGTTCCTGCTGCTCGTCGGCGACCACGATTCCACGGAGATTCAGTCGTCGCAGCGCATCCTATTTGATGCCCTCTCGTGGGTCGGTGCCGACGTCGAATTGCTCACGATCGCCGGAGCCGACCATGCGGATGCGCGCTTCGAAAGCGCCGCCGCCCTCGGTGCCGTCGCGGGCTTCGTCAACACGGTTGCCGCGCGGTAGCTCGCCGACCCGCATTCGACGTTCGAGGCTCAGCGACAGCAGAGCCGGTCCCTGAGCTTGACGAAGGGTGAGGCGGAACACACTCCCCGCTCAGCTTGGGTAGTGTCAACCGCTACTGCACGTGGAGCTCTTCAAGCAGTCGCCGTCGCAGCTCAACCTGCTGCAGTCGCGCCGACCCCTCCGAGCGCGGGATGCCGAT
Source organism: uncultured Microbacterium sp. (assembly GCA_964400205.1). Classification (GTDB taxonomy): domain Bacteria; phylum Actinomycetota; class Actinomycetes; order Actinomycetales; family Microbacteriaceae; genus Microbacterium. The sequence continues at coordinate 16,070 of CAYNTU010000002.1, forward strand.
GCGGTGCTCAAACGCGACCTTGCCGCCGTTGAGCACGAGCACGCGGTCGGCCAAGCGCAGCGCCTCGTCGATCTCGTGGGTGACGAGCACAACAGCGGGGCAGCGCCGCGCGATGAGGTCAGCCAGCAGGTTCTGCATCGATCGCCGCTTGAGTGCGTCGAGTGCGGCGAGTGGCTCATCGAGCAGCAACAACTGCGGGTGACGGATGAGCGCGCGGGCCAGCGCCGCACGCTGTGCCTCACCGCCCGAGAGCGTCGAGGGCCAGCTGCGTTCACGGCCGGCGAGGCCGACTTCAGCGAGCGCATCCGTTGCCTCTTGGAGCGTTGCGGCCGAGCGAGGCAGCCCAAGGAGCACATTGTCGATAACCCGCTTGGAGGGGATGAGACGCGGCTCTTGGTAGACGTAGGTTGTGCGCTCAGGCACAAGCACCTCGCCCGAGTCGGGGCGTTGCAGCCCGGCAAGAATACGCAGCAGCGAGGTCTTCCCCGTGCCGCTGGGGCCGAGCAGCACAACGAATTCGCCGTGCTCGACTGCGAGGTTGAGCCCCTCCAAAACGGGGCGACCGTCGAACGAGAGGGAGACATCGCGCACGATCACGCGAGGGTCAGGGCCGACCTCGAGCCCGGAAGAAACGACCAAAGCAGCATCCGTACTCATCGCTTGCTCACCCCCTGGTGCCACGGCAGCAGCACGCGCTCGAGAACGCGTACGCCGGCGTCGAAGGCGAGTCCGAGCAGCGCGTAGATGACGACGCACAAGAAGAGGTAGTCGATGCGGCTGTACTGCTGTGCAGTTGAGACGAGGTAGCCGAGTCCGACGCGAGTGCCCACGTTTTCGGCGCCGATGAGCGCGCCAATGCTGATGCTCAAGCTGATACGCAACGCCATCAGGATGCCCGGCAACGAAAGCGGCAAGACAACGCCGCCGATCAGGCGGCGCCCGCGCAAGCCGTACCCACGCGCAGCCTCGATGAGCTTCGGGTCGATCCCGCGCACCGCAAGGTACACATAGGCGTACATGGGCGCGATCGTCGCGAACGCGATAACCGCGATCTTGAACGGTTCGTCAATGCCAAACCACGCGATGAACAGCGGCACAACCGCGAGGAACGGAACAGCACGAATGATTTGTAGCGTGCCATCGACGACATCCTCACCTTGGCGAGAGAGCCCCGAGATCAAACCGAGCCCGAGCCCCAAGCTGATGCCGATCGCAACGCCGACGACGACGCGCAAGAGCGAAGCGCCGAGCGCCGTGAAGAGCTCGCCCGAGGCCGCGAGTTCCCACCCGGCTGTGAAAACCGAGGGGATGCTGGGCAGTACGGCGGGCGGCACAACGTTGAACGTTGTGAGCGCCCACCAGGTAAGCAGGATTGCTGCGGGCAGCGCCGCGCGGCGCAGCGTGACGATCCCGGGGCGCGTGACTCGCTTCTTCGGAAACGCGGGTGCACGCAAACCGGTGGCCGTAGCGGCCGTCACGGGTGGTGACGGCCGCTCAACAATCCGTGGCTCCTGGTCAGCCAAGGTCGGCGATAAGGTCATCCGCGTTCACCCCCTCGGGGATCACGCCGCGTGACGTGAAGAGATCGATGACCGACTGCAGCTTCTCGCGATCCGCATCGGTCGGGAACTGCACGGTCGTCGGCGTTGAACCGTAGACCTCGATCTGCCAGTCGAGCGCGTCGCCCGTGATGGCGCGTGGGCCGCTCTTCTCGAAGACGTTGACGAAATCTTCGGGCTCCTGCGACAGGCGGGCGATGACGGGGGCGGATGCTTCCACGAACGCCTTCGCAATATCCGGTCGCTCGGCCAGCAGGTCATCTGTGAAGAGGATGATCTCTTCGTCTTCCGAGTTGATTGCCTCTTCCGTTGTGATGACGGACGCGCCTTCCTGCGCCTGGCGGAAGAATTCGCCGAACGTTGCGATCGCGTCGACCTGGCCGGCCTTGAAGGCTGCGAGGCCGTCGGACGGCTGGAGGTACTGCAGCTCAACCGTGTCGGGGTCGATGCCCGCGAGGCTCAGCGCTCGCAGCACGATGTACTCGCCCTTGCCGGCGGGGTTGACCGTGATGGTCTTGCCGACGAGGTCTTCAACCTTCGTCACACCACTCGCGGTACTCGCGACGATACCGGAGTCTTGACCCTGGCCATCCGAGCTGAGCACGGCACCGATCCGGATGGGGGCTTCGTTCCCCGCTGCGCCAACGACGGGCGTGAACGCACCCCCGCTGACTTGAATCTCGCCCGTTGCAAAGAGCGGCAGATTGGCCGAAACGGCACCCTTGGCGGGAACCCAGTTGACCGTTGCACCCAGCGGCTCAAGCGCTTCCTCGATTGTGCCGTCGCGCTTGGCGACAGCGAGCCAGCCGGTGTTGCCCGGGTCGGTGACGCGGAGTTCGTAGGTGGCATCCGATTCGGGCGCTTCGGCTGCGGCCGTCGCTTCAATCGCCGACGTTCCACCCGCGCACGCGGCGAGCATCATGGGCGCGATGAGCAGGGTAGCGATCGCGCCAAGTCGTGCTCGGATTCCTCGTTTGCGGGGGGTTGTCATGATTGATCCTTTCGGGTGGTTATTGTGCTGGGACTTAAACGGAGACGGTTTGCGAGTTGACGCCCTGGAGTTCCGTAGCGGTGGGGGCGTCAAGGTCGGGGTTGCGGCGCAGTACGGCTGGGCGCTCGAGCCCAAGGTGGCCGCGCAAGGTGTTGCTCGTGTACTCGGTGCGGGCGATGCCGCGGCGCTGCAGTTCGGGAACAACGAAGTCGACGAAGTCGCTGAAGACCGAGCGGAGGAACGGCGGGAAGACCTTCACACCGTCGAAGGCGCGCGAGGCGTAGCCCTCTTCGATCCAGTCAGCGACCTCCTGCGGGTTACCGACAACGACGGGGAAGTTCTTCTTGTTCGCGAGGAAGCGGTAGAAGTCATCGAAGGTGAAGTCGTAGTCGCCCACGATTGCCGCGAAGTTGTCGAGTTCGTCGCGGCCCTTCGAGCCCGGGGCGAGTGCCGAGAGGTCGATGACGCTGCTGACGCGCTCCGTGGCACTCACGCGATCAGCGTCGATACCGAGCGAGCGAGCAACGAGCGCCGGGGCGAAACCCTCGACAACATTGCGCTGAATCTCGTTGAACAGCTCGCGTGCCCGAGCCTGCGTGTCGGCGACGTAGATGTTCGCGCCGACGACAATCGAGTAATCCTCGGGGTTGCGGCCGTGGCGCACAGCGCGCGCCTTGTGGTCGGCCGAGTATTCGCGGTTCCACGCCTGTGAGATGTAGGGGCTGAAGCGCACGTCGGCGTAGCGGGCGCCAAGCTCAAACGATTCTTCGGATGTTCCCGCGTGCACAATCGGCACCTGCCCCTGCGGCGAGCGAGGCGAATTGAGCGGGCCAGCAACGCGGAAGTGTTCACCGATGAAGTCGATGGGCTGCGCCGTCTCAGGAGCGAAGAGTTGGCCGCGCTCCTTGTCACCGACGAACCAGTCGTCAGCCCAGGAATCCTGCAGGCGCGTGAAGATCTCGAGGAACTCGTTTGCGCGCACGTACGCATCAGCGTGATCCGGGCGAGCCTCGTGGCCAAAGTTGGCGTACGCGGCGCCACCGGGTGCGCCGGCTACAAAGTTCAGGCCGAAGCGCCCACGCGAGAGGTGATCGACGTTGCTCGCGAGCTGCGCCGTGACGTACGGGTCGGAGTACGTCGTGTTGATCGTGCCGATGAGGCCGATGTTGTTCGTGACACCGGCGAGGTACGAGGCCGCCGTGAATCCGTTGAGTTGGAAGGCGTTGCGGATGACGCCGCCGGGGTTGGCATTCGAGCTGTCTTCCGAGTTGCCCCAGAAGAAATAGTCGAAGATACCGCGCTCCGCGGTGCGCGCCGTCTCGGCGAGGAGCACTGGGTCGAAGATGCCGCCGTTGTAAGAGGCGCCTGAGCGCCATCCGCTGTTGGTTGCGCCAGTCGGCCAGTAGCTGAGCGCGAGGATGAGATGGTCGCGGTCGGGGCGAGGGTTGGTGTTCGTCATGCTGATACCTCCGCAAGGTCGCGTGCGTGAACGGGCCGCCAGCCAAGAGCGGGGCCGATCTCGGTCGCGATCTGCTCGATGATGTGTCGGTAGTCGGCCGGCTCGAACTGGAAAGGCAACTCAAGCAGCAGCTCATCGGCCGCCTGGATCGCGGGGTCGTTTGCGAGCGCCTCGACGAGTTGGTCGGTGCTGCCGATCAGGTCTGGGTGGATGAGCGCGCCCTTCGGCTGGCGCTGCAGCGTGCGGGGGGTGCGAACTTCGACGTAGTGAGCGAAGCGCTTGCGCTGCGCATCCGTTGCTCCATCGGTCGGAATCACGACGCGACCGGCCGCGACAACGGCTGCTTCGCCAGCGGGGTGCTGCTCGCGGAAGCGATCGATCTGCTGGCGCTGCGCTGTCTCGAAATCTTCGGATGAGTCGATGCTCGAAATATTGCTCACGAGCAGTTTGAGGCCGCGCTCGGCCGCGTATTCGGTCGAGCGGTACGAGCCCGCGCCGTACCAGAGGCGGCTCGCGAGCCCCGGGCTGTGCGGCTCGATGCGGTCAGACGAGAACTCTTCTGCGCCGCCGAGCCCAATCGGATGCTCCGTGCCAATCGGCACGCCCGCGATGAAGTCGATGATGCGATCGACGCGGTCGTAGCTCGTGTCGATCTGCTCCCAGTCGGCGCCGAAGACGCGCTCGGCGGTCTCGGCTTCGAGCCCGCGGAAGGCACCGACGCTGAAGCCGGGCTGCAGGCGGCCGCCCGAAAGCAGGTCAGCGAGCGAAAGGTCTTCCGCTAGGCGAACCTCGGATTCGTACTGGGTGGGGATGACGGCCGTTCCGAGCTCGAGGCGCTTCGTACGCTGCGAGGCGGCGGCGAGGAAGGTTGCTGCGCCGGGGATGCCGTACTGGAAGTGGCGCGTGCGGATCCACCCGCCGTCGAGCCCGAGTTCTTCCGCGTACTCGAACAGGTCGAGCGCTTCATTGAGCCCCGCGGCCGGGTCTTCGCGGCGGTAGGGCACGATGTGCAAGAAGTTGATCTTCTTGATGGGGCGAGTTTCGCTAGACATATTCGTTCTCCTTTTCGGTCGCTGTGCTTGCCGAAGCACCCGGCTCGCCGACGGGCAACTCGAAGCCGTACAGCTCAAGCACGATCTCGCCACCGATGACGAGGCCGTCGCGGTGCGGTGCGCGGGTGAAGCCGAGGGTTTCGTAGAGGCGGTGCGCACCGATCATGTTGGGGGCGCTTTTCATGAAGACGCCGGCGAGGCCACGCTCGCGGGCGAGGTCGATTGCGTGCTGCGTCAGGAGCTTGCCGATGCCGCGGCCGCGCGCCTTGGGGTCAACGCCGAGCAGGCGGAAGTCGAGTTCGTCGTCGCGGGTGTCTTCCTGCAGCGAGGGGCCGCCGGCACGACGGGTCGTTGTTGTTCCGACGAGTTTCTCTGTGCGGACGAGGCCGGCTTCGCCGAGGGGAACCCCACTGCCGACGAGCGGGTCGAGGGCACGGATGCGCTCGTCAACCGCAACCCACACATCGTAGGTTTGCGCGCGGTTTGCCGAGCGGCGGTTCGGGTCGTCGCTGTGCTCGCGGGGGCCATAGTCGTATTCGTACGCTGCCTTGACGAGTGCGTCGACGGCGCCGAACTCGTCGGGGCGGGCGAGGCGGATGCGGATGGTCATTGGGCAGCGCCCGTCGCCGAGCCCGCGTACTTGTCGGCGATCTCGCCGAATCCGTTCTCGCGCAACCACTCCGCGTTGTACTCGCGGCTGACGTAGTCGCGCCCGCTGTCGGCCGAGAACGAGACGATGACATCGCCCGGGTTCGCCTCGTAGGCGAGGTCGACGGCGATCCGCAGGCTCAGGATCGAGCTCGGCCCGAGAAGCAGACCCTCCGTGCGGGCGACGTGCCAGCCGTAGTCGATGACCTCGGCCTTGGCGCGCGTCTCGACGCGGTCGATCGTTTCAAGGTCGTAGTTCTCCGGGAAGTCGCGCTCGAGCATTTCCCAACCGGGGCGCTGTTCGAGGATCGCGCGCAGGTTGGACTTGTCGACTTTCTCGGCGAAGTCGGTCGCGATCACCTGGATCTCGGGGTTTTGTGCCTTGAGGTAGCGGCCCGTGCCGCTCACGGTGCCGCCCGTCGCAACGGCTGCGAGCCAGTGCGTGATGCGACCGCCCGTTTGCGCCCACAGTTCGGGGCCCGTCGATTCGATGTGCGAGCCGGGGTTCGAGCGGGTCGACGATTGCCGCGCCCACCAGTTGCTTGGGTCTTCGTCTTCGTAGCGCTGCGCGATCGCTTCCCAGTTATCGGGATGATCGCTCGGCACATCGTGGCGGCCCGGCACAATGTCGGCGCCAAGGAATCGCAGCAGGTTTGCCTTCTCGGGCGAGAGTGTCGAGTTCGCGACGATCGTCACCTGGTGCCCCGTCGCGAGCCCCGCGAGAGCGTAGCCAATCGCGGTATTACCCGCGCCGAAGTCAACGATGCGCTGACCGGGCTTGAGGGAACCATCCGCGATCGCCTCGCGCACAATGTTGATGCCGATGCGATCCTTCGACGAACCGCCGATGTTGAACTGGTCGAGCTTGACGTAAATCTCGCCTGGTGCGCCCGGCGCGAGCCGGTTCACACGCACGAGGGGAGTATTGCCGACGAGGCCGAGGACATCATCCGCCACGCGAGCCTGGGCGGGGTCAGGGAACCCGGCCGGCAGCTGCCAGCTTGGCGCGGTGAGGGTTTCGCTCATGTTCGGCTCCTCGCTCGTGAAAAACGGATGCTGCACACCTCGTGCATCCCCCGAGCGTAGAAAGCGCGCGTGCTTCAGACACACTCGCTTCGTCATAGGCCGAATTGTTACGTCACACTTGCCATGTTCTGCGTCACGAACGGGCCGATGAGCGGCCGGTGTTACCGACTGTGAACGGTTGAGGTGCGCGTCGCGGGCGGCCGGTGTGAAATCGAACCATGTCTGCCATTACCCCCGTTGCCGGCGAGCTCGATTCAGCGCTCGCGGCATCCGACGTGCCCGGCGGTGTCTCACCGCTGAGCGCCGAGGAGTTCAAGGCGGCCTTCCGTGGGCAGCCCGGCGGAGTTGCGCTCATCACGGCGACGGGTGCTGGCGGCCCAGTCGCATTAACGGCAACCTCTGTGGCGAGCGTGAGCGCGACCCCACCACTGTTGGTCTTCTCGGTTTCAGCGCTCTCGTCAGCCGCCCCGACGATCACCGCGGCATCGACTGTTGTTGTGCACCTGCTCGACGCGGCGCACCTCGACCTCGCGCGCCTCGGCGCGACGAGCGGGGTTGATCGGTTTGCGGATACCTCGCGCTGGTCGTCGCTGCCCTCGGGTGAGCCCGCTTTCCACGGGCCCATCTGGCTGCGCTGCCTCGTGATCGACCAACTGCAGGCGGGGGCCGCGACAATCGTCGTCGCGCAGCCGATCGAAACGAACCTGCGCGGCGAACGCGACAACGGCTCGCACGGCGCGCTCGTCTACCACTCCCACCGTTGGCACCGACTCGGCGACGAGTCGCTCATCGAGGAATACACAATCTGAGTACCGTGCCCTTTGAGACCGCGAACCCGACACGAACCGTTGTCCTTGTCGGGCCGCTTATTGCGGCATCCGATGGGGCGGTTCTCGATTTGCTTGCGAGCTGGGCTTCTTCGCGTGGGTTCGCCGTGCACGTGCTGCCGGCGCCGGGGCATTGGGCGCACCCGGAAGCGGATGCCGCGCACCGCCGCCGACTCGCCCGCGCTGACCGCGCCGAGCTCGTGCGCGTTTTCGACGCTTTGCGTAGCTCGCTCGGCCCGGATGCGTCGCCCGTTCCGCTCGTCATCGCGGCGGATGAGGTTGCCGGTCAGGCCGGCCGCGCGTGGTTTCAACGGGTGCGGGAAGCCGCTGAAACCACGCGTTTGCCTTTGCAGCGCGCCGTGCGAATCCCGCTCGATGAGCCGCTCGACTTCGAGCACCTCGAGGCCTTCATCCTCGAGCGCTCCTGACCCCTTCGTTCAAGTCACCCTTATGACCGTTTTCCCGCCCGAAAGTGGTCGTAACCCTGACCTGAACCGCGTACCTCCTCGTTCAGGTCACCCGTGCTACCGGTCTCTCGTGCGAAAACGGTCGTAGGGCTTACTTGAACGCGGAGTTTTCGAGCAGCGCGGGGAAGACGGCGTCACGGTTGAGCGGCGCGACATCCGCGCGCAGTGTGTCGAGCGGCACCCACTCGAGGTACTCGATCTCAGCCTGGGGCGTGAGGCGCTCAGCTTCGGCAACGAACGGATGCTCAAACACCGTGGCCTCAACCGTGAACCCTGATTCGTTTGCGGCATCCGCGCGGAACACGCCAACATCGCGCATGCGGCCGGGGTCGAGCGTGATGCCGAGTTCTTCCTCAAACTCGCGGATCGCAGTTTCGAGTGCGGTCTCGCCCGTCTCGGGTTTGCCGCCCGGGAGCATGAGCATGCCCGTGCCAGCCTTGCGAACGTTGAGCACGCGCCCCGCCCGGTTGCGCATCACGACGGCAGAAACTCGTATCACTCGTTCGTTCGCGGCATCCGTCACTCTTCGATCGTACGCCTCGCGTTCAAGTCAGCCATACGACCGCGACACGCCGAGTGCGGGCGTCGTACGGCTGACTTGAACGAAGAAATCAGCTGCCGGAGAGCGCCTCTTTGAGCTTGACGCGGCCACCCATGCGCAGCAGGGAGTTCTGGTAGATCTTGCCGCCGAGCACAATGATGATCGCCGTTACGACGAGCATGATGAGGAGCGAGAGCACGGGCTCCCACCACGCGACGCCGCCGTCGAAGAGCCGCACGGGCATTGCGACGGGCGCTGTGAATGGCACGAAGCTCATGATCTTCATCGCGAGCGGGTTGCCGTTGAGGAACATCGGCCCATACGCGGCCGCGAAGACGATGATCATCGCCGGGGTGTACACCGAGCCGGCATCTTCCTGGCGTGAGACGAGCGAGGCGCCCGCAGCGAAGATCGCCGCAACAAGGATGAACCCGACGATGAAGAACACGCTGAACCAGCCGAGCGAAGGCGCGAGGCTCTGCAGCAGTGCACCTTGCCCCGTGACCAAGAGGCCGACCGAAGCGGCGGCGATAAACACCCCGACCTGCAGCAGCGCGAGGATCGTGTTGCCCAGCACCTTGCCCGCGAGCAATGTGCGCGCCGGAACCGAGGCGAGCAGAATCTCAACAACGCGCGTCTGCTTCTCTTCGATCACGGTCGTCGCAACGGCGGTGCCGAAGGTCATACACGCCATGACGAAGAGCATGCCGAAGACCGTCGCGATGATGTAGCGCTGCGGATCCCAGCCGGTCTCATCGTCGAGCAGTTCGATCTCGGGCGTTGTCGAGAGCATTTGTGCGACATCGTTTGGTGGGCTCGAGAGCCCGATGACCTTGAGCCCGCTCGGTGGGTTGCCGGGCACGATGATGGCGTCTACTTCCTCATCGCGCAGCAGCGTTTCACCCGCGGCTTGGTCGGCAACCTCGTGAATCTCAAGCATCGGATGCGCTGAAAGCGAGCCCGCAAGCTCGCTCGTCACAGCAACCGGCGTCGGCTCCGGCTCAGCGTTCTTACTGAGCGTCGTGCCGAGCCAAATCGAGCCGCCGAGGATCACGAGGAAAGTAATGAGCGTCGAAATCAGGAACGCTTTGCTGCGCACGCGGGCCATGACCTCGCGTTCGGTGACGAGCCAAACGCCCTGGCTGGTCGAGAGCTTCTTTTGTGCGGTGCGGGCGCTCATGCGATGACCTCCTTGAAGATCTGGGCGAGACTCGGGCGGCGCGGGGCGAAAGATGCCACGGAACTTTCGCGCACTGCGCGCTGCAGGACGGCTTGCGCATCCGCTTCACTGTCGGCGTCGAACACGGCGTGCCCGCCGGAAACTTCGAGGACGCGAATGCCGGGGATGTCGCTTACCCAGCTCACGTCGCCGTCGGTGTCGATCGCCCAACGCGGCTCGCTGTGCTGCTCGCGCAGTGCCTCGCGTTCGCCCGCCGCGCGCACTTCGCCATCGGCAATGATCACGAGGTTGTCGCACAGGCGTTCAACCACGTCGAGTTGGTGGCTCGAGAACAAAACGGATGCCCCGGCGGCCGCACGTTCCTGCAGCACCCCGGCGACGACGTCGACCGCGATGGGGTCGAGACCTGAGAACGGCTCGTCGAGGATGAGCACCTCGGGATCGTGCACGAGCGCCGCGGCGATCTGTGCGCGCTGCTGGTTACCGAGCGAGAGTGCCTCGACCTTGTCTTTCAGGCGCTCTTCGAGCCCCAGTTCGGTGAGGAGGGCTGTTGCGCGGGCTTCGGCATCCGCCTTGCTGAACCCGTGCAGTCGCGCGAAGTAGGCAATCTGTTCGAGCAGTGGCATCTTGGGGTAGAGCCCGCGTTCTTCGGGCATATAGCCGAAGCGACTGCGGTCGTCGGCAGTGAGCGCGCTGTCGCCGAGTGCGACGGAGCCAGCATTGGGCTCGAGCAGCCCGAGAATGATGCGCATGGTCGTGGTCTTGCCGGCGCCGTTGCCGCCGACGAAGCCCGTGAGCTTGCCAGGTTCGACGGTGAAGTTGATGTCTTTGAGCACGCGGCGATCGCCGTAGCTTTTCTGCACGTTTCTGACTTCAAGGGGGAGCGTCATGCGCTTAACCCTATCCGCGCCCTCCGACACGCGGCAGGCTCAGCTTCGATGAGTGCCTATCCGCCTCACCAACCGAGTCGTCGGGCGATGGCATCCGCGGCTGTTGTTGGGAACCCTGGCCACTCTGGCTCGAGGATCTCTCGCGTCAACTCGAATAGGCCTCTTGCGGCGTTCTCGAGGGGCTGGTCGAGCGTTTGAGCGATTCGGGCCGCGGCAGACGGGTAATCCTTTTCGAATCGGCGCAGTGCATCGATGCTGTCGCGCGCTGAGGATTCGCTCTGATCACGGCCTCGAATTGCCATCGCCAGATGCTTCACCGCCCATGTCCGAATCATCTGCCCGCCAGCGAGCACTTCGCCACGTCGAACGCGCCCAACGCCGATGAGCAGCTTGACGAGGGTAAGTCGTGCGTCATTCTCGGGGTTGAAGCGATCCGACTCGAGTGCCCTGGTGCGAGCCTGCTCGACCAGTGCAGCGGTACCGTTCGTGCTGTCGTCGAGGACGACCGATGCATCGTTGACGATCGCTCCGTTGAGCTCGGTTGCTTCGGCGACCGCAAATTCGAAAACATGGCCGTCGTCATAGACAGCGACAAAACCAATGTCGCCCTCGCGTGCCGTGAGCACAATTCGCTCAGGGAAAGGAAGCCAATCGAGTGGCTCGCGGGTTTGGGCTCCGTGGCCTGGTGCGGCGACGGCAAAGAAGTCGTGATCTGACCACTCGTCACGTCGATACTCGCCGCTATCTGCTGCGGAGCCGAGCAGCACGAGCCCGCTGAGACCGTCGCGTGAAGCAACGGCCCGCCGGAGCGCATCCGAGTAGGTCGAGAACGAGACTGGTGTGTTCACAATGTTCCTTCTCTAGAGTTCAGGAGCGGGCCGTGCAGTTGATGAGCGCACAATCAGGCGATGCGGCTGCGTTGTCACAGCGGATGGTTCGTTACCCGTCTCGAGCCAGGAGAGCAGGTTTCGTGCCGCAAGAATGCCTTGGTCGTGGGGGTACTGCGCGACCGTGGTGAGCCCGAAGAATGCCGACTGGGTGAAATCGTCGATACCCGCAATCGAAACATCGTTCGGAATCGAAAGGCCAAGATCGCGAGCCGCCATCATGGCACCGATCGCCATTTCGTCGGAGGCGGCGAAGATTGCCGTCGGCCGAAGGTGCACTGGTTGCCCGAGCAGTTGCTTGGCAGCGTCGTAGCCACCCTCAATCGTAAAGTCAGCGCCGAGTGCGAGCCGTGGGTCAACCGCAATCCCCGACTCATGCATCGCGCGCACGAAACCTTCGTAGCGCTGCACAGGGAGGTGGAAGTCAGTGTCGTAGTCTGGCCCGCCGCCGATGTAGCCGATCCGGCGATGGCCGAGAGCCGTGAGGTGGGCAGCACCGAGCTGGGAGATCGCAACATCATCGAGGGCGAGTGAGGGAATGCCCGCAACCTTTCCACCCACGCCAATGACGGGGCGACCGATGCTGTGGAAACGTGCGAGTTCACGCTCGTTCGGTTCCACAGCAACCGCGATCAGTCCGTCCACTCGTTGCCGCTTGAGGGCGTGCTCAAACACCTGTTCACGAAGCTCGGTGCCGCCGGAAACGTTGTAGAGGGTTGTGTCGTAGCCCGCTTCGAGCAAGGTGATTTGTGCACCCTCAAGTACCTGCGTGAAGTACCAGCGGTCCAGATATGGTGTGATGACGCCGACGTTGCGAGTGCGCCCCGACGCGAGACTCGAGGCATTCGACGAGACGACGTAACCGAGTTGGTCGGCAGCTTCGTGAACAGCTTGCCGAGTCGCATCCGACACATTGGGGTTGCCAGAAAGCGCGCGCGAGACCGTCGCGGTTGAGACTCCCGCGAGCTCGGCGACTTGCGCAATGCTGACCGCGGCCATGCCTCACCCCTTCGTTGGTTCACGCTGACTCTAGCGGCGTGACATCCAATTTGCAAGCGTTTACAGAACTGTTATGCGCGTGTTTACCCCTCAACTTCAGCGTAATTTCGCGCAAGGTGGCGGCAGCTCCGAGAAAATCACACGATGGCACATCTTGTGGGACGCGAAAACATGCGTTACGTTGTAAGCGCTTGCAAGACCTGCGAGTAACTCAATGAGGAGGAAGCACCATGACGGTGAACCGCAATAAGCGCTCGCTCGCAGCGCTCGCACTCTCGGCCACGGCGATCTTCGCTCTGTCGGCCTGCTCGGGGAGCGCAGCCCCCGCTGAAACCACGACCCCTGAAGCTTCCGCCCCGGCGGAATCGCAGGCACCTGCCGGCGCCACCGGCGCGCTGACCGTCTGGGTTGACGCCGACCGTGCCGCTGTTCTGCAGGACGCAGCAGCCGAGTTTACGGCGGAGACCGGCGTCGCAGTAGAGCTTGTGCAGAAGGATTTTGGTGAGATTCGCGACCAGTTCGTGTCGCAGGTTCCGACCGGCGAAGGCCCTGACATCGCTGTTGGCGCACACGACTGGCTGGGCGTGCTCGTCACGAACGGTGTTGTCGCGCCTGTAGAGCTTGGTGACGCTGCCGGTGGGTTCCAAGAAGTAGCGCTCAACGCTTGGAGCTACGAGGGCCAAACCTACGGTGTGCCGTACTCGATCGAGAACATTGCTCTGCTCCGTAACGCTGACCTCGTCGCGCAGCCCTCTGCAACCTGGGACGAAATGGTTGCGGCAGGCAAGGCCGCTGGTACGGAGTACCCGTTCCTCGTTGGTCTTGACCCGATCGCCTCAGACCCGTACCACCTGTACCCGTTCCAGACGTCGTTCGGTGCGCCAGTTTTCGGCACCAACGCTGATGGCAGCTACAACCCCGCTGATCTGCAAATCGGTAACGCCGGTGGCGACGCCTTTGCACAGTGGTTGGCCGACCAGGGTGCTGCCGGAATCTTGAACTCAAACATTGACGGCGACCTCGCTCGCGAGAACTTCGTAGCAGGGAAGTCACCGTTCCTCCTGACCGGCCCGTGGAACGTTCCTGCGGCAACCGAGGCTGGCATCAACGTCGCCGTTGACCCGATCCCGAGCGCTGGCGGCGAGCTGGCACAGCCGTTCGTCGGCGTACAGGGCTTCTTCCTGAGCGCCAAGAGTGACAACGTAGTTGCTGCAACCACCTTTATGACCGACTACATCGGCTCGCAGGATGTGCAGATGGCACTCTACGAGGTTGGTGGCCGTGCGCCGGCGCTGACCGCAGCGTTTGAGTCCGTTGTGGCATCAGATCCGATCGTCGCTGGGTTTGGCGAGGTCGGCGCGACCGCCGTACCGATGCCGAGCATCCCGCAGATGGGTGCCGTCTGGGAGTTCTGGGGTGTCACGGAGACCGCGATCATCAACGGTCAGGGTACCCCCGCCGAACTGTGGCAGAAGATGGCAGCCGACATCCAGGCCGCACTCGACAAGTAAGTCACGCAAGTGCGGGGCGGTGCGCAACTCGCGCCGCCCCGCACGTGTTCGCACCGCTGAAGGTGCAAAAAGGAACGAAGCAATGACGGTGAGTTCGCCCCCAAACCCCCAAGACCTCGCGCGCGCAAAACATTTGCGGCGAGCCACTCGAGTCGCCGAGCAGGCGAGTGTTGGGTGGAAGGTTCTGCTTGTCAAGATCGTTGCGCTGGGCATCATTGATGCCCTTGCGCTCTATGCACTCCTCATCCTGGTGCAGAGCGGCAGTTGGGTCGTTGCAGGCATCGTTGCCGTCATCACGATCGCTGCAAACGTCATCTACTTCAGCCCGCGGATGCTTCCGGCAAAGTATCTGGCGCCCGGCCTCATTTTCTTGTTGGTGTTCCAAATCTTCGTTGTGATGTACACGGCATTCGTCGCGTTCACGAACTATGGCACTGGGCACAACAGCACGAAAGATGACGCAATTCACGCGATCATGCTGCAGAACCAACAGCGTGTGCCGGATTCGGCTGCGTACCCACTGACCATTGTCAAAGATGGCGCGGGGCAGATCTCGTTCCTTGTCACGGATCCATCGGGGCAGGCGTTCATCGGCGGCAATGAGCGACCGCTGCAGCCTGCAGATGGGGCTGTGATCGAAAATGGCCGCGCCGTGAGCATGCCGGGGCAGAACTCGCTGGACTTCGCCGGTCTGATCGCTGATCAGTCAGCGATTACGTCGACCGTTGTGCAACTCGATGCGGATGACCCGAACGCCGGTTTCCTCCGTACACAAGACGGAAAAGTCGCATACGTGTACACCTCGCGCTACGCGTACGACGAGCAGGCAGACACCCTCACTGATACGCAATCCGGCACGGTGTACACCGACAATGGCGAGGGTGCCTTCGCGTCCCCCGAGGGCACTGAGATTATGCCTGGATGGCGAGTGGTCGTTGGCGTCGATAACTTTGCACGAGCGTTTTCGGAGCCGTCGATTCGGGGCCCGTTCTTCGCAGTTACGGCCTGGACGTTTGCATTCGCGTTCCTCTCGGTAGCGACAACGTTCATCCTCGGCTTGGTTCTTGCGCTCGTCTTCAATGATCCGCGTATGAAGAGCCGGAAGTACTACCGGCTCATCATGATCCTCCCGTATGCGTTCCCAGGGTTTCTCTCGGCGCTCGTGTGGGCGGGCATGATGAACCAGGAGTTCGGGTTCATCAACACGGTGCTGTTTGGCGGTGCGCAGATTCCGTGGCTCACCAACGCGTGGTTGGCGAAGATCAGCATTCTCATCGTCAACCTGTGGCTCGGGTTCCCCTATATGTTCCTCGTGACAACGGGCGCGATTCAGTCGATTCCCAATGAGCTCACGGAGGCGGCGCAGGTAGATGGTGCGAAACCCTTCCAGGCTTTCCGGCTCATCAAGTTCCCGTTGCTACTCGTATCGGTCGCGCCGCTGCTCATCTCTTCTTTCGCGTTCAACTTCAACAACTTCAACCTGATCTACATGATGACGGCCGGTGGCCCGCGTGACGTCACTGCCGGTGTCAATGTTGGTGCAACCGATCTGCTGATCACGATGGTTTACAAGATCGCTTTCGTTGGCTCGACAAGTGACTACGGGCTGGCGAGCGCATTCTCGATCATCATCTTCTTGCTTGTCGGCACGATCTCAGTCATCGCATTCCGGCAGACTCGCTCACTCGAGGAGCTGAACTGACATGAGTGATATGCAACCGAGCGCTGCCACCGCGCTCACCCTTGAAAACGAGGTAGACGCGACACGGCGCATCGTTTTGCGGAACGGGGCAAAACCCCCGGTCGAACGCCGCTCTTTCGGTCGGTGGTTCCGCCAAACTGGCTGGCGGCACATCGTCGGCCTTGTCATGCTGGTGTTTGCCGGATTCCCAATCCTCTACATCATCTCGGCATCGCTCCGACCGGGCGGAACATTGGTCACCGCGAACTCTCTGTTCTCGGAAATCAATCTTGGGAGCTATTTCGAGCTGTTCAATCGGCCGCAGCAACCCTACGCTGCCTGGTTCATGAACACGCTCTTCATCGGGCTCGTATCAGCTGCGGGTACCGTGCTTCTCGCGGCACTCGCCGCCTACGCATTTTCGCGAATGCGCTTCAGTGGCCGCCGCGTCGGGCTCATCACCCTGCTGCTCGTGCAGATGTTCCCGCAGCTCCTGGCGATGGTGGCAATCTTCCTGTTGATGTCGGCGATTGCAGACATCTTCCCGGGGTTCGGCCTGAACAGTCAGATCGGCTTGATCATGGTCTACCTTGGCGGGGCCCTCGGCGTGAACACCTACTTGATGTACGGGTTCTTCAATACGATCCCAAAGTCGATCGATGAGGCGGCGCGCATCGATGGTGCGGGACACGCGCGGATCTTTTTCACGATCATTCTGCGCTTGGTTTCTCCGATTCTCGCGGTGGTGGCGCTGCTTTCGTTCCTCGGCACGATGAGCGAATTCATGCTCGCCTCGATCATCCTGATCGACCCCGAGAAGCAAACGCTTGCCGTCGGTCTCTACCAATTCATCTCACAGGAAACCTCACGCAACTGGAGTGTTTTTGCGGCCGGAGCTGTCTTAGCGGCGATCCTCCCCATTGCGCTGTTCCTGGTACTCCAGCGGTACATTGTGAGCGGCTTGACCGCGGGAAGTGTGAAGTAACGGATGAGTTCTGTGGAGAATCGGATGCTCCCGCACCACGACGGTTCAAGCTTGTACGTCTCGACACTCGAGCCACGCGTTGGCGATGTCGTCAACGTGAGGCTACGAGTGCCCCAGAACTACGGACCATTGACGGCCGTCGGTACGCGCGCGAGCCGCGACAACGAGCCCGAATGGAGTTCTGCGCAGCTCATCGGATCACGTGATGGCTGGGATTGGTGGGAAGCAAAGCTCAATGTGCCGAGTAGCCGTGTTCGCTATCGCTGGTATCTTCGGCACGCTGACGGGCAGCTGGAATGGCTCAGCCAAAGTGGGTTGAGCCAACTTGAAGTGACAGATGCCGAGGACTTCGTCGTCATCGCCTACCCAGCGCCACCGAGGTGGCTCTTTGACGCGGTTATGTACCAGATCTTCCCCGATCGGTTCGCGCGTTCAGCATCCGCCGACGACCGGGAGCTTCCGGATTGGGCAATCCCAGCTGCCTGGACCGACCCCGTTGACGCGGTCATGCCCGGCCGCTCAATGCAGATCTACGGTGGCGATCTCGAGGGGATCGTCGACAAGCTCGACTATCTCGAACAGCTCGGTATCAACCTGATTTACTTGACGCCGTTTTTCCCTGGGCGCTCGAACCACCGCTACGATGCAGCAAGCTTTACAAGCGTCGATGATCTCCTGGGTGGGAACGAGGCACTGAGCGCACTCGTGGAAGCGGCTCATCGGCGCGGCATCCGTGTCATCGGTGATCTGACGACCAACCATTCAGGCATCGGTCACGAGTGGTTTCAATCAGCCTTTCAGAACCCGGGGAGTTCGTCAGAGTCGTTTTACTACTTCACAGATGACGGCAACAGCGAGTACGTGTGTTGGCTCGGGGAACCAAGCCTGCCGAAGTTTGACTGGGCATCACCAGAACTGCGCGGAACCTTCGTCAGTAATGACGACTCAATAGTTCGGCGCTGGCTCAAAGAGCCGTACGGGCTTGACGGGTGGAGGCTTGATGTTGCCAACATGACTGGTCGGCTGGGTGACATCGACCACAACGCTGAGGTGCGCCAACTCTTGCGCGCTTCGATCCGAGAAGTTTCACCGGAATCGATAATGATCGCCGAGGTGACGAACGATATTGCATCCGATCTTCAAGGTGACGGTGCTGATGGAGCGATGACATATCCGGCTTTCACTCGGCCGCTGTGGATGTGGCTCTCAGAACAAAAACCCACATCGTTCCTCGGTGGTGACGGCTCGGTGCACACCAAACCGTGGTTCTTTGGCCTGCCGATCGACAGCATTCCGCGATACAACGCTCACCAGTTCGTTGACTCGACGGTTCGTTTTACGGCGCAGATTCCATGGCGCGTTCGGCTCGGGAACATGCAGGCGCTTGACACGCACGACACTGGAAGGTTCGCGACGGCTGCTGCCCCCGGAACGATCCCGGTCGCCGTTGGGCTGTCTATGACGCTCCCGGGCGTTCCGGTGTTGTTTATGGGTGACGAGTTTGGCCTCACCGGTGAAGACGGCGAGCTGAGTCGCACACCGATTCCTTGGCAGGACCAAGACGACCCGGCCGTGGCTGAGCACATCCAGATGTACCGGGAGCTCATCGGTATCCGGCGTGCCCATCCCGTGCTCTCAACCGGTGGTCTGCGTTGGCTCGCCGTTGATGATGCGGGCTTTGCGTTCATTCGTGAGTCGGTCGAAGAGTGCGTGCTCGTCGTGGCGTGCCGGGAAGATTTCGCGGCGCAGCTTCCCGCAGCGAGCCTCCCTTCTGGGGCGGCACGCTCGCTCTATGGCGACGCCTCGTTGTCGGTTGGCGATGATGGTTCGGCGCGCGTCAGTGCCCTCGGCCCCTCTTTCGCCGCCTGGGTGCTCCCCGGGGTTGTTGCCCCTGCGGCCTGACCGCCGGAGCCGTGAAGTAGGAATCCGCTCTTCCGCGTTCAGGTCACCCAAACTGCAGCATCCGGACACGAAACGCTGCAATATGGATGACTCGAACGAGGGGGGCGGCGGATGCTTCCGACCACTCCCGTGAGCGCTCGCCGCAGGCTTCGAAATGCAAGGATTGACGTGTGAAGGTTGAGCAGCTGGGTGCGGGGGTTGTGAAGCGGTCGACCGTGCTCGCCGACGGACGCGAGCTGATCTACTACGACGACCCGGGCTCCTCGCTTGGGACAGACCGTGCGGTTGATGAGCGCGTGCTCGACCCGCGGCCCGCGACCGCGACGATGCGCCAAGACGTTCTGACAGGCGACTGGATCACCTACGCCACTCAGCGGCAAAACCGGGTACTCATGCCGTCGGTGGATGCTGATCCGCTTGCGCCGCAGAGCCCGACGAACCCGTCTGAAGTGCCCTCGAACTATGACGTCGCGGTGTTCGAGAACCGTTCGCCAGCGTTCGGGCCTGGGCTCGCTACCGATGCCGACGACCTCAAGCCGATTGGGCTCGGTCACGAGCGCGCGAGCATTGGGCGCTGCGAAGTTGTGTGTTTCAGCCCTGAGGCCGAAGGGTCTTTCGGCACGCAATCGTTCACGCGTGCCCGCACGATCATCGAAGCGTGGGCCGATCGCACGGCTGGGCTCTCGGCCATGCCCGGGGTTGAGCAGGTGTTCATCTTCGAGAACCGTGGGGAAGAGATCGGGGTTTCGCTGCCGCATCCGCACGGGCAAATCTATGCATACCCGTATGTGACCCCGCGCACGCAGCGGCTGCTTGAGCAGGTGGCTGTGCCCTTCGTTTCGCCCCCGCATCTGGCGAACGGCCTGGGTGCTGAGCAGAATCTCATGGCCCGAACCCTTGCCAAAGAGCAGGCCGGCCCCCGCGTTGTACTGGCCGGCGAGCACTTCACCGCCTACGTGCCGTTCGCCGCGCGTTGGCCGCTCGAGGTGCACCTCATGCCGCGCCGGCACGTGCCGGACTTCACGGGCTTGACCGCCGTGGAACGCGACGAACTCGCGGCGATGTATCTGCGGATTCTGCGCGGCATTGATGCGCTCTATGACACCCCGACGCCGTACATCGCGGGTTGGCACCAGGCGCCTGTCAATGTCGGGCGTGACGATGTGCGGCTGCGGCTTGAGATCACGAGCCCGCGCCGTGCGGCCGACAAAATCAAGTATCTCGCCGGATCGGAGGCAGCCATGGGGGCGTGGACGGCCGAGATCCTGCCGGAAGACGCAGCCGCGCGTTTGCGTGAGGCGATCGCGACGATCCCCGAGGTTGTCGCGTGAGTGCTCTTGAAGCATCCGTTGCCCTGCTCACAACCGTGACGGATGCCGCGCCCCTCGGCGTGTGGTCGGCACCCGGCCGCGTCAACCTCATCGGCGAGCACACCGATTACAACGAGGGATTCGTGCTGCCGGCGGCCATTCAGCTGCGCACGTACGCGGCCGTTGCGCCGCGCGAGGATGGGCGCATCCGCGTTACCTCGACGTTCACGAGCGACCCGGTTGAGGTCGCGCTCGCTGACTTGGCGACGCTCTTCCCGTCTGACGGTGAACCGGCCGTGCCCGAGTGGTCAGCCTACCCCCTCGGGGTCGCCTGGGCGTTGCTCGAAGCCCGCCCCGACGCCCAGCCGTTCGGCGTCGACATTGCAATTGCATCGGATGTTCCCGACGGCGCCGGCCTCTCATCTTCCGCCGCGCTCGAGGGGGCCGTTGCCGTCGCGCTCAACGAGCTCTGGGCTCTCGGTCTGACGCCGGTTGAGCTCGCGCAGATCGGTCGCCGTGCCGAGAACGAGGCTGTGGGTGCGCCGACGGGGATCATGGATCAGCTCTCGTCGATGCTCGGCGAAGCCGATGCTGCGACCTTCCTCGATTGCCGCTCGCTGACGTCGCAGTCAGTGCCAACGGGGTTCGCGGACGCGGGGCTTGAGCTGCTCGTGATCGACACGCGCGTCAAGCACGCGCACTCGACGGGCGGGTACCGCGAGCGGCGTGAGGCATGCGAGCGAGGGGCCGCTGCGCTGGGTGTTTCGGCGCTGCGAGACGTTTCGGTTGACGATCTGTCGCGAGCCGCTGAACTGCTCGATGAGGTCGACTTCCGCCGCGTGCGCCACGTCGTCACCGAGAATCAGCGCGTGCTCGATGCCGTTGCGATGCTCGAGGGCGAAGGCCCGCGCGCACTTGGCCCACTGCTTGTCGCTTCGCACGCCTCCATGCGCGACGACTTCGAGATCTCGGTGCCCGAGCTCGACACAGCTGTCGAGGCTGCGCTCGCGGCCGGCGCAATCGGTGCTCGCATGACGGGCGGCGGTTTCGGTGGCGCGGCGATTGCGCTCGTCGAATCGGTCCCCACCGGCCACTCCCCACGCCCTGGCGGTCGTGGCGAGCCTCGGGCCGGCGTGGGCCCATCCGTGGCATCCGTCTCCGACGCCGTGCGCGCTGCCTTCGCTGCCGCCGGTTTCACCGCGCCCCGCATCTTCACGGTGACTCCGTCACCCGGCCCGCGCCGCGACGTGAGGCTCGGGGCATGAGCACTCGGCACATCCCCGCGCAGATCGGTGATCTGCCGCCCATCGGTCGCCCCGCGAATAGCGCGCTGCTGGTCGAGGGCATCACGACGCTCGACGAGGTCGCGGCGTTCGGCCGCAAACGACTCCTCGCGCTGCACGGCGTGGGGCCGAAGGCGGTGCGGATTCTGAGTGAGGCGCTCGACGAGCAGGGAATCGCCTTCAATGACTGACGTTCGAATCGAACAGATTGACCCGAGCGAATCGGATGTCGCCCAGCTCGTCCGCGAGCACCTCGCGGATATGTACGCCGCATCCCCGCCCGAGAGTGTCCACGCCCTCTCGACCGACGCACTCGCCCAACCCGACATGACCGTGTGGGGTGCGCGCGATGCTCAAGGTGAGCTGCTCGGCATGGTCGCGCTCAAACAGCTGAACGCACTCGAGGGCGAGCTCAAATCGATGCGCACAACAGCGGCAGTCCGCGGGCTGGGCCTCGGCCGGGCACTACTGCAGCACGCCATCGCCGAAGCACGCGCCCGCGCCTACGAACGACTGCTGCTCGAAACCGGCAGCGAAGACTTCTCAATCCCCGCCCGCCAGCTCTACGCGAGCGAAGGGTTCCAGGAGCGCAGCCCCTTCGGCGACTACGCGGCCGACCCCAACAGCGTCTTCATGCAGCTCGAGCTCTAGGCCGTGTCTCCCAAAGATGCACGGGCTGCGGTGCCCGCCAGCACCGCGCTTGCCGCGTTGTCATCGTCGACTTTGCCACCAGCAAAGCCTCCTCTTCCGCCTTGCAATCACGGCACTGACGACCATCCTCGTTCCCGCACATATTCGGGAGACACGACCTAGCCAAACAGCAGCGAGAGCGCGTCGACGTCGTCATCCGATTCGTCGTCGAACGACACATCAACAATGACGGGCACGTGGTCGCTCGGGGCATCGCCCTTGCGCTCGTCGCGTGCGATTTCGGCGCCCGTCACGCCGTCGGCAAATACCGAGTTGCCCAGAATGAAATCAATACGGATGCCCTGATCCCGCGGGAACTTCAACTGCTGGTAATCCCAGTAGGTGTACCCCTCGGGGATCAACGGCCGCACAACATCGCGCAGCCCAGCGTCTTCCAGCGCGAAGAAGCGGTCGCGTTCGGCATCCGAAACATGCGTCGAAACGCCCTTGATAATCGACGGGTCGCCGTTGTCTTTATCGAAGGGAATGACGTTGAAGTCGCCCATGATCGCGAAGGGGCGCTCGGGCGCCGCCGCAATCTCAGCGGCGGATGCCGCCTTCAGGGCGTCGAACCAGTGCAACTTGTACACGTAGTGCGGGTCATCGAGCGTGCGACCGTTGGGCACGTACAAACTCCACAAGCGTACGCCGTTGATCGTCGCGCCGATCGCACGGGCTTCGAGCGGCGCATCCGGCCCCTCATAGCCCTTCTCGAAACCCGGTTGGCCCGCGAACGAGGTCTCGACGTCTTCAATAGGGAAGCGGCTCACGAGCGCGACGCCGTTCCACTGGTTGAGGCCGTGCGCCTCGACCGTGTAGCCGGCGTCCTCAAAGACCTGGTATGGGAACTGCTCGGGCTTGCACTTGATCTCTTGCAGCGCGAGCACGTCGATGTCGTTGTTCTGCAGAAAGGCGACCGCGCGTTCAGCTCGGGTACGGATCGAGTTGATGTTCCACGTCGCGATTCGCATGCTTCAAATCTACCGCTGGGCGGGCACCTTGAAGCGCTCGCCCTCATAGCTCCACACGGTCGGCCAGCGCTTGCGCACGGTGTCGCGTTCCGTGGGGCTCACGGTATAAAAGTGGCTGCCCGATTGTGGGCCCCAGAACCGGTAGATCGAGTTGAGGTTGGGCCCCTCGAACGATGCTTCATAGGCGTAGAAGGCGATCTTCTCGTACTTCCAGATGGTGGGCCACCGTTGTTCAACCGTGGCTTTTTCGGCGGCATCCGCTGTATAGAAGTGCGCGTTGTACACGGGTGACCAGAAGCGATACACGGGCACGGCATGCGTCGCCTCGGTCGAATAGGCGATGAACTTCTCGCCCTCGTACTGCCACTCGCGCGGCCAGCGTTTGATGACGGTGTCGCGTTCGACGGGGTCTGTTGTGTAGAAGTGGCTACCCGAGACGGGGCTCCAGAACCGGAAGACGGGCACAGCGTTGCCGCTCGCAATGGTCAAGAAGCGCTGCACGTCTTCTCGGACGAGACCCATCTGAGGGTAGAAGGCATTGCCGGGGCAGTCGGTGAAACCAACATCGCGGTGTGCCGAGACCGTTGGCGCGGTGAGTTCGTCACTGCGTTCTGAACGGATAGTGATGTTCTCGGTGGCGCTCGAAAACCCAAATGCCACCGAACTTGTCGACGATGAGGTTGTATCCCACGTCGTCCCAGCCGAGGCCATCGGCCTGCCAGCTCCAGAGATTGCGGATTTGCTGCGGTACCTGCCCCTGCGTGTACGTGTTGTTGCCCGCCGTGTGGTGCACAACGGCGCCCTTGAACGTCGCGGGCTCAGGCTCCCACTTCGATTTCTGGCAGTCTGCGAGGCCAGCACACCACGGCCACGACAAGCCCCGCCGAACGTGTTTTCTTGAACAGCAAAGTCGACTCCATCCTCGGGGCGCGATCCCTCTCAATATAGACGCGCATCGATCGCTGTGGCAGGCATCTCTTTGTCACGAGCGCGGCACCCCGCGCCTAGACTGAAATGCGTGACCGCAGCACCAGCCAGCACCCCCGAGCTCGAAGCCGACCGTCAAGCGCTCATTGACCTCATCAAGAACGAGGCAGTCTTCCACGGCGACTTCACCCTCTCGAGCGGCAAGCAGGCGACCTACTACGTCGATATGCGCCGCCTGACCCTCGACCACCGTGCGGCCCCCGCAATCGGCCGCATCATGCGTGACCTCATCAAAGATGTGCCCGACATCGCGGCCGTTGGTGGTCTCACGCTCGGGGCCGACCCCATTGCCAACTCGGTCATGCACGCATCCGCCGACAGCGACGCACCGCTCGACGCCTTCGTCGTGCGCAAAGAGCCGAAAGACCACGGCCGCGGTCGTCAAGTCGAAGGGGCGGATGTCGTTGGCAAACGCGTCGTCGTGCTCGAAGACACGTCGACAACCGGGCAGAGCGCGCTCAAAGCAGTCGAAGCGCTGCGCCGTGAAGGCGCCGAACCCGTCGCGGTTGCTGTGATTGTCGACCGCAAGACGGGCGCGCAGGCAGCCGTCGAGGCGGAGGGCCTGCAGTGGCTCGCAGCGATCGACCTCGACGATCTGGGCTTGGACCCGCAGTGACCAACTACGTTCTCGCTGTTGACGTCGGGGGCACGAAAGCCGAGGCGGCACTCGTCGACGAGGCAGGCGCTTTGCTTGCCGGCTCGCGATTCCGCACCCCGACGGGTCCCGAAGCGACCCCCGACACCTTCCGCACCGGTTTGAGCGAGATCATCACGAACGCGGTCGGGCAACTTCCCGAGGGTGACGTGATTGTCGGGGCCGGTGTCGCATCCGCTGGCCCAGTCAACATCGAGGATGGCCAGATTCTCCCGGTCAATATGCCCGAACTGCACGGATTCGCGCTGCGCGACGCGGTTGCGCACATCGTCGAGGGTCTGATTGGTGAGGCTCCCGTGACGATGGCGCTCGATGGGCAGGCGCTCGCACTCGCGGAATCGTGGCTCGGTGCCACAAAAGATTCCCGCTCCTCGTACGCGATGGTTGTTTCCACGGGCGTCGGTGGCGGGTTCGTGATTGAGGGCCACATCATGACGGGTGTCACGGGCAACGCGGGCCACATGGGGCAGTCGATGCGATCTTCGGGGCTCAATACCGAGCAAACCGCGAGCGGGCCAGCCTCGGTCGCGTGGGCGCGCTCGCAGGGTTGGGAAGGCTCAACCGGTGAAGACCTCGCGCGCGACGCTCGCGAAGGTAACGAGATCGCGCGCGCTGCGATTGTGCGCTCGGCAACCGCGATCGGGCACGCCCTCTCGGATGTCGTGCACATCGTCGACATCGACACCGTCGCGATTAGCGGCGGGTTCTCGTTCTCTGCCGACGACTACGTCGACATCGTGCAGGCTGCCCAACGCGAGCGCGCGCAGCTGTATTACGCGCGGGACGTGCGCATTGTGCGCTCGGCGCTCGGCGGCGACGGCCCCCTCGTGGGCGCGGCCGCGCTCATCCTCCGCGGCTGACCACAGCCGCCCACCCCGCCCACGCGACTAGCCTGGGGTGATGCACGACACTGCCGCGATCGAAGAAGCTCGCATCGCCCGTTTCATCCACCGCCTGCCCCGCTACGAGTACCGCGCGCGGTCGCCGCTCATGGTCTCCATGTGGGATGTACCGGGCGAGCCCGTGCCGTTCGCGGAGGTCATTAACCGGCCCTTTCGCCCCATCACGCTCCCGCAGTCGTGGGGCCCTGCATGGGGCACGACGTGGTTCCACACCATGGGCCACGTGCCGAGCGAGTGGCGCAAGCGCGGCAAACTGCCGGCAGGCACGTCACTCGAGCTCATTGTTGATCTCGGGTTCACGCACGACCGCCCCGGCTTCCAGTGTGAGGGCCTCGTCTTCACAGCCGAGGGTGACGTCGTCTCAAGCCTTGCCCCGCGACGCCCGCAGATCGAACTTGACCCCTCGACCGTCAATATCGATCTCTATATAGAAGCGGCAGCGAACCCGGATGTCGCGAGCGACTTCGACTTCGATGCGCCACCCTTCCACCCGGGTGGGCGTGACGATTTCGGTGACCGCCTCTACACGGCACGCTCGTTCGAGTTTGGCCTGCGCGACATCGCTGTCTGGGAGCTTTTGCAAGACATGCGTGCCCTGAACGGGCTCATGCTCGAGTTGCCCGCGCACAGCCCGCGGCGCCATCAGCTCCGGACGGCGCTCGTGCAGGCGATCGAGGCATTCGACCCGCAGCGCCCGAACGGCACGGCGGCCGCGGCACGGGCTGCGCTCAAGCCCGCGCTTGCCGCGCCGGCCGCGGCATCCGCCCACCGCATTTACGCGACGGGCAATGCGCACATCGATTCGGCGTGGCTTTGGCCCATTCGTGAGACGATCCGAAAGTGTGCGCGCACGTTCTCGGGGGCGCTCGCGCTCATGGACGAGCAGCCCGACTACATCTTCGCCGTAAGCTCTGCACAGCAGCTGCAGTGGATGAAGGATTTCTACCCGCAGATTTTCGAGGGCATTCGAGAGCGCGCGAAGGAGGGGCGCTTCATTCCCGTCGGCGGCATGTGGATCGAACCAGATATGAACCTGCCAAGCGGCGAATCGATCGCCCGCCAGTTCTTGCAGGGCAAGCGGTTCTTTCTTGAAGAGTTCGGCATTGAAACGCACGAGGCGTGGGTGCCGGATACCTTCGGGTACTCGGCCGCATTGCCGCAGATCATCCGTGCCGCGGGCAACGAATGGTTTTTGACACAGAAGATGTCGTGGAACCAGACGAACCGCTTCCCGCACAACACCTTTTCGTGGGAGGGCATTGACGGCTCGATCATTCTGACGCACTTCCCGCCCGCCGAAACCTATGTTGGCGAGCTGAGCGCGGCAGACCTGGCGCGTGCCGAACGCAACCACGGCGAACACTCGATCGCCTCGATGTCGCTCATCCCCTTCGGGTTCGGCGACGGCGGTGGCGGGCCTACGCGCGAGATGCTCGCGGCGGCCAAGCGGACGGCCAACCTTGAGGGTTCGCCAAAGGTGCAGATCGCTTCCCCGCAGACGTTCTTCGAAGACCTCGAGGGGGAGTTGGCGGATGCGCCACCCCTCCCGAGGTGGACGGGCGAGCTCTACCTCGAACTGCACCGCGGCACCTATACGACGCAGCAACCCATCAAGAGCGGGAACCGCCGGAGCGAGTCCTTCCTGCGCGCCGCCGAATTGTGGGCGACAACGGCCGCCGTTTACGAGGCGTACGAGTACCCCTACGAGCACCTACAGGATCTCTGGCGGCGCGTGCTGCTCAACCAGTTCCACGACATCCTGCCGGGTTCATCCATCACGTGGGTGCACCGTGAAGCTGCGCAGGCCTATGAGCAGATCATCGCCGAGCTCGAGCAGCTCATCGACACGGCCGTGGCCGCCGCCGTTGGGGAGGGGCGGGAACCACTCATGGTCAACGCGAGCCCTTTCACGCAGTTCGGCGTGGCTCCCATGGCGATCACCTCATACGGCGACAAGGCCGTGCGCACATGGCACAAGGCCGAGGTTTCGCTGACCGAATTGGGTGACGGATGGGTCCTTGAGAACCAACACGTCACCGTCGAAATCGACAGCCGCGGACTCATCGTCTCGCTTGTCGACCGTGCCACGGGGCGCGAGGCGATCGCGCCGGGTGGCGTTGCGGGCCTCCTGCAACTGCATCGCGATCTGCCCAACGCCTGGAACGCGTGGGATCTCGACTTCTTCTATCGCGAGAGCGGCGTCGACATCGATTCGGTCACCGAGATCAAAGCCATGATCACGGCCGACAACCAGCGCGCCTTCGTTTCCGTGCACCGTGAGTTTGGCGACTCGAAGGTGACGCAACAGATCTCCCTGCTGGGTGGGAGCGAGGGTGTTGAGCTGCTGACGCGCGTCGATTGGCACGAGCGCGACCACATTCTCAAACTCTCGTACGACCTCGATGTGCTGGCGGAAGCATCCGAAGCCGAGACGCAATTTGGGCACGTCAAACGCCCCACCCACACGAACACCTCGTGGGATCAGGCACGGTTCGAGATTTCGGCGCACCGGTGGATCCGGGTCGGGGAGCCCGGGTACGGTGTCTCGCTCACGAACCACACGACGTATGGGCACGACGTCACACGCGTGCACAGTGCTGACGGGGCCGCATTCACGCGCGTGCGCCAATCGCTCTTGCGCGGCCCGGGCTGGCCCGACCCCAAATCGGATATCGGCGAGCACTACTTCCGCTCATTCCTGCGCCCCAACGCGACGGTGGCGGATGCTGTTCGCGACGGTTACGCGCTCAACGATGAGAGCCACTCGGTTGCCGGTGGGCATGGGGTTGCGCCGCTCGTGACCTCGTCGAACCCCATGGTTGTTGTTGAGGCGGTTAAGCTCGCGGAGGATCGCTCGGGCGACGTGATTGTGCGGCTATATGAGGCCGAGGGTGCGCGTCAAGCGGCGGTCGTCTCATTCGGCTTCGACGTCGCTGAGGTCTACGAAACCGATCTACTCGAGCGCCGAGTTGAGCGCTTAGCGGTGACGGATGTGTCGGGCAACGCGGTTTCCCTGACGCTCCGCCCCTTCAAGCTCGTGACCCTCCGCGTCGTCCGCGCCGGTCACTGTCCCCACGGGCCACTCACCACGCCGTGACCGGCGCGGCGAGCCTCGGGCCCGCGTGGCCCCACCTGCCGAAGTGCCCGGTGGGGCGCGGGTGGGCGTATTCCGTCACACTCGCAGTCCCCCGACGGCCTTTGGCCGTCTCCCGCCAGTCCCGATGCCTGCGAGCGTGACGGAACACGCCCACCCGCTTGCGCGAGGCTGGGCCGATCGCACCCCTCGCCGCCGCCAACGGCGGCGGCCTGCACTGAGCGTGTCGAAGTGTCAGAGACCGGCTCATGGCTGCGGTCGACGAGCAATGGCGAAGTACGCGAGACTGAAGAGGTGACCGCCGAGACTCCGCAGCCTGAAGCATCCGTCGAACTCTCGACGCACGGCGTTGGCCCGTACCCCGCGCCCGAGACTGAGTGGCCGCAAGAGCCGTGGTTTGACCGGGAGCTGCTCGCGAATGGCGACAGCCGCAACGTCGTCGACCGCTACCGTTACTGGACGATGGAGGCGATCGTCGCCGACCTCGACACGAAGCGGCACGCGTTCCACGTCGCGATCGAGAATTGGCAGCACGATATGAACATCGGCTCGATTGTACGCAGCGCCAACGCGTTTCTCGCCGACACGGTGCACATCATCGGTCGGCGCCGCTGGAACAAGCGCGGCGCGATGGTGACCGACCGCTACCAACATGTCGTGCACCACGAGACGGTTGAGGCCTTTGCCGAGTGGGCCGCATCCGAGAATCTGCCGATCGTCGCGGTCGACAACGTCGGCGACTCCAAGCCAGTCGACAAAGCCGACCTCCCCGAACGCTGCGTCTTCCTCTTCGGTCAGGAAGGCCCCGGGTTATCGGATGCCGCTCTGCAGGCGGCATCCGCCCACATCGAAATCACGCAGTATGGCTCGACGCGTTCGATCAACGCATCCGCTGCTGCCGCCGTCGTGATGTACGAGTGGTGCCGCCGCTTCGCCGACTGAAAATCGCGTGTGAACTCGCTTCCGGGTGGGGCGACGCTTGTTACCGTGGGGCTATGACTGAACCAGAGCACGAACCGGATGAGGCTTCGCACCCCGCACAGAACAAGTATCTGGGCGTCGGGCTGGCGCTCGGCGCCGCCGTCGGCGTCTCGATTGGTGTTGCGACCGACAACCTCGCGATGTGGCTCGCGATCGGGCTTGGCCTCGGTATCGCACTCGGTGCCTCGTTCGATGCCAAGCAGCGCAACAGCTGAGTCGCCCGCTGGCTGACTCAAGCGCACCCGATCAACGTTCAGGTGCGCCTTACGACGAGTTTCAGGCCGAAATGCCGTCGTAAGCCGCACCTGAAGTGCAGGCCGCTTTGTCCAGGTGCGGCTCACAACGGTGGTGAGCCGTCAAAACGGTCGCAAGGCGCACCTGGAACGAAGAGGTTACGCGTCGAGCGCGGCCGTCAGGCGAAGCACGCCGCCCGTGCCATCGATCTTGACGTTCTTGAGCCCCGGGAAGCCCTCGGGCAGGTAGGTCTTCGGCTCGATCGTGAGCCCGACAAGCTTGCCCTCGTACGACTTGATGCCGGCCGAAACGAGGGGGTTCGCGCTCTTGAGGTGCAGCGATTCGACAACGAGCGTGCCGTTGCTTGAGAGGCTCAGCTCGCCTACGAGCTCGGCGGGCGCCTTAACGAAGTGCCAGTGCACAACCGCGCTTGCATGCACCTTGAGGTTCTCGCCCTCACCCGGAGCAACATGAATCGCGAGCGCGTCGAGCCCCACACCAGCCTTCGCGGCAGCAGCCTGCGCTGCGTCCCTCGCGATGAGGTTGAGGGTGTTTTCGCTCAGCGCGAGGGCAAGCGAGTCTGCAGGAAGGTCGTTGAGTTCAGCCATGCGTCAATAGTGGCACGCGGATGCTCGCCTGCCGCCTAGCCAAGCAGCTGGGTGATCGCGAAGAGTACGGGGATGCATCCGATGGTCGTGATGAACACCGTGTCGCGCGCGATCGGTTCGCCAACGTCGTAGCGCTGGGCGTAATTGAAGATGTTCTGCGCCGTCGGCAAGGCGGCGAGCACCGTGACGATGAGCACCTCGTGAGGTGTGAGCCCGAACACGAACTGTGCCAGTGCCCAGGCGACAAGCGGCATCGCGAAGAGTTT
This sequence comes from uncultured Microbacterium sp., assembly GCA_964400205.1. Lineage (GTDB taxonomy): Bacteria > Actinomycetota > Actinomycetes > Actinomycetales > Microbacteriaceae > Microbacterium. The sequence continues at coordinate 46,656 of CAYNTU010000002.1, forward strand.
CAAAGCGGACGCGACGACAACGTCGCGTCGGTGGCCCGCCGTGCCGAGTACCTTCTGCCCAACGAGCGAGATGCCGTAGCTGATGAGCAGCACGGGCACGCACGCGTTCGCGATGAGAGTGAACGGCTCAAGCACGATCGGGGGCAGCTCGACGCCCGAAAACGCGACGATCGTGCCGAGCACAGAGGCAATGATCATGGGGTTCGTGACGGCTTTGAGGATCGTGCGGCCGATTGAAGTGTTGCCGCCTGTCGCGATGTCGAGCAGCGCGAGAGTGACGGGCGTGAAGATGAGCAGCTGCATCATGATGACGGGCGCGGGGTAGGCCGCGTTGCCGAGCAGGTAGAGCGAGAGTGGGATGCCGATGTTGTTGGAGTTCACTTGGCCAGCGCTCAAGGCGCCGATGACGGTCTCGCCCAGATTGCGTCGCCAGAACACGCGCGCGAGCACGAGGAAGACCGCGAACATCGCGATGGCCGCGATTGCCGAGACGGGGAGGAGCGAGGAGAAGAGCATCCGCACGTCTGCCTGCGCGATGACAACGAACAGCAGGAAGGGCGAGAGCACGAAGAACGTCAGCCGGCTGAGCACTTCGCGCGCGTGCGGGCCGAGGAGGCCTATGCGACCGATCACGTACCCGACAACGACGGCGAGCCCGATGACCGCGAAGCCGGTGAGTGTATCGAGCACCCTTCGAGGCTACTCCTGTTACAGGCTTGTGCCTTCGCGCGCCCAGCGGCCCGTGCGGATGCGGTGGCCCAGCGTCACAAGTCGGGCACCCATGTAGACAATGAAGAAGGCAACCGCGAGCCACGCGAGGCCGGTCCCGCCCGCGAGCCCGAGCCACGCGATGAGGATGATCGCGGGCAAGTAGGGCACAAGATTGAGCGCGCCCGCGAGCGCGAGGTACTTGGCGTCGCCCGCCCCCATGAGCACGCCGTCGAACACGAACACAATGGCGCAGAGCGGTTGCGAAACCGCGAGCACGATGAGCGCGGGCATGATGAGCTTCGCAAGCTCGGGGTTGCCGGTAAAGATGAGCCCGAGCCAGGGGGCGAGCACGCCGATCACGAGCCCCACGATGACGCCGAAGCCTGCGCCCCACAGCAGCACGCGCGCGAGCACGCGTCGCGCATCCGCCGTGCTCGAGGCTCCCAGGTACTTGCCGATGAGGGCCTGTGCGGCAATCGCAAGGGCATCGAGTGCAAACGCCGCGGCCGAGAACAGCGTGAAGACAACGTGCCAACCTGCGAGTTCTTCTGTGCCAAGCCCCGTCGCGACGGCGACCGTCGCGAGCAGCGCGATACGCAGCGAAACCGTGCGCAAGAACAGCCAGCCGCCCTGGGTTGCATTTGCGCGGATGCCCTCACGAGACATCCGCCGCCCCACACTGTGCACGCGCGCGAGGCGGCTGATGACGAGTACGTACGCCGCGACCATGAGCCACTGCGCAATGACGGTGCCGAGCGCCGCGCCGGAGATACCCCAGTGGAAGACGTAAATAAAGAGGTAGTTGAGCGCCGCGTTGAGTGCGAAGCCCGCGACCGCGATGACGAGCGGGGTTTTCGTGTCTTGCAGCCCGCGCAGCAAGCCCGTCGTGGCGAAAACGATGAGCATGGCGGGCAGGCTCATCATGCTGAGGGTGAGGTAGAGCTCGGCTTGCTTCGCGACATCTGCTGCAGGGTTGAAGAGACTGATGAGCCACGGCGAAAGCCACGCGCCCACGGCCGCGAGCACGGCACCCACACCGAGCGCGAGCCACATGCCGTTGATGCCAACCTGCACGGCTTTGCTCGGGTCGCCAGCGCCAAACCAGCGCGCGACGGCGGGCGTCGTTGAGTACGCGAGGAACACCATGAGGCCCACGATCGTCTGCAGAATCGCCGCGGCGATACCGAGACCCGCGAGCGGTACCTCGCCCAGGTGGCCGACCATTGCCGAGTCAATGAGCAAGAAAATCGGCTCGGCAATGAGCGCACCGAGCGCGGGCACGGCGAGCGCCAGAATCTCGCGGTCGAGCTTCTTCGGGCTCGGTGCTACAGAATCGGATGCTTCACTCACGTCCTCAACGCTAGCGCCCACCACCGACATCGGGTCAGAGCGGGTGTTAGTGGGCACCAATAGGGTGGAAGACATGACTGACCCGCAGACTCCTGTGCTCCCGACGGGGCTCCCGCTCAACGACTTCGACCCCAACACACGCCCGCAAGACGACCTTTATCGGCACGTCAACGGGCTGTGGGCTGCGCGCACCGAGATCCCAGAAGACAAGGCGCGCTGGGGCTCGTTCAACGCGCTCGCTGAGCAGGCCGAACGCGACGTGCGCGAAATCGTCGAGGCGACGCAGAACGCACCCGAAGGTAGTGAAGAGCGCAAGGTCGGCGACCTCTACGCGAGCTTCATGAATACGGATGCCGTCGAGGCCGCCAGCACCGCGCCCCTTGAACCGATCTTCGAGCGTATTGACGCAATCTCTTCCGTCCCAGAATTGCTCACGACCCTGGGCGAGTTCGACCGCGAAGGGCTCGGGCATGTGATCGGGGTGTACGCGGTATCCGACCCGGGGAACCCCGGCACGAACACCGTGTTCATCAGCCAGTCGGGCCTCTCGTTGCCCGATGAGAGTTACTACCGCGAAGACGAGTTTGCCCCGATCCGCGAGGCCTACGACGAGCACCTCGTCCGCTTCGCCGCGCTCACGGGGATCGACCCTGCGGATGCCGCCGCAGCAACCAAACTCGAGCATGACATCGCCGCGACCCACTGGGACAACGTCAAGACGCGCGACGCCGTTGCGAGCTACAACCCCACGACGTGGGACGAACTGCAAGTGCTCGCGGGCGTCGACCTGACACCATGGGCTCGTGCCGTTGCGCCCGCCAACGACGATGCGTTTGCCAATTCGATCGTTCGGCAGCCTTCGTTCGTCGAGGGCCTCGGAAAGCTGCTCACGGAAGATCGCCTTGACGAATGGAAGGCATGGCTGCGCGTTCACGCCGCGCACTCGCTCGCCCCGTACCTGAGTGACGACGTCGTGAACGAGAATTTCGCGTTCTACGGCACCGTGCTCAGCGGCGTTCCGCAGATTCGTGAGCGCTGGAAGCGCGGCGTTCAGCTTGCCGAAGGTGCACTGGGCGATGTCGTCGGCCGCGCGTATGTCGAGCAGCACTTCCCGGCAGAGTCGAAAGAGCAAATGGAGAAGCTCGTCGCGAACCTCACGGAGGCTTACCGCGAGTCGATCACGAACCTTGACTGGATGACGCCCGAAACCCGCGAGAAAGCGCTCGAGAAACTCAGCAAGTTCCGCGCGAAAATCGGCTACCCCGACGAGTGGCGCACCTACGAAGATCTTGAGGTGGATGCATCCGACCTGGTGGGTAATGTGCGCCGCGCGAACGTGTTTGAGCACGACTACCAGCTCGGCAAGATCGGCAAGCCCGTCGACCCGAATGAGTGGCACATGCCGCCGCAGATGGTCAACGCGTACTACTCGCCGCTCACGAACGAGATCGTGTTCCCGGCCGCGATTTTGCAGTACCCCTTCTTCGACCCGAACCGTGACGACGCTGCGAACTATGGCGGAATCGGCTCGGTCATCGGCCACGAGATTGGGCACGGTTTCGACGATCAGGGCAGCCAGTTCGATGGCGACGGCCGCTTGACCAACTGGTGGACGGATGCCGACCGCGAAGCTTTCGAGCAGCGCACGGCAGCGCTCATCGAGCAGTACAACGCGCTCTCGCCCGAAGGTGCCGACGGCAAGACTGTCAATGGTGAACTGACGATCGGTGAGAACATCGGTGACCTCGGTGGGCTCGGGATCGCGCTCAAGGCGTACGCGCTTTCGCTTGGTTCTGACGCCGCCCCTGAGCTCGACGGTTACACGGGCGTGCAGCGCCTCCTGCTGAGCTGGGCAAACGTGTGGCAGCAGAAGTCGCGCCCCGCCGAGACCGTACGGCTGCTCGCGATCGACCCGCACTCGCCCGCGGAGTTCCGCTGCAACCAGATCGCCCGCAACATCGACGCTTTCTACGAGGCATTCGATGTGCAACCAGCGGATGCGTTGTGGCTCGACCCCGCCGACCGCGTCACGATCTGGTGACCGTCGGCTAGCCGACCACACCCTAACGTGCGAAAGGCGCGGGCTGAATGCCCGCGCCTTTCGCTTCCCCACGAACCACCGTGTTGCTGCTCCCACGAGAGCGGGCGGGCGTAAGCCGTCAGGCTCGCAGGCATCGGGACTGGCGGGAGACGGCCCCCGGCCGTCGGGGGACTGCGAGTCTGACGGCTTACGCCCGCCCGCACCAATCGCGAGATTCTCACAACAGGGACTTGACAACGACACAATAGCGATATATCGTTACAGTGTCGTACATCAAGAAGTAAGGGGAAACGACATGACTTTCTACGAAGGAAACACACATCATCACCACCGTGGCCACGGCCACGCACATCACAAGGGTCACGGCAAAGGCCGTCGCCACTTGAGCAACGAGCACCCCATGCGCGGCCACGGTCGCGAGCGGGGCTACGGCGAAGACGGCCGGTTGAACCACGAGCGCGAGGGCTTCGGCCCGCGCGGCGAGCGTCCGTTCGCACCGGGGCACGGCCAGGGCGGGTACGCCCGCCATGGCGCACACGGTGTCGGCGGTCGACCCGGCCGTGGCGGCCGCGGCTTCGGAGGCCCGGAGGGCTTCGGCCCGCGCGGCGCTGGCAAGCGTGCGCGTCGCGGAAACATCCGATTCGCTGTACTTTCGCTGCTCGCAGACGGGCCCGACAACGGTTTCGGTCTCATGAAGCAGATCGAGGAGCGCACGGGTGGTACCTGGAAGCCCAGCTCGGGCAGCATGTACCCCACGCTGCAGCGCCTCGTCGACGAGGGCCTCATTCAGCCGAGCGAGGGTGAAGGCAATGCCTTCGAGCTCACGGACGCTGGAAAGACGTTCGTTGACGAGCACGCCGCCGAGATCGGCGAAGCGTGGGAGCGCAGCGAGAAGCGCGGCGAAGGCAACCGCGAACTGGCAACGGCGGTACACGAGCTCATGGGAGCCGCGCACCAGGTCGGCCAGATCGCAACGCCCGAGCAGCGCGAGCGCGCGACCGAGATCATCAATTCCGCACGCAAGTCGCTCTACGGCATCCTCGCCGAGTAACTCGCGTCATACAGGCGCCCGGCCAACCAGCTTTGGTGGCCGGGCGTTTTGCGTCTACAGAATCGTGAACGAGGTCACGCGCCATTGCCCCGCAAACAGTTCGATGCGAATTGCGGCCGCCCGTGTGCGTTGCGCGCCCGGCAGAACGATGGTTGCCTCAACGGCATCCGTACTCGGGGTGCAGGTGTGAATCGTGCCAATCTCGTGGGGCGGATGCTTCGGCCGCAACCCCCGCGCAAGCCGCGCCCGCTGCGCAAGCGCCGCCCGGTTGGCGAGAAGCATGAAGGCGTCTTCGTCGAAGAATCGGGCGAGCTGTTCGACCCGGCGAATGCCCGCGAGTGCTTCGAGCACGACCTGTGTGATGCTGCGCACGAAGAGTTCGCCGGCCGCTCGCTGCGGGGCGCGTTCTCGGTAGTGGGGCGAGGAATTTGGCTGCGTCATCGTAGGGTCCTCCAGCGATCGGGAGCGTGCTATCCGGGCTGAAATCGGGATGCCCTGCGTCGAGGTCAGTCAATAAATCGAACCTGGACGTTCCCGCAAAATCGCCCTCCCTGTGGAAAAGTTCCGTAACACCTGCCGTAACAATCGGATGCCGCGCCACCCCCTGTCGCCGCGTGAAAGGCTGGTCGGTATGACTGCAACGCCAATCACTGAACTGCTCGACGCAGCCCGTTTGGGCAGCCTCATCACGACCCCGAAGGGCCGAGTCGTCGCGAAGGTTTCGCGCCCCGACGCCAAGGGCAGCGCCTATCGCAGCGAGCTCGTCGAGCTCGAGGGCGACTCGTTCACGACGCTCACGCGCGGCAACGCTTCGGTCGGCGCCGTTGCGCTCGCGGAAGACGGCACGACCTTCTTCACGGCCAAGCGCGTTGGGGAGGACGGCGAACAAGCGGATGACGCGCAGCTCTGGGCACTTCCAACTCGCGGTGAGGCCCGCCAACTCGCAGCCCGCCCCGGTGGCTTCGGCACGCTGCACCTCGGCGACGGCCGCCTCATTGCTGAGCTGAGCGTGCACTCGCAGGCGAACTCTGAGAAGGAGCACGCCGAGCTGTCGAAGCAGCGCAAGGAAGCAAAGGTCAGTGCCTCGTTCACGGCCGAGTTCCCAACGCGGTACTGGGATCAGGACCTTGGCCCGTCGCGCCAGATTCTTGCCGTGGCTGAGCTGCCGGATAACATTTTCACCGCCGAGGCCACGCCCGTCGAAGAGTCGAAAGACGATGACGACGAGCCTGCGAAGCAGCTGCTGCATTGGCGCTACATCGCGATGCCCGCCGGACGGCTGCGCGGCTGGGTTGCCGATCGCGCAGGCACGAAAGCGCTCGTTTCGATGGGCGATTCCCTCAACGGTCTGCTCGGTGTCTACCGCAGCTATCTCGTGGATCTCGTCGGCGATGCCGAGCCCAAGCTCGTGTTCGACGCGACCGCCGAGTACGAGTTTGGCCCCATCGCGTTCAGTCCCGACGGCACAAAGGTGACGATCGGCAAGCACCGCACGTGGAGCGAGACGGCGACGATGGCCTCCGAACTCAAGGTGTGGGATGTTGCAAGCAGTGAGCTCACTGAGCTGTGGCCCGAGTTCGACTTCTGGGCCGGGCCAATCTGGCTCGATGAAGAGACGCTCGTGGCGGCATCCGATGACCACGGTCGCGGCTCGGTGTGGATCGGCGGGCTTGGTGACAAGGCGCCCAAGCGACTTGCCGGTGGGCCCGACCAGGACCTGACTTTCACGGATATCAGCGTTTCGGGCGGCCGCGTGATCGCGAATTCCTCGGGCATCGCGGCGACGCCGAAGCCCGTCAGCATCGACCCCGCCTCAGGTGAGATCGCCGACCTCCCGAACCCCGCCGCCACGCTCGACGCACCTGGCACGCTCGAAGAGGTCACGGCAACGGGCGAAGACGGCACGCCCATTCGTGCCTGGCTGCGCTTGCCCGAGGGTGACGGGCCGCATCCGTTGCTCATCATGGCGCACGGCGGGCCGTGGGGTTCGTGGAACGCCTGGACGTGGCGTTGGAACCCCAGCCCCTTCGTCGCCGCAGGCTACGCCGTGCTGCTGCCCGACCCCGCGATCTCGACGGGCTACGGCCAGGCGATGATCGATCGCGGGCAGCAAGAACTCGGCGGGTCGCCCTACACCGACATCCTGACGCTGACAGACGCCGCCATCGCGCGCGACGACATCGATGAGACCAAGACTGCGTTCTCGGGCGGCAGCTACGGCGGCTACATGGCGAACTGGGTCGCTGGCCACACGGGCAACCGCTTCAAGTGCATCGTGACGCACGCCTCGCTGTGGGACACCGTCTCGATGGGGCACACGACCGACAACGGCGGCTGGGAGCCGCCCATGCGCGCACAGAACGCCGAGTACAACCCAGCCGACTTCGTGGGCGAGATCGAGGTGCCCATGCTCGTCATTCACGGCGACAAGGATTACCGCGTGCCGATCGCGCAGGGCCACCACCTCTGGTACGACCTCAACGCCTTCTCCAAGACGCCGCGCGACCAGAACGGCCGTACGCGCCACCGCTACCTGTACTTCCCCGACGAGGGCCACTGGATCCTCGGCCGTGGCAACGCCCAGGTTTGGTACGAGTCGTTCATCGCATTCCTCGACGAGCACGTGCACGGCAAAACCTGGGAGCGCCCCGCGACGCTGGGCTGAGCCCTCAGCCGCAGCGGCCTAGAATAGACGGATGCCCGCGCAAGCCGTGCGCGCCAGCACCCGCCCCTCATCCAGGAGCCTGAACCGTGGCCGAACAGAGCCGTCTCGATAAAGTCATTGCCCTCGCGAAACACCGCGGATTTGTCTTTCAGGCCGGTGAAATCTACGGCGGGAGCCGCTCGGCGTGGGATTACGGCCCCCTCGGTACGGAGCTGAAAGAGAACATCCGCCGCCAGTGGTGGCAGACGTTCGTGCGCGGCCGTGGCGACATGGTCGGCCTCGACTCGAGCATCATTCTGCCGAAGGCCGTGTGGGAAGCATCCGGTCACGTCGCGACGTTCACCGACCCGCTTGTTGAGTGCACGAAGTGTCACAAGCGCTTCCGCGAAGATCACCTCATCGAAGATTTCGAGGCTCGCAAGGGCCGCGCGCCCGAGGGCGGCCTCAAGGGTGTGCCGTGCCCGAACTGTGGCACGAAGGGCGAGTTCACCGAGCCCAAGTCGTTCAGTGGCCTCGTCAAGACGTACCTCGGTGTCGTCGACGATGAGTCTGGCCTGCACTTCCTGCGCCCCGAGACCGCGCAGGGTATTTTCACGAACTTCGTGAACGTCCTGACCGCGAGCCGCAAGAAGCCGCCGTTCGGTATTGGCCAGGTCGGTAAGGCGTTCCGCAACGAGATCACGCCCGGCAACTTCATCTTCCGCACG
>CAYNTU010000002.1:55190-129401 GCA_964400205.1 uncultured Microbacterium sp.
GCCGCCCGCCGAAGCCCAGGAGTGGTTCGAGCACTGGGTCGCCGCGTGCTGGGACTGGTTCGTCGACCTCGGCATCGACCCCGAGAACATGCGCCAGTTCGACGTGCCCGACGGCGAGCGCGCGCACTACTCAGACCGCACGATCGACTTCGAGTACAAGTTCGGCTTCCCGGGTAAGGAGTGGGGCGAGCTCATGGGTGTCGCCAACCGCACCGACTTCGACCTTTCGTCGCACACGGATGCTTCGGGCCAGTCAATGACCTATTTCGACCAGGCGTCGAACGAGCGCTACACGCCGTACGTCATTGAGCCCTCGTTTGGTTTGACGCGTTCGATGATGGCCTTCCTCGTTGACGCCTACGAAGAAGAAGAGGTGCCCAACGCGAAGGGTAGCGTTGACACTCGTGTCGTGCTCAAGCTCGACCCGCGCCTCTCGCCCATCAAGGTTGCTGTGCTGCCACTTTCGCGCAACGAGGCACTTTCGCCGCTCGCACGTGAGGTCGCCGACAGCCTGCGCGGCGACTGGGTCATCGACTTCGACGACGCCCAGGCCATCGGCCGCCGCTACCGCCGCCAAGACGAAATCGGTACACCGTTCTGTGTGACGGTCGACTTCGACTCGCTCGAAGACAACGCCGTCACGGTGCGCGACCGCGACACGATGCAGCAGGAGCGCGTGCCCGTCGCCGAGCTCAAGCAGTATCTCGCCGAGCGTCTCGTCGGTGTGAACTAAGCCTCACCCATGTCGGTGCCACAGCGGCTGCATCAGTTGCAGCCGCCCCGTGCGCTGACGAGCTGGGTCGTCGGCGCCATCACGCTGTTGGCAATTGGCGCGGCCTGGATCGTTGTCGACGCCTCGCGCGCGGACGCGACGGATTTCGATGCGTCGCTCATCGTCGCATTCCTTATCCCGCTCGTAGCCTCGGCTCTGTGCATCGAGACACTCACGCGCGAGGCCTGGGGCAACAATCGCCGGGTTGCACCACTCGTCTTCTGGCTGTGGCTCCTTGTTATGCCGCTTGGGGTGTACTCGGCTGCGGCATATCTCGTGACCCTCATGCCCATCTCCTATCGCGGCGAGGGCGCCGGTGTGTGGTGGGGCATGCTTGGCATCGAAGCAATCGCCCTCCTCATGAGTCCGCTGCTGTGGTTTTTCGTGCTCTTCCCCCTCGGCGCGCTCATCCCGCTCGTCGGAAAAGTTGCCCGCGGCGCGCTGCCCCCACGCGCGCTGAGCGGCGCGGTGATTCTCCTCTCGTTGGGCGGCATCATTGTTTCGGCCTCGATCGCCTTCGACTTCGGCGGCCCGCGCGCGTGGGGTCCCGCATTGCTGAGCGTTCTCGGGATCCCCGGCAACTACGACGTCGAGAGCCCCGTGGCCGCGTGGATTTGCCGGGCTCTCGTGCTGCTCATCTTCATCGTGCTGATCGACAGTTTTGTTGTGGGGCGGCGTGAGAAAACGGATGCCGCAGCACCCGTTCCCGATGCGGTTGCCGGTGCAGAGCTGGCGCCGATTGCGGACCCAGCGGATGTCCCGATCGAACTCCCCGCTCAGCCCGCGCGGCGAGTGCCGAAGTGGCGCCGGCCCCGCCCCGCACGTCGCGAACCGAGTGCCCTCGATGTTTACGATGTGCCCGAGGCATCCGATGGCTCTTCCCTGCCGCCCGGTGCCCCGAAGCCCCCGAGTGAGGCGTGAGCCTAGCTGCGTTTGACGTGGCCCGTTGCGACGAGCGTCGTGAGACCCACGACAACCCAGAAGCCGCCGAGCACCCAGAAGGCGAGCAGCAGCATGCCGCCATCGAGCACGGCGGCGACCATTGCGGCGAGGCCCAGCAGGCCAACGACGAGGGCAACCCAGCGGATGCCGCTGGCAAACACGGCCGCAAGTGCGACGCATCCGACCGCGATGCCGACCGTGACGGGGCTCCACGCGAAGGTGCCCGCCGCCATCGCACCAACGAGCAGGATACCGGGCAGCGCGATCACGAGAGCGCCTACGAGCCACCAGTTTGTGCGGGAGAGCCCGGGGCGTGTGCCGCCGAGGATGACGGGCAGGAAGTAAGCGGCGACGAGGGCTGCGATGGCGGGGAGGGAGAACCATCCGATGCCGCCCTGCGCGAGCATCATGGCGGTGATCGCTGAACCGCCGGCCGCAACGAGCGCCATGTTTGAACGCCACGTGCGCGGAGCAATGAAGGGCACGAGCGTGAGGACGACGGGGATCGCGAGCGTTGCGATCTCGCCCCACGCGCCCGCCTCGAACATCGTCCGTACCAGGGGGCCAACGCCCGCGCGAGCCGGCATGAAACCTGCACCGTGAAGGAACACGAGGTACACCCACGTCGTAAGCGCCAAGAGCGTCGCCCCGATTAGGAGCACGAGTTGGGCGCGGTCAGCAAGCTTGGCGGATGTTTCGGGCGAGACGTCTTTGGCCATACTGCGATCGTACGCGCCGCCGATCCCCCTTCGTTCAGGTGCGGCTTGCGACGATCTTCGCGGTCGTGAGCCGTAGATAGCCGCACCTGGGCGAAGGGGGAGAGTGCCCAGGTGCGGCCTTCTACCGCGAAAGTGCCCGCGGGGCCGTAGATAGCCGCACCTGGGGCAGGGCTAGGCCGAGGCGGCGTCGGTGTCGACCTGGGCCGCGGGCTCGGTGGGGCGGATGCCGTAGAGCGTCTCGAGTGCGGCCGTGAACTCATCGGCCCGCCCGCGATCAGCCAGCTCGTGCGCGCGCATGGTCGGGGTGTGCAGCAGCACACCCGCGAGGTGGCGCATGGCCTGCTCAACGCGCCCGTCTTCGTCACCGCGCGCACGGGCGCGGTCGATCTCAGCCTCGAGCAGCTCGAAAATGTGCGAGCGCAGCGCAACAACCGAGGGCGTCACGCGCTGGCGGGCACCAACAATGTGGAAGTCGCGGGCCGCGTCGCGCACGACAGCACGCGCGTCATCCGCTGCCTGCAGTTCTTCGAGCGGGGCGTGCAGCCTGACGATCTCAAGGTCGAGCAGCGAAACACCCTCGAGCTCAGAAACATCGGGGTTGACATTGCGCGGCATGCCCAGGTCGATGATGAGCCGACTGCGCAGGGCGGCGGGGCCACCGCTCACGGGGCATGCGCGCTGCCCAATAATCGCGGGGGCGAACTGGCGAAGCGGATGCCCCGACAACCCCTCATCAATAATCGAGCGGTCGAGCACGAAGCCCTCGGCGTTGGTGCACGTGATGATGAGCGAGGCGGCCGCGGCGGCGTGCGCGTAGTGCTTCTCGTCGACGGGGTAGAGATCGTACTTCTCGGCGAACTTCTGCTGGCGACCCGAGGGGGAGAACACGGAAATGCGCTGGGCGCCTCGTTCGCGAAGGGCAGCGAGCGTCACTGCGGCGTAAGAGCCGGTGCCGATGAGCAGCACGCGTTCGGCCGACCAATCGGCGATGCGGCTGTTGGCAAGTTCAAGTGCGAGGCGCACGAGCGAGCGGCCAGCGCGCGGCAGGGCCGTGACGTTCTTCACGCGGCGCTGCGCCTGGGAAGCCTTCTGGAAGAGTCGCTCGAGATCCGTCGAGGTTGTGCCCTGTTTGCGAGCAACCTTGAGTGCGTCGCGCACCTGGCCAGCAATCTCGACCTCACCCGAGACAACCGATTCGAGCCCGCTCGCGACGGCAAAGAGGTGCTCTGGCACGCGATTGCCCGTGCGGATTGCGAATGCACCGTTGATGTCGTCATCCGAAACTCCCGCGCTCTCAGCGAGCGTGTGTGCCACGGTGTCGACGAAATCGACGTCAGCGACAGCTTCGTCGTAGTCGACATACGCCTCGACGCGGTTGCAGGTCGAGAGCACAACCGTGCCACGAGCCGCAGGCACCGACTCAAGCAACAGGCGGTCGATTTCGTCGGGGGTGCGACTGAGCCTCTCAAGGAGGTCAAACGTGGCGGTCTTATGACTCGCCGTTAGGCACAGCAGCACACGGGGGATTTTACTCCCGGTCGCTATGAGATTTTATGCCTGGCCGCTTCGCGCGTGAGCCATAGCTCTGCTTGCGAAGATAGGGGGGTGACTGCTTCGACCGCGCCCCTCATTCGAGCCCTCCTGGGCGACCGCCCCGAGCAGACCCCCGTGTGGTTCATGCGGCAGGCCGGCCGCTCGTTGCCCGAGTACCGCGAGCTGCGCGTCGGCACCCACATGCTCGACGCGTGCCTCACCCCCGAACTCGCCGCCGAAATCACGCTGCAGCCCGTACGCCGCCACGGTGTTGACGCGGCCATCTTCTTCAGCGACATCGTTGTGCCGCTCAAGCTCGCGGGCGTTGACGTCGAGATCGTGCCGGGCCGCGGGCCTGTTTTTGCCGAGCCCGTGCGCACGCGCGCCGACGTCGACCGACTCTTGCAGATCGACCCCGCGGGCATCGACTTCACCGCAATATCGGATGCCGTGGCCCTCACCGTTTCCCAGCTGGGCGCCACGCCGCTTATCGGTTTCGCCGGGGCCCCCTTCACACTCGCGGCCTACCTCGTCGAGGGTGGGCCCTCGAAGGAACACCTGCGCGCTCGCGGCATGATGCACACGGATGCATCCGCCTGGAACGATCTCGCGGCATGGCTCGCCCAGGTTTCGGCCGGGTTCTTGAACGCCCAGGTCGCGGCGGGTGCACAGGCTGTGCAGTTGTTCGATTCGTGGGCAGGTTCACTTGCACCGAAGGACTACACGACGTTCGTGCAGCCGCACTCGGCCGCCGCGCTCGCCGAGGTTGCCGTGCCGAAGATCCACTTTGGTGTTGGCACGGGCCCCTTCATCGAAGAGATGACGCTGGGCGATTCAGTCAACGCCGTGGGTGTCGATTGGCGTGTTCCGCTCGACGAGGCCGCCGCCCGCGTGCCCGGTTTCACGCTGCAGGGCAACATCGATCCGGCCCTGCTCGGCGCACCCTGGGAGGTGCTCGAGGCGCACGTCGCCGATGTGCTGCAGCGCGGCACGGCGGCGCGCGCGCACATTCTCAACCTTGGCCACGGCGTTCCGCCCGAGACCGAACCCACGCAGCTCACGCGCATCGTTGAATTTGCGCATCAGTGGAGAACGGATGCCTGACGCACACCCCGGCAACGGGAACAATCCCAAAAACGGGAGCCAGAATCCCGCGAAACGGCTCCCGCAATCGGGATCGCTCCCGGAAGCGGGCGGCGCTGATCCGACCGGCGCCATCGATTTAGCCAAGCAGGCCGAACGCGCCGCGACCAAGCACGTCGTCGTGATCGGCGGCGGGATCTCGGGGCTCGTCGCGGCGCTCGAGGTCGCGAAGCTGGGCATTCGCGTGACGGTGCTTGAGGCATCCGATGCCTTTGGTGGGGCGATCCGCACGGCGAACCTCGCGGGGCTCCAGATCGACACGGGAACAGAAAGCTACGCGACGCGCGGCGGGCACGTGCGCGCGCTGCTCGAAGAACTCGAACTGACCGACAAAATCGTCACGCCGAACCCCGCGGGGGCATGGCTTGTCGGCGCAGACAACCCCGCGCCGCTCCCGAAGAGCACGATCCTCGGCATCCCCGCGAACCCCTTCGCGCCTGACGTGCAGCGCATCATCGGCTCGGCCGGTTCGTGGCGCGCGTACGCCGACCGCCTCATGCCCGTGCTCAAGATCGGCAAAGAAATCTCGCTCGGCGAGCTCGTGCAAAAACGGATGGGTCGAAAAGTACTCGACCGCCTCGTGGCCCCCATCACGGCGGGCGTCTACTCGGCCGACCCCATGCTCATCGATGTTGATCTTGCGGCCCCCGGCCTGAACGCTGCCTACACGCGTGCGGGATCGCTCAGCGGCGGCGTCGCCGAGTTGCAAGCGGCATCTGCTGCCAAGCCAGGTTCGGCGGTTCAGGGTCTCGATGGCGGGATATTCACGATCGTCGAGGCACTCGTCGCGCGCTTGAAAACCTTCGACGTCTCCCTCGCGCCCAACACTCCCGTCACGGCAATCGAACAGACGGAGACCGGCTGGGTCGCCCACGTTGCCGAGGCAAATGAGCCGTCGCCAGACCACGAGCCGCTTGAACTCGGTGTAGCGGATGCCGTCATCGTCGCGACCGACGAGACCACGGCGCGCAGCCTACTTGCGTCGCACGTCGACGGGCTCGGTGAAGACGTCGCGGCCGCCCCGCGGGTTGAACTCGTCACGCTCGTCGTCGACGACGAGCGCCTCGACGAGCAGCCGCGCGGCACAGGCGTGCTGACGGTTCCCGGCAGCCAGACGGCAAAGGCAATGACCCACTCAACCGCGAAGTGGACATGGCTTGCCGCGCAGATCACCACGCCCCACCGCCACGTGATTCGCGTGAGTTTCGGCACGGCAGGGGAGGCTCCAGCAACCGAGCAACTGAGCGACGAGCAGGCGGCCGACCTCGCCCGCACAGAAGCATCCGCCATGCTCGGCATTCCGCTCGAAGCCGCCTCGATCCTGGCCAGCCACCGCGAACGCTTCACGCAAACGCAACCGAGCGCCGAGATCGGCGCAACCGAGAAACGTAAGCGAGCGCGCACACAGATCAACACGGTCGAGGGCCTCGCGGCGGTTGGCGCGTGGCAGGCGGGCACGGGGCTTGCACAGGTCATTCCCGATGCGATCGCGCAGGCTGAGCGCATCCGCCGCCATGTGCTTTTCGACCCGGAGAGCAACTAAGAGGTTCCGCGGGCCGGCAGCGACTACTGCGCGATGCGATACAGCCCGCTGCCCACGTAGTCTGCACTCGGCGGGCAACCAGCCCGCTCTCGCGCCTCCGCCTTGGCAGCCGGCTGTATCGCGTCGCTCGCGACGTCGCTGCCGGCCCGCGAAACCTCAATAGCAACCTGGGAAACTGGCCGATGCCGAAATCGGAATATATCGGTACGCTTGAGAAACACTCGACGAAAGAGGTGCAGTCATGGGCACGAAATTTGGGGTTCTCGTAGGGCTTGGAGCGGGCTACGTGCTGGGCACGCGCGCTGGCCGCGAGCGGTACAACCAAATCAAGAAGCAGTGGCTCAAGGTGTGGAACCAGCCCGTCGTGCAAGACCGGGTGAGCGATGCGAAGAAGTTCGCCGCTGACAAGACCTTTGCGCTGCCCAAGCAACTCGGTACGACCATTACGAACGTCATCAAGTCGGCTGCCCAGCCCGGCACTGCGGGCGAGAAGCTCGATGCCGCAACGGCGACGGCAAAGCAGTCGCAACCCGCCGTCAAGAAGGCTGCCAAGACGAGCGCGAAGGCCGTTGCCAAGCACGCCGACGAAGTCGCTGACGCTATCGACGATGCTGCCGACGAGATTTCGGATGCCATCGAAGACACCGTCAAGAAGGCAAAGACGACCGCCAAAAAGACCACGAAGAAATAAGGCCCGCCGAAGTGTTCGCGCGCAAACAACAGGCTGAACCCACGCCGCCGCAGGCGTCGGTTTACCACGACTACGACGACGATTCGCTGCTGGGCATCATCGGTGCACTGCCGACGCTCGTCAAGAACCTCATCAACGCTGAGGTCGCTCGCGCCAAGGTGTGGGCGAGTTCCTCGGGCAAGGATGCCGGTGTTGGAAGCGTCTGGTTCCTCGCAGCGCTCTTCGTGCTGTTCTGGACGGTTCCCGTGATCTTCACGGTGCTCATCGCAGTCATTGCGATCTGGCTTCCCGTGTGGGCCTCGGCACTCATTGTGCTGGGCGTCGGGCTGCTCATCATCGCTGTGCTCGTGTTCCTGGGGCTGCAGCGGTTCAAGAAGGTGCAGCAGCGCCAGAATCCAGCCGCCGCGATGTCGCAAGATGTGCAATTGGTGAAGGAGGCCCGCGATGCCGCGTGGCAATGACGACTACCCCGCCAAGCTCCCCGCTGGTGCACCCGTGCCCGCGAGCTACGCAGCGCCCATCCCGCTCACGGCTGTTCCGGCCGGGATCACCGACCCCGTTGTCGCCGCTCGCGCCGAGCTCAAAGCTGCGCTGACGGCCCTCGAGATCAAGGGCAACATCCCCAAGCGCATTGACCAGGCCGCACGCCGCCGTCACCGCAAGCTTGCGGAGTTTGCACACGAGAAGCCCGCCGAGTTCATCGCCGCGGCCGTCGGTGTCGCCACTGCCGTGGGTGGAGTCGTATACCTCATCGCTCGCGGCCTCTCGCGGTAGCGCACGAAGAACGGATGCTTCGCGCATCTGCCATTCTGTGCCTGCCCCGCTTTTCGCGCCCCATTGTCAGCCATGCTCGTTAGTGTGGAGGCATGGCTACTCCCCTGAAACGCACCCTTGCCGCCCTCTCGCTCGCCGCAGTTGCAACTTTTGGTGTGACCGCGTGCGGGAACACTGCAACGCTTGAAGCCCCCGCGGAAACCGAAACCACCACGACCGAGTCGCAGGCAGGCACGACGACAGAGCCGTCGACCGAGAACGCCGCCCCCGCAGCCGATGGCCAGCTCACGGAAGACAACTTCAACCAGGTCGTGAACGACGCGATGCTGGCTGCCAAGTCTGTGCACCTCGACATGGAAATGACCATGATGGGCCAGACGACCACTATGACTGGCAACATGGTCATGGATGACGACCCCAGCAAGCTGCTCATGTCAATCGACATGGACGCCATGGGTATGAGCATGAAAATGCTCATGGCCGATGCCAAGCTCTACGCCAACATGGGTGAGCTGAGCCAGAACAAGTGGGTTGACCTCACCGGCAGCACGGCCGCTGGTGACTTTGAAGATTCACTTACACAGTCAGACCCTCGTGCGCAGATGGACGCCCTGCAGAACGCATTGACAGACTTCAAGGTCTCTGACGCACCCGAGACGGTCAACGGTGTTGAGGCCTACCGCTACGACCTCACGGTCGACGCCAAAAAGGTTCTCGCTGCCTCTGGCGACGCAGCAGCACTCGAAGCCGCGGGAAGCTCGCTGCCCGAGACCATCACGCAGGTCATGTGGGTCACGCCCGAGGGCTTGCTGGTGAAGGTTGAACAGTCCATGACGCTCGAGGTGAGCGGCCAGACGATTGACAGCCTCACGACCGTCAACTACTCCGACTGGGGCAAGGCTGTCGACATCACGGCACCACCCGCTGACCAGGTGGTGTCCGCATCCGATCTCGGGATGTAACCCGCCCACGGTGAGCAATACGCAAAACGGGAGCCGGATCCGCGTGATCTTGGCTCCCGTTTCGCGTATTCCTCCCGTTTCGCCCCTGCGCGCGGGCAAAGTGAAAAGTGGAAGACTGGGAGCATGAACGCAGCAGCTGAAAACGCATCCGCCCACTCGGGCGACGGATATACCCTCTTCGCCGTGTGGCGTCGCGACACACTGAACGACGTACGTGACCTCGCGAACTTCTGGATGAGCAAGAAGACCCCCAAGACTGCCAAGCAGGTCCCCCAGCTGCAAGAGGCGGTCGCGGCGATTGAAGACGGCGGCGTGACGGTGCGCGGGTTCTACGACGTGAGCGGGCTGCGCGCCGATGCCGACCTCATGGTGTGGCTGCACGGCGACAGTGCGGAAGCATTGCAGGATGCCGTGCGCCAGTTGCGCCGCACCTACCTTGTCGGCAGCCTCACACCAACGTGGAACGCCATGGGTGTGCACCGCGATGCTGAGTTCAACCGTGCCCACGTGCCCGGCTTCCTTCGTGGCGAGCACGCCCGCGAGTGGCTTACGATCTACCCCTTCGTGCGCTCGTACGACTGGTACCTGCTCGAAGACGATGACCGCCGCCGCATGCTCGCCGACCACGGCCGCAAGGGTGCCGCGTTCAAGGGTGTCGTTGCCAACACCGTCGCGGCGTTCTCACTCGGCGACTACGAGTGGCTGCTGCCCATGGAGGCCGACAACCTCACCGACCTCGTCGACATGATGCGCGAGCTGCGCTACACCGAGGCGCGCCTCCACGTGCGCGAAGAGGTGCCGTTCTACACGGGTCGCCGTATCGCGATCGACGAGATCCCGTCAGTGCTTTCCTGATGACCGAGCCACGTACGCTTCGCCTCGGAACGCGCCGCAGCGCCCTCGCGATGGCGCAATCGCGGCTCGTCGCCGATCAGGTGACCGAGGTCACGGGTCACCCCGTCGAACTCGTCGAGATTACGACCGAGGGCGACACGAACCGCGCCTCGCTCAGCGAGATCGGCGGCCAGGGCATCTTCGCGACGGCCCTGCGCGATGCGCTGCGAAACGGCGAGGTCGACTTTCTTGTCCACTCGCTCAAAGACCTCCCCACCGAGGTGCCTGAGGGTCTTGTGATTGCCGCGACCCCCAAGCGAGCGGATGCGCGCGACGTCGTCATCACGCGAGACGGAACGCCCCTCCAGCAGCTCCCCGCCGGCAGCACGGTCGGTACGGGTTCGCCTCGCCGCATTGCGCAGGTGCGCATGCATGCGCCGCGCGCCAAGACCGTCGACATCCGCGGCAACGTCGATAGCCGCATCGAGAAGGTTCGCTCAGGTGAGCTCAACGCCGTCATTCTTGCTGCCGCTGGGCTGAGCCGTATCACGGGCGATCCCACAGCGGGGCTGCACGTCGAAGAACTCGGCCTCTCGGAATGGCCCACGGCGCCGGGGCAGGGGGCGCTTGCGATTGAGACGCTTGAAGCATCCGATCTTGTTGAAGCGCTGGCGCGGCTTGATGATAAACCAACCCGCGTCGCAACGACCGCCGAACGCGGCGTGCTCGCGGGGCTCGATGCGGGCTGCCAGGCGCCCGTAGGAGTGCACGCGCAACTCGTTGGCGACCAGCTGCGTATTCGCGCACTCGTCTACTCGCAGCAGGGCGATCGCCTTGCTGCCGACGTGAGTGAACGCATCGCCCAAAACGCGGTGCCCAGCGAAACAGGGTATATTCGAGCAAACGACGAAGGCAATGGCGCAGATATCGTCGTTGCATCCGACCCGGTCAGCGAAGCAAACGCGATCGGGCATGTTGTTGCTCGCCGCCTGCTCGATCGCGGCGCGGGGGGCTTGGTTCTTCGATAGACACGACGTCTATCGGAACCCGCCGAGGGAAGACCGATCGCAGTGCCATTTACATCCGCCGGGCCACAGGCCGACAGTGAACTCAAGCCGCTCACTGGATTCCGCGTGCTCGTTCCCCGCGGCGGCCCCTGGGGCGACGCAGTCTCTGCATCACTGCGCGCACAGGGTGCCGTGCCAGTCGTTGCGCCGCTCATCAACTTTGCACCGACCAACGAGCCAGAGATTTTGGCGGATGCGCTCGAGAAACTCGCCGCGGGAGAGTTCGACTGGGTCACCGTGACGAGTGCGACCACGGTCGATGTCTTGTTTGCGCACCGCGCCATCATCCCACCCACCACCAAGATCGCTGCCGTCGGTGAAACAACAGCTGCCGCTCTCGAATCCATGGGGTACCGCGTCGACCTCGTGCCTGAGTCAGACAACAACGCTGCGGGGCTCGGGAACGAGCTGCTGGCTCGTGAGCCGGAGCCCAAGAAGTTCCTGGCGCTGCGCAGCGAACTCGCGAAGCCCATTCTGAGCGTTATGCTCGCCGATGCGGGCCACGAGGTCGACAGCGTTGTCGCGTACCGCACGGTCGGGGTGCCCGTGACGGATCGCATCATCCGCGATGTCAACAACGGTCGCATCAACGTTGTGCTGGTGACCTCTGGTTCTGTTGCTGAGCAGGTGCGCACGCAGTTCCCCGATATTCCCGACGACACCTTCCTCGCGGCGATCGGGCCGCGCACGGCAGAGGATGCCGCAAAGGTGGGCCTGCCCATCCACACGATCGCGAACGAGCAGAGCGCCGAAGCGCTCGTGCGCGCGGTGCGCGATTACGTTCTTGACGAGCACGATCATGGCTAACCCTTCGGTGCGGATGCGTCGCCTGCGGCAGAACGCTGCCGTGCGTGCGCTCGTGCGCGAAACCTCGCTCGTGCCGGCGCAGCTCGTGCAGCCGCTCTTTGTGCGCGAGGGGTTTACTGCACCCCTCGAGATTTCGTCGATGCCGGGGCAGTATCAGCACTCGCTCGATTCGCTGCGTCGCGCGGCGGCGGATGCAGCTGAGGCTGGCGTTGGTGGCATCATGCTGTTCGGCGTCCCGGCTGAGCGCGATGCGCGCGGGTCTGGGGCGGTTGACCCGAACGGGATTTTGAACCGTGCCATCTCGGCGGTTGTTGCTGAGGTTGGCGATGCGCTCGTTGTGCAGAGCGACCTGTGTCTTGACGAGTTCACCGATCATGGGCACTGCGGTGTGCTGGCATCGGACGGCTCGGTTGACAACGACGCAACCCTTGAGATCTATGGCGAGATGGCTGTTGCGCAGGCTGCCGCAGGGTCGGCTTTGCTGGGGCTCTCGGGCATGATGGACCACCAGGTTGCGTACGTGCGAGCGGCGCTGGACTCGGCGGGCTATCCGGATGTT
The DNA here is from genome assembly GCA_964400205.1 of uncultured Microbacterium sp. Classification (GTDB taxonomy): domain Bacteria; phylum Actinomycetota; class Actinomycetes; order Actinomycetales; family Microbacteriaceae; genus Microbacterium. The sequence goes on from CAYNTU010000002.1 coordinate 67,537, forward strand.
TTGCTTCTCGGCTATGCCGCAAAGTACGCCTCGGCGTTCTACGGCCCCTTCCGTGAAGCAGTCGATTCTCAGCTCACGGGCGACCGCCGCACCTACCAACTCGACCCGGCCAACCGGCGCGAAGGCGTTCGCGAAGCGCTGCTCGACGTTGAAGAAGGCGCTGACATCGTCATGGTCAAGCCCGCCATGGGGTTCCTCGATGTGCTGCGCGAAGTACGGGACGCCGTCGAGGTGCCCGTGTGGGCCTACCAAATCTCGGGCGAATACGCCATGATCGAGGCGGCCGCGGCCAACGGCTGGATCTCGCGCGACGACGCCGTGCTGGAGTCGCTCACGTCGATCCGCCGCGCCGGTGCCGACGCGATCCTCACCTACTGGGCGACCGAGTTCGCCCCGCGTCTCCGCTGAGCTTGCTGTGGCGCGGGCGGGCACGTCCCGTCACGCTCGCAGTCCCCCGACCTCGGGTTCGCTCGGGGCGCGGGCGGGTGCACTCCGTGGCGCTCGCAGTCCCCCGACGACCCACGGGGTCGTCTCCCGCCAGTCCCGATGCCTGCGAACACCACGGAGCACACCCGCCCGCTTGCGCGAGACAAAGTGCCCGGCGGCTCTGAGCGGCGCCGTACCGCCAACAGGAGAGTTTGGTCAAAACACCTCGATTCGGCCCAGATTCTGCGCGGATTGCACAAATTGTCCTGTTCGCGGAACAGGTAGCGTCGAAGACATGAACACCGAGAGCGTCGCTGAGCGCTACGCACGCTTTGCGCGGGACGAGGCTCCGGGGCGAAGTGCGGTGTACGCCGAGTGGGCAGCGGGCGTCGCGGGGGATAGCGACGTACTCGCGACACTCGAAACGCTTGGGGCAGCGCACCGCGAACCAGCGCTCGTGTTTGGGGTGACACGGATGCTCGGTACATCCGATGATCTCAACTACGAAGAATGGGCACGCTTCTTCAGGGCCAACCGCGCGGCGATCATCGCCGAGTGTGCACGACGCACGGTGCAGACGAACGACCCGCTGCGGCTCGCGGCGCTCGTGCCTGCGCTTTCGACGATCAAGGGGCGGATTGCGCTGCTTGAGATCGGTGCATCCGCTGGGTTGTGTCTCTTCCCCGACCGCTACTCGTTCCGCTACGTCGATGAAGCGGGGGAGGGCGTCGCACGACTTGACCCGGCTGAGGGGCCGAGCGAAGTGATGCTGACGAGCGTTGCAACGGGGCAGCTGCCGTCGCTCAGGCGCCCCGAGATCGTTTGGCGCGCGGGCATCGATTTGAGCCCCGTCGATGTCACGAGCCAGGCGGAACTGGCGTGGCTCAATGCGCTCACCTGGCCCGGCGAGATGGAGCGGGCGCAACGCGTCGAAGCGGCCATTCGCGTCGCACAACAGGACCCGCCGCGCATCGTGCAGGGTGACGCAATCGAACAGCTCGCCATCCTCGCCCGCCAGGTGCCGAAGAACGCGACACTCGTCGTGACGACCCCCGGCGTCATGACCTACCTGCGCTGGCCCGAGCGGCAGCGGCTCATGCAAGAGATCGCGATGCTCGGCGCACGCTGGCTCACGATTGACCCGCCCTCGCTCTACGACGCGTGGAAGCCGCTCGCTGAACAACCCGGCTGGCGCGGCTTCGCGGTCGGCGTCGACGGTGTGCCCGTGGCATCCGCCGACCCTCTCGGCCGCTGGAGCCACTGGTTCTGAACTCACCGCCCCACGGCCCCGCCAAACTGTGAAAATGGGGGTGAGCGACCAGACCTCAGTGAAGAGAGACGATCATGACGAAAGCCACCGACCTCACACTCGAAGAGCAAGCCTCGCTGACGAGCGGCGCCGACATGTGGCACACGAAGCCTGTTGAGCGCGCTGGTGTTCCCGCGATCATGGTGAGCGATGGGCCGCACGGTCTGCGCAAACAGGTCGATGAGGGTGACCCGCTCGGTATCGGCGGCAGTGTGCCAGCGACGTGCTTCCCGCCAGCCGTGAGCATCGGATGCTCGTTCGACCCCGATATCTTTGCACGAGTCGGTGCTGCCCTCGGCGCAGAGGCCTCGATCCAAAACGTCGCGGTCCTGCTGGGTCCGGCCATCAACATCAAGCGCTCGCCCCTGTGCGGCCGCAACTTTGAGTACATCTCAGAGGATCCGATTGTCTCGGGCGTACTCGGTGCCGCCTACGTGACGGGCGTGCAGAGTCAGGGTGTCAGCACCTCGCTCAAGCACTTCGCGGCGAACAATCAAGAGTTTGAGCGCATGAGCATCAGCGCCGAGATCGACGAGCGCACACTGCACGAGATCTATCTGCGCGCGTTCGAGCGCGTCGTCACGGAGTCCAAGCCGTGGACGGTCATGTGCTCCTACAACAAGATCAACGGTGTGCTCTCGTCGCAGAACGAGTGGCTCCTCACTGAGCTGTTGCGCAAGCAGTGGGGCTACGAGGGTCTCGTCGTGTCGGACTGGGGAGCCGTCAACGACAGCGTTGCGGCGGTCGCTGCCGGGCTCGACCTGCAAATGCCCGGCACACAGGGCAAATCGGATGCCGAAATCGTCAAGGCAGTCAAATCCGGCAAGCTCGCGGAGCAGGCGGTCACGAGTGCCGCGCAGCACGTGCTTGACCTCGTTGCCACGGCGACGAAGCAGGCGGGTCAGGTTGCTGGCCCCCTCGACGTTGACGCACACAACCAGCTCGCGCGCGAGGCCGCGACACGGTCTATCGTGCTGCTGCGCAATGAAGGTGGGATTCTGCCCCTCAAGCCGAGCCAGAAGATCGCGGTCATCGGTGCCTTCGCGAAAGACCCGCGCTACCAGGGCGCTGGCTCATCGAAGGTCAACCCCACTGAGCTCGACACCGCGCTCGCGGCGATTCAAGCGATCGCGGGGGACGTGCCGTTTGCCGAAGGGTTCAGCCTCAAGCCCGGCGCATCCGATGCAGAGAATGCGAAGTTGCAGGCGGAGGCCGTGCAGCTTGCGAGAGACGCAGAGGCTCTTGTGCTCTTCCTCGGGCTGCCCGCAGAGCACGAATCGGAGGGCTACGACCGTGCAACGATCGACCTGCCGGCAGAACAGCTCGCTCTGCTCGATGCCGTTGTCGAGGCCAATCCGAACGTTGTCGTTGTGCTCTCAAACGGTGGCGTCGTTGCGGTGCCCTTTGCCGAGACGGTGCCGGGCATCATCGAGGGGTGGCTGCTTGGCCAGGCCGGTGGCGGCGCAACGGCGGACGTGCTCTTTGGCATCGCGAACCCCTCGGGCAAGCTGACCGAGACGATCCCGTTGCGTATGCAAGACACCCCCGCCTACCTCAACTTCCCGGGTGAGTTCGACACCGTCAACTACGGTGAGGGCCTCTTCGTGGGGTACCGCTGGTACGACGCGCGAGAGCTCGACGTTGCCTTTCCCTTCGGCTTCGGCCTCTCGTATACGAGCTTCGAGTACGGGGATGCCTCGGCGCACGTCACCAGTGACGGCGATGTTGAGGTGTCGTTCAGCGTTAAGAACACGGGCACTGTTGATGGGCGCGAGATCGTGCAGGTCTACACGGGGCTCGAGCTCAGCCGCGTGCAGCGGCCCGTGCGGGAACTGAAAGGCTTCGCCTCTGTCGCACTCGCACCGGATCAGGCAAAAGTCGTCACGATCACGATCCGGCGCGAAGACCTCGCCTACTGGAACATCGCCGTCTCGCAGTGGGTGGTCGAAGGTGGCAGGTACACGGTTTCGGTCGGGGCTTCGAGTCGCGACATCCGCTCGACCACGACGGTCGATATTGTCGGGGATGTTGTGCGGATTCCGCTCACGCGAGACTCGCTCATGAGCACCGTCATGGAGAACCCCGTCGCAGGCCCCATCGTGCAAGAGAAACTGCAACAGGCCATGAGCGCTGCCTCGGGGCTCTCCGAGATCATGCCCGAGGGCGTCTCGCCCCTGCAGCTCATCGGATCGATTCCGATTGGGCGCCTGAGCCAGATCGTGCCCATCGCGACGGACCACGAGGTCGACGAGCTCATCGCCGCCGCGAACCAGCACTTGTAGCCCCAGTCGTTGACTGAGTCCACCGGTCGTTGAGCGAGCCGAAACGCCGAGCGACAGAGCCGGTCACTGAGCGAGCGCAGCGAGACGAAGTGCCCGGCGGTTCATGCGTGTCCGTTCCCCTCCTGCTCTGTGGGGCGTCACATCAGGTTTTGTGGGGTGGGGACTGCGCGGTTCGGGCACCGAGCCCGAGCTGCACACGGGGGGCCTCGCAGAGGTGCGGCACAGCGTGGGGCGAGAGAATGAGGGGGTGGCGAACAACGAAGAGCTTTTTGCTGAGGCACAGCGGGTCATTCCTGGAGGCGTGAACTCGCCCGTGCGCGCGTACGGCTCGGTTGGGGGTGCGCCGCGCTTTGTGCAGAGCGCGAGCGGATCGCGAATTACGGATGCCGATGGTCGCGAGTACATCGACCTTGTTGCGTCGTGGGGTCCAGCACTGCTGGGGCACGCGCATCCGCCCGTTGTTGCGGCTGTGCAGGCGGCTGCCTCGCGTGGGCTCTCCTTTGGTGCACCGACGAAGGCCGAGGTTGAACTCGCGGAGCTCGTGATCGACCGCGTTCGCGTGGGCGAGAGCGCGCCCGTTGAGCGCGTGCGCCTCGTTTCAACCGGTACGGAAGCGACCATGACGGCCATTCGTCTCGCTCGTGGGGTCACTGGGCGCGACCTGCTCATCAAGTTTGCGGGGCACTACCACGGGCACTCCGATGGCCTGCTTGCCGAGGCGGGCTCGGGGGTTGCGACGCTGGCGCTTCCGGGTTCGGCTGGTGTGCCAGCATCCGTTGCTGCCAACACGTTCGTCATTGAGTACAACAACCCCGAGGCGCTCGCGGCTGTTTTCGAGGCGCACGGTGACAAGATCGCGGCCGTCATCGTCGAGGCGGCCAGCGCGAACATGGGCGTTGTGCCGCCGCAGCCCGGCTTCAACAAGCTCATCGCCGATACGGCGCACTCGCACGGCGCGCTCATGATTATTGACGAGGTGCTGACGGGCTTCCGCGTGCACCCCGCTGGCTACTGGGGTCTGCAGCAGGATGCGGGCGAGTTCTACGAACCCGACATCTTCACTTTCGGCAAGGTCATTGGCGGCGGTATGCCGCTCGCGGCGCTCGGCGGCAAGGCCGAGATCATGGATCAGCTGGCGCCCCTCGGCCCCGTCTACCAAGCGGGCACGCTTTCCGGCAACCCGCTCTCGGTCGCGGCCGGCATTGCGACGCTGCAGGCTGCCGACAACTCGGTCTACGTGCGCGTCAACTCGGTTGCCGCGCGCCTCGTTGCCTCGCTCGAAAATGCACTCGCGGATGCTGGCGTCGTGGCATCCGTGCCGCGTGCGGGGAGCCTCTTCGGTCTTGCGTTCGCGGCCGAGGCTCCGCAGAACTACCGCGAGGCGCTCGCGCAAGAAAGCTGGCGCTACCCCGCGTTCTTCCACGCGATGCTCGACGCGGGCTTCAACCTCCCGCCGAGCGTTTTCGAGGCGTTCTTCGCGATGGCAGCGCACAGCGACGAAGACGTCGACGCGATCGAGGCGGCCTTCCCGGCTGCCGCTCGAGTCGCGGCATCCGCTCCCGCTCCTGCCCCGCGCCCCTAGCCTGCTTCAGGTGCGGCTATCTACCGCCGCACCCCGCTAAAGACGGTAGATAGCCGCACCTGGGCGAATGAGTTCTTGCCCAGGTGCGGCCTTCTACCGCTGAAGGCGCCCGTTGACGGTAGTTAGCCGCACTTGAACGAGGAGGTACCCGCCGTGTCGGCACCCCGATCCACAACCGGCTGGCAGACTGGGAGCCATGGTGGCGCTGCTGGTCGATTCGGCCGGGCTCGAGATTTCGCTCTCGAAGCTCGAACGGACCCTCGCGCGCCGCAAGACCAACGTCTACGTGCCCCGCGAGCAGATCGTGAGCGTGCAGTTGACGGACGACCCCTGGGGTTGGCTGCGCGGCAAACCCGACCCCGGCACGAAAGCCGGCACGCTCAGTGCGGCGGGCACGTGGAGGTCAGCGCACTCGAGCGACTTTGTGCTGTTGCGCAAGGGCCCCGGCGTCGTGATCGACATCGAGGGCGGCGAGTTCGACCGACTCGTGCTCACGAGTGTGCACGGCGCGCAACTTGCTCACGCCCTGCACTTCCCGGGCGAAACCGCCGAGTTGTAGCAGCGGCTACTCGTTCCCGCGTCGGCGGCGACGCGTCGGCTTAACCTCTGCTGCCGCAACCTGCTCTGCGATGTGCGCGACCTCGTCGGGGTCAACCTCGTCGGCAACAACATCGAGATCAGCATCGTCGAGTTCGGTGTCGACGGGGGCCGCCGTGACAACCGTGTTACTCACGGTGTCGTTGCGGTCCCACAGAATCGGGATGCCAAAGGCCTTCGTGAGCGGTGCCGGTTCGACATCCTCAACAGAGGGCTCGCCAAAGAGCGGGCCAACGCTCGACGGCGTCTCGATCACGACGGTCGAATCATCCGCGAACCCGAGATCGCCCGGCGTCGTGTCGATAATGGCCGTCGCCGGGTCGCTCTCAATCACGAGGTTGCGCACTGCAGCGGTCATATCGTCGATCTGGTCGATGGCTTTCGTCTCGTCGAGTGCCTCGTCAGCAGCGGCTGCATCGTCGGTTTCGGATGCTTCGCCGTCTGCATCGAGGGCAGCCTCGGCTTTGTCGGCGATGTCGTCGACTGCTTCGACGGCCTCGTCGGCGACGGGCTCAGCGTCATCTGCTTCGACCTCTGCAACAGGAACCTCGGCAACGGCAGGAAGTTCTTCGACGGGCGCTGGTTCTTCTGCGGCTGCTGAACGACGACCGAACAGGCGGCGTGAGCGGCGCGGCGCGGCGGCAGCGGGTGCCTCCTCGACCGGTGCTTCCGCAACTTCTTCTTCGGGAGCGACCTCGTCGACGGGTGCTTCGTCGGCCGGGTCAGCGTCCGTGATTTCTGCCGGGTCAGCCTCGCCTGCGTCGTCGACCTCGTCGGTCTCGGGAGCTTCTTCTGCGACGGCAGCCTCTGCGGCAGCTTCAAGCTGGGCGAGTTCGTCTTGTAGATCGTTCGTGACATCGGCAACGTCGGCGCCCTCGTCGGCCGCGTCATCCGCTTCCGTATCTTCCGTGCGCACGAGGGAACCGAGACCCGACGACGCAGCGGCCGCGACGGGAGCGAACTCCGCGAGCGAAACCTCGTCGTCAACATCGTCATCGTCGTCACGAGGCGCAGCTTCTGCCGGCTCGACCTCATCCGCAGCGGGCGCTTCGACCGTTTCGGGTTCCTCAGCGGCGGCCTCGGCCGGCTCTGCACCAGCGAGGTCGTCGGCAGCCTCAACCGTTTCGCCAGCGTCATCCGCGTTGAGCGAGTCGCTCGCCGCGGCATCCGCCTCGTCGGTTTCTTCCCACGTCTCGTCCGTGAAAAGCGGGTCGTCGATTGTCTCGTTGGCCTCGGGGGGAACCCACGTGCCCTGCACGATCTCGATGAAGGCGTCTTCCAGTGTTGGGCCACGCTGCTGCAGCGTCGTGAGGGCGATGCCCGCGTTCGCAGCGATCGTGCCGACGTCGCTCGCGTTGCTGCCGCGAACCGTGAGGCCCGTGCGCAGGATCTCTGAATCGAGCCCCGCCTCGGAAAGCACGCGGCGCAGCTCTTCGCGGTCGTGCGAATCAACGACAACTGGCGCACCCGTCGGGTCAGCGAGGCGCTCGAGCGGCCCGCCGTACTTGAGTTCACCGCGCGAGATGATGAGCACCTCGTCGGCGATCTGCTGAATCTCGCTCAAGACATGCGAAGAGACCAGCACCGAGCGGCCTTCATCAGCAAGGCGACGAATGAGCAAACGAATCCAACGGATGCCCTCGGGGTCAAGCCCGTTCGCGGGCTCGTCGAGCACGAAAGCACCGGGGTCACCCAGCAGCGCGGTCGCGATCGAGAGACGCTGCTTCATGCCGAGCGAGTATGAGCTCACTCGCGCATCCGCTTCATCGCCCAGGCCAACAAAGTTGAGTACATCGGCGACGCGACTCGTGGGGATCTGGTTGGCGCGTGCGGTCAGTTCGAGGTGACGGGCGGCCGTGCGACGTGGGCGCAGCTCTGCCGCCTCGAGCACAGAACCGACGTGGCGCAGCGGCCGGCGCAGTTCGCTGTAGCGCTTACCGCCGATCGTGGCGGTACCCGCGCTGGCGTGGGTCAGGCCGAGCAGTACGCGCAGCGACGTTGTCTTGCCGGCGCCGTTGGGGCCGAGAAAACCAGTGACAACGCCGGGTTCGATGCGCGCCGAGAAATTGGAGACAGCAACGAGCGTTCCGAATCGCTTCGTCACATTGGCAAACTCCAGCACCTCTCCGCTAGACATACGCCACCTTCCCCTTGAATGAACTACCCTCCATCCTGGCTCAATCCGGCTGTGAAAACGGCGATCATCGGCACTTTTTGCCATATTGCTTCATCTCTGGGGCGCAATATGCCGACTATCGTGATCCCATGAGCGAAAACGAGCTGGTTTTGGACGACAAAATCGGATGCGTTGGGCAGATCACACTCAATCGCCCCCAGGCCATCAACGCCCTCAATGACACGATGCTCGCGGCGGTGCACGACATCCTCGCTCGGTGGATCGATGACGCTGCCGTGCGCCTTATCGTGCTGCGCGGTGCAGGCGAGCGTGGGTTCTGCGCGGGCGGAGACGTGCGAAGCGTGCGCGAGGTGGTTGCCTCGGGCGACATCGATGACGCTGCGACGTACTTCCGCGACGAGTACCTCGTCGATCACTACGTTGCGCAGTACCCCAAGCCCATCGTCGCGCTCATGCACGGCGTGACGATGGGCGGCGGTATCGGGCTTGCTGGCCAGGCCGATATTCGTGTCGTGACCGAGACATCAAAAGTCGCGATGCCCGAGACGCGCATTGGTTTCACTCCCGATGTGGGCGGCACGTTCTTGCTGGCCCGCGCGCCCGGCAGGCTCGGTGAGTATTACGGGCTCACAGGCGATTCGATGAACGCGGGTGAGGCGATCGCCTGCGGGTTTGCGGATGCCGCTGTGCCCGAGGCATCCCTCGACGCACTCGTTGAGGCACTTGCGGCGAGCGGGGAAGACGAGTTGCCGCGCGATGTTGTTGCGCGTTTTGCAGAGGAGCCGCCGGCAACGCATCTCGACCAGGATCGAGCCTGGATCGACCCCGCGTTTTCGGGCGAAACCGTGCGGGATATCCTCGACGCGCTTGCCCTGCGAACCGAGCGCCGTGCCGTGCGGGCCTACACACAATTGCGCCAACTTTCGCCCACGGCACTCGCCCTCACGCTCGACGCCGTGCGCGAGGCGCGCGCCTACTCCACCGTCCCAGAAGCGCTCACAGGGGAGTACCGCCGCGTCATGTGGATGCTGCAGAACTCATCCGATTTCTTGGAGGGCGTTCGTGCCGTGCTGATCGACAAAACGGGCGACCCCGCGTGGAGCCCCACGCTGCGCGAGGTTGACGATTGGGAAGCGCTCGCGGCGGACGCGCGCACCTTCACCCCGAATCTCCCGCTCTTCGACTGACCCGTTCCGCGGCCGTTTGTTCGCCCAGGGCGGACGGGACACCTGAATGTCACACGTGGGTGACAGAATAACCAAATGCTCTTTCGCCTGCTCGCGAAGTACCTCGCCCCCTACAAATGGTGGCTCGTTCTGGTCATTGTTTTCCAGTTCGCCAGCGCCATGGCGCAGTTGTATCTGCCCCGTCTGAACGCCGACATCATCGACAAGGGTGTTGCCAACGCCGACACAGCCTTCATCTGGCAGCACGGCATCTGGATGGTGCTCATCTCGCTCGGCCAGATCATCGCCTCGGTTGTTGCCACCTACTTTGCGGCCCGCGCCGCCATGAGTGCGGGGCGCGATATGCGTGCGGCCGTTTTCAAGCGGGTCACCGACTTCTCGGCGCGCGAGGTCGGCCAGTACGGTGCCGGCTCGCTCATCACGCGCAACACGAACGATGTGCAGCAGGTGCAGATGCTCGCCATGATGGGCGCGACAATGTTCGTCACTGCCCCGCTTATGGCGATCGGCGGCATCATCATGGCTGTGCGCCAAGATGTTGGGCTCAGCTGGCTCATCGCCGTCTTCGTGCCCATCATGTTGGTCGTTGCACTCATCATCATTGGTCGGATGGTTCCCCTCTTCCGCTCGTACCAAACCAAACTTGACAACGTCAACCGCATCCTGCGCGAACAGCTCACGGGCGTTCGCGTTGTGCGCGCCTTCACCCGCGAGCCGCTGGAAGAGCAGCGATTCGCTGGCGCGAACGAAGACATCATGGTTGTCGGTCGCAAGGTCGGCTCGCTCTTCGTGCTGCTGTTCCCGCTCATGATGCTCATCCTCAACATCGTCATGGTCGGTGTTATTTGGTTCGGTGGCATCCAGGTCGAGGCGGGCCAAACCGAGGTCGGCACACTGCTCGCGTTCATGCAGTACATCGGCCAGATCATGATGGGTGTCGTGATGTCGTCGTTCCTCGCGATGATGATCCCGCGCGCCGCCGTTTCTGCCGAGCGCATCGGTGAGGTGCTCGACACGCCCAGCTCGCTCACCCGCGTCGACAAGGGAGCCACCCCAACGGATGCTTCCGTGCAGTTCGACAACGTCGAGTTCACCTATCCGGGGGCCGAGACGGCCGTCCTGCACGACATCTCGTTCGACGTCAAGCCCGGGCAGACCCTCGCCGTTATCGGCTCGACCGGTTCTGGCAAGACAACACTCGTCTCGCTCATCCCGCGCCTGTTCGATGTGACGGGCGGCGCCGTGCGCGTCGGCGAGGTTGACGTGCGCGAAACCGATCTGGAAGAGCTCTGGTCGAAGATCGGGCTCGTGCCGCAGAAGGCATTCCTGTTCAGCGGCACGGTGCGCAGCAACCTCACGTTGGGCAACCCCGACGCATCCGATGAAGAGCTGTGGCGCGCACTTGAGATCGCGCAGGCGAAAGACTTCGTCGAAGCGATGCCGAAGGGGCTTGATTCGCCCATTTCGCAGGGCGGCACGAACGTTTCTGGTGGTCAACGCCAGCGCTTGTGCATCGCCCGCGCGATTGCCCACAACCCCGACATCTTCATCTTCGATGACTCGTTCTCGGCGCTCGACCTCACGACCGACGCGAAACTGCGCAAGGCTCTGTGGGCGGCGCTTCCCGAAGCGACGAAGATCGTCGTCGCGCAGCGTGTTTCGACCATCACGGGTGCTGACCGCATCATCGTGCTTGAGGGCGGCCGCATCGTCGGTGACGGAACACACGACGAACTGCTGAAAACGAACGATACCTATCGAGAAATTGTCGAATCGCAGCTGGGGGTAGACGCATGAGCATGGAAGAACCCACCGCAGCGGTCGACCTCGACCTCGAGGAAGAGGCGCTCGCCGAGCAGGCCCGCCAGGCCGCGGCCGCGGGCGGCGACTGGGACGCAATGCCCACTGGCAAGCCGACCGTCTTCTGGCCGAACTTCCTCCGCGTGCTCGGGCTGCTGAAGCCCTACGCCGTCTGGTTCATCCTCGTGCTGATCGCGGGTGTTGTCAGCGTCGTGCTCGCGGTTGCCGCACCCAAGGTGCTCGGCGAGGCAATGAACGTGCTCTTTGAGGGCTTCGTTTCGGGGCAGATGAAAGACATCCCCGCCGGAACGAGCCAAGCGGATGTCGTTGCCATGCTGCAGTCTGCGGGGCAGACTGATTTCGCGAACATGGTCGCCGCCATGAAAGATTTCGTACCCGGCGCGGGCATCAACTTCGTCAAGCTCGCGCAAGTGCTCACCTGGGTGCTCGTCATCTACGTGGCATCCGCGTTCTTGGCCTGGTTGCAGGGCTTCGTGATCAACATCATCATGGTGCGCACGATGTACCGCTTGCGCCAGCAGGTTGAAGAGAAGATCAACCGTCTGCCGCTTTCGTACTTCGACAAGACGCAGCGTGGTGAGCTCATCTCCCGTGTCACGAACGACATCGAAAACATCACCACGATGCTGCAGCAGTCGCTCTCGGGCGCTGTCACGAGCCTGCTCACGGTCGTCGGCGTCATGATCATGATGTTCTCGATCTCGTGGAAGCTCGCACTCGTCGCGCTCATCAGCCTGCCGCTCATGGCGATCGTCTTCGGTGTTATTGGCCCGAAGTCGCAGAAGGCGTTTGGCGAGCAGTGGAAGAAGGTCGGCCGCCTCAACTCCCGCGTTGAGGAGTCGTTCTCGGGTCACTCGCTCGTGAAGGTCTTCGGCCAGGAGCAGCGCGCACAAGAGGCCTTCGAGGCAGAGAACGAAGAGCTCTACAAGGCATCGTTCAAGGCACAGTTCCTCTCGGGCCTCATGATGCCGATCATGATGTTCGTCGGTTCGCTCAGCTACGTTGCGATCGCCGTGCTCGGTGCCGTCATGGTCGCCAGTGGGCAGCTGCGCCTGGGTGACGTGCAGGCGTTCATTCAGTACTCGCAGCAGTTCTCGCAGCCGCTCAGCGAACTCGGTGGCATGGCGACCATGGTGCAGTCGGGTACGGCCTCGGCCGAGCGCGTGTTCGAGTTGCTCGACGCCGACGATGAGACAGCCGACGACCCGAACGCGCCTGCACTCGCCAACCCGCGTGGCGAGATCGCGTTCAAGAACGTTGACTTCTCCTACGACCCCGAGAAACCGCTCATTGAGAACCTGTCGTTCGACGTCAAACCGGGGCAGACCGTCGCGATCGTCGGTCCCACGGGCGCCGGCAAGACGACGCTCGTGAACCTCATCATGCGGTTCTACGACATCACCGACGGTGCGATCGACATCGGCGGGCAAGACATCGAGCACCTCGCGCGCCGTGAAGTGCGCCAGCACACAGGCATGGTTCTGCAGGATCCGTGGCTGTTCGCTGGGACGATTCGTGACAACATCCGCTTCGGCAACGAAGAGGCGACCGACGAGCAGATTCAAGAGGCCGCCGAGGCGACCTATGTTGACCGCTTCGTGCGCCACTTGCCCGACGGCTACGACACGATGCTCGACGACGACGCCTCGAACATCTCTGCTGGTGAGCGCCAGCTCATTACGATCGCTCGCGCCTTCGTGGCAGACCCCTCGATCCTCATTCTCGATGAGGCCACGAGTGCTGTTGACACGCGCACCGAAGTGCTCGTGCAGCAGGCCATGGCGGCGCTGCGCAGTGGCCGCACCTCGTTCGTCATTGCGCACCGCCTCTCGACAATTCGCGACGCCGACCTCATCCTCGTGATGGAGAACGGGTCGATCGTCGAACAAGGCAGCCACGAGCAGCTCATCAAGGCTGAGGGCGCGTACTACCGCCTCTACCAGTCGCAGTTCGAGCAAGCGATCGACGACGGCCTCGAAGCCGCAGCCGTTGCTATCGACTCGACGACGAGCAGCGACGCCTAACTGATCGAAGTGCCAAGGTCGAGGCCGTAGACCTCGAACGGATGCGTCCAACGCCACATGATGGTCGCATCCGGGAGGTCTGCGCTCAAGACAACATCAACGGTTTCGGTATCGACAGGTCCCGTGAGGGTCAGCGACCCGATGGGAGCCTGCGCCGAGCGCGCATCCCCAAGGTCGGTGTTGATCGAAACCTTCGCGGCCGATTGGTTGAACCCGAGCACGCGAGCTTCCTGCATCGTGACAAACTGCGCCTCGCCGCCCCACGGCGTCGTGACGGTGCCGACAACTGTGCCGGCGGGCACAACGGCGTGATCCTGTTTGAGCGCTTCCTCGGCAGCCGTCAGCAACGCGCGCGCCGCAGCGTTGCGCTCGTCTTCTGAATCCTGCTCGAGCACGGTCGTGTAGATGCGAAGTGTCTCGCCCTCGACGTCAACCTCTTTCGCAACGAGGAGGTTGCGGAAGTACTCGAACTCCGGCATCCAGTCGTAGCGTTCTGTCCCACTCTTGATGCCGAGCACACCGGGGTCATCGAGGAGCGCATTGTGGTTCTCAACAGCATCCGGGACGCCCGGCAGAACAGCGACCTTCGTGGCGACGATCTCCGCGAAAACCGGGTCCTGCATGGCAACGGCGCCAAGTTCGTTGAGCCCGCGCGCGGTCGCCGTGTTTTCGAGCCCCGCGCCGCTCGGCGTATGCGGGTCAATGCCCGTGATGTCGTGGCGTTCCAGGAAGTCGAGCGCGGCCTCGCGGAAGCTCTCGTTGTCGCCCCAAAGCTGTCTCGCGATGAGGTCGGCGTAGTTGTTGGCCGAGCCCAACATGATGCCCAACAGCAGGTCGTACTGCGACATCGTTCCGCTCTCGGGCACGGGGAGCGCCGACTCATCGCGCAAAAGATACGTCATGTAGTCGTCGCCCTCGAACTGAATATCGGGGCCCTGCTCGCCGAGTTCGAGCGGCATCTTCTCAAGCACCATGGCCGTCAGCAGCGTCTTCGCGATGCTTGCCATCGGTGCTGCTTCCGACGACGTCTCGACCGTCCCAAAGCCCGCAACCGTGAGGGCGGCGTTGCCGTGAATGGGCCACGAAATCGCGGCCGTGGGCGCGATGATGTCGGGCAGCGATGTGCGGCTTGAGACGACGGGCTGTTCAGCCACGGGCCAGACCGCGGTCGTCACAGCATAGGTTCCGCCGAGCGTCGCAGCCAGAATCGCAGGCGTCATGAGGGCCACTTTGTACCCGGGGCGACGGCGCTTGCGAGGCAAGAGTGCGCTGGGAAGCATCCGTTCGCTTGGCGGGGTTGCCAGCGACTGGGGTGTCACCCAAGCGAGGGGTTCGCTCGTAGCGACGGGATCCGAATCTGGCACCACAACACCCTACCGCCGGTCGCCGGGTATAGTGATTCGCAACTACACGGGAGCGCCACGCGGCGCTGAGAGGAAGCATCCGGCTTCGACCGTTGAACCTGATCTGGGTCATGCCAGCGCAGGAAGGAGAAACAATGAGCACTGCTGTGCGCAAAACCGCCGCTCACGTCTACAAGTGGCGGGTTGTCGATATTGTCGTCGCGAGCGTTCTGGGCGTCGCGGTTGGTTTGCTGTTCTGGTTCTGGAACGGCATCGGTGTCAGCTGGGGTGGCGTTCTTGAGCCCATGCTGCCGGGCATTCAGGGGCTGGCCTACGGCGTCTGGATCGCGGGTGGTGTGCTTGGTGGGCTCATTATTCGCAAGCCTGGTGCGGCGCTCTATGTCGAGCTTGTCGCCGCAACCGTTTCGGCACTGATTGGAAACTTCTGGGGGCTCTCGACGCTCATCTCGGGCTTCGCGCAGGGCCTCGGCGCTGAACTCATCTTCTTGCTGTTTTTCTACCGCCGATTCACGGTCACCGTCGCGGCGCTCGCGGGCGCCGCTTCGGGCTTTGGCGCGTGGTTCAACGAGCTTTTCGTCGGCTCAACGCCCAACATTCTGCTGAGCTTCGAATTCAACGCGATCTACCTCGTCAGCTGGCTCATTTCGGGCGGTGTCGTCGGTGTGCTGTGCTGGCTGCTCGTGCGGGCACTCGCGAAAACCGGGGCGCTCGATCGGTTCGCCTCCGGGCGAGAAGTCACACGCGAGATTTAGCAATGCCGTCTGCTCCCACGCGTATCGTCGCCTCCCAGTGGGGGTGGCGATATGCGGGGCGCAAGCTCCCGGCGGTTTCGGATGTTTCTTTCGTCATCGAACCGGGGGAGCGCGTTCTGCTGCTGGGCCCCTCGGGCTCAGGCAAGTCGACGCTCTTCGGTGGCATTGCCGGGGTGCTCGGGGGCGATGATGAGGGGTACGTTTCGGGCTCGCTGACGGTTGATGGCGCTCCGCCGGATGCCGTGCGTGGTCGTGTGGGGCTTATGCAGCAGGATCCCGAGAGCAACATCGTGCTTGCTCGCGTGGGCGACGATGTTGCGTTCGGCTGCGAGAACCTCGGGGTTCCGCGGGAAGAGATCTGGTCACGGGTTGCCGCTGCGCTCGGCGCGGTTGGGCTCGACGTGCCGCTCGACCGCCCGACCGAGGCACTCTCGGGCGGGCAGAAGCAGCGGTTGGGGCTTGCCTCGCTGCTCGCGATGTCTCCGGGGGCGCTCTTGCTCGATGAGCCGACGGCCAACCTCGACCCCGAGGGCGTGCTCGACGTGCGTTCGGCTGTGCTGTCTTCCGTTGAGCAGACTGGCGCGACGCTGCTCGTCATCGAACACCGCGTTTCGGTATGGGCGGATGTCGTTGACCGTGTCATCGTGCTCGCTGCGGGTGGGGGGATTTTGGCCGACGGGCCACCCGCTGAGGTGTTCGCCTCGCAGGGCGCTGCGCTCGCCGCCGACGGTGTGTGGGTGCCCGGTCTGCCGCCCGCCGTCGAGCCCTTGCCCGAGCTGAAGCCGCCAGTCCCTGAAGACGCCGGCCTCCGAGCCATCAACCTCTCAACCTCGCGCGACGGTACAACCCCCGTTTCAAGCGACCTCAACACCGCGATCATCCGCGGCGCAGCCAACGTCATCACAGGGCCGAACGGCTCGGGCAAGTCAACCCTCGCGCTGACGCTCGCGGGGCTGTTGCCTGAGCTCGAGGGCGAGGTGGAAGCATCCGATGCCCTGCGAGGTTCGCTCGCGCCCCGCCCCTCGCAGTGGAAGTCGCGTGAGCTGCTAACCCGCATCGGCACGGTTTTTCAGGAACCCGAGCACCAGTTTCTGAAGAACACGCTGCGTGAAGAATTGGCTGTGGGGCCCAAGGCGCTCGGGTGGTCGGATGACGCGATCGCCGCGGCCGTCGACCAGATGCTTGAACGGCTGGGGCTTTCGGCGCTCGCTGAGGCGAGCCCCTTCACGCTCTCGGGTGGGCAGAAGCGGCGGCTCTCGGTCGGCACGGTGCTCATTGCCTCGCCCGAAGTGCTCGTGCTCGACGAACCGACCTTCGGCCAAGACCGCAATGGCTGGGAAGCTGTCGTCGGGCTCATGCAAGATCAGGTGCGCGCGGGGCGCACGGTCATCGCGATTACGCACGACCCCGAAGTGCGCGAGGCGCTCGGTGGCCAGCACATTCGCCTTGAGGCGCGCGATGCTTGAACTTGAGACACGCCCCGCTCTGCTCGACCGCGTCAACCCCGCGACAAAGATCTTCATGGTGCTGGCCCTGTCGATCCCGCTGTTTTTTTCGCTCGACTGGGTTTCGTCGGCCGTGGCGCTTGCGCTCGAACTGCTCATTCTCGTGCCGCTCTCCGGCGTGAGCTACGCGAGGGTCGCGAAGCGCATGCTTCCCCTGCTCATCCTCGGCCCCCTCACGTCGATCAGCATCCTGCTCTACGCCAAACCCGTCGGCGAGATCTATTGGCACTGGGGGCTCATCAACATCTCGCAGGGCTCGGTCACGTTTGCGATTGCGGTGTGCGTGCGCATCCTCGCGATCACGCTGCCGATCATCGTGCTGTTCGCGCGGGTCGATTCGACTGAGATGGCCGATTCGCTCGCGCAAGTGCTGCACCTGCCGACGCGCTTCGTGCTCGCCGCGCTCGCCGGAACCCGCACGATGGGGCTCTTCGTCGACGACTGGCGGCAGATGCAACTCGCTCGCCGCGCTCGCGGCGTTGGCGATCAGGGCCGCTTCCGACAGTTCTTCTCCATGGCATTCGTGCTGCTCGTCTTCGCCGTGCGGCGCGGCTCAGACCTCGCGACAGCCATGGAAGCACGCGGCTTCGGTGCGCCGGGCAAGCGTACCTGGGCCCGCGAATCCCGCTTGCACTGGATTGACCTGTGGGCGCTGCTGGGCTCGGCGCTGCTCATCGCGGTCGCCGTTTGGGCGGCCCACGCCGCGGGCACGTGGCATCCGATCTACTCCTCAATCTGAGATGACAAACCGCCCCGATCCGAACGGATGCGGGGCGGTTTGATGCTGAGTTTTACTCGGCGATTGGCTGGAGCTCAGATTCCTTCGCCGTCAGAACGGTGGGCTCGTCGGTGACGACCTGCACCTTGCGCGGCTTCGCTTTCTCGCTCACCGGAATCGTGACCGTGAGCACGCCGTTGTTGTACGTTGCGGCGATGCTCTCGGTGTCGATGCCCTGGCCGAGGCTGATCTGGCGCAGGAAGCTCGCGGCCTCGCGCTCGCGAGTGATCCACTTGACGCCCTCGCCCTCGGGAAGCGTGCGCTCAGCGCGGATCGTCAAGAGCTGACCATCGAGGTCAACATCAACCGAGCCCGGGTCAATGCCCGGCAGGTCGGCGCTGAGCACGTAGTGGTCGCCATCGCGGTAAACATCCATCGGCATCTGGCGCGGCGAACGGGCGCCAAGCAAGCTCGAAGCGAAACGGTCGAGCTCACGGAACGGGTCGTACGTGGCCATTGTTGTCTCCTTCTTGTCGTGTTGACACAGCTATCGGAAAGTTGAGTGCGCTCGACTCAACTAGTGCTAGATTAGCACTCGCAACCTTCGAGTGCTAAGTGTTCGCGTTCGGCGAACGATGTTTCGTTGGCAGATGTTTCGAGCACATCTGCCAAGCTGGAAGCAAGCGTTTACCCCAAGGAGAACAATGGACATCAACGGAGCATCCGCTTTCGTGACCGGCGGCGGAAGCGGCCTCGGCGCCGCGACCGCGCGTGACCTTGCCAAGGCTGGCGCGAAGGTCACGATTTTCGACCTCGAGTCGTCGAATGGCGCCGCGATCGCTGCAGAGATCGGCGGCACGTTCGTCGCGGGCGACGTGACGAGCGACGAGCAGGTGCACGCCGCGGTGCAGACTGCTGCCGCTGAGGCTCCGCTCCGTGTCGTCGTCAACTGCGCCGGCATCGCGACGCCCGGCCGCCTCGTTGACCGCGACGGCAACGTTTCGCTCGGCGCGTTCCAGAGGGTCATCGACATCAACGTTGTCGGTACCGCTCGCGTCTCGGCCGAGGGCGCCGCGGCAATGCGCGCCGCTGGCAAGGATGCTGACGGCAACGGCGGCGTCATCATCAACACCGCCTCGATCGCGGCGTTCGACGGCCAGATCGGGCAGGGTGCCTATGCTTCGAGCAAGGGTGCGGTCGCTGCAATGACGCTGCCGCTGGCTCGCGAGTTCGCACGCGACGGCATCCGTGTTGTGACGCTCGCGCCGGGCATCATGGAGACGCCCATGATGAAGGGGCTGCCCGAGGCGGCGCAGGCGTCGCTCGCAGAGCAGATTCCGAACCCCTCGCGCCTCGGCCGCCCCGACGAGTACGCGAATCTCGTCATGGCGATCGTGAACAACGACTACCTCAACGGTGAGACGATTCGCCTCGACGGCGCGATCCGCATGGCCCCGAAGTGACCTGGCAGCCCGACGGGCCCGACGTCATCATCGAGGGTGAGAATCTCGAAGCCATCCGCTCGCTTCCCGACGCAAGCTTCCGGGTCATCTATATCGACCCGCCGTTCAACACAGGCCGCGTGCAGAAGCACCAGTCGACCTCGTCGAAACTTTCGGCGGATGCGTCCCGCATCGGCTTCGGCGGCAGAACCTACGAGTCGGTCAAGGGTGCGCTGCACCAGTACGACGACTCATTCACCGACTACTGGGCGTTTCTCGAGCCGCGTCTGCGCGAGGCGTGGCGGCTGCTGACTCCCGACGGCACGCTCTACCTGCATCTCGACTACCGCGAGGTGCACTACGCCAAGGTGCTGCTCGATGCGCTCTTCGGGCGCGAGTCGTTTCTCAACGAGATCATCTGGGCGTACGACTTCGGCGGCCGCACGAAGAAGCGTTGGCCGCCCAAGCACGACAACATCCTTGTGTACGTGAAAGACCCCGCGAATTACGTCTTCAACGCGGAGGATGTCGACCGCGAGCCCTACATGGCGCCCGGCCTTGTGACACCCGAGAAGGTCGCCCTCGGCAAGCTGCCAACGGATGTCTGGTGGCACACGATCGTCCCGACCGCTGGCCCCGAGCGCACGGGCTATGCAACCCAGAAGCCTGTAGGCATTCTGCGTCGCATCCTGCAGGCTTCGTCGAATCCGGGCGACTGGGTGCTCGACTTCTTCGCCGGCAGCGGCACGACCGGGGCCGCGGCAACTGAGCTCGACCGCCGTTTCGTGCTGGTCGACAGCAACCCCGAGGCCGTCGCGATCATGGCTGCCCGCCTGCCCGACGCATCCGTCGTTCGGCCCTAACGCTTCCCGTCACCCAGACGGTTGCTAAAACGCCCGAATAGCAACCATCTGCCTGACTGGAACGCTGACGGGAACGACCCCGTGTGGTCGATCGTTTTCGTCGCGCAACTGAATCGGATGCCGCATCGCTCTGGCCACTCTGCGTTGCGTTCGGTCTCGTACCTCAGCGCATCCGCCTCGTGCGAGCGACGCGAAGCGCCGCTGTTTCCGGAGTTTGGGCGGCGTAGCCCGCCGCACACCGACCGCACATGCGCGCCAAAGTACCCTTAAGGCATGAGTATTGCCCCGAAGAACAACGGTCTCGGACCCGTCAAGCAGGTGCGCCCGAAGACCGAGGGGTGGACGCAAGCCAAGGATGCCGAGGGTCGACCCCTCCTACAGTTCGCGAGCCCGAAGCGTGGGAAGCCGCCGACACACCTCGCCGACCTCGCGCACGACGAGCGCATCGCGAAGCTCAAGGACGCTGGGCTGCCAGGTTTCCGCGCGAAGCAACTTGAGACGCACTACTTCACGCACTACACCTCCGACCCGGCGAAGATGACCGACCTGCCTGCCGCGCAGCGCGAGGAAATGGCATCCGCTCTGCTCCCGTCGCTGCTGACGGAAGTACGCCGACTAACAACGGATGACGGCCGCACCATCAAGTTCCTCTGGCGCCTACACGACGGAGCACTCGTCGAGAGTGTGCTCATGCGTTACCCGGGCCGCATCACGCTGTGCGTTTCGAGCCAGGCTGGCTGCGGCATGAACTGCCCGTTCTGCGCGACCGGCCAGGCTGGCCTCACGCGCAACATGTCGGCAGCTGAGATCATCGACCAGGTTGTGCGCGCAAACGCCGCAATCAAGGCGGGCGAGCTGGGCAAGGCCGAGCACGCCGACGAGCGCGTCAACAACATCGTCTTCATGGGGATGGGCGAGCCGCTCGCGAACTACAAGAGCGTCATGTCGGCCGTGCGCACGATGGTTGCGCCGCAGCCTGAGGGTCTTGGGATGAGCGCTCGCGGCATCACGGTTTCGACGGTCGGCCTCGTGCCAGCGATCAAGAAGCTCGCCGACGAAGACATCCCCGTCACCTTCGCGCTCTCGCTCCACGCCCCCGACGACACCCTGCGCGACGAGCTCATCCCGGTCAACTCGCGCTGGAAGGTCGACGAGGCACTCGATGCTGCCTACGAGTACTTCGAGAAGACCGGCCGCCGCGTTTCGATCGAGTACGCGCTCATTAAAGACATGAACGATCACGCCTGGCGCGCTGACCTCCTCGGCGAGAAGCTCAATCAGCGCGGTCGCGGATGGGTCCACGTGAACCCCATCCCGCTCAACCCCACGCCGGGCTCGATTTGGACGGCATCCGAAAAGTCTGTCCAGCGCGAATTCGTGCGCCGACTCGAAGAAGCCGGCGTCCCGACGACCATTCGCGACACCCGCGGCAAAGAGATCGATGGCGCGTGCGGCCAGCTTGTCGCGACCGCCGAAGAGCAGGCCGAAGCCGCCGCGATGGCCCCGACCGCGTAGTCGAGGTATCCGCACCCCCGATAGCCTTAACCCATGGAATATCGCTTTCTCGGAAACTCGGGCTTCAAGGTCTCAGAGATCATCTACGGCAACTGGCTGACGCACGCTTCGCAGGTCGAAAACGACCAAGCCATCAAGACGGTGCACAAGGCGCTCGACCTCGGCATTACGACGTTCGACACTGCCGACACTTACGCCAACCTCGAGGCTGAGAAGGTGCTCGGCGAGGCGCTCAAGGGTCAGCGGCGCGAGAGCCTCGAGATTCTCACGAAGGTGTATTTCCCAACCGGCCCCAAGGGACCCAACGATACGGGTCTGAGCCGCAAGCACATTTTCGAGTCGCTGCACGGCAGTCTCAAGCGCATCGGCACCGACTACATCGACGTCTACCAATGCCACCGTTTCGACTACGAAACCCCGCTCGAAGAGACCTTCAGCGCATTCGGCGACCTCGTTCGCCAGGGCAAGATTTTCTACGTCGGCGTCTCGGAGTGGACGGCTGAGCAGCTCATTGAGGGCCACAAGGTCGCGCAGCAGTTCAACGTGCAGCTCGTCTCAAACCAGCCGCAGTACTCGGCGCTGTGGCGCGTTATTGAGCCCAAGGTCGTGCCCGCGAGCGAGCAGCTCGGCATCGGCCAGGTCGTCTGGTCGCCCCTCGCGCAGGGTGTTCTGACGGGCAAGTACCTGCCCGGCCAGCAGCCGCCCGCCGACTCGCGCGCTGCGAGCGACAAGGCCAACATGTTCATCGATCAGTTCATGACCGACGAGGTGCTCGAGGGCGTGCAGAACCTCAAGCCTATTGCGGATGCGCGCGGCCTCACGGTCGCGCAGCTCTCACTCGCGTGGGTGTTGCAGAACAAGAACGTCTCGGGCGTCATTGTTGGCGCCTCGCGCCCCGAACAGCTCGAAGAGACCGTTCAGGCTTCGGGCGTCAAGCTCGACGACGCGACGATGCAGGCGATTGATGCGGCGCTCGGCGAGAGCGTTGTGCGCGACCCGCAGTTGACGTACGACGTCTCGCCCAAGACCCGACTTACGTAGCTCGGGCGTTGCGCACGAACTCGGCGATGCGGGCGTGATCCTTCACGCCGGGTGCTGACTCGACACCGCTCGAGACGTCGACACCCCAGGGGTGTGCGGCGCGGATGGCTTCTGCGACGTTGTCGGGGGAAAGGCCTCCCGCGAGCATCCATGGGCCGTCAGGCGTGCCCGAGCTCAGGTCGCCCAGATCCCAGCGTTCGCCCGAACCCGCGCTTGAGGAATCGAGCAGCAGAACCTCTTCGCCGTGCGCGCCCACGTGGAGATCGGGGTTGCGGTTGAGTGACGTCGCGCGCCAGACGCGCGGGAAGTCGGCCAGCACAAGCGCCGTGTCTTGGGCCGAGTAGTTGTGCAGCTGGGCGACATCCGCCCCGATTTCATACGCGAGGGCAGCAACGGATGCCGCCGGCGTGTCATTCGTGACCAGCACGGTCGTCACCCGCCCTACCGTGTGCTCGATCAGTGCGCGGGCCGTTTCGGGCGTGAGGTTTCGGCTGCTGCGTGCACTGAAAACGAAGCCGACGGCATCCGCGCCGGCGTCGATCGCGGCGTCGACATCAGCCGGGGTTCGTAGTCCGCAGATCTTGACGTACATGCACCCAGGCTACCGGCTGGACACTGACCGATCGCGGGAACAACAGCAGGCGCGAAATGGCAAATCACCCCGAAATCCGCCGATTGTGGCGGCTTCGGGGCGATTGAGTCTGTCTTGTTCCCGAGCGGTCTACTGCCAGGGCGCGGCGCGGCCGGGCTCGACGAACTTCGGGCGCTCCTTCGCGCGGAACGCCTCGACCCCGAGTTTGAAGTCGGCGCTGTTCAGCAGATCGAGCTGGCCGGGCTTCTCGCGATCGAAGGCGCCCTCGAGCGAGAGGCCGAGCGTCGCGTCATTGATCGCGATCTTCGTGTACGCGAGCGCGGGAGCCGAGCCCGAAATAACCGCGCCAGCAACCGCCCCGACGGCATCCTCAAACTGTGCTTCGGGAACGACCTGCGTGAAAACGCCGAGCTTGAGCGCATCCGGAGCCTTCAAGGGCGACCCCGAAAGTGCCATTGCGAGTGCGCGCGAACGACCAACGGCTGCTGCGAGCAGGGCCGTGCCACCACCGTCGGGCATGAGTCCGATGTTGCCGAATGAGACCTGCACGTACGCGGTTTCAACCGCAACGATGATGTCGGTCGCGAGCGCAAAGGCCGCCCCAACGCCAACCGCGGGGCCCGAAAGTGCGCCGATAACGATCGCGGGCGACTGCGTCAGCGCGCGCGTGAGCGAGTTCAGGTCGTCGATCATCGAGCCGTCAACTTCGCCCGCATCCAGGTCAATCGACTTCAGGTCGAGGCCCGTGCAGAACGCCTTGCCCGCGCCGCGCAGCACGATTGCGCGGGTGTCTGCCGGGGCATCCGTTACCGCCTCGATGAGTGCCTTGACTGTGTCGTTCGTCACGGCGTTCATGCGCGTGGGGTTGTTGATCGTGATCGTGCGAATCGCGCCGTTGTCGTCGACGAGAACACTTTCGTGGGCCATGCGGACTCCTTTGTGCCGAAGAGGGGCGGATGCTGCACCCGCGAGTCCTATCGTATGCCTCGGCAAGAACCCGCTTGACAGCCTCAAACTTCTATGGTTCATTAGTTGAGTAACGAACCAAAGGAGCAGCGTGTTCGATAACGACCGCCCACTCTTCATCCAGATCGCAGAGCAGATCGAGGATGCCATCTTGAATGGCGCCTACCCAGAAGACACCCAGGTGCCGTCGACCAACGAACTCGCGAGCTTCCATCGCATCAACCCCGCAACCGCAGCGAAAGGTCTCCAAATGCTCGTCGACAAACAGACGCTCTACAAACGCCGCGGCGTGGGCATGTTCGTCTCGCCCGGTGCGCCAGAGGCTATTCGCAAAGAACGCCAAGCGGCGTTCAGCACGAAGTACATCACCCCGCTCGTCGCCGAGGCTCGCGCCATCGGCCTCACCGGTGCTGAGTTGACGAAGCTCGTCGCCGAAGCATCCGCTACCCCGGAGGAGGGCAAGAAATGACAACCGTCGCAGAGGTCAAGAACCTCACGAAGCAGTACAAGAATGTGCGAGCGCTCGACAACGTCTCGCTCGAACTTGAAGAGAACGTCATCTACGGTCTGCTCGGTCGCAATGGTGCCGGCAAGACGACGCTCATGTCGATCATGACGGCGCAGAACTTTGCCACGAGCGGTACCGTGCGCATCTTCGGCGGTGAGCCGTACGAGAACACGGGGGTGCTGAGCCAGATCTCGTTCGTGCGCGAGAGCCAGCAGTACCCCGAGGACACCAACGCGGGGCAAGCGCTGCAGATGGCGGCGCTGTTCTTCCCGAACTGGGATCAGGCCTTCGCCGAGAAGCTTGTAGAAGAATTCGACCTGCCGCTCAAGACCGTCACGAAGAAGCTTTCGCGTGGCCAGCTTTCGGCGCTCGGCGTCATCATCGGCCTCGCAGCCCGCGCCCCGCTCACGTTCTTCGACGAGCCGTACCTCGGCCTCGACGCCGTCGCGCGCCAGCTCTTCTACGACCGGCTGCTGGAAGATTACGCGGAGCACCCGCGCACGATCATCCTCTCGAGCCACCTCATTGATGAAATCTCGAACCTCATCGAACGGGTCATTCTCATCGATCACGGCAAGATCCTGCTCAACGAAGACACGGAAACCCTGCGCGGTCGCGCCGTGAGCGTCGTTGGCGATGCAGATGCCGTCGATGCCTGGGCAGCGGGGCGCGAGGTGTTGCACCGCGAAGCGCTCGGGCGCGTGGCATCCGTGACAACCCTCGGGCGCTTGACGACCGACGAGAAAGCTGCCCTCGAAGCGGCCGACCTCGATGTCACAACTGTTCCCCTGCAACAGCTCGTCGTGCGCCTCACGCAAAAGGCGCAGGCTGAGCGCGACGCACTCGAACTCGAAGGAGCAACATCATGAGAACCCTCAAAGTCACTCGCCTGCAGTTCGTGAACAAAGACACGTTCATTTGGGCGCCGCTCATCATCCTGGCGTGCTGCATTGTCATCAGCTTTGCGATTTTCGCGATCATCCCCGGCGACATTGAGAAGTACGGTGGGGCTGCCCAGGGTGTGCTCTGGTACTTCGCTGCCGTTGCGATCTACGCGTTGACCCGCACCTTCCCGTTCTCGCAGGCGCTCTCGGTCACACGCCGCCAGTTCTACGTCGGCACGCTGCTCGCCGCGGTGCTGACGGCCGCCGCGCTTGCCGTGCTGTTCGTGCTGGGCGGCTATGCAGAACGCGCGACGGGCGGCTTTTGGGTCAAGGGCTACATGTTCTACCTGCCGTGGGTGTGGGAGAGCGGTCCGCTCGGTGCCGGCTTCGTGTACTTCACGATCGCGATGCTGTTCTTCGTGATCGGCTACCTCTTTGCCGTCATCTACAAGAGCCTCGGCAACAAGGTCATGCTCGTGTGCATCGCGGCGCTGTCGCTCGCGCTCATCGGATTGATCGGCCTTGCGACGTGGCAGAACGCCTGGTCAGCTGTTTGGGCTGAGATCCTGCGCCTCGGCGCGGTGGGCCTCGCGGCGTGGGGCTTGCTGATCGCGGTCGTGCTCGCGGCGATCGGATGGTTCCCCATGCGCAAGGCGATTCCGTAGCGTATCCGACCGACTTGCGGGAGCGATCCGACTTGCGGGAGCGATCTGGCAAACGGGAGCTGACTTCGGTCAGAACGGCTCCCGAAAACCAGATCGCTCCCGCTTTCGGGTGAGTTCAGCAGCGTCATCCGCCGCACCTGGCAGACTTAACCCCATGACGATCCGCCCTGCCAAGCCACGCCCCACGTGGCCGCAGGTGTTCGGCGGATTGTTGGCGGCGGCCGGCCTCGGATGCCTTGCGCTCATGGGAGTTGCGGCGGCTCGCTTCATCGTCGACTGGGACGTCACGCAACCGTTCTTCGAACGCTTCCCGGGTGAGTACGCGCAGCCGAGTTGGGCGCCTGTCGGCATCCCGATCTGGGCGAACTGGGCGCACTTCCTCAACGCGTTCTTCATGCTGCTCGTCATCCGGACGGGCATCGCGATTCGGCAGCAGCACCACTCGAAACTGCCGCCTCGCACGTTCTGGGTTTCACGCAAAAACAAGCGATTGCGGATGCCGATTGCAGTGCACTCGCATATGCTCGTCGACATCGCGTGGGTCGCGAACGGTGTGCTGTTTGTGCTGCTGTTGGCCATGACCGGCCAGTGGGTACGCATCGTGCCGACGAGCTGGGAGGTCTTCCCCAACGCGCTCTCGGCCGCACTGCAGTACGCGAGTCTCGACTGGCCCGTGCACGATTCGTGGAAGGGCTACAACAGCCTGCAGCAGCTGAGCTACTTCGGCATTGTCTTGATCGTCGCCCCGCTCGCCGCCCTGAGTGGATGGCGCCTGTGGGGCCGCGGGCCGAACAAAGTGCCTGCGCTGCTCGACCGGGTCATGCCGTATTCGCGTGCCGAGCGCATCCACTTCCCCGTCATGCTCGTTTTCATTGCCTTCATCATTGTGCACGTCGGGCTTGTGTTCCTCACGGGCTGGCAGGCGAATCTCAACCATATGTACGCGGCATCGGATGCCACGACGGGCGCCGCCGCCTGGGCTGGCACAGTTATGTTCGGCGTTTCGCTCATTGCTTTCGCAATCGGTTGGTTCGCCATCGGCAATCCCCGTTTCAACGTCTGGCTCGGCAAGCGCACGGGCGAGGTGCTTGAGCGTTAGCTCGCTCCCGCGTTCAGGTCGCAGCCGCGACCACTTTTCGGGCGCGAGAGTGGTCGCTACTGCGACCCGAAGCATCCGCCCTTTCGTTCAAGTGACAGTCGCGACCACGTATTGCAGCCAGAAGTGGTCGCAACTGTCACCTGAAGCATCCGTTCTCTCGTTCAGGTCACCCAAATTGCACAGATTTCGTGCCCGAGGTTGCAATATGGGTGACCTGAACGGGAGGGGAGGGGCACAGGCTCGCGCAATACACTTGCGTGAGTGAACCTCATCTGGCGGACAATCTGGATCCACATCAAGTCGAACTGGCTCAAAAAGCGCGACGGCATCGTGCCCATGACGAGTGTCGGCGTCGTGAAAATGACGACGCTGCCGACCGACATCGACGTGCTCATGCACATGAATAACGGTCGCTACCTCTCGATCGCCGACATCGGCCGCTGGGATCTGCTCGTGCGCACGGGCGTCATCGAAGACATGAACAAGCTCGGCTGGTACCCCGTTGTGAACCAGGCGAGCGTGCAGTACCGCAAGTCGCTCAACCTCTGGGACCGCTTCGAGGTGCACTCGCGACTGTTGGGAACGGATGACCGTGCGGTCGTGCTCGGCCAGCGTTTCGTTCGCAACGGTGAGATTTACGCAGAACTTGTCTTGCGGGCGCGGTTCCTCAAGAAGAGTGGCGGCGTGGTCTCGATCGAGGAATTGCGCGGCGAGTTCGGCGACATCCCCGATGAGGTTCCTGCCTGGGTGCACGAGTGGTCGCAAGAGTCACGCCTGCCTTCGACGCGCCAGCCCGCCCCGAGCACGTGGGCGCCCCTCCTCGATCGAGTGGTCAAAAAACGGTCTTGAAGCCGGGGTTTCGCCCGATATTGGGTGTTTTGACCCCATTTTCTGACCACTCGATTTTGGGGTGGGGTTTCAGGGGGAGATTTCGCGGTTCTCTTCGCGGTGGAGCAGTTCGATGTAGGGCTCACCCGTTGCGGTGCGACAGAAATCGAGTCGCACAATGAACTTCTCTTCGCCCATGAGCCCCGACTCTGTGCTGAACCCGCCACCCTCGCCGTAACCGATCAGCGTGATGCCTTGCTCGGCCAAGCACTGCTGAAACGCCGCATACATTTCGATTATCTCGTCACCGCTGATGTGCTCGTCGGCCAGCATCTCGCGCGCGCGATCTGACTGGCTCTGACTCCAAGCGAGCCCGCGGATTCCGGTATCGAATCGGATGCGCCCACTGGCTGCAACGCGAACGACCTCGGCTTCGCAACCGTCTCCCACGACGCGATCGGTGAGGGCAGCCAGGCGAGTGCGGCCCAGAGAATCGCGATGCCGGCAACGCTCGCGAGTATCGCGATGAACGCGGTATCGGATCTGCTCCGAGCACCCATGAGGCAACCTCCCGTTGCTTAACTATACACCGCGTGTATAGAGTGAGATCATGACCACGGTAGACAACGCAAATGTGCTGCTCGGGCTGCTCGGCACCGAGCCGAGTTACGGCTACGACCTCAAACACGATTACGACCGCTGGTTCGGCGAGGCCAAGCCGCTCGCGTTCGGTCAGGTCTACGCGACGCTCGCGCGGCTGCTGAAGCACGGCCTCATTGAGTCACTCGGCGAAGAGGCTGGCGGTGGCCCCGACCGCAAGCGCTACAGAATTACAGATGCGGGTCGCCAGCGCATCGTCGAGTGGCTCTTTTCGCCCGACACCCCCGCGAAGTTCCTGCAGAGCAACCTCTTTGCGAAGACGGTTGTCGCGCTCCTGCTTGGCGACGATGCCGAACAACTGCTCGACGTGCAACGTTCCGAGCACCTGGCCGCGATGCGCGAGTTGACCAGACGCAAACAGCAGGCAACGGATCTTTCAACTGTGCTGTTGTGCGACTACGCGCTCTTCCACCTGGAGGCCGATCTGCGCTGGATTGACCTCACCTCGGCGAGGCTTGGCGAGCTGCGGAGCGAGGTGCTCGCATGAGTGAGCCGTCTGCTGTTGCATCCGCTCGTAAGCTGACGACGAGCACCGCGCCCCTGCTCGCCGCGCGCGATGTGTACAAGTCGTTCGGGCTGACCGAGGCGCTGCGCAGCGTGAGTCTCGACATTACGCCGGGCGAGATCCTAGCGATCATGGGACCCTCGGGTTCGGGCAAGTCGACGCTGCTGCACGTGCTCGCGGGTATCCTGACGCCCGACAAGGGCACAGTCAACTACGAGGGCGAAAGCATCGGAACTCTCAACGAAACCGACCGCGCCAAACTGCGCCTCGCGAACTTCGGCTTCATCTTCCAGTTCGGGCAACTGCTACCGGACCTGAGCGCCGCCGACAACGTCTCGCTGCCGTTGCTGCTCGAAAACGTGCCCCGCAAGCAAGCGCTCGACCGCTCGCGCGAGTGGCTCGACCGCCTAGGCCTCGCGAACGAAACAGCGAAGCTCCCCGGCGAACTCTCCGGCGGCCAAGCTCAACGCGTCGCGGTCGCCCGTGCCCTCGTGACGAATCCCAAAGTGATTTTTGCGGATGAGCCGACCGGCTCCCTTGACTCGCTCGCGGCTGAGCACGTCATGAACGCGCTCACCGCTGCCGCTCGCGAGCAGGGCACAACCGTCGTCGTCGTAACGCACGACCCGCGCACCGCCGCCTACGCCGACCGCGAGGTTGTCGTGCGCGATGGACGCATCAGCGCGGGCGGTCTCAGCTCGTGAGCACCCCACAGCTGACGTGGCTCGTCGCGGGTCGCAGCAAAGGCGGTAAGGGGCGACTCATTGGAACTGCGGTCGGCGTTGCGATTGGCGTCGCGCTCCTCCTGCTCATCATCGGCTCGTTTACGGGGCTCCAAAACCGCACGGAACGCGCGACGGCGTTTGACATCGGCCTTTCCGATCAGGTGACGCCGATTTCAGAGCAACCGCTGAGCGATGACGAAGTCATGATCGCCTCGAACCTCGACCTCTTTGGCGAACAGTTCATCACGCACGTGCACCTCGCCGCGACGCCGAACTCGACCGTTGCAATCCCAGGCATCCCGAAGGCGCCAGCCGCGGGCGAGTTCTACGCCTCGCCCGAGCTTGCGAAGCTTGTCGCATCCGCCCCACCCGACCAACTTGGTGACCGTTACGGCACACTCATCGGCACGATCGACCCGGCTGGGCTCCCGAGCCCCGACATCCTTGTTGCAATCTCGGGCGAAACTCCTGAGACGATGGACGCGATTGCGGCGCTCGCGCAGGCGCAGCGACTGCCTGAACTCAAGGGGGAGCGAACGCCGAACCCGATCTACGCCATGGTCGCGCTGGTCGGCGCGCTTGCGGTGCTGTTTCCCGTCATCATCTTCATCGGCATCGCGACGCGTCTTGGTCAGGCTGCCCGTGCGGAACGATTCGCCTCACTACGCCTCATGGGCGCAACGCCGCGTCGCGTCGCGCAGATCTCGGCACTCGAGACAGGTGCCGCGGCGCTCGCGGGAGCCGTATTGGGTCTCGTGCTCTGGCGCCTCACCATTCCGGTCGCCGCGCTCATCTCGATCGAGGGCGGGCGCTTCTTCACGAGCGACCTCAACGTCAGCCCCGTGATCGTGATCCTCATCGTGCTGGGGGTCGTTGTGCTCGCGACTGTCGTCGCATATTCCGCGACGCTGCGCGCCGACATTGGGCCGCTTGGCTGGAGCCGTGAGCAGCCCGAGTGCCCGCCACGAGTCGCATCCGTTTGGCTCATCCTCGCGGGCATCGCGATGATGTTCGCCACACCACTGTGGCAACGACTCGGCCGGAGCCTGCCGTTCGGCGGTTATGAGCTGGTGTTTGGGTTCCCCATCATTGCCATCGGGCTCGTCATGATCGGCCCGTGGCTGACGGCGAAGCTGAGCGGATGGGCTGCGAAACGCGCCCGCGCGGCCTCCGGTGTGATCGCGCTGAACCGCATCAAGCAGCATCCGCGATCGGTGTTTCGTTCCGTGAGTGGGCTTGTGATCGCCGTGTTTGTTGTCACGGTGTTCTCGGTTGCGATCACAACGGAGACCGATGATGAGTTTGTCGTTGCGCCAGCAAGCGAGCGGTTGCCGCTCAGCGCCCTCAGCGCACAGCTCGACTACAACGACACCGATGCCGAACGCGCCGCGAAACTCGCGGCACTGCGTGATGTCCCGGGAGTCACACTCGTGACAACGCTGTTGTATATCGAGGATCCCCACGTCAATGGTCTCGCCTTGTCTGCGGCCGCCGCGGCTGCACTTGGGCTCACGGTGCCACCGAACACGAATTGGGTGGTCGTTCCCGACCCCTATTTCAACAACTGGGAATCGACCCAACCCATCGAGCCGATCCCAATAGCGGATGCCGTCGCCACCGGCCCTCTCGCGCATCCGCGGTCGTTGATCGCGAACACCGACGGCACCTCGGCGGCGATCGAGCGGGCACGGACTGCAATCGAACGTGCTTGGTATCAGCCGTACAGCCCGCCTGCCACCCGCGCGGACTTGGCGCTCACAGGGCGCCTCGATTTTGCGAGTCAGTACGCGGGGCTCGCCAACACGGGCATCGTGCTCGCGACGCTCATTTCGGCCATCTCACTCGCGGTCGCGACGACTGCTGGGGTGCTCGATCGCCGTCGCGTGCTGGGTTTGCTGCGGCTCACTGGGATGCCGCCGCGTACCTTGCGCTCGGCCCTCACGCTCGAGACGGCCGTGCCGCTTGTCAGCACCTTTGCGCTCTGCATTGGCCTCGGCGCGCTGACCGCGTGGGCGCTTGTCTCGGGCCTGAGCGGCGGGCGCCGCACGGTCACGTGGCCCGCGCCTTCCTTCTACTGGACGATCGCGCTGTGTCTCGCGCTCGCAGCCGTCGCCGTGCTCGCAACCTTCCGCACCGCCCGCAAAAACACCGAGGTCGAGCACACGCGCTTCGAGTGAGTGGGTTGTCATGGCCGAACTCCTGAAATGGCAGCTGCCGCGAACATCCGCCATTTCAGGAGTTCGGGCAGCAGACAGTAAGTGAAGATAGAGACGTGATGCGAAATCGGATGAGGCGGTTGGTCGCCCTTGCCTTAAGCGCGTTGGCCGCGCTTGCGTTGGCATCATGCACTGACTTGCAGTCGGCCGCGCCGCTCGCCAGTTTTGCGCCAGCAGCCCCGCGCATCACACCTGAGCCGGTAGCCTCCGACATGCCGCGGCTGCGCTTCGACGGGCCGTATGCGAACGCATTTGCGGCCGCGTGGGAGCAGAGTGGCTCTCAAACGGTGCGCGATGCATTGGGTGATGGGCACATCTCTGACGAAGAGTATGAGCGCATCATCGACCTGTTCGGCAGGTGCCTGGCCGGGGAGGGCGTTGAGTTGCTCAGCTACGAGGGCGGTGAGGTGCAGGTCCCAGATGATGGTGCTGATGGGCAGAAGAATCTAGGTGCTCTGGCTGACTGTTCGAGGCTCAGCGCCGAGCACTTCTTCACGGTGATGTATGAGCTTCAGCAGGGCGACAACGATCGCCTCCGGAAAGCAGAAATGAATGGGCCAATTGTCGCCTGCCTGATTCGAAACCGGGCCGTTCAACCGAGCTACAGCGTCGAACAGTTCGAAGCCGAGAGCAACGTGAGCATGTTGCCGACATTTGACGCCTATTCGTTCGTCACCGACGTCGGCGTATCGATTCTCGAGGAGTGTTTCGCTGACGCAACGTACCGGGGGAACGGATGACTCACCAAGCACAACCTCGCGGCAGACGGTTCGCCCCTGCCGCGGTCGCACTGCTCGCGATTTCGGCCGCCTCGTGCGCTGGCCCGCCGGTCGAGATCGCGTGCCCAGCAATCGCGTATGCGTCGACGCTGTTTATTGACTTTGAGGGCGACGCATCCGACGTTGAGATCGTGTACGCGTGCGCGGACGGCGAATGCCCGAGCGGCCTCGTGCTGGGCGAAGACCCTGAGTTCGCCAGTGACGGGAGGGTCGTCGCCGCGACATCGCTCTCCTCACGCCAGGGAGTGTGGGCGGCGAATCTCTTCTTCCCCGGCTCGGGTGCTATCGGCATCCGTGCGGTCGATGCGAACGGCACGACGCTTGTCGACACGACCGTCAGTCCCGATTGGGTTCGCACGGGCGGTTCCGAGCAATGCGGCGGCCCCCACGAGGCCACCGTGACGGTGCACGTGCCGGGCTGAGCGAAACGCCGCGTGCCAAACTCAACGGATGCCACGGGGTGGACGGCGGCCGCTGCCGCTCACCCCCGCTCATCCGTTGAGTTTGGCACGGCGACCCCACGCAACCCCCGTGCGAACATGGCAGAATAGACCACGGCGTGCCCGCGCGACAGCCCCGGTGTGAACACCTGGCGGCAACAGCCTGGCCCCTGGACAGCGTCCGCCACGCGTGTGACTGAAAAGGACCACTCATGGTTACAACACCTGCCCGCACGGCCCATAAGCGCCGTTACCTGATGTGCAAGCCGGAGTATTTCACGGTGAGCTACAAGATCAACCCGTGGATGGAACCGACCACCCCGACCGACACCGCCAAGGCTGTCGCGCAGTGGCAGAAGCTTTACGACGCCTACATCGAGCACGGCCACACGGTTGACCTCATCGAGCAGCTTCCCGACTTCCCCGACATGGTCTATACGGCCAACGGCGGTTTCGTCATCGACGGTGTCGCCTACCCGCCCAAGTTCTACTACAAAGAGCGCCAGGGCGAAGAGCCCGCGTTCGAGCAGTGGTTCCGCGACAACGGCTTCGAGGTTGTTGTGCCGGAAGAGGTGCAGGAGGGCGAAGGTGACTTCCTGCTCGCCGGTGACATCATTCTTGCTGGCACGGGCTTCCGCTCGACGGGCGACAGCCACGGCGAGGTCGGCCGCATCTTCAACAAAGAGGTCGTGACGCTCGAGCTCGTCGACCCGCGTTTCTACCACCTCGACACGGCGCTCACGATCCTCGACCCCGTCGTCGAGTCGGGCCAGAAGCCCATGATTGCCTACCTGC
Organism: uncultured Microbacterium sp.; assembly: GCA_964400205.1. Taxonomy (GTDB): domain Bacteria; phylum Actinomycetota; class Actinomycetes; order Actinomycetales; family Microbacteriaceae; genus Microbacterium. Next base: position 101,764 of record CAYNTU010000002.1, read on the forward strand.
CGCATGCCTTCGACGAAGAGTCGCAGGCCAAGCTCGAAGCGCTCTTCCCTGACGCCATCAAGGTTTCGGATGCCGACGGTGCCGTCTTTGGTCTCAACTCAGCATCCGATGGGCTCAACGTCTTCTTGAGCCCGCGCGCAACGGGCTTCATCGAGCAGCTCAAAGAGCGCGGCTACAACCCCGTCACGGTCGACCTCAGCGAACTGCTGCTGGGCGGCGGCGGCATCAAGTGCTGCACGCTCGAGCTGCGCGGCGCAAGCGACACGAGCGAGGGGTAAGCCATGACCAGTCACCTCGCTCACAACTATCACCCGCTGCCAGTTGAGATTTCGTCGGGCGAGGGGGCCTGGGTCACCTCTGCCGACGGCAAGCGGTATCTCGATCTGCTCGCGGCGTACTCGGCCGTGAACTTCGGGCACGCTCATCCCGAGCTCGTCGCGGTTGCACGCGAGCAGCTCGGCAAACTGACGCTCACGAGCCGGGCGTTCAATAACGACCAGCTCGAGCCCTTCGCGGCGGCGCTCGCAGAGCTCTGCGGCAAAGACATGGTTTTGCCCATGAACACGGGCGCTGAGGCAGTCGAGACGGCCATCAAGGTCGCCCGCGCGTGGGCCTACCGCGTCAAGGGCGTGCCGGCTGACCAGGCTGAGATCATCGTTGCCGACGGCAACTTCCACGGCCGCACGACGACAATCGTTTCGTTCTCGACCGACCCCGAAGCCCGAGCTGCCTTCGGCCCCTTCACGCCCGGGTTCGTCATCGTGCCGTTTGGCGATGCGGATGCTCTGGCAGCAGCCATCACCCCGAACACGGCTGCCGTGCTGATCGAGCCAATCCAGGGCGAGGGTGGCGTTGTCATTCCGCCGGACGGGTACCTGCGTCGCGTTCGTGAGATCTCGAGCGAGAATAACGTGCTCTTCATCGCCGACGAGATCCAGAGTGGCCTCGGCCGCGTCGGTGAGACCTTCGCGTGCGATCGCGAGGGCGTCGTGCCGGATATGTATGTGCTTGGCAAAGCGCTCGGCGGCGGCATCGTGCCGGTCTCGGCGGTTGTCGCGAACGAGGATGTACTCGGTGTTATCCAGCCGGGCGAGCACGGATCGACCTTCGGCGGCAACCCGCTCGCCTCGGCGATCGGGCACAAGGTTGTTGAAGAGCTCAAGACAGGTAAGTACCAGGAGCGCGCCCGTGCCCTCGGCGACCACCTGCGCGAGCAGCTTGAGCCGCTCGTCGGCAACGGCGTGACGGGCTACCGCATCGCGGGCCTGTGGTGCGGCGTCGACATCGACCCCGCCTACGGCACGGGTCGCGAGGTCGCCGAAGCGCTCATGGAGCGCGGCGTGCTCGTGAAAGACACGCACGGCATCACCGTGCGCATCGCCCCGCCCATCGTCATCCGGCCCACCGAGCTCGACTGGGCTGTCCAACAGCTGCGCCTCGTGCTCGACGGCCTCAAGCCCACGTCATAGGGGAGCCAATGTCACACAAGTCGGATGCCGCATCCGTCGGCACGGACGTGCCGTACACCCTCACACGCCTGGGCACGATCATGGCGCCCGAGCCGGGTAATCCACTCGAGGTCGAGGGTGTGCTGAACCCCGCGACAGCGTGGGGTGACAACGGTGAGCTGTATATCTACCCGCGACTTGTCGCGGCGGGAAATCGCTCGGTCGTCGGCATCGGCGAGGTCGTCATGGAAGATGGCGTGCCCGTCGGCGTCGATCGCAAGGGCGTTGTGCTTGAGGCTGATCGGGGGTGGGAGCACGGCACGGATCACGGCGGCGTGGAAGACCCGCGCATCACCGAGATCCCCTCGCTCGGGTACAAGGTCATGACGTACGTCGCCTACGGCCCCCTCGGCCCCAAGCCGGCAATTGCCGTCTCAAAAGACGGGCTGAACTGGGATCGTCTCGGGCCCATCCAGTTCGCCTACGACGACGCGCTCGATACCGACCTCAACCTCTTCTCGAACAAAGACGTTGTGTTCTTCCCCGTGCCCGTCCCCGGGCCGAATGGCAAACCGGCCTATGGCATGATCCACCGCCCCATGTGGGATTTCGCATTCACCCGCCCGAGCGAACAACCGCCGCTGCCCGCGGGAATCACGGATGACCGCGCGAGCATCTGGATCTCATACATCGATGTTGACGCAGCCCAGCATGACATCACGGCCCTCGTGCGCCCCTTCGGGCACCGCTTCGTCGCGGGCCCCGAGTTCGACTGGGAAGAACTCAAAATCGGCGCAGGCCCCGCACCCATCGAGGTGCCGGAGGGGTGGCTCTTGCTGCATCACGGCGTGACGGGAACCATGACGGATGGCGGCTTCGTGCCGCAGAATAACGTCTTCTATGCCGCAGGTGGCATGATTCTCAGCGCGGATGATCCATCCGTCGTTCTCGCCCGTACCGCGGAACCGCTCATGGCACCCTCTACGGCCGATGAGACCGAGGGCACGGTCGGCAACGTCGTGTTCCCCACGGCAATCGAGGTTATCGACGGCACGACATATGTCTTCTACGGCATGGCCGATTCGAAGATCGGTGTCGCACGCCTCGACCGCGTCTAGGGAAGCATCCCTAGTGCTTGTCGCGCTTCTTCTCGGGGTCGACGATGGGAATCGAGGCCGTCTGCGCGAGCTGCTCTGAGAATTCTTCCGGAACGGCACCCTCGATCGTCGAGATCGAAATGGTCGGGTCGACCGTCACGCCGAAACGCCCTGAGCGGTGCATGCGCCCCGAGCGCAGCATCCAGATGGCGCCGACCGTGAAGGCGATGAACCCGCCGGCAGCACCGACGAGAATGCCGACTCGAGGGCCGGCTGCATTGACGACCCATCCGACGAGGGGTGCCCCGAGCGGTGTCGCGCCGAGAAGGATCGCGCTGTAGAGGGCGAGCACGCGCCCGCGGTAGTGCGGGTCGGTTGTCGTCTGGATGTAGCCATTCGAGGTCGTGAGCATCGTCACGACGCAGAACCCCGTGAAGATGAGGCACACGGCATAGAGCCAGTACGAGGGCATGGCGGCCGAGACCGCCGCGGCAACACCGAAGCCGCCAGCAGCGAGCACGATAACGCGCACCATGGCTCGCGAACGTCGCGCGGCGAGCAGTGCGCCCGCGACTGAACCGATCGCAAGAATCGACGAAAGGATGCCGTAGCCGTCGGCGTCGTGACCAAACTCGAGCGCCATGGTCGAGGCGAAGATGGGGAAGTTCATACCGAGGGCACTCACGAGGAACACCATGACGAATACGACTGCGAGGTCGGGCCGACCCATGACGTACCGGAACCCACCGAGCAATCCGCCCTCGCCAGCACCGCGCTTGGGGCGCGGCACAAGCTCAGAACTCCGGATGCGCACGAGCGAAACTATGAGCGCCAAGAACGTGAACGCCGTAACGAAGAAGACCCAGCCACTGCCGACCGCGACGACCATGAGGCCCGCGACGGCGGGGCCGATCATGCGCGCAACGTTGAAGGATGCGGCATTGAGCGCAACCGCGTTCGCTGCGTTCTCTTTGTCGACGAGGTCACTCACGAAAGCCTGACGCGCGGGGTTGTCGAACGCCATGACGGTGCCCGAAATGAGCGCGAAGGTGTACATGATGGGCAGCGTCATGTGGCCTGTCACGAGCATGAGGCCGATTGAGACCGTAATGAGGATCATGAGGGTCTGCGTCACGAGCATGAGCTTGCGGCGATCAAACTTGTCGGCGACCCATCCGGTCACTCCGACGAGGAGGAGCGGCGGCGCAAAGGCAAGCGCCATCGTGATGCCCATGGCGGCCGCGTCGTTCTCGGTCAGCTCGGTCAGTACGACCCAACTTTGCGCGGTGTTCTGTAGCCACCCACCGATGTTGGAGACGAGTGCTCCGATGAACCAGACGCGGTAGTTGAACGACGCGAATGATCGGAACATCGAGTTCATGCAGCCACCTTTACAACTTGTCCAGCCTACGCCCGATCCGCTGCACGGGCGCTGGGCGCGGTAGTGGATTGTCGCTGTGCGCCGCTACAGTGTGAGGTATGGGGGCAACAACAGCAGAGTTCACCGACACGTACGGCGTCAAAATCGTCTATGACAAGCACGAGGGCAAAGCGCCTGTGCGCGGCGTCATTCAGCTTTTGCACGGCGTGGGCGAACACGCTGGCCGCTACGACGAGGTCATTGGCAAGCTCACGGATGCCGGGTTCATCGTGTATGCCGACGACCACCGCGGCCACGGGCGCACGGGTATTCAGCAGCACGAGGGCGACGCATCGAAGCTCGGCAAGCTGGGCCCCGGCGGGCACAACGCCACGCTCGACGCCGTCTGGCAACTGAGCGAGATTGCGCACGCCGAGAACCCCGGGCTGCCGCTCATCTTGCTCGGCCACTCGTGGGGCAGCTTCCTCGCGCAGATGCTGTTGAACGAACACCCCGAGGCCTATTCAGGGCTCATCCTTTCCGGCAGCGCCTATCGCGTCCCCGGCTCACTGAGTGCCAAGCCGCTCAATGCTCGCTGGGCTGGGCCAGAGGCGCACGGGCTCGAATGGCTCTCGCGCGACCCCGAGGTGTGGAAGCAATTCCGCGACGACCCGCTCACGACGGAAGAGCCCATGATGAAGCTCTTCGGTGTCGCAGACACGCTCAAAATGTTCGGCCGCCCCAAGAAGGGGTTGGCGGATGCAGTCAATGGCACGTTCCCCATTTTGCTCATGGTCGGTCGCGACGATTCTGTCGGTGGCGCCGAGAGCAATCACAAGCTCGCCGAGGCCTACAAGACCCGTTCTGGTTTCGACGACGTCACGGTTTTCGTGTACCCAGAGGGGCGCCACGAGATCTTCAACGAGCCCGAGCGCGAGCAGGTCTTCGGTGACCTTCTCGGATGGCTCGACCAGCACTACCCGGCCTAAACACCGTCACTTCGCGGCGAACCACTGGGGCAGCGCGGCGCGAGCTCCGTCGTACACACCGCGCTGCAGTGCGGGGCCGCTACCGCCGAAAATGCGTACCTCGCCGCTGACGTCGCCGTCGCGCTCGAAGGCTGGCCAGCCCGGGTCGCCGCTGGAGACGAAGCGCACGATTGCGCCGTGCATCTCATCGGCGAGCGCTTGCGAGGGGTGCTCGCCTAGCTGCTTTGCGACGCCTTCCGCACCGAGGCAATCGAACCAGTACGGCAGGTCGGTGCAGTGCGCTGCCGCGGCGCCGAAGCGCGCGCCGGGTTCGGTGAACTCGTAAACCCACGTTGCGGCATCCGCTTTTTCGCGCGCTGCAGCTGTGCGCACGATCAAGGAATGGAACACGCGAGCGGTCGCATAGTGCGCGATCGAAGCGGCGCCGCGGCGGAGGCTCTTGTTCGCTTTGCGCCACGCGCGCGTGATCCGGCCGCTTCCGCTCGCGTAGCGAACAGCGAGGGCGCCCGGCACGAGCCCTGATCCGCGAATCTCGGGCACGGGAATCTCGTCTCGCGTCGCACCAATGAGCAGGGGTTTGTCGTGCCCAGCACCACTCGCGATCGCCGCAATGGGTGGGCGCGGCAGCGTGACACCATCGACGAACGGTTCCCACCGCAAGCCGGAGCGGATGGGTCGAAGCGCCGAGTCTCTCGCCGCGATCTGGCCCTGCTGGTAGAGCAGCTCGTCTTCTGTCTTGGAGCGGAAGCCTTCGAGGTCGGGCGTGATGCCCGCACGCTCAGCGAGGAGTTTGCCGTTCTCGATCGCCGCGGCCGCCGTGTTCTCGTTCATGGCGGGGGAGAACGCGATCGCCTGCGCGAAGAGGTGCTGAGCACGCTCGAGCGAGAGCAGCATGAGCACGGCCCCACCACCTGCCGACTGCCCCGCGATTGTTACGCGGGCGGGGTCGCCACCGAAGGCTGCGATGTTGGCCTGCACCCATTCGAGCGCGGCGATCCAGTCGAGCACGCCACGGTTGTCGGGGGCACCGTCGATGTGCGCGAAGCCGTTGTAGCCGAGCCGATACGTCGGCGTGACGAGCACGATGCCGTCGCGCGTGAACGGAGCGCCATCGAACCACGGGCTGATGGGCGCCCCACCGACGTAGGCGCCACCGTGGATGTAGACGAGCACGGGCGCGCTGCCAGCGGTGTCGGGCGTGAAGACATTGAGGTTGAGAATCTCGCTGCCGTCGACCTTGCGCTCAACGATGACGGCCTCGGGATCGAGCCAGCGTTGCGGCGTGGGGCCGAACTTCGTGGCATCCGCTGGTTCCTGCCAGGCTTCGAGGGGCTCGGGCGGCATGAACCGCAGCTCGCCCACGGGAGCCTTGGCGTAGCGGATGCCGAAGAACGCCGAATCGGCCCCGCGCGCGACCCCGCGCACGGGGCCGAGCGTTGTCTCGACGATGGGGGCTGTCATCCCGCGTTCTTGCGAGCCTGCCACCCCGACTGCACCATCTCGTCAACCGTGTAGCGGTTCTGCCAGTTGAGGTCGCGCGCTGCGGCCTCGCCCGTCGCAACGATCCGGTCTGGGTCGCCGGGGCGTCGCGGGCCGATCTCGGGAACAAAGTCGATGCCCGTGCCGCGCACCATGGCGTCCATGATTTCTTTGACGCTCAGACCGTTCTGCGAACCGAGGTTGTAGGCGGGCTCGACAGGCTCACCCGAGGCGAGGCGCTGGGCGGCAACGACGTGGGCATCCGCGAGATCTTTCACGTGCACGTAGTCGCGCACATTGGTGCCGTCGGGGGTGTTGTAGTCGTCGCCGTTGATGCGCGGTGTCTCGCCGTTGAGTAACTTCTCGAAAACGATGGGGAAGAGGTTGTGCGGGCTCGAGTCATAGAGGTCGTCATAGCCCGAACCGACCACATTGAAGTAGCGCAGGTTCGTATAGCGCAGGGGGTTGCCCTCGGGGCGAGCAACGGATGCGTCGCGGATGAGCCACTCGCCAATGAGCTTCGATTCGCCGTAGGGGCTCGCGGGCGCCTTGGGGGTGTCTTCGACGACGAGGTCGACATCCGGCGTTCCATAAACCGCTGCCGACGATGAGAAGACGATGCTCTGAATGCCCTGCTTCGCCATGGCCTCGAGCAGCACGCGGGTGCCCTCGACGTTCTGCTCGTAGGTGTGGAACGGTTTTTTGACCGACTCGCCCGCGTACTTGTAGCCCGCGACGTGAATGACACCGTCGACAACGTACTTCTGCAGGGTGTCTTGCACGAGCTGGGCATCGAGAATCGAGCCCTCAACGAAGGGCACATCCTCTGGCACGAAGTTCGCGTGACCGCTCGAGAGGTCGTCGAGCACGATGGGGGTCAGGCCAGCTTCTTGCAGTGCGCGCACAACGTGCGAGCCGATGTAGCCGGCGCCGCCGGTCACGAGCCAGGTGTTGGTAGTCAATGTGATCCCCTCTAGGAAAGTGCGTCGCTCACGACTTTACGGGCCTCGGCCTGTACCTCAGCTAGGTGCTCGGGCCCCTTGAGGGATTCGGCGTAGAGCTTGTAGACGTCTTCTGTGCCAGAGGGGCGAGCGGCGAACCAGGCGTATTCCGTCTGAACCTTCAAGCCGCCGATGGGCGCGTCGTTCCCCGGGGCGTTTGAGAGCTTGGCTGTGATGGGGTCGCCCGCGAGTTCGGTGGCCGAAACATCCGCTGGTGAGAGCGCTGCGAGCTTGGCTTTTTGTTCGGGGGTTGCCGGGGCATCGACGCGCGCGTAGGCGCTCGCCCCGTACTGGTCTTCCAGCTCGCGGTAGAGCTCGCTGGGGCTCTTGCCCGTGACCGCGATGATCTCGGCTGCCAAGAGGCAGAGGATGATGCCGTCTTTATCGGTCGACCACACCGAGCCGTCGCGCTTGAGGAACGAAGCGCCCGCAGATTCTTCGCCACCGAAGGCGACCGAGCCGTTGAGCAGCCCATCGACGAACCACTTGAACCCCACGGGCACTTCGTAGAGGCGGCGGCCGAGGTCGGCCGTGACCTTGTCGATGATCATGCTCGACACGAGCGTCTTGCCGACGGCGGCATCCGCTGGCCAGTTCGGCCGGTTCGTGAAGAGGTAGGCGATCGCGACCGCGAGGTAGTGGTTGGGGTTCATAAGCCCACCGTCGGGCGTCACGATGCCGTGGCGGTCAGCATCCGCGTCGTTGCCCGTCAGCACGTCAAAGCCGCCGTCGGCGGCCTGTGCCACGAGCGCTGCCATGGCGTTGGGCGACGAAGGGTCCATGCGAATCTTCTCGTCCCAGTCGAGCGTCATGAACTTCCACGTGGGGTCGACGCCTGGGCCGAGCACCGTCAGGTCGAGGCCGTACTGCTCAGCGATGAGCTCCCAGTATTCAACGGATGCGCCGCCCAGCGGGTCGGCACCAATGCGCACCTTCGCCTCCTTGATGGCGTCGATATCGATGACGTTGGGGAGGTCGTCGACATAGGCCTGACGGAAGTCATACTCGCCGAGTGCATCGCGGTCGATTTCATCGAACGGCACGCGCTTGACGCCTTCGAGGCCGTTCTCGAGGTACTGATTCGCGCGCGCGGCAATCCAATTGGTGGCATCCGTATCGGCCGGGCCGCCCGTGGGCGGGTTGTACTTGAAGCCGCCGTCGCGGGGCGGGTTGTGGCTCGGCGTGACGATGATGCCGTCGGCGGGATCGACGTCAGGGTTGTTGTTGTACGTGAGGATCGCGTGGCTCAGGGCGGGGGTCGGCACCCAGGAATCGCGCGAGTCGACAAGGACCTGCGTGCTGTTCCCGACGAGCACCTCAATGGCGCTGCGTTCAGCGGGGAGGCTCAACGCGTGGGTGTCGCGCCCGAGGAAGAGGGGGCCGACAATGCCCTGTTCGGCACGGTAATCAATGATCGCCTGCGTCGTTGCGAGGATGTGTTCTTCGTTGAAGCTGCCGCTGAGTGCCGAGCCGCGATGGCCGCTCGTGCCAAAGCTCACGCGCTCGGCCGAGACCGTTGGGTCTGGCTTGCGGTCGTAGTACGCGTCAATGAGTGCGTCGACATCGACGAGGTCTTGTTGTTCAGCGGGCTGCCCAGCACGAGAAGTCATGGTTCTAGTTTGCCGGGCAAGTGCGACATCCACCTGTGAGTGTGACGAATCATCGGATGCCTCGACATCTGAAATCGATTTCGCTACAGTCGATGAAAACGCGATCGAGGAGGATCATGAGACACGCACGCACCCAAGGGCGTCGAGCACTGTTTGCGCTCGCGGGAGTGGCAGCGCTCATGCTCACCGCCTGCACGTCTGGAGGAGCAATGCAGCTCGACACAAACCCCGACAAACCATTCGTGCTCGAGGGCGTCAGCAACGTCACAGAGATCGCGAAGCTCACGGGCCCCGAGGCTATCAACAACACCGAGGCTGTCTCGGTCGCGGGCACAGACCTGGGGTGGATGGTCGATGTCGGCGAAGAAATGCTCTTCGTTTTTGGCGACACCTTTGGCGAACGGGACCCCGAATCGTATGGCGGGCAGGGTGGGTTCTGGCGTTCAAATGTCGCGGCCTTCTCAACCGATACCGACCCCACGGATGGCATCACCTTTGACCGTTGGCACGTCGACGACCTGGGCCTCGCCGAGGCCCTCATCGAGGGTGATCACGACGGCAACGATGCGGGTGGCGAGGTTACGAAAATCCCCACGGGCGGCTTCGTTGTCGATGGCAATATCTACGTCGGGTTCATGTCGGTGCGGCACTGGGGCGACGCGGGCGCCTGGGATGCCAACTATGCGGGGCTTATTGTCTCGCGCGATAACGGTGAGACGTGGGAGCGCGTCGAGGGCGTCGAGTGGCCGGGCGATTCGAACTTCATCCAAATCACAAGCGCCCAGATCGCCGAGGGTGGCAAGAACTGGGTCTACCTGTGGGCCATCCCCTCGGGGCGCTTCGGTGGTGTCAAGCTCATGCGTGTTGAGGCGAGCCCGGATGCCGTGGAAGACCTCGGTTCATACGAGTACTTCGCGGGTCTTGAGGGTGAGGACCCCGTGTGGAGTTCGAATCTCGAAGAGGCCGAGCTCATCATCCCGCCGACGGTCGGTGAGCACTCCGTGATCTGGTCTGACTACCTCGATCGCTGGATCATGACCTACTCGGATATCGGCAACGCCTACATCCGTGAGGGTGTGACGCCGTGGGGCCCGTGGGGCGATGCCATCGAGCTCGTTTCGGTCGACGACTACCACGGGCTGTACTCGCCCTACATGCATCCGAAATACGTTTCGGATGACGGGCGCACGGTGTATTTCACGATGTCGCTGTGGGGCCCGTACAACGTCTACTGGTTCTCGATGGACCTCGATCGAAAGCAGTGAATGTGCAGACTCTTGCGCGTGAAATCGATTTCGTATACTCTTGCCGTAGCCGACGACTCGGGGTGTGAAAACACGCTGGTCTTCGACGTCGCACGCTAAGCCCTAGCAACTCAAGGATGAGTTTCGTTCCAAAGGAGGAACACATGCCAATCACAAAACGCACGCGCCGGGCCATGCTCGGCGTTGTCGCGGCGATTTCCGCTGCTGCGCTCGTCACCGCTTGTGGGTCGAGCACGCCGGGTGAAGCCGCTCCCGAAAACACCGACAACGCAACGACGGGCGAAGGCTCGGGTGCTACGACCGTTGAGTTCTGGCACCGCACCTTCACGCCGGCCGAGAACGAGTGGTACAAGGCCATCGTTGAGAAGTACAACGCTGCGCAAGACCAGTACGTCGTCAATGTGACCGAGGTTCCTGCAGATGCATGGGACCAGAAGATGAAGGCGGCACAGGCTGCCGGCAACGCTCCTGACATCTATACGCACGCAGGTGCAATCGAAGAAGCTGTTGGTGCAGGCCAGCTGCACGAACTCAACGGCATCGTCGACGACGCAGCACTGCAGGAGATCACCGAGAACGCACGCCGCGTCTCGGAGATCGACGGCACGTTCTACGCCTACCCGCTGCTGCTCGAGCCCCAGACGGTGCTCTTCTGGAACAAAGACATGTTCACGGCTGCTGGCCTCGACGCTGAGACGCCGCCCAAGACGTGGGATGAACTGTTCAGCTACTGCGAGAAGATCCAGCCGACCCTCGGTGAGGGCCAGTTCTGCATCGCTCCAGCCGATGACGCAGCAACCATGGCGTGGGCCACGAACGGTCTGCAGTACAACTTCTCGGATCACTTCGCACTGACCGACGACTGGACCGCACCAAACATCAACAACCCCGAGTACCGTCAACTCTTTGACAACTACAAGAAGCTCTACGACAACAAGTGGATGCCCGCTCAGGCCATGAACTGGTACGGCGCAGCTCCCGACTTTGGCGAGGGCAAGGTTGCCATGAAGGTTTCGGGCTCGTGGATGATGTCCGAGGTTGGTTCGGACTTCCCCGACATGCTCGCCAAGACCGGTGTTGCTCCGTTCGTAACCTCCGCCGCAGGTAACGACCGCACGGCTACGACGCTCGGTGACTTCAAGTGGGTCGTCGACGGTAAGGCAAAGAACGCCGAGGGTGCAGGTGACTTCCTGCAGTGGGCACTCGCTGGTGACCCCGAGAACCTCGTCGACTTCTTCGTTGTGACGCAGTTCACCAAGGTTCCCGTTCGTGAGTCGGTTATCGAGGCAGTCTCGGCAACCGGTGGCGCTCAGGAGGCTCCGTGGTCGGGTGTTGTCATGAACGACATCGCACCGACGGCTATCCCCGGCCCGACATACCCGTGGGACGTGCTGCTCTCGGTAGGTACCGCAATGGAGACCTACATGAAGGGTGCGGCTGACTTCGACACCGCGATCGCAACAGCCGAGAGCGAGATCAACACGATCATTGAACGTGAGGATCTGCCCTCGAAGGCTCCGAAGAACTAATCCACACGGAGATGAGGGAGGGTGCACCGACCCCGCAATGGTCGGCTCGCCCTCCCTCATTCAATGAGCAAAGTTTTCACGACGAGGTGAGCATGAGCGAGACCAAGGCGTTAGTAACGCCACAGGCGGGCACGAAAAAGCGGCACGCAGATTACAAGTACCGTGACGGAAAGATCGCGTATCTCTTCCTGTTGCCAGTTGTCGCGCTGCTTGGCATCTTCGTCATTTGGCCAGCGATCTACGCGGGGTACCTGTCGTTCCACGACTGGAGCTTCTACAAGGATCCCGAGTTTGTTGGCTTCAAGAACTTCCGCGATGTTTTGACTGACCGCCTGTTCTGGAACTCGATCCGCCGCGGCTTCCTCTTCGTCTTCATGACGGTCCCTGTCATGCTTGTGCTCGCCTTCCTGTTCGCGAGCCTTGTCGTGAGCGTCTCGAAGCGCTTCGCGAGCACACTCAAGGTCAGCATCTACATTCCGACGATCATCTCGGGTGTTATTACCTCGATCATCTTCGTACTCATCTACAACTACTCGGGCGGCCTGCTCAACTGGTTCCTCGGCAAGTTCGGTGTTGACCCGGTCGCGTGGCTCGCCGACCCCAAGTGGGCGCTCGCGGCAATCGCGGTTCCCGCCATCTGGCTGGGCATGGGGCTGACCTCACTCATCATGGTCGCGGGCATGGTCGATATTCCGCAGGAGTACTACGAAGCGGCCGCCATGGAGGGCGCAAACTGGCGCCAGAAGACGTGGCACATCACAATCCCGCAGATGAAGAACATCTCGCTGTACTTGCTCATCACGGGCTTCGTCGCCGCGATTCAACAGTTCGAGCTGCCCCTCATCATGACGAGCGGTGGGCCACTTGACTCGACGATGCTGCCAAACCTCTTCATCTTCAACCACTTCCGAAACGACATCAACGTTGGCTACTCCATTGCGGCAGCGCTCGTGATGTTCGTCGTGCTGGGTACCGTCTCGGCGCTCGTCTTCAAGTTCGTCAACTCCGAGAGGCTGGTCGACTGACATGACTTCGATCCCAACGCAGGAAAACTTCGAGCGAGTCTCCGACGCAACGAGCCGTGTCGTGCTGGGCGGCAAGAAGCCACACCGACGCGTCAAGATGCCTCAGACCGGCAAAGACTGGTTCGTTCTCATCTTCAAGGCGCTCTTTGGGCTCATCTTCATCTTCGCGGCGCTCTTCCCGCTCGCGTGGATGATCATCGCCGGTTTCAAGACCAAGACCGAAGTCATCAAGACGCCCTTCCAGTTCTTCCCCGAAGTGTGGCAGTGGCAGAACTATGTGCAGATCGCATCCGACCCAACGTTCTTGCGAACCATGGGGTGGACCTTCATGGGCGCCATTCTGTTCACACTGCTCGGGCTCACGGTCAATTCGCTTGCCGCCTACGCCTTCGCGCGACTCGACTTCCGGTTCAAGGGTGTGCTGTGGGTGCTCGTGATCGGCACCATGTTCATCCCCGGCATGACGATTTTGCTCACGAGCTTCATCGTCGTCACGCGGCTCTCGATGCTCGACACACTCGCTGTGCTCGTTGTTCCCGGTGCCGCTGCGGCTGGATCGGTGTTCTTCATCCGCCAGTTCTATTTGAACATTCCCGCGAGCTTGGAAGAAGCCGCCATGCTTGACGGATGCGGCCGGTTCCGTATCTTCACGCACATCTTCCTGCCGCTCTCAAAGCCACCGTTCGTTGTGATGGGTATCACAGGCTTCCTTGCCTACTGGAACTCCTACGTGTGGCCCATCATGACGATCACGACACCGGAGCGCTACGTCGTGCAGCAGTACCTCGCGACGTTCCGCTCGGAACGATCGACGGAGCTAGGTCTGCTCATGGCCGGTTCGGTTCTCGCGGCAGCACCCGTCGTCATCATCTTCCTCATCTTCCAGCGCCAGATCATCGGCAACATCAAGATGGCGGGCCTCAAGTAAGAAAGAGCCTCTCCCAAATCTCGACAAAGGAGTCGAACAATGAGGGCAACACCCGAAGAAACCAAGTCGATCGTTCTCGGTCGGCAATCGGATGTACCTGCACGCGATCGTTAGCGGCCCCGAATTTGGTGACGTTCGGTGGACCGAGATCTGGAAGTCAGATGACAACGGTGCAACGTGGCAGCACACGGGCGTGCAGTTCCCGGCCGATATGGCGGGTGGGAAGTTCCAGTGCATCACGTGGGGGCTCGGCAGCGATGGGGTTTCTCGAACGGATCATGGGGCCGGGGGCAAGCCCGTCACGCAGATTCTGCCGGGCAAGTTCGGCGAGATGTGCCTGCGCCCGCTCGGTGGGAAGTGGATTCTCACCTGGTTCAACGCGGGCGATTACCGCATCGATGCCATGATTCTCAACACCCCGACCGACAACCTGTACACGGCAGAGAAGATCACGCTCCTGCACGGTTGCGAGTGGAATGAAGAAGACAACACGCACGTCGCGCAGCTCTATGGTGGCTACATCATCCCCGGCTCAACGCTTAATGATTTGCACCTGAGTGTGAGCCAGTGGAACACGTGCACCTGGGGTGTGTATCACGTCGAGCAGTTCCGCATCCGGGGGCTTGCGCCGTAATGAACGCTTCATGATCCGGATACCCGAGGCATATACGCCGCCACCCACCGGGGTGACGCCCGTTGGTTTCCTCCTCTGGGTCATCCGCGAACAGCGCACGACTGTCGTGCAGGGCATCGTCTGTGATGTCGTTTGGCTCATGGGCCTTGCCCTCACGCCGTGGGCGATTGGTCGTGCGATTGATGAGGGGCTTATCGCTGGCGCCAGCAGGGCCTTCATGATGTGGCTCGCTGTTCTTCCCTGACAGGTTGTGAACACTTGAGGCAAACGAAGCGTCACGGTGGGCGAGGCGGTATCGGGCTGGGCTATCGCTCATGGATCGTTCATCGCGCCCGCACCACTGCCCGAGGCAGCTGACCCAGCGCACGGAGCGACGCATTATCGCGTTGCGGTTCAACCGCAGGTGGGAACCGCACCGGATCAGTTACCACCTGGTGAGCTCGTGCATGTTGATATCAAAAAGCTTGGCCGTATCCCTGACGGTGGGAGGCAGGATTCGAAGTCGAATCTGTGATGACCGATAACGGTGCCTGCTACCGGTCACGCGAGTTCGCTGCAGCGCTCGGAGAGCGCACGGGCCATGTTTTCACTCGTGGGTATCGGCCACAAACCAACGGCAAAGTCGAGCGCTTCAACCGCACCCTCGCCACGGAATGGGCATACGCCAAGACCTATCTCAGCGACGAAGCCCGCACCAAGACATACGACGCCTGGCTCCACGAATACAATCACCACAGACCCCACACCGGAATCGGTGGCTCAACACCAGCCTCCCGCGTTCACAACCTCACGGGGAAGAACACCTAGGCCGCAGCGACGTAGTCGAACTTGGCTCGGGAGCCGAGGCGGGGGATTTGGGATGGGTCGAGGTGGGGTGGGGGAATGAACCACACTTTCGATCGTGCGGTGGCATCTTCGATTTGGATATCCCACCCGTTGTCGTGAACGCGATGGTGGCAACTCGAACACAAGAGGATGCCGTTTGAAAGATCGCTCTTCCCGCCGCATGACCACCACGCGATGTGGTGAACGTGGCACATACTCGGCGGGAGCCCGCACATTGCGCACCCGCCGTCGCGCTCAATCAAGGCGAGCTTCTGCGCCTTCGTAAAGTGGCGCTTTTGCCGACCCTGATCGAGAATCTCGCCGTCGCCACCCAGTACGAGAGGGATGACGCCGCCAACTGCGGAGAGCTTGCGGGCGGTTGCGATCGAGATGGGCTGCGCGATTCCGTCGATCGTTGCGTGGCCCGTTCCTGCCCGTAGATCTTCGAGTGAAACGCGCACGACGACGCTCGCGCCATCCGTTGGCATGTCGTTCGTGCACCCCAGCGCATGCTCGCACAGCGAGGAAAGGGCATCTGCCTGCACCTGCGTGTAGGTGCGAGGGTCTTCGTTCGGCAACTCGTCGTTCTGCGACGCCCGGTAGTGCGCGTTGACGACTCCCTCGAGTGCGGCCTTGATAGGCGCACCCGTCTCGGGGTCGAACTTGCCCACGAGGTGCACCATGCCGCCGCGCTCGGTGATCTTCAGCGATCGCCCGGCACGCAATTCTTGCTCGGTCGGTTCAACGCCGTCGGGGTCGAGCCACGACTCTGCCCGTGCGATGAGTTTGGCGAGCTGCGCAAGCGTGAGCCCCGCAGCCTGCTCGCACAGAACACGTTCTGCATGGGCCGTCTCTTCGAGCCCCGCCCGGAACACAACCCGGTCGAGCATTTCGATGATCATGGCCGCACCCTGAACTCCGAGTGCGCCCGATTCCATTGCCCCGGCAACATGCGGATGCTTCGCCGGCGCAAGATCGCCACTCAAGGTCATGCGCGGCGTTGTTGCCTCGCCAACCTGAATGAGCCGCTGTGCCTCACCGGTCGAGATGCCAAGCGTTGCGGCGACAAGGTGTGTCGCATTGCGGTACCCGTGCTGCTTCGCCAATGACTCGGCGCCCAGCTCAGAGCCCGACTCGCGCGCCACCTGCGCTGCCCACAGAGTTAACTGGGCCGTCAGTTGATGGGCCATCGATCCCAGATTCGACCCAACCGGGACGAGACCCGAGCGCTGCAGTTCCGCGAACGATCCGTAAGAATCTGTCGACTCAGCACCCACCCACGAGGCGCGCAACTCGGCGAGTGCTGCTTCGAGAGCGGTGATTGGGTTCATGCTTCAATTCTTGCACCGACCTCTGACATTTACGAAGAAATGTTCGAAGAAAGCCAAAGAAGTGCGAGAATCGGAGGTGATCAAGCAGAAAGCAAACGGAGCCATAATCGTACATAAGTACGAGTAACACGCGCTACGCGTACTTCGGTGCCTCACTCGCAATGAGCTCACACGTTGCCGCATCCGGTTCGTCAAGCGACATGCGGCAATACGCATCCACGACTCCGAGCACGCGGTACGCCTCTTTCATACGGGCCATGTCGCCACCGATGAGCCCAACAACGGCATCGACGTCGGTCTGCGCACGAGCGATCGCTGCCTCATCACCCGCACGGCCAGCATCAGCGAGCGCGCGGAACGGCTTGGGAGTCACCGACGAGACGCCCGAGACAACCCCCTGTGCGCCAACGTCAGTCGCCGCGATGAGGTCGCGATCAGCCCCCGTGTACAACTCGAAATCATGCGGAACAGCGGCCCGATACGCGGCGATCTCGTCGAGCGTCAGCTCGCTCGCCTTCGCCCCAACGACCTGCGGGATCTCAGCCAGGCGGGCAAGCAAGGCGGGCGAAACCGGGTTGCCGCTCCGAGCGGGGTAGACGTACACATACAAGCGGCCGTCGCCCACAGCATCCGCGAGCGCTGCGAAGTAGTCGTACATCGCGGCATCCGATGCCTTGAGGTAGTACGGCGTCAGGGCGGCGAACTCGGTCGCGCCCAGTTCGCGAGCGATCTGCACGAGGCGCACGGCCTCGAAGGTGCTTGGCCGCCCGACGTGCACGATGACGCGCATGGCAGCTGATAACTCATCGATTGCGGCCCCGACGATCTGGCGGAACTCATCCGCATCAACCGCCGGGAACTCACCCGTCGTCCCCAGCACGAAGGCACCCTCGTTGCCCGATTTCGCGACGTACCGGAAGATCTCACGGGTGCCGTCAATGTCGAGCGCACCGCACCGATCGAAGGCCGTCGGGATCGCCGTGAGGATGTTGTAGTTGCTCATTTATCCTTCGCTCGCTTGCTGCGTTTCTTGGGGGATGGGGTTGCGTTTTCTGCATCGGTGCGGATGGTCGCTGTCAAGAGGTCGTCGCGGTCGGCGAGCTCACTCTTGGCGTACTCGAGCTGAATCTCACTCTCGGTGTCGAGCACAGATTCCTCGATCGAACGGCGGTCGGCGACAGGTTTGCGAGCCTGACGGATGGCCGGAACGACGATCGAGAGCACCGCGAGCGCGAGCAGGATGATCGCGATGGGGCTGACGACCTCGAAGAACGGGCGCGTCGGCAGAATCGCAAGCGTGCGAGCGAGGTTCTCTTCCGCAAGCGGGCCGAGGAGCAAGCCGAGTACAACGGGCCCAGCGGGCACCTGCATCCGTTTGAGGAAAAGGCCGATAACGCCGAAGACGAGCATCGTGACAACGGTCGAGAGGCTGTTCGAGGTCGCGTAGGTGCCGACGATGCAGAAGAGGAGGATGCCACTCCACAGGTACGGCTGCGGCACATCGAGGAGCTTGACCATGCCGCGCATACGGATGAGGCTCAAGCCAAGCGAGAGCAACGTCGCGACGAGCATGATGCCAGCGATCGAGACGACGAGGTCAGGCCGGTTTGAGAAGAGTGTCGGGCCCGGCGTGATGCCCCAAATGATCATCGACCCGATCATGACGGCCATAACGGAGTCACCCGGAATTCCGAGTGCCATCGTGGTCGTGAGCGAGCCACCGAGGGTTGCGCTCGAGGCTGTGTCAGCGCCCGCAACACCTTCGATCGAACCCTTGCCGAACTCTTCCGGATGCTTGGAGGCCTTTCGGGCGCGTTCCCAACCGATGAGGCCGGCAATGTCGCCACCTGCCGCGGGGATGAGGCCAACGCCGAGGCCGACGCCACCACCCACGGCGGTCGCACGCCCAACCGACTTGAGCTCGCTCTTGTTGGGCATCCAGCGACCAAGGCTTGAGATGGGGCGCACGCGCGTTGCGCGATGCGTCAGGATCTGGTCGAGCAGTTCCGCGATGCCGAAAAGGCCGATGATGACAGCGATGAAGTTGACGCCCTCAACGAGGGTGAGTGCGCCGAAGGTGAAGCGCTGATCGGCCGTTGCCGCATAGGTGCCAACGGTTCCGAGCATGAGCCCGAAGAGGCCGGCGAGGATGCCTTTCAGCATCGACTTCGACGAAATGCCGATCATGATCGCGATGCCGAATACGACGAGCGCAAGCAGTTCGGGGGACTTGAAGTAGTTGCGTGCGAATGTTGCGATCGGCACAGCGGCGACAGCGAACAGCACGAGTGAGGCGAGAATGCCGACGGCCGTGACGATCGCCGAGATCGTCAGTGCGAGGCCGGCACGACCCTGTTTGGCCATGGGGTAGCCATCGAGCGTTGTCGCAATCGACGCGGGCGTTCCAGGCGTATTGATGAGGATCGAAGGCACACGGTCGCCATAGTTCGCCGCGACGTAGATCGTAAGCAGAACCGCGAGGCCCTGAATGGGTTCGAGGGTCAGGGTAAAGCCGGCTGCGAGAGCAACGGCCATCGTCGCGGTCACACCCGGGAAGGCGCCCACCATGAACCCCAAGAGGAGCCCGACGAGCATGTACAGCAGGATCGAGATATCGAGGAGGGCGTTGATGCCCTCGAAAAACGCGTTCATAGCGGAATCCTCAACAGCATGCCGAAGACGATGTAGATGAACGCGGCGACGGAGACGGAGTAGATGATCAGGCTCAACCAGCGGCGGTGACCGTAAACCAGCATGAGTGCCGCGGTCAGGAGACCGGCGAGGATCGGGAACAGCTCAAAGCGGTAACCAAACAGCACGACGCTGCCAACCGCCCACAGGGCGATGAAGACCGCTGAGAGTGCGAGCGTCACAACGACGCGAACGACACCGCCCGGCTGGATCCGCTCGATATCCTCACGCGTTGGCGCGGGGCGGGTGATGGCAATCACGAGCAGAGCAACGGATGCCGCGATGGCAGCGACCGCGATGAGCGTGGGCCAGAAACGTGCGTCAATCTGGCCGGGCAGCACCTCGCGGCGCAGCGGGATACGCATGGCCAAGGCCAGGTATCCCGCTGACACCGCGAGAGCGATTGCCGCGAAGGTGATCTCCAGGGGTTTCGACGGAGATTCACCCTGGTACTCGTCTTGAGCGAGTTCGGACATGTTTTAGCCCAGCAGCTGCTTGAACTGTTCGAACTGCTCGTTGATGAACGTCGTCCAGTCGGCCGAGTTGCGGTACACCACGAGGTTGCCCGCATTCTTCTGGAATGACTGGTAGCTCTCGGAGTCAACAGCCGTCTTGACAGCGGCCTCGAGCGTCGACTTGACGTCTTCCGGCAGACCCTTGGGGGCGTAGATGCCACCCCAGCCACCGAACTGTACGTCTGTGCCGATCGCTTCGTTCACGGTTTCGACATCGGGAGCGTCGGGGTGTCGTTCATCGTGCATGACAGCGAGGATGCGCACGGCATCGCCCTGCGCGAGTGCCTCACCGAGGCCCGAGACAGCGGCATCCGTTTCGCCCGAAGCTGCGGCAGAGACGGCGGTTGCGCCACCGTCGTAGGGGACGGGCGTGAACTGTGCGCCGGCTGCGTCGGCGAGGCCGATCGTTGCGGCTTCCCAGATCGAGCCAGCGCCCGAGTTGGCGACCGTAGCGGCACCGCTCTTGGCTTTCGTAACGAGATCTTCAAGCGTCTGAATATCGCTGTTTGCGCCAACCGAGATAACGCCGGGGGCGAGCATGATCTGGCCGATGAAGTCGTAGTTCTCGGGCAGAACGTTTGCACCCTGCGTCGTGTTGAGCATGGCGATTTCGACGGGAGCAAAGCCCACGACGTAGCCATCGGGGTTTTGCTCTGCGACATACTCCATGGCGAGTGCGCCAGCGGCGCCCGGCATGTTTTCGGCGATGACACTCACACCAAGCTTTTTTTCAAGCTCTGTCGCGAGGGCACGCGACGAAAGGTCGGAGCCACCACCGGGGTTTGCCTGGATGATGAGGCGGATGTCTTTTTCGGGGTAGTTCGATTCGGCGCCGTCACCTGAGCCAGCAGGCGAACATGCCGAAAGAATGAGGGCTGAAACGGCAACTGCCGCAAGGGAAGCGGCGAGACGTGATTTGCGGGTGCGGGGCATCGTTGCTCCTCAACTCGGGTCGACCCTGTTGTCGACAACGCCAGGCTAACAGTGTTGACTGTTAACAGTCAACGTTTTTGTTTGCAACGCTTCTGCAACGCCCACAATCTTGGTGATGGCTGGCAGAGTGATCGCAACGTCATCCGAAATCGCATTGAGGAGATACGAGTGAGTACACGGGAAGGATCCGTCGTGGTTGTCGGGTCGATCAATGCTGATCTTGTCGTGCGTACCGATCGATTCCCGCAACCGGGTGAGACGGTGAGCGGCGAAGACCTCGCAACGCTGCCCGGAGGCAAGGGGGCGAACCAGGCGGTCGCAGCTGCGCGACTAGGCGCGAATGTTCGGATGGTTGGCGCAGTCGGCAGTGACGCGCATGCAGCACTCTTGCTCGAATCAATCGCGGGCGCCGGTGTCGATGTTTCACGCGTTGCTGTGCGAAGCGCGAAGGCAACCGGCACGGCTGTTATCACGGTCGACAGCCATGCAGAAAACACGATTGTCGTCTCGCCTGGCGCGAACGGCACGCTCGACCCGAGCGACCTTGACCCCGAGGTGTTTGCGGATGCCGCCGTGCTCGCGCTCGCACTTGAAATCCCCATGCCTACCGTTGTTGCCGCCGCGCAGCTGGCGAGCGAGCAGGGGGTGCGGGTCATCACGAACCTCTCACCGCTCACGGCCGTGCCCGCCGAGCTCCTCGCGTGCACCGACGTGCTCATCGTGAATGAACTCGAAGCGCAGGCGGTGGACCTCACGGCGGTTCCCAATGTCATCGTGACAAAGGGCGCGCAGGGCGCAACCGTCATGGCCCCCGATGGGGCGCGCACCGCTATCCCGGCGATCCGGGTCACGCCCGTCGACACGACTGGATGCGGTGACGCGTTTATGGGTGCCGTCGCGCGCGAATTGGCCGCGGGGGTGAGCGTCGTCGAGGCAGCGCAGTTCGCGGTTGCCGTTGGCGCGTACGCAGCAACGAAAGCCGGCGCACAGACCTCGTACCCGACGCGAGCCGAGCTCAAGGCGTTCCTCGGCTGACCGAACCGGCTAACTCGGGTCGAGCTCTTCGCGCATCCGATCTTCGGCCTGCTGCAGGTGAATGCGCAACTCGCGTGCGGCCGCTTCGGTATCGCCCGAGCGCATGAGTTCGTAGAGCGCAACGTGCGCGTTCGCTGATTCGTGCAGGTCTTGATCGTGGTTGACCGTGATTTCGAGCAGTGTCTCAAAGGTCGGCAGGTACAGGCGCCACGCGGCTTCGAGCCGGGGGTGGTCGGCGAGGGCGTAGAGCGAGGTGTGAAAGTCGAGGTCGGCGGCGAGGAAGGCCTCGTGATCGCCCGCATCTGCCGCCGCGACCATCGTGTCGACGGATGCCGCCGTCGCGGCCCAGCGCGTTTCGTCGGTCACACGCATCGCACGCGAAACGGCGAGCTGTTCGAGCGCGTCGCGAAGGCTGTAGAGCTGATCGATGTCGTCGCTGCTCAGGCCAACAACGAATACCCCGCGCGGTCGCGTCACTCGAACGAGCCGCTCGGAGGTGAGCTGAGTGATCGCGTCGCGGATTGGCCCACGGCTGACCTGAAACTCTTCCGCGAGCCCCTCTTCTGTCATGCGCTCGCCGGGGGCGAGTTCGCCACGGACGATGCGTTTGCGCAGCACGTTGGCAATCTGCACGCCGAGTGCTTCGGGTCTGCTGATCGTGTTCGCCAAGACGTCTCCCCTGTTAACTGTGAACAGAGTACAACGGTCCCGGTATTCAAGAGATTCCGTGGGCAAGAAAGTCGCAGAATGGTTGCCTATGAAATCGATTTCTCGTATATTGAGCGCAATGCGCATAGCAGTGTTGCTGCGCAGATTCTCATTCCTCGCAGGGGTCTACGCAAGGAGTTGTAGTGAAGCAAACAACGCACCGCACGATGATTGCCGCGCTCGCGGCGATCGCGGTTCTTGGAACCGCCGCGTGCGGATCAGGAACCCCGGGGCAGTCGGCAGACGAGCCCACAGAAGACGCCGGTGGCAAGATCACCGTTGAGTTCTGGCAAAACAAGTTCTCAAAAGAAGATGACGCGTGGTTCAAGGAGGCCGTCGAGAAGTACAACGCGTCGCAAGACGAGATTCAGATCGTACACACCGTCGTGCCTGGGGATGCTTGGGACCAGAAACTCAAGGCAGCGCAGGCAGCAGGCAAGGCGCCCGACATGTACACCATGAACTACTCGGCGATCCAGCCGAAGGCTCGCACAGGTCAGCTCGCCCCGATTGGTGATCTTGTTGCCCAAACAGGCTGGGACGATCTTGATGAACGCTTCCTCGATGCGGTGAGTGTGGACGGCGAGCAGTACGCCTATCCGCTGTACTACGAGCCGAGCGCGATCTACTTCTACCGCACTGATCTCTATGAACAAGCCGGGCTCGACCCTGCGAGCCCACCTCAGACATTCGATGAACTCATTGCCACGGGCGAGAAGCTTAAGAGCCTTGGCGGCGATACCGTTGCGTATCAGCTTGCACAGAACGCTGTCGAACTGTCGTGGACGACATGGAGCTCGCAATATGGAACCGCGGGACACTTGCCGATCTCGGATGACTGGACAACGGCTCAGGCAGATGACCCCGCGTATGAACCATTGTTCAAGCTCTACCAAGAGCTGTACGCGAAAGACATCATTGCGAAGCAACCACTCTCTCCTTACGGAGACGCCACTCCGCTCGGTGAAGGAAAGCTCGCAAGCATGACTGCAGGCTCATGGGCGGTCAGCCAATTGCTTGCCGACTGGCCAGACATGGTTCCCAACTTGGCCGCTGCGCCAATGGCGAGTGTTGATGGTGACCCGAGTCGCACGACTTCGACCCTCGGCGGTTGGACGATCGGTGTGGATGCGAAGTCACAAAAAGTCGAAGCGGCCGCGAAAGCGATCAGTTGGATGATGGCAGAGGATGCTGTATTACCGAAGGACTACTTCGTGAAGACCAGCTACACCAAACTGTCGCCGCGAGTTTCCATTGCTGAGGATCTCGCCGATGACCCAGAGCGCAGTGAGAACCCGTTCTATGACCAGATCGTTGATGCAACGAAGACGGCGATTCTCGAACCCACCTACGACTGGCAGGTGAGCCTTGCTATGGGAACTGCCCTTGAGAAAGCTATGTACGGCGAAGACATCAAGGCGGTTCAGGCTGAGGCAAACAAGACGATCACCGATGTGATCGCCGAGCTCAATCTCCCAGAGCAACTCAAGTAGGCGATTGATCTCTCGAGTCACCCGGCTGGCTGTTGCAACCCCTGCGAGACGGCCACCGGGTGGCTCGAGCGCTGCCCTACGCCTTGTGTAACCACACTTCAAGCTCTGCGATCGAGGTGTACTGCATCGGCCCACCCGGCTCCCCAATGAGTCGCACGCCATCGGCAACAACCTCATCGAAGTCGAAGACGAACTCGTCGTACTCAAGCGCCGTGAAGTCATTCGGATAGCCGGGTGCCACGGTGCAAGCGGTCACGGGAACCCACTCGCCGTCGATGCGCGCTTCAACGCGCGGGCCATCGATGAACCATCCGCCCATGCCGTCTTGGTGCCCATTTACGTAGACAAGGCGATTGAAGCGCCGTGGGCTCGGCCACTCGTAGCCCCACACGTCTTCGCCCACGCCTGGCCCGAAAGCGGAGTCCTCCGCGATGTCTCGGCGACCATCGTTGAGCACGTACGTCGAGCCTTCGCGCACACGCGAGACGATGGGCGAGGTGTCTACGGCGAAGGCGAGATTGTCGGATGCCTCGGTGACAGTATCAGTTCCAGGGTCGAAGTGCACGCGCCGGAGACCGAAGTTGTAGGCTCGCCCTCCGCGTTGCGAGGCCGGTACGAACCAGTTGCTCTGGAGCCACATGTCTCGCCCGTCAATCGAGATGAACTTCGAGGGGATCGTCGGCGCATACCCACCGTGTTTCGCGAGTGGCGACTTCGGGCCGTGCCACGGGAAGTGCCCGAAATCCTGGCTGTGCAGGTGGCGCCAAGGGCCCCACGGTGTTGGAGCCTCGAAGAACTCAAAGGTGTACTCACTCCATGTTGAATACAAGTAGCGATCAAGCCCGGCATTCCATACGATGCTTCCTTGCGCGATGCAAGTGAAATCGCGAGCAGCAAATCCAGCGGTTGGTTCGGGATAGAAGCGACGCTCGTCAGTCAAGACCGCCTGCTTTTCTCCGATGGCTGAAGACCATTGAGGCTCACCGTCCACAATCCCGCTGAAGAACTCCCACGCCGCACGGTTCTGAATCTGCTCCTTCGCGACTCGACCAAGAAAGAGCTGTGTCGGGTCAGCGACGAGCTTCGAGTGGGAGGTGCGCCAGTTGCCGTCGATCCCGTAGGCGTACACGGTGTCGCCACCGCCACCGGATTTGCCGAGATCGAGAAACATGATCGTCGTGAAGACGTGATCCGTGAACATTGGCACTGATCCCCACGACCAGGTGCGTCCGTAGTCAGAACTTCGCACGATTGTTGCTGTCGGCACTTCGTCAAAGCCACCGTCTGGGCCGGGAACTTGCAGGTCCTGAACCGCAAGATACAGTTCGTCCTTGCCGTCGCCGTTGCCGTCGATCGCGATCATGCCCGTTGGTTTGCGGTTGAACCGCGCTGAGTCCCAGATAGGAGCGATCGCGTCGCCTTCGCTGAGCCGCTCCCCCGTTAAACCCGTCTCGGGTGTGCCGTTGATGCGGTTGACGAGGATGTCGCTGAAGTCGTGCTTTGCGAACCCCGTGCCGTCACCGGCAGCAGTATAGAGAGCGTCATCGTCAGCCCATGCCGAGGGCCACAGATCGCCGTCGCTTGCAGTCTCGACGGTGTTCGCCTGGTCAACGCGTGCCACCCGCAAGCGCAACGGGGCAGTTGAACGTGAGATCGGTGGGAACGTCACGATGGTCTCCTATTCGGTCTTGAGCTCGAGCGTGCGCAAGCCAAACCAGTATGAACTCATGCCCGCCGGCGCGCACGGGCAGACGTTCGATTGCAGCCACCCGGAGAGGTTGTCTTCGCTCAGATACTTTGACGGCATGGTCGTGCCGTAGCCCCCGAAGCGATCTTCACTCCACGGGTACTCGCCGAAATCCTCCGAGAGAATGTGCGTCCACGGCCCCCACGGTTGGGGTGCCTCGTAGAACTCGAAGGTGTACTCGGTCCACGAGGTGTAGAGGTAGCGGTCGAGCTTGGGCAAGTACGTCACGCCACCCTGCGAGAGCACACTCATGTCGTGCACGCGCCGCTCGTCAACGAGCACGGGCCTCTTGTTGGCAATGTTGCTCGTCCACGTTGGCTCCGTTGCGCCCGGTTCGCCCGCGTAAAACTCCCACGTCGAGCGATCCTGTACGGATGCCACGGGCACACGAGAGAGAAACAGTTCCGTGGGGTCGGGCGCAATGTCCGTAAACGAATCGCGCCAATTGCCGTCGAGGCCGTAGGCGTAGGCGTACTTCGGGTCGGGCGCGAACTCGGCGTCTTTGCCGTAATCGGCGAACCAGATCGTCGTGAAGGTGCTCTCGTCGAACATGGGCGCCGAGGTATCCCACTCCCACGTCGCGCCCTGGTCGGTGCTCTTGGCAATCGTCGCATTGGGGGCTGCATTGAAGTCAGGCGCGAGGTCTTGCACCGCGAGATGCAAGGTGCCGTCGACGCACAGCATGCCGGTTGGTTTCCGTGTAAAGCCCTCGGCTGTCGTCCACACCTGGCCGAGCGCATCGCCAATGGCGAGGCCCTCGCCCGCAAGATCACCGCTTTGCGGGCTCCCCGTCACGCGGTTCATGACGATGTCGCTCATCTGCGAGCCGAAGCCCGAACCATCGCCATTGGCGGTGTAGAGCGCATCGTCACTCGACCAACAATTGGGCCAGAGGTCGCCGTCCGAAATGCCGATCGCGGTGGGCTTATCGGCAACAGATGCTCCCACGAGCGCGGTCGAGGCGGTCCCGCAGCCGCTGAGCAGAGCGAGGGCCGCGAGAGCGCCGAGCAGGGAGGTGTGTTGGCGGCGCATGCGGCTCTCCTTTGAGCAGTCGGCCCGCGCGCGAGGCAGGCAAGAAATCGATTTCAAGCCTACGATTGGCGAGACGCAAAGTCAATGCGAGGAGGCATTGTGGGCACGACACGTCAACTGACCATCGCGATCATTGGCTTGGGGTTTGGGGCGGAGTTTCTGCCGATTTGCCTGTGCCACCCCAACATCAAACGCGTCGTGCTCGTCGACGCGGATGCTCCCCGCCGAGAGGCAATCCCGGACACGAGCACACGCTCGAAGCGCGAGATCGCACCGACCTTTTGCCCGAACCCTTGAGAGTGTTTGCGCAACCGGCGGATATCCAACTCCCCGGGATGCCTGAGCCCGTCCACATGGGAGCACACCACGGCGGGTCGCATCCGTTTCTTGTCGACGAGTTCATCAGCAGCATTGTGGAAGAGCGCGAACCCTTCATTAGCCAGCACCGGGCCGCTGCCTGGACGGCACCGGGCATTTGTGCCCACCAATCGGCGCTCGAGGGCGGGCGATGGATCGACGTGCCCGAGTACTCGAACCCGGCCAGCTAGCGCCCCGCAACGAAAGAGCGGGTGACAAGACTTCGTCGTCTTGTCACCCGCTCTTTTCGAGTTAGTCCTGCGGCGCGCGAGGCGGCATGGCTCCAATGTCGGGCACAGGTGCGCTCCCTAAGTGAACCTCCATATCGTCGGCACTCGGCGTCTTGGGGCGCCGTGCCGTTGGTCGATCGAGGTAGAAGATCGCCGTCGAGGCGATGTCGTCGCGCAGGGGCAGGTAGCGCCATCCGCTTCGCCACCCGAGCGCCTGAATGTCGACCTTGGGAATGCCCGTGGCGAAGTGAATGGGGTCGAGCAGGTGCCAGCGGTACATGCCGAAGCGCTGCTGGGAAACGTAGAGCCCGTCGGGGCGGATGACCTGCGGCATACCGAGGTAGGGGGTAGAGAACTCGGTGTAGCCCTTGCCGGG
>CAYNTU010000003.1:0-106310 GCA_964400205.1 uncultured Microbacterium sp.
CCGTGCTACCGCCGTGAAAGGGCGGCGTCCTAGGCCGCTAAACGATGGGGCCGAGAGTGATCTTTACGATCTCTCTGCCGACGATCAAGCATAACGGCGCTGAGAGAAAAAAGCGAATCGCGCCTGTGTTCCCCAAGACTTCGTTTTCGATTGTTATGGTTGGCCAGTCATCGCAGGAGGTCACTGTGGCCAAAAAACGCCCCAGCAAGCGCCCGATTGACGCCTCGAGCGCTCCAACTCACGAACCGGTTCCATGCCCCCTCACACCGGGGAACGTGAGTCGCCGAACCGCGCTCGGGCTCGGCCTGGGCATCATCGGATTCGGTGCATACGCGCTCGGGAATGCGCCTGTTGCGCGCGCGGTCGACGAGAACGGATTCCCCACGTGGGAAGAGGTCGAAGCGGCTCGTGCGAACGAGGCGGCAAAGGGCGGCGAGATCTCGCGCATCCAGGGGCTCATCGCTGATATGCAGCAGCGCGTGGCTGAAACGCAGGCCGCCGCCAACCGTGCCGGTGATGAGTACTACGTTGCTCAGCAGGCGTTCCAGAACCAGCAGCGCACGGCAAAAGATCTCGAACAGGCTGCCGCTGCGCAGTCGGCTGCGGCGGATTCCGCATCTGAGCGCGCAGCGCAGGCAGCCAACCAACTCGTGCGCCAAGGCGGCGACTCAAAAGCACTCGAGTTGTTCTTCAACGGATCACCGAACCCCACGGATGCCCTCACCGACCTCGGGCGCGTCGAACGCATCGTGCAGCAGAACCAGTCGCTCTACGACGGCGCCGTTGCAGCACGCAACACCGCCACGCAACTGAGCCAACAGGCGCAGGCCGCCGCCGCCGAGCGGGATCGCCTGCAAAAGATCGCGCAAGACACCTGGACGCGTGCACAAGATGCCGCGACCGCCGCGCGCAACGCACTCTTTGAACAGCAACTCAACCTCGATCGGCTCAACGCTCAACTTGCCGCGCTGCAAGACACGACCGCGAAAACGGTCGCCGAGTACCAGGCCGGTGTTGAGTACCGCGAGCAGCTGGAACGCGAACGTTTCGCTCGCGAGGCAGCCGAGCGTGCCGAGGCTGAGCGGCGCGCTGCGGAAGCGGCGGCCGAGGCCGAGCGCATCCGTCAAGAACAAGAAGAGGAAGAGCGCCGCCGCCGCGAGGAGTGGGAAGCGAATAACCCCACGGTGCCCGCGCCGTCGCCCGACCCAACACCTGCTCCGTCGCCCAGTGGGTGGGCGCATCCGCTTCCGGGTGGCTGGGTCACCTCGGTTTACGGCGCACGGCCAAGTTTCTGGACCCCCGGTGGGTGGACCAACTCGTGGCACGACGGCACCGACTTTTACACCTCGGGTGGCTGCGGCTCACGCATGGTTGCAATGCACTCGGGAACGATCGAGTTCGCCGGTTGGTCGGGCGGCTTCGGCTACCACGTTGTCGTCAACCACCACAACGGTTACGCCTCGAGCTACTCGCACATCCAAGAGGGTGGCATCGCCGTATGGGCAGGGCAGTGGGTCGAAGCGGGCCAGACGGTCGCCTACATGGGCACGACGGGCCGCTCGACGGGGTGCCACCTGCACTTCGAGGTCTATGTTGGTGGCCCCAACGGTGGCACGACCGACCCCGAATCGTTCCTCTGGAACGTCGGTATTCGGCCGTAGTTTGCATAAAGAACGGGCGGGCAGATGCTGCACAGCATCCGCCCGCCCGTTCTTGCAGTCTTAGTGGCCTTCAGCCTTGAAGCGCTCGATGGCTTCGTCGAGGATGCGCTGCGCCTCATCGGCACCGCCCCACGCGTCAACCTTGACCCACTTGCCGGGCTCGAGATCTTTGTAGTGCTCGAAGAAGTGCTCGATTTCTTTCTGCTTGAACTCTTCGATGTCGCTCACGTCTTTGAACGAAGCCCAACGCGGGTCACCGTCGATAACGGCAACGAGCTTGTCGTCGCCACCGGCTTCGTCGCTCATCTTGAGCACGCCGATGGGGCGCACCGAGACGACAACGCCCGGGTAGATGGGGTAGTCGAGCAGCACGAGCACGTCGAGCGGGTCGCCGTCTTCGCCGAGGGTGTTGTCAAAGTAGCCGTAGTCAGCGGGGTAGCCGAACGTCGTGTACAGCACGCGGTCGAGGTGGACGCGACCGGTCTCGTGGTCGACTTCGTACTTGACTCGCGAACCGCGCGGAATCTCGATGACGGCGTCATGAGCGCTCATGTGGGTTTTGCTCCTTTGGTTATGCTCAGCGCATACTCTACTGCCACCGACCGTGAAATCGCAGGTGCCCTTCAGCCCCGGCAGGTCGGCCAAGTAGTCTGGCGAGGTGCATCGCCCAACTCTCGACCCCGCCACAGCCGCGATTCGTCTTGCCGTCCGGCCCGTGGTCGAGTCCCGCGCTGGTCGCCCGCTCATCGTTGCGGTCTCGGGCGGTGCCGATTCGCTCGCGCTGCTTGCCGCGACCGCTTTCGAGGCGAACAAGACCGGTTCGCCTGTCACGGCCGTCATCGTCGATCACGGTTTGCAAGCGGGGTCGGATGCCACAGCGAATACCGCCGCTGAGACTGCCCGTTCGCTTGGCGCATCCGCTTTCGTTGTGCCCGTGACGGTAGCGGAATCTGGCGAGGGGCTTGAGGCTGCTGCCCGTGAGGCGCGCTACGCGGCCCTTCGCGCGAAAGCTACCGAGCTCGATGCGCCCGTCTTGCTGGGCCACACGCTCGACGACCAGGCCGAAACGGTCTTGTTGGGGCTCGCGCGCGGTTCGGGGGCGGGCAGTCTGCAGGGTATGTTGCCGGAGCGCGTCGACCCCGACGACACTGTGTGGCTGCGGCCCCTGTTGGGCATTCGGCGTTCGCAGACGCGCGAATCGTGCGCTGCACAGGGCATCTCGGTTTGGGATGATCCGCACAATTCGGATGCCCGCTTCACGCGCGTTCGCGTGCGCGAGAGCGTTCTGCCCGTGCTCGAGACCGAGCTTGGGCCCGGTATCGCCGAGGCGCTCGCGCGTACGGCGGAACAGTTGCAAGAAGACAACGCGGCCTTCGACGAGATGATCGCCGACACGATCGAAGACATCGTCGAGCACGCTGAAGCGGGGATCTCGATGAGCGCCTCTGCGCTTGAGGCAAACCCGCCGGCGCTTCGCAACCGCATCATCCGACTCATTGCACACAGTGAGTTTGGTGTTTCGCTTTCGCGTTCCCAGACGCTCGCGATCGCGCGGCTCGCAACTAATTGGCACGGGCAAGGCCCCATCGACGTGAGTGGATGCAGCGTCACCCGCACCGCCGGCCAGATCGTATTCACCGCAAGCTGACTTCCCCGTTCAAGTCGCCCAGACTGCAGCCCATTCGCACAGAGCGTTGCAATGCGGGTTACTTGAATCGTGAGCGGGCGGGTGCGTTCCGTCACACTCGCAGGCATCGGGACTGGCGGGAGACGGCCCTCGGCCGTCGGGGGACTGTGAGTGTGACGGAACGCACCCGCCCGCGTCCCGAACGCACGCAAAAGCGCCGCCCCGAAGGGCGGCGCTTTTGCGTTGGAAAAGTTACTTCTTGTTGCCGCCGAGCAGGCCACCAAGGATGTCGCCGAGGCCGCCACCCGAAGCTTGCTGCTGACCGCCACCGCCCAGGAGGCCACCGAGGATGTCACCCAGGCCACCGCCAGCTGACGCCTGCTGCTGGCCACCACCGCCGAGCAGACCGCCAAGGATGTCGCCGAGGCCGCCGCCGGCCGATGCCTGCTGCTGGCCACCGCCGCCGAGCAGGCCGCCGAGGATGTTGCCGATACCGTCGTTGCTGCCACCGAGGAAGCCGCCCAGGAGGTCACCGAGGCCACCACCGCTCGACTTCTGCGACGAACCGAGAACACCCATGATGACGGGTGCGAGTGCGGGAAGGAGCTTGCCGAAGTCGATGCCTGCCGTTGCGGGCTCTTCGCTGAGTGCCTTTGCGACATCCTCAGTCTTGTTGCCGAGGATGTGGTTCAGGATCTTCTGACCGTCTTCGGTGTCAACGTCGTCGACGCTGTTGACACCCGAGAAGTCAGCGTGCTTCTGCAGTGCGGTCTGGAGTGCCTCGGCACCCTCGGGGGTGCTGGCGTTCTTGACGAGGCCGCCGATGAGCACACTCGATGCTTCCGAGACAGCTTGCGAAGCAACCTCGGGTGAGACACCGAGCTGCTGAGCAACCTGGTCGATGGGAAGGGACTTGAGAATGGAGTTAAGGTCAGCCATGCGACAATCGTGACATGCGAGCGGCTGATATTCCCAACGATCTTTCAAACGTTCTTGTAACAGAAGAACAAATTCAGGCGAGATTGGCCGAACTTGCCACACAAGTTGAGGCGGATTACGCGGGCAAAGACCTCTTGCTCGTGGGCGTTCTCAAGGGTGCATATGTCGTCATGGCAGATTTCTCGCGCGCCCTGTCGATTCAGGCTCCCGTCGATTTCATGGCTGTTTCGAGCTACGGCGCGAGCACAAAGTCGAGCGGTGTCGTGCAGATCCGCAAGGACCTCGATACGGATATCGCGGGCAAAGACGTGCTCATCGTGGAAGACATCATCGACTCGGGCCTCACGCTCAGTTGGCTGCTGGAGAACTTCGCTTCGCGTGGGGCTAACTCGATCGAGGTGCTCGCGCTGCTGCGCAAGCCCGATGCGGCCAAGGTGCACATCGACTGCAAGTACCTCGGCTTCGACATCCCCAACGACTTCGTGATTGGTTACGGCCTCGACTACGCCGAGCGCTACCGCAACCTGCGCGATGTCGGCGTGCTCGCGCCGCACGTGTACGGGGGCGAAGACCCCCACGCGCCATCCGACGACGCCTAAGAGCTCCCGGCAATAGGCAACGCCTGCTGCGCGAAGCTCTAAGAGTTATCCACAGTTCCTATTTGGGTCTATCGGATGCCGTAACCCGCGGGTTTGACTGAGGAAACCGCACGGTTTTTCTCGCAGTTTCCCCCAGTTCCCCCGACGCCGTGCGGCGAAGGGAGGCCCGCAATGGCTCAGCCCGCGGTTGCCCCAAAATCAGTCACGGTCGCGCGCAAAGCGCCCGATTCTCACGAGCTGCCGGATGCCGAGCAGTTCATTCGCAACATCACGCGCGGCGCTCTCGAGGTGCTCGCGGGTGTGCGCTCCGTCGATCAGATGACCCGTTGGTTTGGCGAAGACGCGTTTCGCAAACTCGTGACCCGAGCGAACCTTTCGGCGCGCGCCAGGAGCGCCCGCGGCCTCACCCCGAGTCGCCCCGTCTTTGAACTCGGCACGGTTCGGATGTTTCAGCCGAGCGAAACATCCGTTGAAGCCACCGTCATCGTGACAACTCCCGGGAGAACTCGAGGGGTTGCGCTGCGACTCGACGAGTTCAACGGTCGCTGGCGCGTGACGACCATCGCGATCCTGTAGCTCACTACGCTGAGGAACGTGCAGCTCGACACCTCCGCGTTCAGTCGGCCCTTGACGGCCGAGGAGCGCCGCCTGCCAATTGACGACCCGCGGTTTTTCTTTCAGGCGCTCATGGCCGTGGGCCTCGTGGCGTTCGGTCTCCTGGGTGTCGGGATCATCGCAGGGAGTCCCTCGGCGAGCGGGTTCGTGTGGGTCATGCCCATCGTTCTGCTCACCGCCGGTGTCGCGCTCATCTGGTACCTCATCCTGCGGCGGCAGCGGGTTCTTCGCCTCGCAGTTTTCGCACGCGACAATGGTTTCGAACGCATCCCTTCGCTCAAAGATCCGCCTCACACCGGCTGGCTCTTCGAGCGCGGGCGCGCGCGAAAAGCGTTCAACGTCATGCGCCGAAGCGGTGCCAAACCCATCGAGATTGGCACCTACGAGTACACGACTGGTTCCGGCAAGAGCCAACGCACGCACACCTTCGGCTACATTCGGATGCCGCTTATTGCACCTCTTCCGCACGTCTTTGCCGATTGCAAGAACTCGGGCACCTCGTCGAATGTCGTCGGAGAGCTGCCGAAGGGGGAGACGATCAAGCTCCCCAACAATCGGGTTGTCAGTTTGCACGCCCCGCCCGGGTATGAGCAGGATGCGAAGGCGCTGTTTCAACCAGCCGAGCTCGAGTTGCTCACGGGCGAGGATCCGATTCTCGATGCTGAAACAGTTGGCACCGATCTGTATCTCTACATGCGGGAGCACACCTGGATCGGGGCTTTCGGCTGGCAGCGCCTCAACACCGTGCTCGCGGGTCTTGAACCGACCATTCGCCGGTGGGCCGAGTGGCGCGACCTGCGCCCCGCGGCGATGCCGCATGAAGAGGCGGCATCCGTTCCCGCTCCCATGCCCTTTGCTGCCGCCGGCGGCGACGGTTGGTACATGCCGCCCGGGGTCGCCCCGCAGGGCAGGCGGATGCGTCGCCGCACCAACGTGTGGGTCTGGGTCTTGACGGCCTTGTTCTTGCTGCTCTTCTTCGCAGTGCAGTTCGCGAGCTCGCGCTAGCGCCCGCCGCGGCGCTGAAGCATGGCTACGCCGGGGGCGAAACCCCAGGTCGGGCATGGGGTAGCCGCGATACGCTGAACGCACCATGGATTTCAAGAAGATCAGCCAGCGCCCCGGCCTTATGGTGGCGCTCTATGTGCTGCTTGCGGGCGGCCTGCTCATGATCGGGTTCTCGCTCTACAACAGTGCCGTTGCACCAGCGAAGGTCACGACGCAAGAGGGCCTCGAACTGCTCGCGGGCGACACCGTCAAGAAGGCAACCATCACCGACGGCGACCGCCGCGTTGACCTCGAGCTGACAACCCCGCACGAGGGCAGCGACAAGGTGCAGTTCTACTACGTGCAGCCCCGTGGCGAAGAGGTCGTCATGGCTGTGCAGGCGGCCGAGCCGGAAGAGGGGTTCGACGATGTCGTCCCGACCCCGGATGTGCTCGGGTCGATGCTCATGTTCATCATTCCGATGTTCATCCTCATCGCGCTGTTCTGGTGGCTCATGTCTTCCGCGGGCGGTGGCGGCAAAGCCATGCAGTTCGGCAAGTCCCGCGCCAAGCTCGTCAACAAAGAGACTCCGACCGTGACGTTTGCGGATGTCGCGGGCGCCGACGAGGCGATTGAAGAGCTCCAAGAGATCAAGGAGTTCCTGCAGGAGCCGCGCAAGTTCCAGGCGATCGGCGCGAAGATCCCCAAGGGCGTGCTGCTTTACGGCCCTCCCGGTACGGGTAAGACACTGCTCGCTCGCGCTGTTGCGGGTGAGGCTGGTGCGCCGTTCTACTCCATTTCGGGTTCCGATTTCGTTGAGATGTTCGTCGGTGTCGGTGCGAGCCGCGTGCGTGACCTCTTCACGCAGGCGAAAGAGAACGCCCCCGCCATCATCTTCATCGATGAGATCGACGCCGTTGGTCGTCACCGCGGTGCCGGTATGGGTGGCGGAAACGACGAGCGTGAGCAGACGCTCAACCAGATGCTCGTCGAGATGGACGGCTTCGACCCCAACGCGAACGTCATTGTGATTGCGGCGACGAACCGCCCCGACATCCTCGACCCTGCCCTCCTGCGCCCCGGTCGTTTCGACCGCCAGATTGGCGTCGACGCGCCTGACCTGAAGGGTCGCGTTAAGATTCTTGAGGTGCACGCCAAGGGCAAGCCGCTCTCGAAGAACGTCGACCTCGAAGTTGTCGCTCGCAAGACCCCCGGGTTCACGGGTGCCGATCTTGCAAACGTGCTCAACGAGGCCGCGCTGCTGACAGCCCGCTCGAACGCGCAGCTCATCGACAACCGCGCGCTCGACGAGGCGATCGACCGCGTCATCGCCGGCCCGCAGAAGCGCACCCGCGTCATGAAAGACAAAGAGCGCCTCATCACGGCCTACCACGAGGCAGGTCACGCGCTCGCGGCAGCCGCGACCAACAACATGGACCCCGTCACGAAGATCACGATCTTGCCCCGTGGCAAGGCGCTGGGCTACACGATGGTGCTGCCGGTTGATGACAAATACTCCGTCACGCGCAACGAACTGCTCGACCAGCTCGTCTACGCGCTCGGTGGTCGTGTCGCAGAAGAGATCGTCTTCCACGACCCGACGACGGGTGCCTCCAACGACATCGAAAAGGCCACCAACACGGCCCGCAAGATGGTCATGGAATATGGCATGTCAAGCGATGTCGGCCCCGTCAAGCTTGGCAGTGTCGGTGGCGAAATGTTCGTCGCGCGCGACATGGGCAAGGGGCGCGAGTACAGCGAATCCGTTGCCGAACGCGTTGACGCCGAGGTGCGCCAACTCATGGAAGAGGCGCACAACGAGGCCTACCTCGCGCTGACCTCGAACCGTGAGGTGCTCGACCGACTCTCGCTCGCGCTGCTCGAGTACGAGACGCTCGACCACCACCAGGTTGCCGAGATCTTCAAAGACCTCAAGAAGCTCCCCGTGCGTGGCCAGTGGCTCTCGAGCGAAGAACGCCCGCCGCAAGATCTGCCGCCCGTCGAGGTGCCCAAGAAAGCGGATGCCGCTGCCATCGAAGGCGCCGACGTCCCGGCCGAGCTTGCCGCCGTAGCCGACGCCGAGGTCAACAGCGATAACGAGGGCGACTTCGATAAGGCTGTTGCGGACGCGGCTGAGAAGTTCGATGTTCCCGCACCGGACGCATCCGATGAAACACCCGAGGATGGCCCGCTCGAACAGGGCGAGGTCGCCGAAGACGAGCCCGACGTCAAACCATGACGGTCGACCGCGAGCGCGTTGCTGACCTCACACGCCAGTTGCTTGAGGCAATTGGCGAGGATCCCGAGCGCCCCGGTCTGAAAAAAACGCCCGAGCGCGTTGCCGAACTGTTCGACGAGCTCTACGGGGGCGTCGGCGCAGATGCCGCGGCACCCCTGCGCCGCACCATCAGTGTTTCGCATGGTCCCGCACCCGACACGATGCCGACAGGCCCAGTCATCGTGCGCGATGTCGAATTCCGCTCGGTGTGCGAGCACCACCTGCTGCCCTTCACGGGTCGCGCGCACATTGCCTACCAGCCGAATGACAAGGTCGTTGGGCTCGGTGCGCTCATCGAAGTTGTTGAGATTCTGAGCGGTCGCCCGCAGGTGCAGGAACGGCTCGGTGAGCAGATCGCCGAGACGATCGCCTCGCAGCTCTCGCCCGATGTTGTTGTTGTGCTGGAAGCGACCCACGGATGCGTTACCTCGCGTGGGGCACGCCAGCCGGCCTCATCGACCGTGACGGTTGCGGCCCGGGGGGGTCTCGCTGACCCCGTCGCCCGCGCCGAGATCATGACGCTTTTGGGCGCATGACGAAAATCTGGGGCGTCCTCAACGTCACACCCGACTCGTTCAGCGATGGCGGGCTCTACCTCGCACCCCAAGATGCGGTGCACCAGGGCCTCCTGCTCATCGCCCAGGGCGCGGATGTCGTTGACATCGGCGGCGAATCAACCCGGCCGGGCGCCGAGCGCGTTGCGATCGAGGAAGAACAGCGCCGCGTCTTGCGGGTTATCGAGGCGCTCGTCGAAGCGGGTGTGCCCGTGAGTATCGACACTATGAACGCCTCGACAGCTCGGGCTGCCGTGGCCGCGGGTGCGCGGTTTGTCAACGATGTTTCCGGCGGCCTTGCTGACCCCGAGATGCTCGCGGCCGTTGCTGAGACCGAAGCAACCTTCGTCGTGGGGCACTGGCGCGGGCCGAGCGCGGATATGTACGCGCGCGCCGAATATGAACACGTTGGCCGAGAGGTCGCTGCCGAACTGGCCGTGCGGGTTGACGCGGCGCTCGCCGCGGGCATCCGCGCAAGCAACATCATGATCGACCCCGGGTTTGGCTTCGCCAAGACGCCGCAGCAGAGTTGGGCACTGCTGCGCGAGCTCGCAGCTGTCGTTGCGCTCGGCTACCCCGTGCTCGTGGGTACCTCGCGGAAACGGTTCCTGCGTGAAGCGATTGGTAACGACGCGACACTCGAACAACTCGATGCGGTCACGGCCGAGACGAGCGTCACGGCCGCGCGCGCCGGTGCGGCCGCGGTGCGCGTCCACGACGTCGCCTCGACGAAGGCTGCTCTGACGGCCGCCGGTTGACTACGCTGGAGGCATGACCGAACGCCAGCTCGACCAGATTGTGCTGACGGGGCTGCGCGTCTACGGTCGCCACGGTGTCTTCGACTTCGAGCGCGAACGCGGGCAATACTTCGTGATTGATCTCACGCTCTCGCTTGACCTGGCGCCCGCCGCTGCGAGCGACGACGTTGCCGATACGGTGCACTACGGCGAACTCGCCGAGGCCGTCGCTGCGGCTGTGGGTGGCGAACCCGTCAACCTCATCGAGAAGCTCGCCGAGCGCATTGCGAATGTTGCGCTCGCTGACCCGCGCGTGCAGACAGCAAACGTCACGGTGCACAAACCGGGCGCTCCCATCGATCTCACCTTTGCGGATGTTGCGGTCACCATCACGAGGGGCCGCGAGCATGGATGACAAAGCCCGTCTGCAACGGATGCCACCGCTGGGGGACCCACCCACAGTGCACCGCAAGGCACCCGTCGATGTCGTTATCGCGCTCGGCGCGAACCTCGGCGACACGACCGCGACTCTTGAAGAAGCGACGGCCCGTATTGAACGGCTGCCCCTCACGAGCGACGTCAAGCGCTCGAGCATCATCGAGTCGGTCGCCCTCACCCCCGAGGGGCTCGACCCTGAACGCCCGCGGTACGCAAACGCCGTTGTGACCGCGAAGACCCGGCTGAGTGCCCGTATGTTGCTCGACTACCTCCACGCGATCGAAGATGATCTCGGTCGTGAGCGCGCCGAGCGCTGGGGTGATCGCACGATCGACCTCGATCTCATTACCTACGGCGACGAGACGAGCGACGACGAAAACCTCACCTTGCCGCATCCGCGTGCGCATGAACGTGACTTTGTGCTCCTGCCGTGGCTCGAACTTGATCCCGACGCAAGCCTCCCAGGCCATGGCCCCATCTCGGATCTCCCGGCCCTCGCCCAAGACCCCGACGAGTCTTCCCGATGAAGCGCACATCCGCCCCGGTGCTCGGCGCGGCTGTGCTCGTCGGGCTCATCGTCGGGTTTGCCATCGACTACGTGCTGACGACGCTTGGGCAACCAACGCTCACGCCTTCGCTCATGCTGCCCATCACGCTCGTCTTGCTCGGCACAGGCGTGCTCATCTGGACGTGGACCATCCGCCGCGATGTGCGCGACGGGCGTCGCCCCGACCCCTTCCGCGCCGTGCGGGCGCTCGCCCTCTCGAAAGCCTCGAGCATGCTCGGTGCCCTCATGGCAGGCTTCGGCGGCGGGCTTGCCCTCTTCGTTTTTACGCGCCCCGTCTTGCCTGCCGGGTCAATCATCTTTACCCTCGTGACGACTGTTCTTGCAGCCGTCGCTCTCACGGTCGCCGCCCTCGTGGCAGAGAGCTTCTGTGTTCTGCCACCCGACGACCCCGAACTGGAGGCCGACAATGTCGAACCTTTCACCCCTTGATGAGACCCCGGAATCGGTCACCCCAGCATCGAGCCAGCTCGACGGTGCCAATCTGGCATCGAGCCCGCTCGATGACGGCACCTTCACCGAGCTGAAAGAGCCCAGGAACGCACTGCAGATTCCGCTCGATGGCTCATGGCACCAGATTTCGCCGCGCTACGTGACGCAGCAACTGCTCTTCGGGGTCCTGACGCTCGCTGTGCTCATCGCGGGAACCGTTGTGGCGGGCATCAACCTGGGGTGGTGGACGTGGCTCGCCGGTGGTGTGCTCATCCTCCTCGAACTCATCAGCCTCATCATCCTGCCGCGTCAGGCTCGCGCGCTCGGCTACATGCTGCGTGACGACGATGTTGTCTTCCGTCGCGGCATCCTCTGGCAGCGTTTCATCGCGGTTCCCTATGGTCGCTTGCAACTCGTCGACATCTCGCAGGGCCCCATCGACCGTGCTTTCGGTATCGCGAAGCTCAAGATGATCACGGCCGCCGCCACGACGAACGTCACGATCGACGGGCTCACCTTCGAAGCCGCCGAGGCGCTGCGTGACACGCTCATCGCCGTGGCAGAGACTCGTCGGGGTGCGCTGTGAGTTCACACCTCGTGCAGGGTGACCTGGCCGATGGCCAGTGGCATCGGATGCATCCGCTCACCCCTGTGCTCAAGGGCGGGCTGACGCTCGGCATCATCATCGGTGTGCTGTTGTACAACCTGCGTGACCAGGCGATCAACTTCTTCGTGCGTATTTTTGCGCCCGAGGGCGCTGACCTCATGTACAACGACTCGACCAACGATCTGGACCCCATGGCCTCGGAGGTCGTGAGCTTCTTCGAAGACCCGGCCGGTTGGATCCTCGCGCACAACGCCGTGTGGCTCGTGATCGCAGCGCTCATCGCTATTTTCTTGCTGCTCATTTTCGGCTTCTTCCTATCGTGGCGGTTCCACATGTTCCGCATCACGGGCGATCTTGTTGAGGTCAAGCAGGGCATTGTCTTTCGCACACAGCGCCGCGCGCCGCTCGATCGCGTGCAGGGTGTCAACCTCACGCGCCCAACGATCGCGCGACTTGTCGGGCTCGCCAAGCTCGAGGTGCTCGGGGCTGGTGCCGACTCGAACGTCAAGCTCGAGTACCTTACGATTCGCAGCGCCGAGCAGGTGCGTCAAGACATCCTGCGCCTGGCGGCTGGCTTGCAGCGCACCGAGCGTGCCCAAACCGATTCACGCTTTGTCGATGGTGCGACGGAAGGCATCTCGGAGGTCTTCTCGGGCGTTGCCGACCCCGACGTCGAACCGACAAGCATCGTTCACCTCTCGACGGGAATGATCGTCGGTTCCGCGCTTGCGAGCGGTTCTACGATCGTGCTCATTCTCGGCACGATTGGCGTCATCGTCGCGGTCGCCTTCGGGCACTGGTGGGCGACGTTCTCGTTCATCCCGGGTCTGCTCGCGTTCGGTGCCGTTGTCGTTTCCCAGGTTGTCAAGAATCTGCGCTACTCGATCGCGCCCACGCCCGATG
Organism: uncultured Microbacterium sp.; assembly: GCA_964400205.1. Lineage (GTDB taxonomy): Bacteria > Actinomycetota > Actinomycetes > Actinomycetales > Microbacteriaceae > Microbacterium. The sequence goes on from CAYNTU010000003.1 coordinate 12,940, forward strand.
GCGTTCGCGTTCGGCGCGGTTTGCTCACGACCGAGACCGAGGTGCTGCCTCCGGGTCGTATCCACGCCGTGCAGATCTCACAGGGCCCCATCTGGCGCCGATTCGGGTGGGCAGCGATCAAGATCAATCGCATGAGCGGGCGCTCGGCATCCGATACCCGAACCGACAACTTCACGACCGTTTTGCCCGTTGGCAAGCCGCTCGATGTTGTGCGTGTGCTGCAGGTGCTGCTTCCTGGGCTGACCTACGAACAGGCTGCCGAGCTCGCGGGCTACGGCCTGGGCAAGGGCGCCGAGGGCGATGGCTACCTCATCACGCCCAAGTCAGCACGGTGGATGCGCCCGCTTTCGTGGCGCCGCAACGGTTTGCGAACGGATGGTTCGACCGTGCTGCTGCGCCAGGGCTGGATGTATCGCACGATCGGCATCTTCCCGCTCGCTCGTGCGCAGGGCATCGCGCTCGCACAGGGGCCGTTTGGGCGTGCCGCGAACGTGGCTCGTTTGCGCGTGTGCACGGTGGCCGGGCCCGTTTATGGCGGGATCGGGGCACTCGATGCTCGTGCCCTCGAGCACATCTTCGTTGAGGTCGTCGAGGGTGCGAACGCCGCCGTCAAGAGCGACAACACGCACCGTTGGGGCGAATATCTCTCGCAGCTTGTCGCCGCGGGTGCGCCCCTGTCGGATGCGTGGCCGGACGGTTCGGTCTCGGCCGCTGTCGCTTCTGCTCCTGCTGTGCCGTCGCCGGGCGGTGATGCGCCCGAGCTGATCGGCACTTCGCCAGAGTTCACGGATGCTGCGCCCTTGCCGCCCGCGGCCGCTCCGCTTCCACCCGAGGCGGCCCCGTTGCCGCCGAGTGTGGAGTCGCGCGACGATGTCTGATCGTCTCGCGGTCGGCGTGATCGGCGCTGGCCGGGTTGGACCCGTGCTGGCGTGTGCGCTCGCGGGTGTCGGTCACAGCCTTGTCGGGATTACCTCGGGGAGCGACCCGGATCGCCTCGCCGCGATTCTGCCGGGGCTGCCGACGCTGAGCGCCGACGATCTCGTGAAACAGAGCGAGCTTGTCATCCTCGCTGTGCCCGATGCTGAGCTTCCCGGTCTCGTCACGGGTCTTGCCGAGGTTGGTGCGTGGCGACCTGGGCAGCTCGTGCTGCACACGAGCCCCGCCTTCGGTATCGAGGTGCTTGAACCTGCGCAGCGTGCGGGAGCGATTGCCCTCGCGGTGCACCCGGCGCTGAGTTTCTCGGGCACCTCGGTCGATCTGCGCCAACTTGCGGGAGCGTACGCCGGGGTTGCCGCTCAGCCGGGCGCGATGCCCATCGCACAGGCGCTCGCCGTCGAGCTCGGGTGCGAACCGGTCATCGTTGATGCTGCCGATCGTGCCGCGTATGCCGAGGCGGTGGCCACTGCATCCGATTTCTCGAAGGCGATCGTCTCGCAGGCGACGAGCTTGTTAAAGGGCATCGGTTTTGAGAACCCGGGTGGGTTCTTGCACCAATTGGTGCATTCCTCAGTCGACCGGGCTCTGCAGGGTGACCGCTTCGATCCGTTCGAGGATTTGGAGCAGTAGGCCGTTTTCGATGTAGCCGCCGATGTGCCCATCGCAAAAACGCTCACCGCGCATGATGAAGGTCACCCAGGTCGAGAGATCATCGCGTGACGCGACCTCGATTCGCCGAGGGTCGCGCCGATCTTTGTGATCGGGATAGTTGAAGTCGGTGCCCACGAGTTCAAGCGCCGCTTGAAGACCTGCCCTCACGCGCCCGTCGTAGCTTGGGTAGGGAAGCGTTTGCGCCCCATTGGGAAGCTTCTTGCTCGGTGTCCACTCGACTTCGTAGTCGGTCCGCAGCAGCTCGATGAGCGTGTGCACTTGCGCCCGTGCTTGCTCAGCATTCGGTTCGTCGTTCGTCATAACAAGATTGTGAGCCCAACGTCTGACGTTGGGGCTACCGTGGCCGGATGGTTGTGTTTCATCACTTGGGAATTACCATTGCGAGCCTCGATCGCGGATACGAGCAATTCGACCCCATCATGTCGGTGCTCGGGTTCAAGGGCGGGCGCAACGACACGTGCGCGTGGTGGCATCGGGAAGGCGAGACAGAGCTGTTGCTCTACCCGGCGCGCGAGGTGACCGAACCGCACGTGCACGGTCGCGTCGGCTGGCAGCATCTTGGCCTTTCGGCACGTTCGCGAGCCGAGGTCGAGCAGCTGCATCAAATTGCCCTCGCTGCCGGGTGGACAGAAGTACGTGCCCCGAAGCCATACCCGCGCTTCAACCCGCCGGGCTACTACGCATCGTTCGTCGAGAGCGACGAGGGCATCCGCGTGGAGTTCGTCCACGCCCCAGAGGATTCTGTCGAGCCCTAAGTCATCGGCTCACCGACTACGCGGCCAGCAAGAACCTTCGCTTCGGGTTGAGGTCGCCGAAGGCGTACCTGAGTGCAAGTCTTCGTGTGAGCGCTACTGGCTCCCCACCGCGCTCGCGATGAATCGGATGCTCCGGCGGCGGATGCAACATGAAATCGCCCGGCTTGTGGCGGGGTGTGCCGCGATCTCGCGTGATCTTCCAACCGTTCGCGTGCAAGTTCATGTGGTGATACCGGCAGAGCAGAATCCCACGATCAATGTCAGTTCTTCCGCCGTGCTCCCACGGATCGATGTGGTGCGCTTCGCAATATGACGCGGGCACGTCGCAGCCATGCCACATGCATCCGCCATCGCGGATTGCCATGGCAATGCGTTGCTTTGGCGTGAATGGTCGTTGTTCGCGCCCGACGTAGAGTGGGTCGCCAGTGCGGTCGAAGGCGAACTCGCCGGCCCCTGTGAAACACACGCGCTGCTGAACGAGCCAGCCGGGAAGCGTCGTGTGCCCGTCCTCCGTAAGCCCAATCGTGCGCTTGCCACTGCTGCGTTCGCCACCGAACCCGTAGGCAACGTGCTTCTCGGCAACGACCCGCACGCCCGCCTGCCGCACCCCGAACACTGCCTCGGTCTCGGCTCGCGCCCCGGCGTTGACCATGTCGAGCATGAGGTCGTAGCTCAGTTGCTCATTTGAGCGCGGGTCTTGCGCGAGTCGTTCCGCGGCAGCCTTCTCATCGGCGTCGACGAACCGTGGCCCGCCTTTCCGTGGCCGCAGCGCAGCATCAAAGACCGCGCGGAACTCTGCCGCGCCGTGCGGTTCAAAGCGAATCTTCGCGTGATCGACACCGTCGGCATCCCGCCACATACGGAACGATCGCGCCTCGTGAGCCTGTTCGTATCGCCGTGCAGCGCCCTCAGGATCGAGCGTGTCGCGAATGACGCGCGCCGCCTGAAACAGCTCTTCAACGGTCGATCGCGAGGCTTCCTCCACAAGGTGCCCGCACGCGGCACTCCATGCTTCGCGCGTCTCTTCACTGGCAAGGTGTTCACCGGGTTGTGTAACGGGCTCGCCGAGCCCGCGCCGGATCGCGTCATTCTGCGCCGCCGAAATCTGCTGCCCGAGATACGCATGCCGCAACGGAGCATCCCAGCGTTCGACACTTGGTGGCACCACGAGGGGAGTGGCGCCACCAAGCGAGTCGACTGCGGCAACCTCGGCGGGACTCGATGGGTCGATGAGTGAGCGCCCAACACGAACTTGCCGGGCAGCTTCGGCCCGGCTCGACCCGGTTACCGCTTGAATGAGCGCCTCGGTCGTGCGGTGGCCATTCATTTGCGCGATGCCGCTGTGCCCATGGTCGCGCGTTGACTTCGTTGCGATGACACCCGTTGCTGCCGTCACGACCAACTGCATACCGCGAACGAGCGCATCGCCCTCGCGAACGATCTCGAGCAAACGTTCGGAGTCCCACCCCGCCATGACGCTTGCGACATCGGCGGTGTCAAGATCACCCCCGAATGCCGTGAACACCGATTCCAGGTGCCCTCGAAGATCGAACAAATTGGTCATAATTCATTGAAACATGTACCTCCGACATTCGGAACAATGTTCCCAAAATCTGTGCATAACTGAGCATTGTACGGCGAGTCATCAGCCTGTGGGTTCACGAGTTTTCAGGCGATCATGGCCACGCGATTGCGACAATGTTCATATGGGCGTGTTCAAACAAGAACGTTTGCAGAAGGACGCATGGGCTGCGCTGCCATCCGAACCGTTCGACCGCGACGATGTCAGCGTGTTGCCGGAAGAGCCGGCGCTCGTGCCAGACATCGTTGTCGACCCATCAACGGCGAACGTGATCGAAATCACGATCAATGTCGACGACCTCAAGCTCGATGAGTCGAGCAACTGAGGTCAGATCCGCACATCAGCGACGGTCGGGAACTCGCTGAAAACCTCGTCGCGCGTCTGCGCAGCCCTCGGTCGCTCTGCTGTGACGAGGTCGGTTGAGGGGCACGTTCCACATCCGCACACACCACCAACTCGAAGTTGCGGAACCCGCGCGAGCCACGTCGCACATTGTTCCGCCGAGATCGGCTCGTCTATCCCCTCAGCGTTCTCAAGCAAGAACACGATGAGCTCGCGTTCGCGCGCGGTCAGTTCCCGGGCCATTGCCCCAGGCTACGGGCGGTCGATCGGGCGCACCATGACGACCGAGTCGTACGTCTTGCCAGGCCAATGAATAATGACATCCGCCTCCACGAAACCCCACGCGCGATACAGCGCAACGAGATGCTCAGCAGGCACGGCCGTATCAACGCCAACGGATGTCGCACCCTGCTCGGCCGCCCAATCAAGCCCGCTCCGCCACAGCTCGGAGGCGAGCCCCAAGCCGCGTGCCGAACGCGCGACCGCCATCTGGTTGAGCCATGCCCGCGCGGGAACGCGAGCCTCAGCGGTCAGCCCTTGCAACGCATCCGATGGCGGAAGTGACATCGTGAGCGTCGCAATCAATGTGCCCTCGCGCTCAACAACCCAACACTGCCCGCCGCGAGCCCGGTAGAGCGTCGTCGCTACGTTCTGATCGACGGCCGTAAAGTCAAGAGGTCCCGCCAATAGGCAACGCCTACTGCGCGCCGCACAATCACCCCAGGTTTCACTCGATCATTCTCCCTGGTCGCCCCCGGTAAACTGGTGGTCTACCCCAAGGAGCGAAATGAGCGAGCAGCCTGCTGCGCCTAACACCACGGCATCTCAGCCCGAAGAAGACGTTTTTGAGCAGAAGGCGGTTCGCCTCGCGAAGCGCGAGCGCCTGATCGCCGAGCGTACGGATGCCGCGGGCGGCGCATTCCCCGTGAGCCTGCCCATCACAGCGCAGATCAAAGACTTGCGCGAGAAGTATGCCGACCTCGAGGTCGACCAGACGACGGGGGAGACCGCTGGCGTCGCGGGCCGCGTTGTATTTAGCCGCAACACGGGCAAGCTCTGCTTCGCAACCCTCCAGGCTGGCGACGGCTCACGCATTCAGGCGATGGTTTCGCTCGCGAGCGTCGGCGAAGAATCGCTCAAGCGTTGGAAAGAACTCGTCGACCTGGGCGACCACGTCTTCGTGCAGGGCGAAGTCATTTCGAGCCGCCGCGGCGAACTGAGCATCATGGTCGAAGACTGGGCGATTGCCGCCAAGGCGATTCTCCCGCTCCCGAACGCTTTCGCAGAGTTGAGCGAAGAAACGCGCGTTCGCAGCCGCTACCTCGACCTCATCCTGCGCGAGCAGGCACGCGAAACCGTCAAAGCCCGCGCCAAGGTCAACGCTAGCCTGCGTCAGACCTTCGCCGAGCACGACTTTCTCGAGGTCGAGACGCCCATGCTGCAGGTGCAGCACGGTGGCGCATCCGCTCGCCCCTTCATCACGCACTCGAACGCCTTCGACACCGAGCTCTACCTGCGCATTGCCCCCGAGCTGTTCCTCAAGCGCGCCGTCGTGGGCGGCATTGATCGCGTATTCGAGATCAACCGCAACTTCCGCAACGAGGGCGCTGACTCAACGCACAGCCCCGAGTTCGCGATGCTCGAGGCCTACCAGGCCTACGGCGACTACAACTCGATCGCCGACCTCACGCAGGAGCTCATTCAGAACGCAGCCATTGCGGTCGCGGGCTCGACAACCGTCACATGGGCGGATGGCACCGAGTACGACCTCGGCGGCGAATGGGCACGCATCTCGATGTATGAATCACTGTCGGAAGCATCGGGCCAGACGATCACACCCGAAACGAGCCTCGAAGATCTGCTCGCTCTCGCCAAGCAAGAGGGCGTCGACGAACCGCGCCATGTGACGCACGGCAAGCTCGTGGAGGAACTCTGGGAGCACTTCGTCAAGGGCAGCCTTGACCGCCCGACGTTCGTGATGGACTTCCCCGTCGACACCTCACCGCTTGTGCGCGAACACCGCAGCAAGACGGGCGTTGTTGAGAAGTGGGATCTGTACGTGCGCGGTTTCGAGCTCGCGACCGGGTACTCCGAACTCGTCGACCCCGTCATCCAGCGCGAGCGTTTCGTCGCCCAGGCAGCCCTTGCCGCGCGCGGTGACGACGAGGCAATGAGCGTCGACGAAGAGTTCCTGCGCGCCCTCGAACACGGGATGCCACCCTCAGGCGGCATGGGAATGGGGATCGACCGACTGCTCATGGCCATCACAGGCCTCGGCATTCGCGAGACGATTCTGTTCCCGCTCGTCAAGTAGTCGCTGCAACACCTCCCGCGTCTTCGCATCGCTCTCGCGCTTGAGCACGCGAGGATCTCGCGCCACAGGAGCGCCGATAATCTCCGGATGCGCGACCGCTTCAGCGTGCCCCCAAAACTCGGTGAGCACGTTTGCCTCGGTCTGCTCATCAGCGGGCGGGCCGTATTCGCAGAACCCGTCGGGCCCGATGTAGAGCGCGATCATCGTTGGGATGCCGAGTCGGGCAGCCTCATCACGGAAGGCATCGACGAGGTTCTGCGAGGGGACGGTGTTCGTTCGCGTGTCGATGAGCGCAACATCATCTGCGGCGGGCGTGTGTGTGAGGGGCGTATCGGTGAACACCGCAATGAGGATCGCTTCGGGCTGGTACACCCTGATGATCGGCGGAAGCACAGCCCGTGCCGCCGTTCGCGCATCCTTTGCCTGATCGAGTTCAAGCCGGGCGCCGCCGACCGTGCGTTTTCGACGCATGGGCAGCACAACGATGCTGTTCTCGGGTCGATACCCGAACTGCGCGGGAATGACCGAGACGAGCCCTCGCGGGTCGCTCGCACGAACGATGGTCTGTGGTTCTCGTTTCTTCGCCATGCGCCCAGCCTCGAGGGCGGCGAAGCGGCGAAGTATCCGGTTGTGGCGTTCTCGAATAACTCGCCGAAAAGTCGCGCTGTGGACTTGCCCGCCGAAGGGCCAGGCGTGCGCAAAGTTTTGCGGCGTAGACTGGCGGGATGAGCGACGGATGGATGGCATTTGTGTGGGCCCTGCTGCCCACGATCGTCGTGAGCGGCATTTTCTGGTTCATTCTGCGCAGCATCATGAATGCAGATCGCAATGAACGCCGCGCTCTCGCCGAGATCGAAGCCGAAGAGCGTCGCTCTCGAGGTATGACATCGCAGCCCGAATAATCACCGCGTTTGCGTCCGCGCGTAGGGGGGACTGATGTCTGACTTCCAGCTTCCCTGGCTCGTGTTGGCTGTGCTGTTCATCTTCGAGATGTGCAGCCGCATCATCGCGATTATTGTCATCCCCAGGAACCGGCGCCCAACAGCCGCGACCGCGTGGCTCATGGCGATCTGGTTCATGCCACTCATCGGTTGGGTCGTCTTCTTCGCGATCGGCTCGCCGCGCCTCCCGCGTGCTCGTCGCCAGAAACAGCAGCGCATCAACGAATACCTGACTGAGATCTCCGCCCAGCTCGCGGGCGGGAAAACACACACGGATGCGCCCGAATGGTTCCAATCGCTCGTCGGAATGAACCACGACCTCGGCGCGCTCCCGCTCACGGGGCAGAACACGGCGCAACTGATCGGCGACTACAACGCCTCACTCGAGGCAATGACGCAGGCCCTCGACCGTGCCCAACACTTCGCTCACGTCGAGTTCTACATCATGCAACTCGATGAGGCGACAACACCGTTTTTCGATGCCATGGCGCGTGCCGTGCAGCGAGGCGTAACCGTGCGGGTGCTTTTCGACCACTGGGGCAATATGCCCCGGCCGTACTACAAAGCCACGATCGCAAAACTCAACGAGATCGGTGTCGAGTGGCACCTCATGCTGCCCTTCCAGCCGCTCAGCGGCAAACTGCAGCGCCCCGATCTGCGCAATCACCGCAAGCTCCTCGTCATTGACGACCATGAGGCGTACGTCGGTTCGCAGAACATCATCGATGCCTCCTACAACCAACGGGGGCGGCGCAAGCGCGACTTCCGCTGGGTTGACCTCATGGTGCACGTCACGGGCCCCGTTGTCTCAAGCCTCAATGCCGTCTTCCTGAGCGATTGGTACAGCGAATCCGACGAGGTCTTGCTGCCCGACGAACAGTTCCGCGCGGCTGCGACAACGCGTGGCCGACTGGACGCGCAGGTGGTTCCCTCTGGCCCAGGGTTCGACCAAGAGAACAATCTGCGGCTCTTCCTCGCGCTCATCTACGGTGCTGAGCGGCAGATCCAGATGGTGAGCCCCTACTTCGTGCCAGATGAAGCACTGCTCATGGCCGTCACGACGGCGTGCGCTCGCGGCGTTGACGTCAACCTCTATGTTTCTGAACAGAGCGACCAGGCCATGGTGCACCATGCGCAGCGCAGCTATTACGAGGCGCTCCTGGCCGCGGGGGTGCGCATCTGGCTTTACCCCAAGCCATACATCTTGCACACGAAGACGCTCACGATCGACGATGACGTTGCGGTTGTTGGCTCGAGCAATATGGATATGCGCTCGTTCGGCCTCAACCTCGAGGTCTCAATGCTCGTGCGTGGGAAGAGTCTTGTGAACGGCCTCCGCGAAATCGAGGCGCACTACCGATCTGTGAGCCATGAACTGACGCCCGAGGAGTGGGCTCAACAACCCCTGCGCTCGACAATTCTCGACAACCTCGCGCGGCTCACCTCTGCACTGCAATAGCACTGCAAACGCACAAGCTTTTGACTGCTGAGCGAACTACCATGAAGGTATGAACACGCGTCTTCTCGCCCTCGCTTCACTTGCAGCTGCCAGCGCGCTCATTTTGAGCGGATGCTCCAACGCCGCGGCTCCGCAAGACACCCCGGCTCCCACCGAGACCGACACGGCAAGCGAGGCGCCCGACCTGGGCGTTGCGTGGCTTGCGGGCGGGAACGCGATCGCACTGGAAACGTTTGGTTCGGGCAGCCGCGATTGCTACCCCAACATCGGTGGCTTTGGCGTCAACGGCAACGAGATCACGGTGCGGATTGATCCGCTGCCGACAGGCCAGATCTGCACGAGGGATTACCGAGTGCAACTGAGCCTTATTGATCTCGAGGCGAGCATCTCTGAGCTCGACACGAAGAACGATGTCGTCGTCAAGGTCGAGTACTCGGATGCCGGCAAGACCTTCGAGGCGGGTGTGCTCCCTGCGATCACGGTTGATGCTGCCCAGAAGACGGGGCCCAGCGCAGGCTGGATCGACCAGAACCTCATTGCACTCTTGACCTACGGCACGGGAACAGTTGACTGCTGGCCCGTCGTCGCGGGTACGACCGCCCCCAACGCTGCGCAGGGCGTGCTCGATGTCGCGTTCGAATCCTCAACCCACACGGGCGCCTGCACGGCTGACTTCCGGCCGCAACTGCACGAGGTTTACGTGGAAGATGGGCTTGTTGACCCCGCGCTCATTAACGAACTCGTGCTCAACGGCGCTGGATTCGAGAACGAAAAAGTCTCGGTCGCACCGGCAAAGTTCTAGTGCGCTGAGCGCGGCACCGCGACCTGCAGCGCCGCGCGATCAACGTGGCAGTGCACCCACGCGGCCTCGCCGAACTCATCACCGTCAAGCTGCACGGACTGTGGCGCGAGCGGCGCAATCTCAACCCAGCGGCCACTGTAGAACTCAATACTCTCGCGACCCGATTTTGCCCGACTACGGGGCGTGAGGTTGCGATATTTACGGCGGATGCGTCGCTGAACTGAGTTCTCCCACCACACGGTGTGCCACACCTTGATCCACCCGAACATGCCGCGCGGCTGGATCACGGCAACGTCGAGCTCGCCGTCATCGATCGAGGCATCCGGAAGCAGTTCGATGCCGGCCGGCAGCACACCGCAGTTCGCGAAGAGCACGCTGTGCGCACGGGCGTTTCGCAGCGATCGCCCCTGCACGTGGTAGACAACGCGGAAGGGTTTCGCGTTCGAAATCGCCTTCGCGGCACCCTCGAGGTACGCAACCCAGCCAACCTGCTTCTTGAGGGTTGAACTCGTGTTGGCGATCATGGCGGCATCCGCCCCGATACCGCCGAGCACGACGAAGGCGTGTTCTTCAACGTCGCCGTTTTCGCGACCGAACCGTGCCCAGGCGACATCGAGTTCGTCGAGATCCCCTGCAAAGAGTGCTTGGGCAATCGCCTGGGGGTCATCAAGTGGCAGGTTGAGGTTCCGAGCGAGCAGGTTTCCCGTGCCGCTCGGTAGAATCCCGAATGGCAGGCCCGAATTCGCGGCCGCTTCTGAAACGGCGCGCACGGTACCGTCGCCACCCGCGACGAAGAGCGCGCTCGCGCCATCCGCTATCGCCTTTGCCGTGACGCCCTGACCCGTGTCTTCGACGGTCGTTTCGTAGACGCGCGGCTTGGCCCACCCGTGTGCTTTGCCGGCCGCGCCGATGACGGCGAGGAGTTTTGTGGGATCGGTCTTGGAGGGGTTGGCAATGAGCGCTGCCCACTTGCCCGAACGCGCTGCCATGCACCAAGCCTAGGCCGAGACCGGGGCGAACGTGGCGCGAGCACCCAAACTCAGCTTGCGGGCGCTGTTGGTGTTGCTCAGCCGCGGGAAATGCCGCCGGTTGCTGAGTTTGGGCACGGCGGCCACACATGCCGGCGTCGATAGAATTGACCAATGATCGATATTGCCGTGCTTCGTGAGAACCCCGACCTCGTCAAGGCGTCACAAATCGCACGTGGGAACGACCCGGCAACTGTCGATCAGGCACGTGAAGCGGATGCCGCACGCCGCGCCGCCATCACGGCCTTCGAAGAGCTTCGCGCCGAGCAAAACGCCTTTGGCAAGCAGGTCGCAGCGGCTCCCAAGGAACAAAAGCAGGCGCTCGTCGCACAGGCGAAAGCGCTCGCTGAGCAGGTCAAGGCCGCGCAGGCGGCGGCGAATGAGGCAGAGGATGTCGCAACGGCAGCCCTCGCCAAAATCGAGAACCTCGTGATCGAAGGCGTCCCCGCCGGTGGCGAAGACAATTTCGTCACGCTGCGCACGGTCGGCCAGGTTCCCACCTTCGACTTCGAACCGCGTGACCACCTTGAGATCGGCGAGATTCTCGGCGCGATCGATATGGAGCGCGGCGCAAAGGTCAGCGGTGCGCGCTTCTACTTCCTCAAAGGTGTCGGCGCTCGGCTGGAAATCGCCCTCATGAATATGGCGCTCGACAAGGCGCTTGAGAACGGCTTCACGCCCATGGTCGTGCCGACGCTGGTGCGCCCCGAGATTATGGCCGGCACGGGCTTCCTCGGCGAGCACGCCGACGAGGTCTACCGCCTCCCCGAGCAAGACCTGTACCTTGTCGGCACGAGCGAGGTTCCCCTCGCCGGCTACCACAAAGACGAAATCGTCGACCTTGAGGGCGGCGCACTTCGTTACGCCGGCTGGTCGACCTGCTACCGCTCAGAGGCGGGTTCGCACGGAAAAGACACCCGTGGAATCATCCGTGTACACCAGTTCAACAAGCTCGAGATGTTTGTCTACACGAAGCCCGAAGACGCAGAGGCAGAACACGATCGCCTCGTCGCGCTGCAGGAAGAAATGCTGCAGGCGCTCGGTCTGAGCTACCGCGTGATTGACGTTGCCGCAGGCGACCTGGGTTCGAGCGCCGCCCGCAAGTTCGACATCGAGGCGTGGGTTCCCACGCAGGGCGCTTTCCGCGAGCTGACCTCGACCTCGAACTGCACGGGCTACCAAGCGCGCCGCCTCGACACGCGTTACCGCCCCGAGGCTGGCGGCAAGACGGCGCCCGTCGCAACGCTCAACGGCACGCTCGCAACGACCCGCTGGATCGTTGCCCTGCTCGAGACCCATCAACAAGCGGATGGTTCAGTGCTCGTGCCCCAAGCCCTGCAACCCTACCTGGGCGGCATGACCGTATTGGAGCCGCAGGCATGAGCGCGCCCGACCCCACGATGCTCATCGCCCTCGACGTCGATGGCACGATTCTGTTCGCGGATGAGACCCTGAGCCCCGGTGTTGCCGAAGAAGTCAGCCGCCTTGACGCGGCTGGCCACATCGTCACGATCGCGACCGGTCGCGGTTGGCCGGGTACGTGGCCCATTCTGGAGCAGCTCGAGATCGAACCTGAGTACGTCATTTGCTCAAACGGTGCTGTCGTCATGAAGAAGGCGACCGAGGCGGATGGCCCCGCCGAGGTTGACCGCGGTTACGTGCGTTGGGAGGTCGAGACCTTCGACCCCACAGAGGCGCTCAAGGTTCTCGAGCAAGCAATGCCCGATGCTCGCTTCATGGTCGAAGCGGCAGACGGAAGCCGCATGCACACCGCTTCAATCGGTGGGTGGACGCACGGCCGCCAGGTGAGCTTCGAGGAACTTGGCGCCGAACCCGTGTGCCGTGTGGTCGCCGTCGCACGCGAGATCGATGAGGCTGAGTTCCACAAGGTTGTCGAGGCGGCGGGCTTCAACGAAGTCACCTATGCAATCGGCTACTCGTCGTGGCTCGACATCGCGCCGGTTGGCGTGACGAAAGCGACCGGTCTGCAGAAGGTCGTGGATGCCCTCGTTCACCCCGTCGCTGACGTCATGGTTGTCGGCGACGGCAACAACGACATCGGCATGTTCCGGTGGGCTGTCGAAAACGGTGGCCGCGCCGTTGCGATGGGTCAGGCCACTGACCACACCAAGTCGTTTGCGAACGAGATCACGGGAACCGTCGAAGAAGGCGGGCTCGCACAGTCGCTCGCGACCGTCGCGGGCTAAGCGGTTTCGGATGCCGCGGCATCCGTCGCCCCGCCGGTCGGTGATGGTTCTGCCTCGGCGTAACTGCGCGAGAGCGTGCGGTACGACTTACTCATAAAAGCGACCGCGACCGCGACAAGCTGCACGAGGCTCGCGAGGATGAACACGAGCGCAATGCCCCGCGCATTGCCGTCGCCCAGCAGCCAGCCCCAATGTTCTTGCCCCTCGGGCGTGCGCATATAGGGGATGATCTTGAACTCGGCGATAGGCCCGATGATGAATGCCGAAATGGGCGCAGCGGATGCTTCGACCATCGACGCAAACCCGAAGACGCGGCCCTGTTTTTCGAACGGCACGACCCGCTGAATCACTGTCTGCTCGGCAGCCTCGGCCATGGGCATGAGCGCCATGAAGACGAGCATGCCGACCGCGAAGAGCCACCAGTGCTCGCGGATGACGAAGATGATGCCGATAAGGCTGATGCCGACGCACAGCCACAGCAGCGTGCGCACGGGGTTCTTGCCGAGCCCCCATTTTGCGACGATCGCGCCACCGAGAATGAAGCCCGAGCTCGTAAATGCGAGCACGATGCCCCACGCCTTGACGTCGAAAAGTTCGAGGCCGTAAGGATCCATGAGCGCCATGAAGACGCCACCGATGAGGTTGTTAAAGGTCGTGAACAGGATGAGCGCGATGAGCCCCGAGACCGCGACGACCGCGGGCCAGACCGACTTGAACGAGGGAACTTCGGGGACAGTGCCCTCGACGTGCTCCACGCCCTCTTCGGGGATCGCGACGGTCGCGAGGTGCACGAGGCACAGCACCGAGAGCCCGAATGCGACGAACGTTGCGCCCTTCATGCCGATGAACCCGATTGCGAGCCCGCTGAAGACGCTCGTGAGCATGAACGTGATGCCGTGCACGGTGCCAACCATGCCGTTTGCGTTCGCACGCTTGTCGGGCTCGACCATGAGCGTGACAACGGTGGAGAGCGCGATGTTGCGAAGCTGCTCGACGACACCGCCGATGAGGATGACGCCCGCAAAGAGCCAGAACCACACACCGCCCAGATTCGAGAGCGCATCCTCCGGCAGCAGGAGACACATGACGGCCGCGAGGCCGTAGGTCACGGCCGTGATCGTCGCCGAGATCTGCATGACGCGCTTTTTCTTCATGCGGTCGACGATGAGACCGAAGGGCACGCCAAGCACGGCGATCAGGAGCATGTAGAGCCCGCCCACGATTGCTGTCGCGAGCACGGACTTCGTCTCAAGGTAGATCCAGAACGTCAGTGCCCACCACAAGAAATTGGCGGTGATGTTCGCGAGCGCTGTGTTCGCGAGAACCTTGATGAAATCCTTCATTCGTACAGGGTCGCACGGATGTGTGACATTGCGATGGCGTGCTCGGTCGCCGCACAGGCGTGCCACAGGCATCGCACAGTGCAGCGTTGGAAAATGGGACCTCCAGTTGTCATTGCTAGACTTGCCACTTCGGTTGTTGCTTTGGCGGCATCCGAGGAGGGTTGTCCGAGTGGCCGATGGAGCTGGTCTTGAAAACCAGTGGGCAGCAATGTCTCGTGGGTTCGAATCCCACACCCTCCGCCAACAACACTGAAAGGTAGCGCGTGAGCTCGAAAGCGCAAGATACCTTGCAGCCGATCGCACAGCACGGTCAGCAGAAGACCCCGACTGCGGCAGGCCAATTGGCCAAGATCCTCGGGATCGCAGCCCTCGTCGTGCTCGTCGCCTTCGGTGGTGTTGCTGCGTGGGCCACGAACTATCTGTGGGGTGGGTTCAGTAAGGACGCCGAGCACCTCGATGCGGGCAACTTGCCCGGGCTTGCCGGCATCGAAGGTGACGCGAATATCCTCATCGTCGGTCTTGATCAGTGCCCCGAGGATCCCGCGCTGCGCGAGAAATTCGGCGAGCGATGCGACAACCCCGAGGAGCAGGGTGTTGTTGGCGCAGACGGCGAGCAACGCAACGACGTCAACCTTCTCGTGCACATCTCAGAGGAGCCCCGCAAGGTGACGGTCATTTCGTTCTCGCGCGACATCGTTGCCGACCTCCCCGAGTGCACGGACTCAGACGGGGTTGTGCACGAACCAGAGGTTGAGCGCATCAACGAAGCGTATTCGCGGGGTGGGCTCAACTGTGTCGCAAAGACGATTGAGCAGTTCTCAGGGAACCGGATCTCGATCCAATACGCTGCCATGACCACATGGGAAGGCGTCGTCAATATGACGAATGCCATCGGCGGTGTCGAGGTCTGTATCGAAAATGGCATCAACGACTACGACACTGGGCTGCAGCTCGCAGCGGGGACGCACGAGCTCAAAGGCTACGAGGCACTGCAGTTCTTGCGCGTGCGCCACGGTGTGGGCAACGGTGGCGACGAAACCCGCATGAGCAACCAGCAGGTGTACATGTCTGCGCTCGCTCGCAAGATGCTGAGCGGCGATGTCTTGGGCGATTTGCCGACTGTGAGCCGACTTGCCAAGACAACGATCGACAACGTTACGCCCTCCGAGAGTCTCGCCGACCCTATCGAGATCGCAAACCTCGCGATGGCCATGCGTGGTGTTCCGCTCAACGATGTGAAGTTCGTTTCGTACCCCTTGTTACCGAACCCCGATAACCCCAACGTCAACTATGTCGTCGACGAGACGGCGGCGGATGCGCTGTGGTCCGCGGTTCTCAGTAACCAGTCGTTCGAGGTCACGGGCAAGACGTCGGGCCAAGAGGCGCCGAAGGAAACCGACCCGACAACGGGCAATCAGATTGACCCGCGCACGGGGTGGCAGATTGATCCTGAGTCTGGTTTGTTGATCTCGCCCGAGACTGGTGAACTGTTCGCAGCGGAAGACGTGCCTTCGCTTGAAGAACCTGATCCGGGTACGGAGGAGCCCTCGGCTGCTCCCACCGACCCCAACGCGCCCATCCAGCTTCCGCCGGAGATCACAGGCACGACCCCGGCAGAAACAATTTGCTCGGGTGGCCGTGGAATCGACCAGCAACACGGCTCGTTCGAGGATTAGCTTCTAAACCGGTAGGATAGTTCGAGTGTTCACCGCTGGTGATCACGGAGACGTCGCATAGTCAGGCCTAGTGCACCACCCTGCTAAGGTGGAGTCCCCTTATGGGGACCGAGGGTTCAAATCCCTCCGTCTCCGCGTAACGACGAAGCCCCGCCATGAGCGGGGCTTCGTCGTTACCTGCTTGGGTGGGCTCGTTCTGATCAGCGATGACGACGGTGATTGTCTTGCGCTTGGTAGCCATGGCACCAGGGCAGACCCGCAGTCGCGATGGCACGAGGTATAAAACTGCGAGGGAGAGCTGCCGCCCAGTTTTCAGCCGCTCTTTGCCGTACTGGCCATGGCTTGCCCAAGGGTTTTCGCCGCCTGTGAGAAGCCGCTGGGGTCAGGACCCGAGTAGTTGAGTCGCAGGTAGGGGCCGGCCGGTTCGGCGGGGAACCACTCATCACCCGCGGCGAGGATGACGCCCTGCGCATCGCATTCGGCGACGATTCGTTCGACATCCGACCCATCGGGCAGTCGCAGCCACAGGTTGAGCCCGCCCGGCGGGAGCAGTTCGAGGTGTGCCGAGGGGGCGTGCTCGCGAAGGGCGGTGACGAGCAGATCGCGCCGCGCCATCAACTGCTGGCGGAGGCCGCGCAGGTGTGAGTTCCACGCGGGCTGCGTGACAACATCGAGCGCCGCAGCCTGCAAGATACCGCTGACGTACATTGTCTGCGCCTGCGTGTCGGCCAGAATGCGGTCGCGAGCGGGACCCCGCGCGATAACCGCAGCAACACGAACCGCTGGCGAAACGCTTTTGGTCAACGAACGCAGATACACGACGTGGCCATTGTCATCGCGGGTTGCGAGGGGCGTGGATGTCGTCGTGATTCCGAAATCGTGCGCCCAGTCATCCTCGATGAGGAACGCCCCGTTTCGTTGCACAATCTCGAGGATCTGTTCGCCGAGCACGGGTGACCATTGCGCTCCCGTGGGGTTCGCAAAGTTTGGCTGGGCATAGAACGCGCGCGCACCCGTCTCGGCAAAGGCGCGTTCGACGGCATCCGGGTCTGGGCCGTGTGGCCCGCTCGGAATCGGCACGAGCTGCACGCCAACCTGCGCGGCTGCGAGCATGGCGCCCCAGTAGCTGGGCGATTCAATCAGAAGCGGTTGACCGGCACCGACGAGGGCGCGGAAGATCGTACTCAAGCCGATCTGGCTTCCCGGCAAAATCACGACGTCGCGGGCGGTCGGAGTGCTCACCTGAGGCGCCATGTTTGCCGCGAGTTCTGCGGCAAACCATGACTGCAGCTCGGGAAGGCCAGCGGCGGGCGAGCGCGTCAGCGTGGCCTCGCTTCGCGCCGCGCGGGTGAATGCCGCTCGAACGAGTCGCTCGGGCAGGAGCTCTTTATCTGGGTAGCCCGCGTGCAAGGCAATGACGTCATTCGGCGCGGAACGTAAAGCGGATGAACTCTTGGGGAGCCGGTTTTGCTGCGCGCCCAGTGCCGCTGTTTGCCAGCTGTAATCGCTCGGGCGCACGATCCGTTGGGATCGGACGAACGTTCCGACCCCCGGTTGTGACTCGATCAGCCCTTGCGCTGTCAACAACTGGAGCGCCTTTTGAACAGTCACGGGGCTCACGGCGTACTGCGAGACAAGCGCCCGCGTTGCGGGGAGTTGGGTTCCCGGCGGTGCAGAACGTACCCACTCGCGCAGTTCATTCGCGATGCGCTCACTGCTACTATGGTTCATGAAAAGCAACGATACCGCTACTCTTACTCGCCCGACGGCGCTACCCAAGCCCTCAGCGGGATTGCTCTGGGGATCGCTCGGCGTCACGGCCTTCTCGTTCACCGTTCCACTGACGAGGTTTCTCGTGGCGGGCGGCTACATGTCGCCACTCTTCGTTGGAGCGGGGCGTGCTGTTGTCGCAGGCGTCTTGGCCGCGGCTGCGCTCTTGCTCACTCGGCAACGGCTGCCGCGCGGCAAACAGTGGCTACAGCTCGCGATCATCGCGGGTGGCGCTGTCATCGGCTTCCCGCTGCTGACCTCGTTCGCACTGACGACTGCGCCAGCGAGCCACGGCGCTGTTGTGATCGCGCTGCTTCCCGCCGCAACCGCGGTTGCCGCCGTCCTGCGAACAGGGGAGCGACCCTCGCGGGCATTCTGGATTGCCGCGAGCCTCGGTGCCATCGCGGCCGTGACGTTCGCGGCCATCCCGGGAGGGGGCTTGAGCGGGCTGCACACCTCGGATATCTTGCTCTTTGCGGCCGTTGTTGTGTGTGCCATCGGATACGCCGAGGGTGGGCTCCTCTCGCGCGAACTCGGCTCCTGGCAGACCATCTCGTGGGCGCTCGTTTTGGCTTTTCCCCTCATGGCCGCGCTGACGGTGGTCGCCCTTGTGCAACAGCCGCCGAGCGGTCCGCCGCTCGCATGGGCGGCGTTCGCCTACCTCGGCATCATCAGCATGTTCCTGGGGTTCTTCGCGTGGTACCGCGGGCTCGCAATCGGCCCCATGGCGCGCGTG
The DNA here is from genome assembly GCA_964400205.1 of uncultured Microbacterium sp. GTDB lineage: Bacteria > Actinomycetota > Actinomycetes > Actinomycetales > Microbacteriaceae > Microbacterium. The sequence goes on from CAYNTU010000003.1 coordinate 31,503, forward strand.
AGCCAGGTGCAACTCGTGCAACCCGTGTTCAGCATCCTCTGGGCGGGCCTCATTCTGCACGAGCACATCGGCTGGCCAACAGTGCTCGGCGGGGTCGCCGTGATCGGATGCGCCTTGCTCGCGGTGCGGGCCCGAAACGGCCGGTCGGTGTTGCGAGCGCTTAGCCCTTCGGCACGGGCGGGCCGAGCCACAAGAGCACCAGGAACACCGCGGCAACCAGCAGGGCAACGAGCGCAAACGCCACAATCGGATGACGCAGCACCCACGCCTGCACGTGCTCGATGAACCCGCGCGGTTGCTCACCTCCCGGCGCCAAGCGCCATCCGCCGTCGAGAAGCCCGCGCTTGTCTACTGACAGCTCGAACGGGACGGTCGCGAAAGGAATGATGGCGAGCGCGAGCCCAGTGAGCCCCAGTGAGAACTTCCACTGCTGATTGACCCACACGAAGATCGTCGACGCGACGTAGGAGAGGAACACGAAACCGTGCACGCCGCCCGCGATGGGGACGAGGTTGACGACATCGAGCGAGCGCAGAATGATCGCGGAGATTAACCCGGCCCAGGTAAACGCCTCTGCGATCGCGAAGGTGCGAAAAAGTGCACGCGGGCTCAGCGAAGAACGGGCGGGAGTTGAGATCACAAGACAATTCTCTCGTGCCTAGCTATGAGCCGCTTACGCTCCGCCGAGGTGGTCAACGAGGATGCGCACGCCGATGCCGATCAGCACGAGACCGCCGATGATCTCGGCGGGTTTGCGGAACTTCGAGCCGACCTTCTGCCCGAGAACAACACCGAGGAAGGCGACGATGAACGTGATGGCGCCGATGATGAGCACGGCCTGCTCAATCGAGACGTCGAGCAGCGCGAGCGAGACGCCGATGGCCGCCGCATCGATGCTCGTCGCGAAGCCCAGCAGGAGGAGCTGGCGAAAGCTCACGCGCCCGTCTTCGACCGTGTGATCGTCGTCGAGATGGAACGCATCCCAGATCATCTTGAGACCGATAATGCCGAGCAACCCGAAGGCGACCCAGTGGTCGAAAGGTGCAAGGAACGCCGAGAACTGGGAGGCGAGCGCCCACCCGATGAGGGGCATAACCATTTGGAAGACGGCAAAGGTCAGGGCGATTTCAGCGACGTAGCGGTAGCGCAGCGTGCGCATCTTGACGCCGCTCGCGATGGAGGCGGCAAAGGCATCCGCTGAGACTCCGAGCGCGATCAAAACTATCGACCACAACGACATGCTGAGAAAACCTTTCCGCGCTCAATTGAGCGTTCTGCGAACCGCCTCAACAATCCTGGGCGGCCGCCGGTGGGTGTGTCTACGCATACCTTGAGGTGTGAGCGCTCTAACAATTCGCACCCCGCGAAATCACGGGTTTGCGTGGGAGGATTGCAGCTGGTCACTCCGCGAATCGGCAGGGTGAAACCAACGGCCGAAGGACGTCATGCCAGCAGAGATCACCCGAGTGGCGGAGGATTACCTCACACTCATCTGGAAGGCGAACGAGTGGCCCGATGATGACCGGCGACCCATCACGAGCGAGCTTGCCGCGGCGCTCGGTGTGACACCGCCGACCGTTTCAGCGAACCTCAAACGCCTCGCGCGCGAGCAGCTCATCGACTACGAACCCTATGGCACGATCGCCCTGACCGACACGGGCGAAGAAGTCGCGATCGAGGTTGTGCGCCGCCACCGCATCATCGAGACGTTCCTCGTCGAGCAGCTGGGCGTGCCATGGGATCGCGTGCACGACGAGGCCGACCGCCTGGAGCACGCCGTCTCGGATTACCTCATTGAGCGGATGGACGCCGCCCTCGGCTTCCCCGAGGTCGACCCGCACGGTGATCCCATTCCGCGTGGGGAACAGCGTGCCGCGAGCCCGGCGCTTTTGCTCTCGCAGTTCTCGGCGGGGGAGAGCGTCAGAATCATCCGCGTCTCGGATGCGAACCCCGAGATTCTGCGTTTCTTGACGACGCGGGGCGTGGCCTTGCAGTCGGTGCTGCACGTCGTCGAGCCGATGTCGTCGATGGGCCTCATGAGTGTGCGGCACGGCGATGACCTCATCGAGCTGAGCAACCCCATTGCGCTGGCCATTCGCGCTGTGCCGGTTGAGGAATCCGTTTAGAAACGGTGGTGCGTGCTCAGGCTGAGCGGCGCGACGCGACGGCAGCCGTAATGCGCGAGACCGCCTCTTCTACAACGCTGCGCGGGCAGCCGAGGTTGATACGCATGTAGCCGAAGCCTTCTTTGCCGAACTTGCGCCCGTCGTCGAGCCACAGGCGCGCTTCGGTCAGGAAGAAGGTGTTGAGCGCCGCGGCATCGAGCCCGAGCCCCCGACAGTCGATCCACGCGAGATAGAGCGAGTCGGTCGGGAGCACGCGCAGCTCGGGGACGTTCGTGTTGATGGCATCCGCGAAATAAGCATGGTTTGCGCGCACGTATTCGAGCATCGCGTTGAGCCACGGCTCGCCCTCGCGGTACGCAGCTTCGGCCGCGACCATGCCGAGCACGTTCGTGAGGCGGAAGGAGTTGCGGTTGTACTGCGCCGAGAAGGTATCCCGCAATCTCTGGTTGGGGATGATGACATTGGCTGTCTGCAGGCCAGCGAGGTTGAAGGTCTTGCTGGGCGCGGTACAGACGATCGCGTTCTGCGCGAACTCATCGCCGAGGGAGGCGAAGGGAATATGCCGCTTCTCGGGGTTCATGACGAGATCCTCGTGAATCTCGTCGGCGACAATAACGATGTTGTGGCGGGCGCAGATCTCACCGATCTGGCGCTGCTCTTCCGCGCTCCACACATTGCCCGTGGGGTTGTGCGGATTGCTCATGATGAAGAGCTTCGTGTTGGGCTCGATCGCCGCCTCAAAGGCGACGGGGTCGAAAACGTAGACGTCACCCTCGCGCACGAGGGGTGCGGCAACGGAGACGCGGCCATTTACGACGACATCGTCGTGGAAGTGCGAGTATACGGGCGGCTGAATGAGCACGGAATCACCCGGCTCAGTGAAGGCCTGCACGGCAGTTTTGAGGGCTGTGATGATGCCGGAAGCCGGCACGATCCACTCGGGCTCAACCTGCCAGCCGTAGCGCCGCTGTTGCCACTCGATGATGGCCTGCTTATACGACTCAGGAGCCCCAATCGGATACCCGAAGATGCCGTGATCGACGGCCTTGTGCAGCGCGTCAATGACGGGCTGTGGCGCGCGGAAGTCGGTGTCGGCGACCCACATGGGCAAGGGATCTGCGGCCGCCTCTTCGGGCTTGAGGAGCACGGGCGCACCCGCCCACTTCATGGAGTTCGTGTCGCGGCGCTCGATGATCTCGTCGAAGGTTTCGAGCGAAACGGCGCTGCTCGCGGCATCCGTCGGTGTGGGGGTTTCGGCGGTCATGCGGTTCCTCTCCGGGCGACTGACTACACCATGAAGCCTAATCCGCACGGAGAGGAAGAGCGCGTGTATGACGGGGCGCTACGCGGCCTACTCGGCGAGCTTGCCGTCGGGTGAATCGTCGACGAGTTGGTAGGCGAGATCACGGAACGAATCGGGTGCTTTCACGGCCGGTTCGAATGTCACGCCGTCGCCCAGTGACCACACCATGTTGCCCGTCAGCTCGTCGCGCTGCTCAGGGAAATCTAAGCGGTTGTGGCAGCCACGTGTCTCACGACGCTCGAGCGCGCACTCCAGGGTGGCTCGCGCTGCGAGGAGGGAGCCGAGCAGGTCGTAGGCGTGGGCGAGGTCGTCAAACCCGGCGATGTCAGGGTGGGCCGTGACCTTGGCTGCCCGTGCCTCCAGTGCGTCGAGTTTTGCGAGGCCCGCGCGAAGCCCCTCATCGCTGCGTACGACACCCGCGTGCTCCGTCATGAGGTTGCGCAGTTCACGCTGCAGCAGCCGCGGGCTTTCTTCGCCATCGCCACCGAGCAGGCCCTGCATCTCAGCGCGCGCTTCGGCAACGGCCTCGGGGCTGCGGTGAATCTCGGTCAATTCGCTCACGTAGCCCGCGGCATCCGTTCCCGTGAGGCGCCCGTAGACGAGTAGTTCGCTGAGCGAGTTGCCGCCGAGGCGGTTCGCGCCGTGTAGTCCGCTCGAGGCCTCCCCGATCGCATAGAGCCCGGCGACGCCTGTGCCGTGCGTCTCGGGGCTCACCCACACGCCGCCCATTGAGTAGTGCGCCGTCGGGGCAACCTCAATCGGATGCTTCGTAATATCGAGCATTTGCAGGTCGATGAGTGTGCGGTACACGCGCGGGAGCTTTTCGAGGATTTGCTCGCGCGGGAGGTGTGAGACGTCGAGGTAGACGCCGCCATTGGGGGTTCCGCGACCCTCGGCGATCTCGGTGTAGTTGGCGAGGGCCACACGGTCGCGCGTCGAGAGTTCCTGGCGCTCGGGGTCGTACTTCGCCATGAAGCGTTCGCCGTTTGCATTCTTGAGTACGCCACCCTCACCGCGGGCGGCTTCTGAGACGAGGGTGCCCGCGGCATCCGCTGGTTCGAGCAGGCCCGAGGGATGGAACTGCACGAGTTCGGGGTCGCGCAGCTTGCCGCCCGCGAGGGCTGCGAGGCGGAAGGAATCACCCGTGTTCTCGTCGCGGCGCGAGGAAGTGTGGCGCCAGATGCGCGTGTGGCCGCCCGCCGCGAGAATAACGGCGTCGGCGTGAATGATGACGGGTGTGCCGTCGACAACATCAAAACCGTAGGCGCCGAAAACTTGCCCGTCGGCGACGAGCAAGCGCGTGATGTAGATGGTGTCGATGATGGGCACCTGCAGTTCCTGCGCGCGGCGCAAAAGCGTGCGCTGAATCTCGAGCCCTGTGTAGTCGCCCGCGTAGCAGGTGCGGCGGTAGACGTGCGCGCCGAAGAAGCGCTGACTGATGCGGCCATCGTCTTCGCGTGCGAAGGGCATACCCCAGCGTTCGAGATCATCGATGCCCTGCGGGGCGTTCTTCGCGACGATCTCGACGATGCGCGGGTCGGCCAGGAAGTACGACTCGCGCAGGGTGTCGGCCGCGTGCTGCTCCCAGCTGTCTTCCGGGTCCATCGTGCCGAGGGCCGCGTTGATGCCACCGGCCGCGAGTGTTGTGTGGGCGTCGTGCTTGCGGCGTTTGCCGACCGCGAGCACGTCGATACCGCGCTCGGCGAGTTCGATCGAGGCACGCAGCCCGGCACCGCCCGTGCCGATGACAAGCACAGAGGTGTTGATGACGCGTTCGTGTTGGGTGTTTTGTGGCAGGCTCATGCGCTCAACGCTAGGTCTCTCGCGACGATTACTCCAATGAATTGTTCGGATGATAGCGATGCATTTATGCTATGAAGCATGAATCTTGAGCAGCTGCGAAGTTTTGTCGAGGTTGCCCAGACGGGGCACTTCACGCAGGCAGCGCAGAACTTGCACATCGCGCAGCCGACACTCAGCAGGCAGATCGCGACGCTCGAGAACGAACTCGGCGTTGAGCTGTTTCATCGCGCTCGCGGCAATGTGGCCCTGACAGCCGGTGGTGACCGCCTGCTGCCCTTGGCAAAACGGATGCTCGCCGATGCCGAAACCGCCCGCAGCGAACTCGCCGACTTAGCGGGGCTGCGGGGCGGGCGCATCCGACTGGGTGCGACTCCGACGCTGTGCACGAGCCTCGTCGTTGATGTTCTCGCCGAGTTTCATGAGCGGTACCCCGCCGTTGAGATCGAGATTCTTGAGCGCGGTTCGCGCAGCTTGATTGATGCCCTTGTGGAAGGCTCGCTCGATCTCGCGCTCATTGTCACGAGCGTCGCCTCGCCCGCAGCGCGTGCCGTGATCGAACGCGAACCACTTATTGATGAACGGCTCGTGCTCGTCTCATCGGCCGAGAAGCCGGCACCCTTCCCAACAGGTCGCCCCGTGACGCTGCGCGAACTTGCCGCTGCCCCGCAGATTGTCTTCCCCGAGAACTACGATCTGCGCGTCGCGGTCGACGCCGCGATGCAGCGCGAAGAACTCACACCCCTCGTTGCTGTCGAGGGCGCCGAAATGGATGCTGCGTTGCGCTTTGCCGAACGGGGGCTCGGGGTTGCCGTCGTGCCGGCCATGATCGCCGTCGACTACCCACAGCTGCGCGTTTCGCCCCTCGAAGACGCGACGCTCGCTCGCACCGTGAGCATTGCGCGCCGCACGGATATGGCGCCGACCCATGCCGCCGCCGCCCTCCGCGAGACGATCCGAGACGTTGCAGATCGCTTCACGGAAGCCGGTGCGCCGACTGCCTCGCTCGTCAGTCGAGCTGTGTGACACTCTTGTACAAGAACGCAGGCTTGCAGGAGATCACCGAGGGGGTGGCATGAGCGAGAACGCCCGCACGCGCCATGTCTTGGGGCCTTTTGCCGCGATCATCTCGATTGCGCTCGGGGTCGCGTTCCTCGTTGCCCCGCCGACAGCGGGCGCCGTATGGCTCCCACGTGTCTTCGCGGCGGCCATCATCATCAACGGCGTGCTGCAAATCGCGACGGCGCTTCGTGGTGTGACCGACGAACGTGTTGCGAGCCTCCTCAATGGCCTCATCGGAATCGCGCTCGGCATTCTCGCGCTCTTATGGCCTGTGCTCGCCCTCATGCCGCTACGCATCGGTATCGGCATCTGGCTTGTTTTGGTCGGCGCGCTCGCACTCTTCTGGCCGGAACGCGCGAACGCGCGCAAGAAACGTTCCGAGTTCGCGCGGTGGTCCCGCACGATCGTTGCCGCACTCGTGCTGCTCGTGACGGGCGGCGCTGCGCTCGGCAGCATCCAATTGCTCGGTGGCGTGCCATTGCCGAAACCGGATGCCTTCTACACACCGCCCGCGAGCGTTCCCGCGGAGCACGGCAAACTCATCCGCTCTGAGCCGCTCACGACGGGTGTGCCGAATGGGGCGCAGGCGTTCAAGATTCTGTACACGACGACCAACCCCGACGAGAGCCCCACCGTTGCGAGCGGCACCGTGCTCCTGCCCGACTGGGTCGGTAGCGGTGCGGATTACGCGCCGTTGCCGGTGCTCACGGTCTCGCACGGCACGACGGGTGTTGTCGATGGTTGTGCACCGTCACTGAGCGCGACGCCCTTTGCCGATGGCGCGGGAACAGCCATGGCCCAACTCGTTGTCGACCACGGCTGGGCTGCCGTCGTCTCGGATTACACGGGCATGGGAACGGCGGGGACCGCCGCCTATCTTGTGGGAGAAGCCGAAGCGCGAAACGTGCTCGATGCCTCGCTTGCGGCGCGCGAGCTCGAGGGAATCGGTCTCTCAAACGACACGGTCATCTGGGGGCACTCGCAGGGCGGTCAGGGCTCGCTCTGGAGTGGGCAGATCGCGGGCGAATATGCGCCAGAACTCACGGTGCATGGCGTTGCCGCCTTTGCTCCCGCGGCGGATCTGTTCGGGCTCGCGGAGGCCGACAAAGACAACCCCGCGGGCAAAACCGTCTCGGCCTACATCGCGGCGACATGGAACGAGCTCTACCCCGAGCTCAACCTCGAAGCCCAGCTGACACCGGGCTCTGCTGGCCCCGTCGAGAAGATCGCAGGCCTCTGCTTCGCGGGCAGCGACGCGATTGCTGCCATTTTGCGGGGCAGCCAGGTGCCCAACCAGATCTTCCCCGATGCTGTTTTGGCGGGCGAGTTCGGCGAGAAGCTCAAGGCGCAGAGCCCCACAGGGCCATGGCCCGCGCCCGTCCTCGTTGCCCAAGGCCTTTCCGACCAACTCGTATTGCCGCGTCTGCAAGTGGAATGGGTCAACTCGACGTGCCAGGCCGGCAACGTCGTTGACTTCCGCACCTACGCGGGGCGCGATCACGTGAGCGTCGTGGCCTCCGATTCCCCACTCACAGAAGAGATCGTGGGCTGGACCCTCGAACGGTTGGCGGGCGAGCCTGGCCCAACCGAGTGCACAACGCAACAGTTCTGAGCCTTCAGTGGCTCGGATGTGCGCCAAGGGCGTGCGCCGTATAGTCTGAAAAACGGCCCATCGGCCGAAATCTCATCGAGCCCACGCGCGATCCGCTCCCGGCTGCTGATGCTCAATTCAACATGAAGGATGCCTGGTGTCTCAGTCTCCGTCCCACGAATTTCATCCGCTCTCGGATGCAACTCAACCCATCTTCAATACTGTCCTGGCGCGTAACCCGCACGAACCTGAGTTCCACCAGGCGGTGCACGAGGTTCTCGGCACGATTCACCCGGTTCTCGAGGCGCACCCGGAATACGTCGAACAGGGTGTGCTGGAGCGACTCGTCGAGCCGGAACGTGCGATTGTCTTCCGCGTGCCGTGGATTGATGACAGCGGCAAACTGCAGGTCAACCGCGGCTACCGCGTGCAGTTCTCGAGCGTGCTCGGCCCCTACAAGGGTGGCCTGCGCTTCCACCCGACCGTCAACATCTCGATCATCAAGTTCCTCGGGTTCGAGCAGATTTTCAAGAACGCACTGACCGGTCAGGGCATCGGCGGCGGCAAGGGTGGCGCGGATTTTGACCCCCACGGCCGCAGCGCAAACGAGATCATGCGTTTCTGCCAGTCGTTCATGAACGAGCTGTTTCGCCACATCGGTGACCAAACGGATGTCCCCGCGGGAGACATCGGCGTCGGCGGCCGCGAGATCGGCTACATGTTCGGCATGTACCGCAAGATCACGAATCGTCACGAGTCGGGTGTCCTTACCGGCAAGGGCATCGGATGGGGCGGCGCGCAGGTCCGCACCGAGGCAACCGGCTACGGTGCCGTGTTCTTCACGCAAGAGATGCTCGCCGTCAAGGGCGACTCATTCGCCGGCAAGCGCGTTGCGATCTCGGGCTCGGGCAACGTCGCGACCTACGCGATTCAGAAGGCGCAGCAGCTCGGCGCGAAAGCTGTCACGGCATCCGATTCCTCGGGGTACATCGTCGACGACGAAGGCATCGATGTTGCGCTCCTCAAACAGGTCAAAGAGGTCGAGCGCCTGCGCATCAAGGAATATGCCGCCCGTAAACCGAGCGCGAAGTTCGTCGAGGGTGGCCGCGTGTGGGAGGTGCCGGTTGACATCGCGATTCCGGCAGCGACGCAGAACGAGCTGAATGGCGAGGATGCCGCGGCCCTTATCGCGAACGGCGTTATCGCTGTTGCTGAGGGCGCCAACATGCCGTGCACGCCCGAGGCTGTCGAAGCGTTCCAGGCGGCAGGTGTGCTCTTCGGCCCCGGCAAGGCGGCCAACGCCGGTGGTGTTGCAACGAGCGCGCTCGAGATGAGCCAGAACGCCTCTCGTGAGCACTGGAGCTTCGAAAAGAGCGAACGCAAACTCCACGAGATCATGCACGACATTCACCGCGTTTCGTTCGAGGCGGCCGAAAGGTACGGCAGCCCCGGGGATTACGTTGTCGGGGCGAACATCGCCGGTTTCCAGCGCGTGGCCTCGGCCATGCTCGCACAAGGCGTCATTTAAAGGTTTCGCCCTCAGCAATGGTATCCGTGGTCTTGCCCCACCGGTACGCTCATAGCGGAGGGTGAATTGGGCAAGACCGCGGATGCCATTGCTGAGGGCGAGGCCATTGCGATGGCTGCCGCGCGCCTTGCGCTGAAAAACCGCATTCTTGTCGCGACGGTGGGGCAGGGCGCCGACTTCGATCCGTCAACCTTCGATGGGCAGGCGGTCGAGGTGCTCGATAGCCTTGCGCTTGAGGCATCGGATGCTTCTGCCCACCTGCGTTCCCTGTGGCGCAGGGCGAAATCCAAGCGCAGCGAATCGACCGGAACCCACGACTACCGGGCCGGCGATGTCAAGAACCTCAAGAAGCGCGCCAAGCAATCCGCGGGGGTTGCTGACCGCCTGCGCGCGACAGCGCACTCGCCCGCAAAAGTTCGCGAGCTCGTCGAGTCCGCGCGGGATGCAGCGTGGCATGACGTCGAGCTTAACCTCGCGCGAACCCTCGATGTGACCTCAGCGCACCCCGAGCATGACCCCGACTACGAACGCATGCGTGAGGCGCGCATGCAAGCACTCGCGCAGGTCGATCTGCAGGCGCTTGCGGCGCAGCAGAAAGCGCGTGAACGCATGGCGCAGAAGGCGGCAGGAGAGTAATTTTTGCACGAACCTGAATGTAGGCGCGAGACATTATGACCGATCCTGAAACCGCACAAACTCGCAATCATGGCGAGCCCGAACGAGACGAATCTCCGGCAGAGCGCGCTGACCGAAACTGGAACGAACTGCTTCAAGAGGTGCGGGTGACCCAGACGTGTACTCAAATTCTGGGCGGTTTCTTGCTCGCAGTTGCGTTCCAGCCACGCTTCGATGAGCTTGACCCGACCCAGGTCGCGATCTACCTCACGCTTGTCTCGCTTGCCGGGCTCGCTACGGCGCTCGCCCTCTCGATCGTTATGCTGCACCGCAGGAATTTCGGCAAGTCACGCAAGGTCGGGATTGTCTGGACCGGCAACCGGTTGTTGAACATCAACCTTGGCCTCGTCGCGCTCCTGACCGCGGGCGTCACGGGCTTCATTTTCGACTTCGTTGTCGGCCATATTGCCGGCTTCATAGCCTTTGGCACAGGCATCCTGCTGAGCCTGGGGCTATGGGTATTCACACCAGCGAGGCGAGCGTCGCGTCGCGACCGCTGAGCTCGTGCGAGGTCCACAAACAAGGTCAGTGCAGCCTCGCGAGGATCGTCGGATGCGGTCGCAGCCTCAACGAGATCGGCGAGCGATTGTGAGTCTTGTGCCGGCGGAGTAGACAACATCGGTGAAATCGCTGAGCTCGAGCTTTGGCATGGCGGCTCCTCCCGAGCCTCAAGATATGTGAGGTTGTGCGCTCGTGAATCGACCTCGCCGCGGCGCGGCTCGGGCGATCCGAGGGACTCGATCCCCACTTCGCCACTCACGACGTCACATTCGTGACGCCGTGAGCCGCTGCTCGTGGGCCCCAGGGTGAGAGACCCATGGGGAGTGAAAATGGGAGAAGCCCCGGCGAATGCCGGGGCTTCTCCCATTTGCGCGCCCCGAGGGACTCGAACCCCCAACCTTCTGATCCGTAGTCAGATGCTCTATCCATTGAGCTAGGGGCGCACTGGCCGAAAAACGACCGAAGACAAGCTTACAACAGAATTCGCGTGCGTGTTACGCGTCGGCATTCGGGTCGGCCCAGTCGGCGTATCCCGAGTCACGCAGCGAACCTTCGATGAGGTCGATCTCGTGATAGATCATGCAATCGACCCACATGGATTCGCCCGCGAGCAAGCTCTCGTCGGATGGCGTGAAGTACGAGTACGAGTAGTCCGACGACTCCCACGGGGCGCCAGTGAACTCTTGGAACGCCGTGTGACACAGCTCATCCGAGACGTCGTAGAGCGTCTCGAGCGTCGTGCCCTCGGGCAGATCAACCTGTGCGTAGAGCTCGTACTCGTGCGATGCGGCGCAATCGATGAGTCCGACTTCCTCGACGATGTCGCCCGTCGAGACGATTTCGTTGAAGCAGTCACCGACACGCAGGCTGTAGACATCGATGGGGCGCGCCTCAGCGGAGGCGGCAGCGGATGCCTCGGGCGAGGGCGTCGCAGTCTCGCTCACCGTCGGTGGTGGGCTAGGCGTCGCGGTCTCGCTCGGGATTGCTTTGGGGGTTGTTGGCGCATCCGTTTCGACCATGGTGCTGACATGGTCGAACTGGGCGCATCCGCTCAGCGCGAGGGCGCCCGCGAGCAAACCAATCGCGAAGCTGCGTACCCGCCGTGTCTCGGGGCGTAGGGGCATAGGTGGATTCTATTGGCGTGGCGACCGGACCGCTCGGTACTCGTTCCACGCGGTGGGGACTGTGCGCGGCTACGATTAAGTCAACGCCTACAGGAAGAGAAGCGATGACAGCTAGCCCACGCAAGGCCCTTATTACCGGAATCACCGGCCAAGACGGCGGGCACATCACCGAACTCCTGCAGGAACAGGGCTACGAGGTCTACGGCCTCGTTCGCGGGCAAAACAACCCCCGCAAAGCCGCTCTTGTTGAAGAGTTTCCTGACGTCAAACTCATCGAAGGTGACCTGACCGATCCGCAGTCGCTCATCCGTGCGGTTGAGGTTTCGGAGCCGGATGAGCTCTACAACCTCGGCGCTATCAGCCACGTTGGGTACTCCTTCCGCAACCCCACGCTTACGGCCGAGGTCACGGGCAAGGGCGTGCTGAACGTTCTCGAGGCCGTGCGCATCACGGGCCGTGCGAAAGACACCAAGGTGTACCAGGCTTCGACCTCTGAGATGTTCGGTGGCCTCGACTACAACCGCCCGGGTGCTGGCTACGACGAGTCGTCGCTCTTCCACCCGCGCAGCCCCTACGGTGTCGCGAAGCTCTACGGTCACTGGATCGCCAAGAACTACCGCGAGAGCTACGACATGTTCGTCTCGTCGGGCATCCTCTTCAATCACGAGGGCGAGCGCCGCGGGCCGGAGTTCGTGACACGCAAGATCACGCAGGCTGTTGCTCGCATCGCGCTCGGCCAGCAGAAGGAGCTCGTGCTGGGCGACCTGTGGCCCAAGCGCGACTGGGGCTACGCGGGCGATTACGTTCGTGGCATGTGGCAGATGATGCAGCACTCCGAGCCTGACGACTTCGTGCTCGCAACGGGTGAGACGCACTCGGTTGAGGAGTTCGTGGAGCAGGCGTTCAAGCGCGTTGGTATCGAGAACTGGCGCGACTATGTTCGTCAGGACCCTGAGTTCATGCGTCCCGCTGAGGTCGACATTCTGCTCGGTAACCCCGCAAAGGCTGAAGAAGTGCTCGGTTGGAAGCGTGAAGTCGACTTCCCGGGTCTTGTCTCGCGTATGGTCGACCACGACCTCAAGCTCTTCGGTGGCGAAGACACCCCAGTGTTCGCCGCGCAGCTTGGGTAAGCGCTGCTGAATGAGTGCCGAAGCTGATCTGACCGGTCGCGTGCTCGCCGTCACGGGCGTTGACGGGTTCGTCGGGCGGTACGTTGTTGCCGCCGCGAAACGCCGGGGCGCAACCGTCATCGGTGTTGGTCGCGCGCCGGCCCTCCATGAGGCACTGACGGCGCAGCTGAGCGAGTACATCTCAACGGATCTGTGCGAAGAGTGGCCGCTCACCGAACCGGTCGACGCGATCGTGCATCTCGCTGGGCTCTCGGCTGTTGGGCCGTCGTTTGCACAGCCGCAGAGGTACATCGAGGCGAACAGCTCGATGGTGACGAAAATGTGCGAGACGCTGCTCGAACAGGGCACCCGCCCGCGGATCGTTGGTGTCTCGACGGGGGCCGTGTATTCGTCGCCCGCGGATGACGCGCCAATTGACGAGGGCACCGAGGTTAACCCCACTTCGCCCTACGCCGTGAGCAAGCTCCTCGTTGAGCAACAGCTGCGCTATTACAAGAACCGGGGGCTCGACACGGTTGTTGCGCGGCCCTTCAACCACATCGGTGCGGGGCAGGGCCCAGGCTTCTTGCTGCCCGATCTCACGGGGCGCTTGCGCGAGCTTCCAGCGGACGAGCCGCTGACCGTCGGCGACCTCACGAATGCGCGCGACTTCAGCCATGTTGCGGATGTCGCTGACGCCTATGTGACGCTCGCCTTCGCGCCCGAGCCGAGCCACTTCATTTACAACGTTGCGAGTGGTTCTTCCGTGCGCGGCGAAGAGATCCTGCAGCTCATCTGCCAGGAACTCGGTCGCGATGTTCCCGAGTTGAAAATTGACCAGGCGCTCATCCGCCCGACGGACCCCAAGGTCATCACGGGCTCGGCCGAGCGACTTCGTGCTGATACCGGCTGGGAACCGCAGCGCACCGTCAAACAGGCGGTTGCCGAGTTCGTCGCCGCATCCTCAGCTGGCTGAGTTGCCGTCAATCAGCCGCCAACACCCTCGGCGGCGATGCAGAGGTACATGCCGCCGACCGCGACGATCGCCATCGTGATCATGCATGCTGCTTGGATCCTCAGTCGCGTCAGTTGGGTGTGGACCGCGAACTGCACGATGAGCATCGCGAGATAGAGCCCGATGATGATCGCGGCGGCGACCCAGGCGATCGGTGTCGATTGGCGATCGGGCGTCGCGATGAGCATGCCAAACCCGATGCACGCCGCGAGCGTGAAGAGCCCTCCCATGACGAGCCAGATCTTGCCGTCGGACGATCGGAGTGCGCGCTGATTCGTGACCTTTGTGGGGTCGAGTCGGTGCTTGCGCTGGGGGGTGTTTTCAGGGGTCATTATCTCGCTCCTCCCCGGTTCTGCGGTACCTCTATCTTGCGCCCGATCAGGCCTTTGATGGGGTCAATTGTCGGCAAGGAGGGTGTGGGCGGCCGCGACGATTTCGGGTTCTTGCACGAGCACGGTGCCGGATGCTGAGCCGAGGGGGATGAAGGTGTCGGCAGCTGAGACGACAGCGACGCGAGCGTTCGGGTTTGCGTCGGTCACCGCCGAGCGGATGGCGTCGCCCAGGCTCGCGTTGCCACGCGTCTCATCGACGATGAGAATGCAGCTGGCGGCTTTTGCCTCGGCAGCCAGCTGCACGGTTGGCAGGGGGAGGAGCCAGCGGAGATCAACCACGCGAGCGCGAATGCCTTCCTTGCTCAGCGCGTTCGCCGCACGCAGGCTCATGGGTACCCCGTTGCCGTACGTAACGATGAGCAGCTCGCCGCCCTCGCCATAGCTCGCGATTTCGCCGAGCGGGACGCGCGCGCTCGGGTCAACGCTTGCGAGCCACTGGTCGTCACCGGGCTCCAGATCGCGAGAGTGGTAGAGCGCGATGGGCTCGACAAAGGCACACACGCGGCCGTCTCGTGCGAGGTCGATGCAGGTGCGCAGCATGCCCGCGGCATCCGCTGGGTTACTCGGCACGGCGATGATGATGCCCGGAATGTCGCGCAGCACGGCGAGTGAGTTGTCGTTGTGGAAGTGCCCGCCGAAGCCCTTTTGGTAGGCGAGGCCCGCGATGCGCACGACCATGCCGTTCGTGTACTGCCCGTTCGAGAAGAACGCGAGCGAGGCCGCTTCGCCGCGCAATTGGTCTTCGGCGTTGTGCAGGTAGGCGAGGTACTGAATCTCGGGGATCGGCAAGAACCCGGCGAGCGCTGTGCCGAGTGCCGTGCCAAGAATTGTCTGCTCATCGAGCAGCGTGTCGAAAACGCGGCGGCGACCGAAGCGCTTTTGCAGGCCACGAGTCACGCCGTAGACGCCACCCTTGCGGCCGACATCCTCGCCGAAGATGAGGGTGTTCGGATGCTCGTCGAGCGCAGCCGCAAGAGCCGCGTTGATTGCTTGGGCGAGGGTCAGGCCTCCCAGCGCCGGAGAGTTCTCGGTCGCTGAGTTTGCCGAAGTGCCCGAGAACTCTGCCGCACCCGGGTACTCCAGCGGCGCAATAACCGCCTCGCGCGTCGTCAACCGCGGCGCATCCACGAGCGAAGCAGCCTCAGCCATGACTCGCTCGCCAATTGCCCGGTACTCCGCGACGACCTCGTCGGGCGTCAGTGTGCCCGCGTCGATGAGCGCCCGCGCCGTGCCGAGCAGCGGGTCGCGGTCGTAGTCCGCCGCGATCTCGGCCGACGAGCGGTAGGCCGACTCAACATCCGACCCCGCGTGCCCGAGGAAGCGCACGGTCTTGACGTGCAGCATGGCCGGCGACCTCGTCGACCGCACGTGCGCGAGCGCCGTGCGCGTCACCTCGAGCAACGAGAGCGGGTCGGAACCGTCGACCGCGAAGTACTCGATGCCCGGCACGGAGCTCAGTTGCCGCGCGGTCCAGCCGCTGGGCGAGGGCGTGCTGATGCCGATGCCGTTGTCTTCGCACACGAATAGCACGGGGCACGCGATGCCGCGGTGCGTCAGGTACGCCGCGGCGTTGAGCGCGCCCACGGCGGTCGAGTGGTTGGCGGATGCGTCGCCGAAGCTGCACAGCACGACCGAATCATCCGCCCACTCCGTCTCGGTGCTGAGGTCGCGCGCGAGCCCCAGCGCAAACCCGAGGCCAACGGCCCGGGGGAGGTGGGAGGCGATCGTTGAGGTCTGCGGAACGACGTGTAGTTCGCGGTTGCCGATCACCTTGTGGCGGCCGCCCGAAATTGGGTCTTCTTCGGCCGCGGCGACGCCGAGCAGCACATCACGCGCGCCCTCTGCGCGCCCCGCGCGATTGGCGCGAGCAATGTAGAGTGCACCGGAGCGGTAGTGCAGCAGCGCAGGGTCGGTGACCTCGCTCAGCAGCCCAACGGCGGCGTTTGCCTCGTGCCCCGCCGAGCTGATCGTGTAGAAGCCCGAACCCTTCGTTTGCAGCCAACGTGCGGCAAAGTCGAGGTGTCGGCTCGTGGCCTGCGCACGGAAGAGCGCGAGCAACTCGGCGGCATCAGGAACAAAAGCAGGCTCGTTTGCATGCTCGGGTGCCGAATCCGGGTGATTTGGCGATGTCTCGCGCGATTCAGCCTGTTTTTGTACCGCCCGCACAAAGTGCTCATCGAGAGCCTTGACCGCGTCGCTCATTGCGCGCCCTTCCCAGCCTGTGCGCGCACGGCCTCAATCGTCGCCTGAATGACGGGGCGATCCGTCATTGAACTGCGCGTAACCGCGAGAATCTTGCGCGTGAGCTTCGCCCCGGCCGGCGCTTGCAGGCGCACGCGCGCGACCGAGTCGGCGATCGCAAGCCGGGGGAGCAGCGTGACGCCGAGCCCACGCGAGACGAGGTCAACGAGCAGCAATTGGTCATCTGTTTCCCACATGACTTCGGGCTCAAAGCCCTCTGCCCGGCATGCGTAGCGCACCGATTGGCCACACGCGGCCGAGGCGGGTGGCATGACCCAGTGTGCGTCGTGGAGATCAGCGAGGCCCGCGTTTGCCGAGACGGATGATTCGGGCGGCAGCACGAGCACAAGCGGCTCAACGAGCAACTCGGTCACCTCGAGGTACGAAGGGAACGTCATCGGGACATGGTCGTAGAGATCAATAATCGCGATGTCGAGCTCACCATTGATAACGGCGTCGATCGTTTTGGTTGGCTCATCGACCGTGACCGTCACGGTGATATTGCCGTCGCCCGCGGCAAGTTCCTGCACCGTCGGAACAACGAAGGGGTTCACGGCCGAGGCGATCGACCCGATGCGTACATTGCCCACGAGCGCGCCCGAGAGTTGGTCGATCGCCGTGCGGGTCGATTCCAGTGCGGTGCGCACGCGACGCGCATGCCCCACGAGTGCCTCGCCAGCGCCCGTCAGCGTTACGCCCCGGTGCCCACGTTCGAGCAGTTCGACGCCCGTCTCTCGCTCAAGGGCCGCAAGTTGCTGCGAAACAGCGGATGCCGTGATCCCGACAGCCTTCGCGGCACCCGCAATCGATCCCTGTCGCGCTACCTGATCGAGCAGTAGCAGGCGGGGGACGTCAGGCAGATCTTTCGCGGCCAAGCCGAACTCCAGTCGTAAGCTTGTCTAAAGCTAACCGCTACTCTAGGGTAAGTTCAAGTGTTGGCAAGCGCTTGCGAGCCAACCCCAATGACGTGCACTCGAAGGTGAGGCCAGAAATGCCCCGTTCGTTCAACAAAGTCGCCGTGCTTGGCCTCGGCAAAGTCGGCGAGCTCGTTGCCGTTTTGCTGCAGCGCTCCGGCTTCGAGGTTGTGGGCTTCGATGCATCCGTGCATGAAGGGCTGAACTTCCCGGCCCGCACGCTCGACGTGAGCGACGACACAGCACTGCGTGAGACGCTGAACGACTTCGACGCCGTCTTCTCGGCGCTGCCGTACTTCCTCAACATGAAGGTCACCGAGATCGCGGCCGAGACGGGCACGCACTACTTCGACCTCACAGAAGACGTTCCGACGACGAACCACGCGATTGAACTCGCGGCGGATCACCCCGAGCTCATCTTTGCCCCGCAGTGCGGCCTTGCCCCGGGCATCATCGGCATCATCGGTGCGAGTCTCGCGAAAGACTTTGACGCCCTCCGCTCGATAGAACTCAAGGTCGGTGCGCTCCCGCAGAACCCGACGGGCCTGCTCGGGTACTCCTTTAACTGGTCGACGGATGGCCTTGTCAACGAGTACATCAACGACGCCGAGGTCGTGCGAAACGGTGAGCGCCAGATCGTCCCCTCGCTCACGGATGACGAGCGCGTACTGATCGGTGGCGTGCCGCTTGAAGCCTCGCTCACCTCGGGTGGGCTCGGCACGATGACTCGCACCTACGAGGGTCTCGTTGACCGCCTCGACTACAAGACCATGCGCTACCCGGGCCACTTCGACCAGATTCGCTTCCTGCTCGACGAACTCCACCTGCGGAACAAGCGCGATGTGCTCAGCTCGCTGCTCTACGACGCAAAGCCGCCCGTCAACGACGACATCGTGTACTTGCACGCGGCAGTTGAGGGCATCCGTAACGGGCAACTCGCGCGTGAGAACTACGTGCGCGCCTGGAAGCCACTCGAGATCGATGGCCGCGTATGGCGCGCAATCTCGTGGACGACTGCGGGCTCGGCAGTCGCCGTCGTTGAACTCGCCGCCGAGGGCAAACTCAACTACGGTTTCGTCAAGCAAGAGAGCATCAACCTCGACGAGCTGCTTGCCACCCAGGCTGGCGGGCTCTTCAACGACGCGAGCTAGCGAACGCGCATGAACGTCACGCCCAAACTGCCGCACACCGCCGATGTTGTCATCGTCGGTGGCGGCGTCATGGGCGTGAGCATCGCGTACCATCTCGCAACCGCGGGCGTGCAGAACATCGTGCTGCTCGAGCGCGACACACTCGGCTCGGGTTCGAGCGAAAAGCCACACGGCGGCGTGCGTGCCTCGTTCTCGGAGCCCGGCAATATCATCCTCGGGCAGCGCAGCCTCGATGCTTACGAGCGTTTTGCGGATGACTTCGGCGTCGACATTGGCCTCAACCAGGTGGGGTACCTGTTCCTCTGCCGCACGGCAGCCGAGCTTGCCGAGGCTGAGGCATCGGCTGCTGTGCAACGCTCGTTCGGTTGTGACGCGCGAGTGTTGTCGCCCGCCGAGGCTGCTGAGCTCAACCCGTTACTCAACGTCGACGCGCTCGCGGGAGCCGTGTTCACGCCGCGCGATGGGTACGCGCGCCCCGCCAAAGTTGTCGAAGGCTATGCGGATGCCGCCCGCGCACTCGGCGTTCTGATCCTCGAAAACACTCCGGTCACCCACCTTGAAGACGAAGGTGGTTCGGTCATCGTCTCAACCCCGGCTGGCTCGATCATGACCCAGAACATCGTGATCGCTGCCGGTGCCTGGTCAGAGGCACTCGGTGCCCAACTTGACGTCGCCCTGCCGGTCACGCCAGTGCGCCGCCAGATCGGCTTCGCCGCCCCGCTGCCACTCGGCGATCACCCGATTCCGTTCACGCTCGACTTCTCAACGACGGCGTACTTTCACAACACTCCCGACGGCCTGCTCATCGGGATCTCGAACCGACAAGACCCCGGGTTCGACCGTGACTTTGATCGCTCCTGGGTGCCCGAGTTCGACGCCGCCGTTGCCGATATCGCGCCGAGTCTCGTGGGTGTGCCGCTCAACGATGGCTGGGCAGGGCTCTACGAGAATACGCCCGACCACAACGCGCTCATCGGGCGCGACTCGAAGCATCCGCATGTCTTCTATGCCACGGGGTTCTCGGGTCACGGCTTCTTGCAAGCGCCCGCCGTGGGCGAGTACCTCACCGATCTCTTCCTCGAGCGAGAGACCTTTCTCGACGAGGCCATTTTCAGTGCCGATCGTTTCGCGAGTGACCGCGCCCGCGTCAACGAACTGCACATCATCTAGCCACACACAGCCGAAAGGAAACCCCCATGGCTACGTTCCCCACAACCGAGGCGATCGCCGCAGACGTTCGCGAAGCGCTCGAGCGCATTGGCGTGCCGACCGAAAAGCTCACGGGCGACACTCCCATCGTTTCGCCCATCACGGGTGGCGTGATCGCGACTGCCGACCTGCAGGATGCATCCGCTATGACGGCCGCGATCGATGCTGCGCAGGAGGCCTTCTTGCAGTGGCGTCTCGTGCCCGCGCCGGTGCGCGGCCAGCTCATCAAGCGCTGGGGTGAGTTGCTCACGGAGCACAAGTTCGACCTCGCCAAGATCGTCACGGCCGAGGCAGGCAAGACGCCGTCGGAGGCTGCCGGTGAGGTACAGGAGGCGATCGACATCGCTGACCTCGCACTGGGCCAATCGCGCCAGCTGTTCGGCAAGACGATTCCTTCGGAGCGCCCGGGCCACCGCCTCGCTGAGACGTGGCACCCGCTCGGGGTCGTCGGCGTCATCACAGCCTTCAACTTCCCCGTCGCGGTCTTCGCATGGAACACCGCGCTCGCCCTCATCGTGGGCGACTCGGTTATCTGGAAGCCCGCCGAGCCCGTACGCCTTTCGGCCACGGCCATGAGTCACCTGCTCGACCGCGCAATCGCCGATGTTGGTGCCCCAGCCGGAATTAACCAGCTCGTGTGCACCGACCCGGCGGGCTCGCAGCCGCTGCTGGAAGATGATCGTGTGCGCCTCGTCTCGGCGACCGGCTCGGTGCGGATGGGTCGCGAAATCGCCCCCACTGTTGCCGCTCGTTTCGGCCGCCTGCTGCTCGAGCTCGGTGGCAACAACGCTGCTGTTGTCGCACCCTCGGCCGACCAGGATCTCGCGCTGCGTGGCGTCGTCTTCGCCGCCGCTGGCACGGCTGGCCAGCGCTGCACGACCCTGCGTCGCCTCATCGTGCACAAGTCGATCGCCGACGGTTTCGTCGACCGCATCGTCGCTGCCTACAAGACCCTCACGATCGGATCGCCGACCGTCGACGGCGTGCTCGTCGGACCGCTCATCAACAAGGCGAGCTACGAAGCCCAGCAGGCAGCGCTCCAGGCTGCGGCCGAGCAGGGTGGCACGCTCGTGCAGGGTGGCGCGCGCGTGTTCGCCGACGAGGCTCCCGACGCGTACTACGTCGAGCCCGCCGTTGTGCGGATGCCCGGCCAGACCGAAATCGTGCACAACGAGACCTTCGCGCCCATCCTCTACGTACTCGAGTACGAGACACTCGAAGAGGCAATCGCGCTCAATAACGCGGTTCCTCAGGGGCTGAGCTCGGCGATCTTCACGCAGGATCAGGCCGAGGCCGAGCGTT
The DNA here is from genome assembly GCA_964400205.1 of uncultured Microbacterium sp. GTDB lineage: Bacteria > Actinomycetota > Actinomycetes > Actinomycetales > Microbacteriaceae > Microbacterium. The sequence goes on from CAYNTU010000003.1 coordinate 52,546, forward strand.
TCATTGCAGCAGATGGCGCTGACACTGGCATTGCCAACGTCAACATTGGTACCTCCGGCGCTGAAATCGGTGGCGCTTTCGGTGGCGAGAAAGAGACCGGTGGCGGCCGCGAATCGGGCACCGACTCGTGGCAGGCCTACGCTCGTCAGGCGACGAACACCGTCAACTACTCGGGCGAACTGCCGCTCGCGCAGGGCGTCGAGTTCCTCTAGGGCCCGTTCGAGAGACCAGGTTGCGCTCGCACCTGCCCCGATAGACTGAAGGGGCAGGTGCGAGGTAGCACCGCCCCCACCGGCACCCCCAACGAGAGGCGGCGTGATGGCAGAACTCACTCAGTGGGCATGGGCAATTTGGCTTGTGCTCATCGCACTATTCCTGGTGATCGAGATGTTGAGTCTCGAATTCACCTTCCTCATGCTCGCCCTCGGCAGCACAGCGGGTCTCATCTCGAGTTTCCTCGGCGTTCCGCTGTGGGGTCAGGCCGTCATCGCCGCGATCGTGGCACTGTTGCTCCTCGTCTTTGTGCGCCCGCCTATGTTGCGGCGCCTTCGCAAGGGGTCGCAGAGTGCAAAATTCGGCGTGCAAACACTCCCGGGTATGCGCGGCGTGACGACTGAAGGCACGACGCACTACGCGGGCCAGGTCAAGCTCGACAATGGCGATATTTGGACGGCCCGCACGCGCGCATCCGATACCGATATGCCGGTCGGCACGGCAATCATGGTCGAATCCGTTGACGGCGCAATTGTGCGCGTCGTGCCTGCGCCGCAGGTAAAGCAGCAGAAAGAGGGCACAGCATGAACGATCTCAACATTGGGCAATTGATCGGATGGATCATTGCCGGCGCAGCAATCCTGTTTGTTGTCGTCACGATCGCCCGCGCGATCCGCATCATTCCGCAGGGAACGAACGGCATCGTTGAGCGACTCGGTCGGTACCACAAGACGCTCGACCCAGGCCTCAACATCCTCGTGCCCTTCATTGACCGCCTGCGCGTGCCGCTGACTGATATGCGTGAGCAGGTTGTTTCGTTCCCGCCGCAGCCCGTGATTACAGAAGACAACCTCGTCGTTTCGATCGACACGGTCATCTACTTCCAGGTCACGGACGCGCGTGCCGCAACCTACGAGATCGCGAACTACCTTGCGGCCATCGAGCAGCTCACGACGACGACGCTGCGTAACGTCGTCGGTGGCATGACGCTGGAAGAGGCACTCACGAGCCGCGACACGATCAACCAGCAGCTGCGTAGCGTGCTTGATGAGACGACGGGCAAGTGGGGCATCCGTGTTTCGCGCGTTGAGCTCAAGGCGATTGAGCCACCCGCGAGCATCAAGGACTCGATGGAAAAGCAGATGCGCGCCGAGCGTGATCGCCGCGCCATGGTGCTTGAGGCAGAAGGTATCAAGCAGTCGGCGATCCTCACGGCTGAGGGTCACAAGCAGGCCGCGATCCTCAAGGCTGAGGGTGAGCGTGAGGCGCAGATTCTCAAGGCCGAGGGTGAAGCGCAGGCCATCACAAACGTTTTCGCGGCGATCCACGAGGGTGGCCCGAACGACAAGCTGCTCGCCTACGAGTACCTGCAGACCCTGCCGAAGCTCGCAGATGGTTCGGCCAACACCCTGTGGGTTGTGCCGAGCGAGTTGACCGAAGCGCTCAAGGGCATCGGTGGCGCGTTCGGTGGCGTCGGCAGCGACACCGCGAAAAAGTAACCGACCCCAGACAAAAGCGAATCCCCCAGCTGTATTCAGCTGGGGGATTCGTTGTCCCTAGCACCAAGAGTGTTGCAATCACATGAGATGAAGTCTGGTAAACCGCATCGCTGAGATCACTCTATAACGGTGAGGTAACGTGACGCAACCGTTATTTTCGAGAATTTCTGTTTGTTGCTGGTGTGAGCGTGCGCGTCACCCAAAATCCCAGGCACGCGCAAGCGATGACCACGGTGAGTAGAAACGCCCGGAAACGCCGCAGTCCGGTCGAGTCATCGTGCATCGGCGGCCTCGCTCCTCTTCGCCGCGAGCTAGGCTAAGCGCAGCGCGCGGCGAAGAGGCAGCGCACGGCGAAGAGGCAGCGCACGGCGAAGAGGCAGCGCACGAAGGAGACAGCGATGCTCGACGGAATCAACCCCCTACTCACAGGCACCCTGCTACTGCACCTCGACAGCATGGGGCACTCGGATGTCGTCGTCATATCGGATGCGCACTTCCCAGCCCATTCCGTCTGCGAGCGCGTCGTCGATCTGCCCGGAGCATCCGCGCCGGAGGTGCTTGCCGCCATCCGTTCCGTCGTACCACTGGATGATGCGCCCTCTCTTGACCTCATGGATTCGGGTGGCGAGGTGCTCGCGGTGCAGGAAGAGCTCATGGCTGCCGCGGGTACAACGCTCGACGCCACCCGTTTGCTCGGGCGCCAAGACTTCTATGCCGTTGCCCAGAGCGCTTACCTTGTTGTGCGTACGGGTGAGATGCGCGCCTTCGGCAACGCCGCACTTCGCAAGGGCCTCGTCGGGGTCTAGCGCGCTACAGCCGTGCGTACGGCCGGCCGCTGCTTCGTGAGCAGCGAAAGCACGACCGCGATGCCGCAGACGGCAGCCCCGCCCCACCAGGCGTAGGTGTACTCGCCGAAAGTATCGCGGATGACGCCCGCACCGAACGCCGCGAAAGCCGCACCGATTTGGTGCGCGGCGAAGACCCATCCGAACACGATCGTCGCCTGATCGCCGAAGTATTTGTTGCACAGCGCCATCGTCGGCGGCACGGTTGCGACCCAGTCGAGGCCATAGATCACGATGAAAATGAGCATGCTCACGTGGATCGAGTCGGAGAGCAGCCAGGGGAGGGCCATGAGGCTCAGCCCGCGGAAGCCGTAGTAGATCGCGAGCAGTTTGCGCGGGTCAAAGCGGTCGGTCAGCCAGCCGGAAGCGACGGTTCCGATGACATCGAGAACACCAACGGCGGCGAGGAGCCCGGCTGCAGTCGCCTGCGGCATGCCGTGGTCGTGCGCCGAGGGGATGAAGTGCACGCCGATGAGACCGTTGGTGGTCGCGCCGCAGATTGCGAACGCGATCGCGAGCGCCCAGAAAATAGGTGACTTTGCGGCCGTGAAGAGTCCGTCGATCGCTCGCTTCGCGGCGCCTTCGCGATGCCGGACGGGCGCGCGCCACGTCGACGGATCCTCGCCAAAGGGAGCAACGCCGCGATCCTCGGGGAAGTCGCGCAACAACCAAGCGGCGAGGGGGATGACTGCGAGGGCGACTGCCGCGATCAAAAGCGACGCCTGGCGCCACCCGATGTTTTCGGCAATCGCCGCGACGGGCGGCAGAATCGCGAGCTGGCCCGTCGCCTGGCCTGCCGTGAGGATGCCCATGACGAGCCCGCGCCGCTCGGTAAACCAGCGATTCGTGATGGTCGCGGCGAGCACGAGCGCCATCGAGCCCGTGCCGCCACCAATGAGCACGCCCCAGAACACAATGAGTTGCCACGAGGCGGTGATGAACGTGCTCCCAACGGCGCCAAGGGCAACGACAAACAGTGCGACCGAGACGACCCGACGGATGCCGTAGCGATCCATGAGTGCGGCGGCGAAGGGCGAGACGAGCCCGTAGAGGATGAGGTTGACGCTCACGGCGAGCGACATCGTGCTCATCGACCAGCCGAACTCGTGCTCGAGCGGAATGAGCAGAGCGCCGGGCGCACCCCGGAACCCGGCCGCGGCGAAGAGCGCGAGGAACGCGACACCCGCGACAAGCCAGGCGGGGTGCAGGCGTGGTTGTTTTACGGGTTTCGTCTGCGTCATGGGCCTAGCTTTCTTCAAGGAAGTTTGTGATGATTGAGACGATAGCGCATCTGCAACCGAGGAGGCAAAGGTGGCTCTGCGATCTGATTGGTCTGACAACGTCTGCCCCATTCGTCGCTCGCTCGACGTCGTCGGCGACCCGTGGGTGCTCGTCATCATGCGCGATGTGCTGCACGGGCGCGGCAAGTTCGATGCGCTGCGCAACAACCTCGGAATTGCGGATGCCGTACTCAGCCGCCGACTCCACGCCATGGTCGACGCGGGCTTACTCGAACGCGTCGACTACCAAGATGGTGGGCGCACTCGTCAGGGGTATGCCGCAACCGAAGCCGGCGCCGAACTGCTGCCGATCCTGCAACAGCTCGCCCTGTGGGGTGAGAAGCACACCGCGATGCCCGAGCACGGCGGCCACATGGGGATCGTGCACCGAGCGTGCGGCAACGAGACCACGCAGGGCGAAGTCTGCAGCTCGTGCGGCAAGAAGCTCACGCCCGAAGAGGTGACCTGGGTGAAGACTTGGCGCCACGCATCCGACAATCTCGTCGGCGCTGGTGTGCTTATCCCGTGACGCGCGTGACAAACAACCGTGGAGAAACCTTTCCGAGACGACCTTCATCCTCGACCCCACGACACCTGAGGCTGACTATCGCGTGCGGTACGCCAACTGGCGAGTTGCCCTTTGCGGGTCATCCGACCCTTGGATCAGCTCGGGCTTGGCTCGAGCACGGGGGCATCCCGAAGAACGAGACCAAGCTTGTGCAGGAATGTGCCGCCGGTCTTATCGAGATTCGTCAAGAGAACGACATGCTTTCGTTTGCTGCACCGCCTATCATCCGAAGCGGTCCCCTTGACGATGATTACCTTGAGCAGATCGTTCGGGCGTACGGCATCGCGCGTCAATGTCATTGATCATCAGTGGGTCGATAACGGGCCAGGGTGGGCGGTACTTCGGCTTGCCTCGGCGGAGCGAGTGCTCGCGCTCGAACCCGATTTCTCACGTCTTCCGGATGCGATGATTGCTGCCGTCGGCGCGTATTCGGCTGGGTCGCCCGCGGCTTTTGAGCTCAGGGCATTCGCACCGGGGGCGAATGTGGCAGAAGACCCAGTCTGCGAAAGCATGAACGCGTCGGTCGCGCAGTGGTTGACCGGTTCGGGCGAGGCTCCAACAAGCTATTCGGTTACCCAGGCTGCGCGCCTCGGTCGCGCCGGCGAGATCAATATCAACGTCGACCGTGACACCGTCTGGGTCGGGGGCGCGACGGCCATCCTGTTTCCAGGAACGGCGCTCATCTCAGGGGGCCGGCACGTCGAGGCGCGCTATCAGCCGGTGATAAGGAGGCAGCCCAGCGCGAGGAACGCGACACCCGGGACGCGCCAGGCGGGGTGCAGGCGTGGTTGTCTCACGCTTTATCTGGGGGCGCTGCGAGACCCTGCGCCCACTCGGCGTTTGTGATCGAAATCTGCTCGGCCATGTCGTCGAGAAAACGAATCACTGTCTCCCGCTCATCTGGGGTCAGCCGAGTTGCGGCGGACATCCGTTTGGCTTGCTGTTTACCCACGGTCTGCTTCGCCGAGTTCTCAGTTTCAGGTGTGATGTGAATGACGAGAGCGCGGCGATCAGTCGGATGCATCTGACGGACGATGTGCCCTCCGTGCTCAAGGCGGTTGAGTAGTTTTGTCGTCGAGGCCGGAGAGATACCGAGGAACGTTGCGATCATCCCCGGCGTGACGTTCTCGCCACGATGCCTCGCCACGATGAGGTACTGCAGAGCGCGCATGTCTTGTGTGCTCAGCTGCATGTATTTCTCGGATGCCTCGCGGATTGCTTCTTCTGCGGCTCGCAGGTTTCCGAGCGACGTCATCAGACGCCCGATCTGCACGACGTCCTGTGGTGAGAGGTTGGACCGGTCGAAGAGTTCGCCCTGGGGGTCGCTGGAATCCAGATCGTAGAGATTCCGCGCCACACGGTCTTCTTCTGGCGCCGACTGGCTCGCTGACATAGGTGAAATGTTACGCCGATTCTGGAAAATGCGGTTGATAATAACCTTGCAGATATTATCAACCTGTGTGTAATATCGCTGGAAAGATCATGATCGAACGGAGCGACTATGGAAGACCAAGAGGTTGTAGTGCTTCTCGATGATGAGCGAAGGCCGATCGGCACAACCCTCAAAGCCACGGTGCACACCCAGGAGACGCCACTGCACTTGGCGTTCTCATGTCATGTTTTGGACGACAGCGGGCGGATGCTGCTGACTCGTCGAGCACTGACGAAACCAACGTTCCCCGGGGTATGGACGAACACATTTTGTGGTCATCCCGCACCGCGTGAGGCGCTCGAAGAAGCTGTTCATCGCCGCGCTGCCGATGAGCTCGGCGCAACACTCGCCGACGTCGAGTGCGTCTTGCCCGATTTCGCCTACCGTGCGAAAGACGCCGCAGGCATCGAAGAGCATGAGTCCTGCCCCGTGTTCGTCGCTCGGCTCGCGAGCCCACTCCTGCCGAACCCTACAGAGATTGTGGAGTGGGTATGGGTTGAGCCTGAGCGACTCGTGGATGCAGTGACCGCAACACCGTTCGCATTCAGCCCGTGGCTTGTCGAGCAACTGCCGCAGCTCGTTGCCGCCGGAGCGATAGTGTCGACGCCATGACCGCCGCGGATACAGCTGTGCTCGCAACAGCGCAGTTCCAAGACCAGGCCGTACGCGATGAGATCGCACAATTCTTCGCCAAGCGATCCCTGCGCGCCGAGCACTACGGCGATCACTTTGCAGAGCTCTGGAATACCGCGGCGGAATGTATCGGGGGTGGCAAGCTTTTGCGGCCGCGGTTGCTCCTCGGCGCTTACGAGGCGATTTCGCAGTCGGGCGAGAACGACGATGCCGAGCGTGAGCGTGCGATCGGGCTCGCGGTCGCGACCGAGGTGCTGCACTACGCATTTTTGCTGCACGACGATGTGATCGACGGCGATCTCATTCGTCGCGGTCAGTCGAACTTCGTTGGTTCGCTGCTTGCCAGCCCGAGAACCGGCCAGAACCCGGCGCGCGATTTGCACTGGGCACGCAGTAACGGCATCCTCATGGGGGATTTGCTCCTCTCGGATGCGCATCAGCTCTTTGCTCGAAACTCTGCGCCCGAGCAGATGCGCGAGAGCCTGCTTGATGCACTCGACAACGCTGTGAACGAATCCATGGTCGGTGAGTACCTCGACGTCGCGCTGTGCGATGGCTTGCTTGCGCCGACACTTGATGATGTGCTGACGATGACGCGGCTGAAGACCGCGACTTACAGCTTCGAACTGCCGCTTCGTGTGGGAGCGATTCTTGCGGGGAGTTCACCGGAAACCCAGGACTGGCTCGCTGAAATCGGCGCTGCGCTCGGTTTTGCCTTTCAGCTGCAAGATGATGTGCTTTCAACCTTCGGTGATGCGGCAGAACACGGGAAAGACGCCTTCTCTGACCTTCGCGAAGGCAAAGAAACAGCGATTATCGCGTTCGCGCGCGCCTCCGGAAGGTGGTCAGAAATTGCCCCCGGGTTCGGCGACCATCAGCTGAGTACGGGCCGGGCCGAGCACCTGCGACTGCGGCTTATCGAGTGCGGAGCGCTCACTGCGGTGCTCACGCTTATCGACACAACACTCGACGTCGTTCATAGTCAACTGAGCACAGCGGATGCCGCAATCCCGCCGCAACTGGTGGCGTTTCTGCAGCGCGTAACCGACTCGATTGAGGGTCGCCACGTATGACCCGTTCCCTCGACGCGCTCGCTCCGCTCATGCGCTACGGCCGTGCATCCGAAGCCGCGGCGGGGCAAATCATCGACGCGTACTCGACCTCGTTCGGTACCGCGACCAAACTCTTGGGGCCTCGCCACCGCGCCCACGTGCGGACCATTTACGCGCTTGTCCGCGTGGCGGATGAGCTGGTTGACGGCGCAACGGCCGAGGCGGGTATGACGGCTGATGAGCAGCACCGCGCACTCGACGCACTCGAGGCGGAGACCAACTGGGCGACCGAGACGGGCTACAGCAGCAACCCCATCGTGCACGCCTTCGCCAACACTGCTCGCGTGTCGGGGATCGACGCGCAACTGACCGAGCCATTCTTCGCGAGCATGCGAACCGATCTTGACGCAGCGCCAGCACCTTCGGGGCGGCCTCAGCTCGTATTCGGCGACGCAGCGCACGACGACTACGTCTACGGTTCCGCGGAGGTCGTCGGGCTCATGTGTTTGCGGGTGTTTCTGCGCGACGAGGCGCGCAGCGCATCCGAGCTTCAGGCGCTCGAGCACGGTGCGCGCCGCCTCGGGGCAGCCTTTCAGAATGTGAACTTTTTGCGCGATCTCGGCGACGACACCCAGCGCCTCGGGCGGAGCTACCTCAGTGCTGAGGGCGTGCTCGACGAGCCCGCAAAACAACGCTGGGTCGAAGAGATTCGGCTGCAATTGGATGACGCGCGCGCGGCGCTCCCATTGCTGCCTCGGGATGCCCGGGCGGCGGTGGGGGCGGCACTGCGGCTGTTCAACGACCTCACTGCTCGAATCGCCAAGACGCCCGTGGCACAACTGTATGAGACGCGCGTCAGCGTGCCGACCGCACGTAAAGCGTGGCTTATCGCGGCCGCGGCTGCGACAGCTGGGTCCGGGCGCGCATCATGACGAGAACAGTGATGGTTGGTGGCGGAATTGCCGGCCTCGCGACCGCCGCACTCCTGGCGAACGAGGGCCATACGGTCACGCTGTTCGAGCGCGGTGATCGTGTCGGCGGCCGCGCCGGAGTCTTACGGCGACAAGGCTTCCAGTTCGACACAGGCCCGTCCTGGTATCTCATGCCGCGAGTGTTTGAACACTTCTTCAACCTGCTCGGCACGACAACTGAGGAGCAGCTCGAACTGGCAACGCTCGATCCTGGCTATCGGGTGTTCTCTGAACCAGCGGACGCGGGCACAGAACCGCCACTCGACATTCCGTTTGGCAGCTCACGAGTGCTCGATCGATTCGAGTCGCTCGAACCCGGCAGCTCCGCCGTGCTGCAGGAGTACCTCGCTTCGGCTGCGGAAGCATCCGATTTGGCCGAACGGTACTTCTTGTACAACCCGTTCACGAGGCTTTCCAAGCTTGCGAACCGCGATGTCTTACGCGCCGCGCCGCAGCTGCTCACCCTGCTTGGCACAAGCCTCGACAGCTTCGTCGCGCGGCGGTATACGCACCCCGTGTTGCGCCAGGTACTCGGCTACCCGGCGGTGTTTCTCGGCACCGAGCCGCGGCGGGCACCGGCGATGTATCACCTCATGAGTGCGCTCGATTTGGTCGATGGCGTGCAGTACCCGATGGGCGGGTTTTGGCACCTTGTTGAGCGCATCGAGGCGCTTGCGCTTGAGGCTGGCGTGACAATCGAAACAGGCGCCGAGGTGACCGAGATCGTGACCGAGCGCACGCGGAACGGTCTTCGCGCGACGGGGGTTCGGCTGCGGCATGACGATGCTGGGTATGTGGTCCCGGCCGACATCGTCGTTTCGGCTGCCGATCTGCACTTCACCGAGACCCAACTTCTGGCTCCCGAAGCGCAAAGCTACCCCGAGCGATACTGGCGCAAGGTCGAAAGCGGGCCGGGTGCCGTACTCGTCATGCTCGGTGTGCGGGGGAAGCTGCCCGAGCTTGAGCACCACTCGCTGTTCTTTACCCGCGACTGGGCGGCGAACTTCGATGCGATCTTTGGCGAGAAACAACGAGTTCCAGACCCGGCGTCGTTGTACGTGTGCAAGCCGAGTGCAACTGATCCCACAGTTGCACCTGCCGACGATGAGAACCTCTTCGTGCTCGTGCCGATCCCGGCCGACCCCTCTCTCGGGTCCGGCGGCGCAGACAGCACCGGTGACCAGAGCATCGAGCGCATCGCGGATGCCGCAATTGACCAGATCGCGCGCTGGGCCAACATCCCCGACCTGCGTGATCGCATCGTCGTGCGTGAGACACTCGGGCCAGGCGATTTCGAGCGCGACTATCACTCGTGGCGTGGCGGTATGCTCGGGCCCGCACACATCCTGCGCCAGAGCGCACTCTTCCGCCCCCAGAACCAATCCCGCAAAGTGCAGAACCTCTACTACGCGGGCGCGACAACGTCGCCAGGCATCGGGGTGCCGATGTGTCTCATCAGCGCCGAAGTCGTGCTCAAACGCATTCGTGGCGACCACTCCGCTGGCCCCAGCCGGCCGACACGACAGCGGCAGGCTACCTCGTGACGGCGCCCTGGTACCTCGTCGCGTTGCTCGTGGGCATCGGATGCATGCTGCTGCTCGATTTTCGGTTCCGTCTGTTTTTCTGGCGCGCGTCGGCCGCCGCAAGCCTCGTGACGCTCGCGGGTGTGGGATTCCTGCTGCTGTGGGATGCCGCCGGAATCGCGAGCGGGATCTTTCTGCGTGGTGAATCCGCTGTCGCGTCGGGCATCGTGCTTGCACCCGAGTTACCGCTTGAAGAGCCGGTGTTCCTGGTCTTCCTCGTACTGTGCACGATGGTCCTTTACACGGGAGCAGCGCGGATGCTCGAAGCGCGCGGCAAGCCGCGCGGGAAGCGGCGTGAACGGTGACGTACGCGCTCATCTCGCTGGCATTTCTCGCCGTCGCGATACTCGGCGGCATCTTCGCCGCGCGCTCAGCGGGAAAGCCCGGGGTGCGCTGGGGCGCGGTCGCGCTCACGATCGCTGCGCTGTGCGCGCTCACGGCGGTCTTCGACAATCTCATGATTGCGCTTGACCTCTTCAGCTACAGCCCCGCGCTCATCTCGGGGCTGCACATTGGGCTCGCGCCGATCGAAGACTTCGCGTACCCCATCGCGATCGCGCTGTTGCTCCCACCGCTTTGGGCGCTCCTGACGCGCCCTGATGGGCCACCCGCGGGCGAGCTCGTCCGCCATGCCCTCGTTGCTTCCCGCCCCGTAAGCTGGATCAACACGGCCTTCCCGTTTGCCGCAGCGATGCTCCTCACGCAACGCGAACTCACCTGGCTGCTGGTTGTTGGCACGATTTACTACCTCGTGCCGTACAACCTCGCGATGTACGGCATCAACGATGTCTTCGATTACGAATCCGATCTCAATAACCCTCGCAAAGGCGGTATTGAGGGCGCGGTGCTCGGCCGCGAATATCACCGGCCGCTCCTGTGGCTTGTCGCCCTGACAAACCTGCCGTTCCTGATCGTGCTGCTTGCCGCGGGTGGGCCCGCAGCCTGGCTGGCGATTGGTGTGAGTAGCTTCGCGGTCATCGCCTACTCGGCACCGCCGTTCCGTTTCAAAGAGCGACCGTTGCTGGATTCGATCACTTCTAGCACGCACTTCGTGAGCCCTGCGGTTGTCGGGCTCACCCTTGCGGGCGCATCGCTTGATCGCGGTACCCTCCTCGTGCTCGCAGCATTCTTCCTCTGGGGCATGGCCGCGCACGCCTTCGGCGCGGTGCAAGACATTGTGCCGGATCGCGAGGCGGGAATCGGCTCGATCGCGACAGTGCTCGGCGCGCGTCGCACCGTGCGTTTCGCGCTGACGTGCTGGGCGGCTGCTGGCGTGCTCGTGCTGTTCGCCCCGTGGCCCGCACCACTCGCGGCCATGGTTGCGGTGCCGTACATCGTGAACTGTACGCCGTGGTTCTTTGTGAGCGACGAAGAGTCCGGGTCCGCCAATCGCGCGTGGCGCCGTTTCATCGTGCTCAACTACTTGTCTGGGTTCGCCGTAACGCTCATCATGATTTATGCGTGGAGTCTCACCTCATGAACACATCCGAACTGACCGAATCGAAAGCCCCGCGAAAGCGTGGTGCGCGAGTGCTGCGCGTGCTGATTCCTGCGCTCATCATTTTCGTGTGGTTCGCGCTGGCGGGGATTGGCGGGCCGTATTTCGGCAAGGTCGATGAGGTGTCGTCGAACGATCAAACGTCGTATCTGCCCTCGTCGGCGGATGCCACCAAAGTGCAGGCGAAACTCGCCGACTTCCGCGACACCGACGACATCCCAGCCGTTGTCGTGTTCGTTGGCGAAGGGTCGCTCACCGAGGCCGAGCAGCAGCAGATCCAGCAATCGGTCGAGCAACTCGCTGAGATTCCCGGCGTTGTCGACGGAGTATCCCCACCCATCGCCTCAGAAGATGGTCAAGCGTACGAGGTCGTCGTCCCAATCGATCGCGACGCTGAAATCGGGGAGGTCGTCACCCACATTGGCGAGCAGTTACGTTCTCAAGCACCAGACGGCGTATCGGTCTACGTCACGGGCCCGGCCGGGTTCACCGCCGACCTGATCGAGGCCTTCAGCGGAATCGACGGGCTGCTGCTCGCCGTAGCGCTCGCGGCCGTGTTCGTCATCCTCATCATCGTCTATCGATCATTCCTGCTGCCGATTGCCGTGCTCTCGACGAGTCTGTTCGCGTTGACCGTTGCGCTGCTGACGGTGTGGTGGTTGGCAAAGGCCGGGCTCGTTTTGCTGAGCGGCCAGGTGCAGGGCATCCTCTTCATTCTCGTGATCGGCGCAGCGACGGATTACTCGTTGCTCTACGTTTCTCGGTACCGCGAAGCCTTGCGGGTGCATCGCGAGAAGTGGGTCGCTACCAAGGCAGCGCTGCGCGGCTCTTTCGAGCCAATTTTGGCCTCGGGCGGCACAGTCATCGCCGGATTGCTGTGCTTGTTGTTGAGCGACCTCAAATCGAACAGTGCGCTCGGCCCGGTCGCCTCAATCGGCATCGCCTTTGCCATGTTGGCATCGCTCACGCTCTTGCCGGCAATCCTGTTCGCCTTCGGTCGCGCCGCATTCTGGCCCAAACGCCCGCGCTACGAGCCCGAAGTCGTCGCCACGGAAGATGGCCTGCCCAGCCGCGGCTTGTGGGCGAAGGTCGGCGCGCTCATCCAGCGTCGGCCGCGACAAATCTGGGTCGCGACAACGATCGTCTTGCTCATCGGCGCGGTTGGGCTCACCCAGCTGAAAGCGGATGGTGTGCCGCAATCGGATCTCGTGCTCACGGCATCCGAGGCGCGCGACGGTCAGGCAGCGCTTGGCAAACACTTCCCGGGCGGTTCGGGCAGCCCCGTGCTCGTACTCGCACCCGAAAACACCTTGCAGGAGACCGCCGATGCCCTGCTCGCAAACCCCGGCATCGACGATGTCTCAGTACTTGCCCGCGACTCGATCTCTGGTTCCGCACCGGTCACCACAGACGGCATTGAGGCGGTCGGTCCGCCCGGCACCGCTGTGCCCGCCCCGACCGTTGTTGACGGCGACGTGCTGCTGCAGGCAACGCTCGCAGACGCAGCAGATTCGGATGCCGCAGAAACTACCGTTCGCGAGTTGCGAGCGGAGTTCGCGGAGGGCAACCCCGACGCCCTGGTCGGTGGTGTGACGGCGACCGCGGTCGACACAAAAGACGCCTCCAAACACGACCGTGCGCTCATCATTCCGATCGTGCTCGCGGTGATTCTCATCATCCTCATGCTACTTTTGCGCTCGATCGTCGCGCCCGTGCTGCTGATCCTGACGACTGTGCTCTCATTCGGCGCCGCCCTGGGCGTCTCGGCGCTCGTGTTCAACCACGTGCTCGATCTGCCGGGTGCCGACCCTGCGGTGCCGCTGTACAGCTTCGTCTTCCTGGTGGCCCTTGGGATCGACTACAACATCTTCCTCGCCACCCGGGTGCGCGAAGAGGCACAGCGCCACGGCACTCGAGAGGGCATCATCCGCGGGCTCGCTGTCACCGGGGGTGTCATCACCTCGGCGGGGTTGGTACTCGCAGCAACGTTTGCGGCGCTCGGCATCCTGCCGATTCTGTTCCTGCTGCAGCTGGCATTCATCGTCGCGTTCGGGGTGCTGCTCGACACCTTCGTTGTGCGAGCGCTGCTCGTTCCCGCGCTGTTCTACGACATCGGCCCAAAGATCTGGTGGCCGTCGAGGCTGGGTCGATAAGAGCGGCTTACCAGCCCGTAATGAGGAAGCAGCCCAGCGCGACGACGACGAAGGCCGCGGCGTAGAGGTAGGAACCGTATTCCTCGGACGAGAGCTTGGCCTTCTGGCGGCGCGAGATTTCGGGCACCTCTGCGGCAGGCAACTCGACCTCGAGCGCCTCAGTTTCAGCGGCCGCGTGCTTGCTCATCGTGATCGTTATGCTAGCACTGGCACCTGATCGCGCAGGGGTCGCAAACCAGGAGAAAACCGCATGAACAAGCTCGGCGTCGCACTGCTCACCTTCGCAACGCTGCTGTTCATCATCGTGCTCACGAGCTTCGGCATCGGACTCATCCGCAGTGGCGAAACCGTGCCCGTCATCAGCGGCGTCGGCCTCATCCTCATGTCGATTCTGGGCGTGTGGGGGCTGTGGGTCGAGATCCGTTTTGGTCTGCGCACTCAGCGCCTCGGCGAAGAAATGGCAGATGCCGGAGCGCTTCCAACAGAAGAGGTTGAGTACCTCCCGAGCGGTCGCATTTCACGAACGGATGCTGCGGCCCTGATCCCGAAGTACCGCGCCGAAGCTGCAGCAGACCCCGGCGACTGGCAGCGCCTCTACAACCTCGGCCTCGTCTACAACGCCGCGGGCGACAGCAAAGCCGGCCGCGCCGCGATGCGCCAGGCCCTGCGCCTCCACGGCTAAACGGCTCAGCGAGTCACGCCGCGTCGGTTGTCACGTGGCGCAGTTGCGGCCAGATGAGCACGAGCGTGATGCCTGAGCCAATGAACGCGAACCACCACGGCGCGGTCGGGCCCCAGAGTTCGGCGATGACGCCGCCGAGGAGCCATCCGATTTCGAGCCCGCCAAAAACACACACGGCCATGACGGCGCCGACGCGACCCATGAGCTCTGTTGGCACGATGCGTTGGCGCAGTGTGTTCGAGACCGTCGCCCACACGAAGGCGTACGCACCGAAGAAGAACATGAGCGCGTACGCACCCCAGCGCGTTGTGTTGAGCGCGAACATGAGGTGCATGAGCACCTCGCTCGTGAGGCACAGGCGCATGAGCAGCGAGTAAGAGAAGCGCTTGTCGAGCCAGCCGAACAGCAGCGTCGCGACGATACCTCCGATAGCGGATGCCGCCGTCAGCAAGCCGTACCCGGCCGCGTCCATGCCGAGATAGTCGGTCGAATAGAACACGAGCACACCCCAGGGCGCCGCCCACGTGACGTTAAAGACGAGGATCACGAGCGCGAGCGTGCGGATCGACGGCGTGTGCCAGATGTAGGTGAGGCCTTGCGCGATCGAACGCCGGAGGGGCTCGTGCGGTTCGTCGTTGTTGCCGCGCGCGGCGGCCGCGCTCAGTTGCATGCGCCAGATAAGCAGCAGCGCGAAAAGCATCGCCACGACCTGCGTCACGAATGGCCAGGCATGGCCGATGGCGAAGAGGAACGCACCGATGGGCGCACCGAGCAATTGGTTGCCCAGGAGGAAGCCCGCCTGCATCCGCTGATTCGCGATGCCCAGGTCGGGTTTGTCGACGATCATGGGCATAAGCGTGCCGGATGCCGAATCGGCGAACACCTCAGCGACGCCGTAAAGGAACGAGGTCGCGAGCACGATCCAGATGTTTGCGGCGCCTGTCACGATGAAGACGACAAGCACCGAAATGATGAGCGCGCGGATGCCGTTGGCAAACATCACGAGTCGCTTGCGATCAAAACGATCGGCGATTGCGCCCGCGTGGAGGCCAAACAGCAGCCACGGCAAGCCTTGCATGACGGGCGCGAGCGCGATAAGCAGCGGCGAGTTCGTCAGCGATGCGACAAGGAGGGGAGCGGCGGCCAGCGCAATGCCATCACCGAGGTTCGAAACCCACGACGACGACACAAGCCAGCGGAACGGGGTTCCGAGTCGCTGGGGGAAGACGAAGTCGACGACCTTGCTGGGCACCGAAAGAGCCTAGTTCATTGTGGGGGCGTCGCAGATATCGCTAGAGTCTGAACATGGCAACGAAGCTACCCAAGACACAGGTGTCTGCAGGCGAACTCATCGGCACGAGCGAGGGCGGCATCGACCGTTACCTCGGAATTCCTTTTGCGGCTCCGCCCTTTGGCGAGAACCGCTTCGCGTTGCCCCAGCCGCCAGTGGCCTGGAGCGAACCGCTCACAGCCGACACCTTCGGCCCGACCTCGCCGCAGACGCCGTACCCCGGCCGCATTGGCACGCTCCTGCCGAGCATCGACATCCCGGGTGAGAACATCCTCACGCTCAACGTCTGGACGCCATCGGATGCCGCCAACCTCCCGGTTGTGCTCTGGATCCACGGCGGTGCGTTCGAGCGTGGCGGGGCAGCCCTCTCGATCTATGACGGCACCTCGTTTGCTCGCGACGGCATCGTTTTTGTCTCGTGCAACTACCGCCTCGGCAGCGAGGGCTTCTCGGTGCTCGAGGGGGCGCCGACCAACCTTGGCCTCGAAGACGTCGCGGCAGCACTGCGCTGGGTGCACGATGAAGTCGCAAACTTCGGCGGCGACCCGAACCGCATCACGATCATGGGTGAGTCGGCCGGTGGTGCGCTCGTTTCGGCGCTGCTTTCGCGCTCGGAACGGGAGCTCGTTGCTGGTGCCATCATCGAGAGCGGCCCGCTCGACGCCAAACCAGCAAAAGCCTCGGGCAAGGTTTCGCAGATTCTTGCGAAGAGCCTGGGCGTGCCCGTAACTCGCGAGGGGTTCATGAGTGTCACGCCAGACCTACTCTTGCAGGCACGCTCCGAACAGATGGCGGGCAAGACCGTGCTCGACGGCGTGCCCTCGTTCGCCTTTACCCTCGACCCGAAATCGCTGCCGGTCAACCCGGCTGATGGTGTGCGTGAAGCATCCGTGCCCCTCCTGATTGGCACGAATAAGCAGGAGCACACGCTCTGGTTTGCGCCCGAGGTTGAGGCGAAGACATCGGGGTTCAAGCTGTGGCTCGTCACCAAGGTGCTCAAGGTTCCGAAGGCGGCGGTGCAAGCGTGCAAGGCGGCCTACCCCGGTGCGAGTAGCGGCGCGATTCTCGGCCAGCTCCTGACCGAACTGCTGTTCCGCGCCCCCGCGGTCAAGGCCGCGAGCATGCGCAAGGCACCGACGTACCTGTACGAGTTCCACTGGCCGACCTCGAAAGAGGGCCTCGGCGCGACGCACGCGCTCGAGCTCGGCTTCGTGTTCGATGCCGTGAGCAACCCGGATGCGACCATGATGGCCGTTGACCCACCGCAGGCACTCGCTGACCGCATGCACTCGGCCTGGGTCAAGTTCATCAAAGAACAGCAAACCGACTGGCCCGCCTACGCAGGCGGCGAGCAGGTGCGCATCTTTGACACGGAAGATTCGATCGCGGGCATCTCGACACCTGACGTCATCAACGCGCTGAACGCGTAGTTTCAGCGCTCGCGGTGGTCTTCGGGGTGCATTCGTGCGCCTCGGCGTGGCTCGACGCGGCCGCTGCGCAGAATCAAACGGATGACGCGCAGCCGCTGCCCGCGCCACGGCTCAAGCAGTTCGAGCATGCCGTCGTCGTCGGTTCGTGAACCGGTGAGCGCGTAGCCGACCTGGTGTGCGAGGTGGAAGTCGCCGACCGCGACGGCATCGGGGTCGCCCAGGGCTCGGTCGCGCGTCATGGCTGCCGTCCACGGGCCGATGCCGACGATGCTCGTGAGAATGCGGTCGCGTGCTTCGCCCGTCTCGGCCGCCAGGGTTGCCTCGGCCAGACGTTCGCCCCGCATGGCGGCACGCACGATCGTCTTCGACTGCGGCGGTTCAACACCGGCTTTGTGCCAGTGCCATGAGGGAATACGCCACCACTCATCCGTGGTCGGCGCCGCGTACATGGGCTTTGGTGTTGGGCCCGGGGCAGGCTCACCGAAGTGCCGTAGAACGTAGCGCCACCCCTGATACGCCTGCCCCGTCGTGATCTTCTGCTCTATGATCGCGCTCGCGAGCGCCTCAAACACCAGCGTCGTGCGGCTGAGCTTGAGCCCGGGGTTCCTATGATGCACGCGCTCGATGAGTGGGTGGAGGGAGGCATCAAACCCGCTCGAGTCATCGGATGCGCCCAGCAACTCGGGCGCGAGATCGAGGGCCCACGCCGTGGCATCCGATTCGTGGCTCCACGCTGCGGTGCGAATCTCGTCACCATGTTCGCGCAGTGCGAGGGTGGCAACGCCGTACGGTGTGCGCAGGGCAAACCAGAAGGTGCCGCCGTCGATGCACATGCGCGGGTCGCCTGTGCCCGACAGGAGATGCCCGAGGGTCTGCCGCAGATCGAGTGGGCCACGCGGGCGATAACTCGAGTCGACGCGCGTGACGGGCTTGGTGGCATCCGTCACTGCGCGAGTCATGGTGCCACGCTACGCGCTACCCCCGACAAGCGAACGCAACAGCGCCGGGCACTTTGTCAAGCTCAGTGACCGGCGCTGTTGCGTCAGCGGGATTATTCGCCGCCTCAGACGAGGTCGGACGAGGGGGTGTGAGTGCCCGTTTCGATGCGAACGTCGGCGTGGCGGTCGAAGCGGTAGCCGATACCGCGCACGGTGCGCACGATGTCTTCGTAGGCGCCAAGCTTTGCGCGCAGGCGACGAACGTGTACGTCGATCGTGCGGGAGCCCGGGGCATCCGATGCACCCGCGGGCCACAGTGCCGAAACGAGCTCTTCGCGCTCGATCGTCTTGCCCTCGCGCAGCACGAGGTACTGCAGCAGTTCGAACTCTTTGTAGGTGAGGCCCGCGGGCGTGCCGTCGACGACAACGCGCTTGCGCGTGAGGTCGAGCGTGACACCCGTTACGCGCTTAGCCTCTTCGTTGGCCTTCTTGGTGTGTGCGACAGCGCCCGGCTCATTCAAGGCAAGACGAACAACGTCGACGTCGCGGCCTGGCTTGCCGGCTGGTGCGAGCGCGACGGTTGCGTGGGTCTGTGCCTCGGGCGCGAGTTCTGCGATCGTGCGGCGGAGTGCCTCAACGAGCACCGGCAGGCTCACGCCAGCGGCAGCGGCCTTGACTTCGTCGAGGCCAACGTAAAGCGCGAAGCCGCGCGGTGAGCGAGCCGTCTCGGTGGCCGAGGAGCTCGTGGGGGTGGTTGCCGAAGCAACAGCGGCGCTGACAGCGTCGTTGATGCGGTTGTCGATTGCGGCGGGACGGGTAAGCAGGTTTGCAGGAGCCATGATGATGTGTGCTTTCGTGCGGTTGCGTCGATGCGACGCCAATGTCGAGTGTTTTTGCAGAGCCGCGTGTGATTCGCGGATGAGGGGAGCGAACATTACGTTCGGGGGCAGCGAGGAGCGAAGCTCAACTCAGTGCCGGCCGGTGTTCGGTCAGCTACACATTCGACACGAACCAGCCACAACGTCGGCCATCATCATGCCGACGGTTCCGTTCGCCTCCCGGGCGGACAAGAACGAAATGTGGTTGGTACTCATGTGAGCGATTATTGCCCGATGTTGCGCCATAGGTCAAATCGTGTCGCTGAAGTGTTACGTAACACTTGCACGACTTTGCTCTCTTCGTGCCTACGCTGAGGGCGCTGAGCGGAGGAGGTCCACGGTGTCACCAGGCACGGCGTTGGTCGTTGTGGCGCTCTTGCTCGTGTTTGCTCTCGGGCTAGGGTTGCTGCTGCAGCGCCGACGTGCACGTGTGACGGTCGCCCATAAATCGGATGCGCTCGCGGCATCCGATTTCGGCCTCAGCGCCTTCGCGCCGCGCGGCACCGTCGTGCAGTTCAGTACCGCGTATTGCCAACGGTGCCCGGCCGTGCGTCGAGCGATCGGCGAACTTGTTGACGAACAACCCGGAATCTCATTCGCGCACGTCGATGTGACAGATGACCCCGCGCTCGCGAACAAGTATCGCCTCGCGCAGACCCCCACGATCCTGCTGATCGATGGCAACGGGCGGGCCCGAACTCGGTTGAGTGGGCCTGTCACGAAGCCGGATATCGATCGGGCCCTGACCGCTCTTCTCGAAGGAACCTCATGAATACGAACGCTGGAACCCCTCAGGCACCCGCTGGCATCGACCCGCGTGGGCCACGATTTGGGGCGGCCATCACATCGGCGCTGCTGCTTCTCGGCGTCGCGCTCGCGCTCATTGGCGGTTCGCCCGGTGCCGTGCGCGGGCAGAGCCTCGCAGAGCGCGTGGCTGACCCGGGCTTCATTGTGTTGCTGATCGTTGCGGCGCTCTTTGCGTGGTCGCTTGTCTCGCCCACGACGCAGCCGATCTCACTGCTGTACCGCAAAGTGGTGCAGCCGCGCCTTGCGGCGCCGACGGAACTTGAGGATCCCCGTCCGCCCCGCTTCGCGCAGGGCGTTGGCCTCACAGTTGTCGGCGTTGGGCTCGTGTTGCACCTTGCTGGCGTGCCGTGGGCTCTCGTCGTTGCGGGCGCTGCCGCGTTCGTTGCGGCCTTCCTCAACGCGGCTTTCGGGTTCTGTCTCGGCTGCGAGATCTGGCTTCTGCTGCGCCGCGCGGGCCTCGTCGCTCGGACCTAGCACCGCCGCTTCGCGCTGGGCAGACTGATGCCTGTGGGTTAGAAGGGGTACGTGGTGCTCACGAGCGTGCTCGACGGGAACCGAGCGGTATAGTCGGCCCAGGTTTCGCCAGGTTTGGGTCTGAGGTTCACCCATCGATCGGCTTCGGCTGGTGGGTCGGCCTCGGTGAACATGACCCGAGTTTCTGGTTTATCGATGTAGACCGTGCCGGTGGGCGATTCCCATGCGAGCACCCCGGGTTCGATCTGTTCAACCTTCCACCGGTACTCGTCCGCAACCTGCGGGTGTTTCAACGAGTGGTGTCTCACGCAGAGATTCGCGAGATTGTCGAGGCTGGTTGTGCCACCTTTGGCCCAGTCTTCGGTGTGATCAACCTGGCAGCGTGCCACGGGCATCCGACACCCGGGGAACCGGCACGTCTTATCTCTCGCCATGAGCGTGCGGCGCATCTGCGCGGTGGGCGTGTAGGAGCAGGTTGAGACGACATGGCCGGTGTTGTCGATGAAAAGTTTCGTCCAGACCGGGTTGATCCCGGCCAGCTCGAACGCGGTTTCCGGGTCGAGGGCGCCATGCCCGTCGAGTTCTGCCATGCCGTCCGCGTCACCAGAGAGCATCTTCGCTGACACGGTGACATTGATGTGGGCTTTGAGTGCTTCCAGACCAGTGCCGTGCAGGGTTTGGCTGCTGCCGCTGAGGAGTTTGTCGAGCGCAAGGTCACATCGCACCTGATCCAACGACCGGGTATCGCCTTCGACCGCGAATGCTTCGAACCCTTTGCCTTGCCGGGTGAGGAGATCGTAGGCACCCGCGATGAGCGGCATGGGGCCGTACACGATAAGTTCACCCATCCCGTCATCACCTTCGACTTTGCGGACATGCCGGAACTGCCTTGCGCCCCGATGCCGCTCAGCAGAGGTCTGATCGTCCAAGGTCGCGATGATCTGTTTCGCGCGAGAACGCACACACCCAACGGTGGTGGTTTTCGCGTACTCGACAATCTGCGCCTCATACAAAGGAACAAGCACGGGGTCTTGCGCGATTGATGCAGCGGTTTCGACGATCGCTCGGACGTGTTGGTACGACAGGTCACCGTCACTGAACGCAGTACCGGTTTCAACAAAGGTGTGTCGTACCGCTCGGCCGACACTCATCCGTTCAGCAACCGCATGATCAGTCAGCCGAGTCTCTACCGCAAACACGGCAAACAACGACTTATGCGCCGTCTCATCCATACCGTGCGGCCCAGCAAGCACCTCGTCGTAGGCGTCTGTCAACACCGCAAGCTGTTTCGCCTCAAACCGGGCTTTCTCGCGCTCACCTTCCGCGAACACCGCAACACGCTCCCACTGGGAAGAGTGTTCGAGATCGAGGAGTTCTGGCATACCTCCAGACTAGAACAGAAGTACTATCTAAACAACCCCTGCTACTTGTTTTCTCGTATATTTCTTCGAACTTCTCTGAGGTGTCATTATCCGGGCGGCTCGATCCACTGACCTGGTAGTCAGCGGTGGCCCCTTTGTTACACCGTGCTACGCCGACGTTAGGCGCACAAAGCGGATGCTGCTTACGCTCGGGGTATTCACTTCCGTATCAGCCGCAAAGGTAGGTGACCAGATGTCCACAAAGCTCGACGCATCAGTACTGCCGGTGCAGCAGATGATGGCCTGGGCCAACCCTTCGCGCTGGGAAGACGGTTTCGTTGTCGAAGCGTTCGGTAACAGCCTGGTGGTTGCCACGCTCGAGGGCGCGACGAAAGAGATCCGGGTGGTAGGCCATGCCGTGGAACTCGTTGCGGGAGAACCGGTGGCCTATCACCCGGTCGCCGAGCTGCTGCACGCAGGCTCGACTCGCATCACGGCCGTTGCCGTCACGCGCTAAACAAGGAATGTGGCGAAGCGCTTAGCTCGCCATGGAAGCCATCATGGCTTCGCACTTTGCGACCATCTCGTCGCAAGCCTTCGCGCAGTAGCGGCACGTTTCGTGCATGTCTGCGTGTTCCATGCAGGCTGCCGAGCACGCTTTGCCCATTGCCATGCAGGCTTCCATCATGTGCTTCATGGCGTCCATGTCCATGCCTGCGGGGCGCATCATCATGCGCATGCAGCACATCGCCATGTCGGCCATGTTCATGCACATGGCACCGCAGTCCATGCCCATGTCATTGCCGGCGCACATTGTCGCTGCCATGGAACAGGCGTTCATGGCTTCCATGCACTCCTGCATTGCACCCATGTCCATAGGCATGTCGCCCATGGACATGGACTTCATCATCTCCATCGTGTCCATTGTGTTCTCCCGTGAGGTTGTGAGCTGTTGCTCGTGAAACTCGCTGCGTACCGCCATGCTACGCCGGGTGACGGCTCGAGTGCTGCGCATTTTCGCGGGCGTCGGGCGGGATCCATACGGCCCGGACGTCATATTTGACACCCGCGACGCAACACCGTGTTACGTGGCGAAACGCGAGTGGAGAGAGCCCGTAGGCGACTCATACGCTCATCACCTGGCGCGAGATCCCGAGCCACATTCCTCTCTCTGAACCAAGGAGCACACCCATGAGCACCGCACCGGAACTCCCGGCAAAACCCAAGAAATCCCGCACAACACTGTGGGTCATCCTCGCAGTGCTTGCCGCAGCAGCTATCGCGCTCGCAGCAATCTTCATCCCACGTTTGCTTGGCGGATGAAGCGACATCCGCTCTCGACCCTGAGACGCCCGCCGGTGTTTTGCGGTTGTTGAGCCGCGTCAACAAGGAACTTGGCGTCACGATCGTTCTTGTCACGCACGAGATGGATGTTGTGCGCACGATTGCCGATCGCGTCGCCGTCATCGGCGACGGGCACATCGTTGAGCAGGGGAGCGCATTTGATGTCTTCTCGCGCCCGCAATCTGAAACCGCCAAAGCATTCGTTGCCCCGTTCACGGTCTTGTTGATTGGCACCTACATCGGCACGACCGCAGCCGTTGTTCCGCTTTCGATTGCCGTCATGTTCGGGTTCTCACGCATCGTGGAACAAAATCTCGTCACGATTCAGCCGGGCGTTATCGAAGCCGCTCGTGCGGCGGGCGCGAGCCCATGGCGAATCATCGCGACCCTCCTGATTCCCGAAGCCCTCGGTCCGCTCATTCTCGGCTTCACCTTCGTGTTCGTTGCCGTGGTCGACATGACAGCGATCGCGGGTGCCGTGGGTGGCGGCGGGCTAGGGTCTTTTGCTCTGCAGTACGGCTACGGGCGTTGGGACTATCTCACGCTCTGGGTTGCCGTCGGTCTCTTGATTGCAATCGCATGGGCGGGGCAGCTGCTCGGCAACCTCCTCGCGCGCCGCGTCCTGCGCCGCTAAGCGGTTGCCAAACAAAAGCGGGGGCGCAACCGAATGGCTGCACCCCCGCTGAGAATCATCTCGACTTAGCCGAGCGTCTTCTCGATGTGGGCTTGGAACGCCGCGAGCCATCCCGTGAGGAGCTCGACGGTGCCCTCGTTCGTGATCTCGCCGTCTTCATTGATGAGGTCGGGCGTCGTCTGGAGGTACACCTCGGGCTGGTTGAGCGTCGAAGCGTTGAGGAACGAAAGCACGTGGCGTACATCGCGCTGCGCAAGAGCCGTGCCGATTGCGCCGATCGAGGTACCGATGACGGCGGCGGGCTTGCCGTCGAACGAGTTCGTGCCCCACGGGCGGCTCGCCCAGTCGAGCGCGTTCTTGAGCGCGCCCGGCATGGAACGGTTGTACTCCGGCGTCACAACGAGCACAGCATCCGCACCCGAGATGCCGTCTTTGAGGGCGGTTGCGACCTCGGGGTAGTCGGCGTCGTAGTCGTAGCTGTAGAGCGGCAGATCCTTGATCGGCACCTCGGTAAACGTGAGGTCGGTGCCCGCTGCGAGCTTGGTGAGCGCGCCGAAGAGCTTGCGGTTGATCGACTCTTTCGCGAGGCTGCCGATGATGACAGCGACGTTGTATCCGGTCATTGATTCACTTTCTATTCTTGGATTGGGTGTGGGGGTGTGAGCCGTCGGGCAAGTGTGCGGGCAGCGTCGCGGCCCGCACGGTTTGCGCCGACGGTGGATTGTGAGGGGCCGTAGCCGATGAGGTGGATGCGCGGGTCGGCAACGACTGCAGTGCCGCGCACCGCGATGCCACCGCGTTCGTTGTGCAACCCCAGCGGGGCAAGATGCGCAAGGTCGGGGCGGAAGCCCGTGGCCCAGACGATGGCGTCGAGTTGGGTGAAAGAACCATCCGCTTCACGCACGCCGCTCGGTTCGATGCTCGTGAACATGGGGCGTCGCTCGAGGGCACCACGATCGCGAGCTGCGATGGCGTAGGGTGTCCACGCGAGCCCCGTGTACGAGACGATGCTCTTGGGTGCGTTGCCGGCTTCCGCATCGGCTGTGACCTTAGCGATCGTTTCGCGACCCTCGACCTCGGGGCGGAAGCCGCGCTCGCGGAACTCGGGTTCGCTGCGCGTGTACCAAAACGTCTGCGCGACGCGAGAAATCTCTTCCAACAGTTGCAGCGCAGAGATGCCGCCGCCCACGATCGCGACACGCTTGCCGGCGAACTCGTCGAGGGAGGCATAGTCGCGCGTGTGCGACTGCTCGCCCGTAAAGGTGTCGCTCCCGGGCAGCTCGGGTACGAGCGGGTTATTCCACGTCCCCGTCGCGTTGATAACGGCGTTGGTTCGCCACGTGCCACGGGATGTCTCGACAATGAGCTCGCCATGGGGGTCGTTGTCAGCGCGTGAGACCGCGAAAACTTCGACGGGGCGGATGATGGGCAGCGACATCCGTTCTTCAAACTGCGCGAAGTACGCGGGGATGGCTTCGCGGCTTGGCTCGTTCGGGTCGAGGGGTGGTTTTGGGAAGTCGGGCAGGTCGAAAATGCCGTTGACGGTTGACATGCGCAGCGATTCCCAGCGGTGCTGCCAGGCGCCGCCGGGCGCCGCGTTCTCGTCGAACATGACAAATGTTGTGGATGCATTGGGGTGCTTGAGTGCACTGCCAAAGCCGCGGCGAGCAAGGTGGTACCCCGCTGAGAGGCCAGCCTGGCCCGCACCGATCACGACGACGCTCGCGAAGGGCGCGTCGAAGGTGGCTGGGCTCACGATTGCTCCTTGCGTCCGAATGGTTGACACGTCAACTTTATGGTGAACAGCGTGTGTGCCGGATGTATTCCGCAATTCGCTGAAACACTCAGGACACATCTCGGGCGTAAAGTTTCGAGCATGAGCTTGCAAGACGAAATCATTGCTGAACTCGGGCCTGTGCCCTCGATCGACCCGGCCACCGAAGTGCAGCGCCGCGTGCAGTTCCTCATCGACTATCTGGCGGCGACGGGCGCGACGGGTTTCGTGCTCGGTATCTCGGGTGGGCAAGATTCAACGCTCGCTGGCCGACTCGCGCAACTTGCGGTCGAACGGGTGCGCGCCGATGGTGGCTCGGCAACCTTCACGGCAGTTCGTCTGCCGTATCGCGTGCAGAAAGATGCCGCGGATGCCGACCGGGCGCTCGAATTCATCCAGCCGGACGTTTCGCTTGAGGTCAACATCCAAAACGGTGTCGACGGGGTTGAGCAGGACCTCGAAGAGAGTGGCTTCGGTGAGATCCGCGACTTTACCCGCGGCAATATCAAGGCGCGCATCCGTGCGGTTGAGCAGTACGCGATCGCGGGGCAGAGCGGCGCACTCGTGATTGGTACGGATCACGCTGCCGAGGCCGTCACGGGATTCTTTACGAAATTCGGTGATGGCGCGGCCGACGTGTTGCCGCTTTCTGGCTTGACGAAGCGTCAGGGCAAGCAGCTGCTCGCTTACCTGGGCGCGCCCGAAGCGCTCTACACGAAGATCCCGACGGCTGATCTGCTCGATGGGCAGCCGGGGCGCGCGGACGAAGACGAACTGGGGCTCACCTACGAGCAGATCGACGACTACCTCGAGGGGAAGCAAGTCGATCCCGACGTAGCAGCCCGCCTCGAGCAGAAGTTCCTCGCGACGCGCCACAAGCGCACAGTGCCGGTGACTCCGAGCGATACCTGGTGGCGCTAACCGCTACACGTCGTATTCGCCGCTAGCTATGTGATTTGCAACACGTGATGCGCACCACGCGACAAGCGCGTCGAGATCTTCATCTTCGGGTGATCCCGTGAGGATTTCCCGATCGCGTTGTGCCGCGATCAGGCGCTACTCGCGGGTGAAAGCCGACTGTCGCCTCATCTCATGAGCGTAGGCGATGTCAGAGGTACGACCTAGAGTCGTGAACATGAAGGTTCGAGGGAGTTTGGCGGCGATCACCGGTGCGGGTTGACCGCTCACGCGGGGACGCGCGAGTTATCTGGAGCGCGAGCGACCTCAAGAGCTCGGCGGAGTGTGAATTCGCGTGGGCGCGCATGCTCGATGCGAAGCTCGGGCGGCTCGCACTCGTGGAAGAACCCGAAGACACGATGCTGGCTCGCGCCGCTGCGCTCGGTGATGAGCACGAAGACCGCTGGTTGCAGAAGTACCGCGATGAGTTCGGCGACTGGAGCGGTTCGGGCGGCGGTGTCGCTGCGATCGAGCGAGCGCATTCAGCGGATGCCGTGGCCATGGCTGCCGTTGTTGATCGCACCCTCGCGGCATTGAACTCTGACGCCAACGTCGTCTTCCAGGCAGCTTTCGTTGATGAGGATTTTGTCGGGTTCGCCGACTTCTTGGTGCGGGATGCGCTCGGTCGCTGGCTCGTTCAAGATTCCAAACTGGCCCGCAGCGCGAAACCGACGGCACTCATGCAGTTGGCGGCATATATCGCGCAACTCGATCGCCTGGGCATTGAACGATCCGACGAAGTACAGCTCCTCCTTGGCTCCGGCGAGACGACGACGCACGCGGTACGTGACCTGGTGCCGCTCTTCGAGATTCGGCGCGAGCGCTTGCGGCGCATCATTGCTGATCGGGCACCCGAACTCAGCGATCGGGGTGAGGCCCTCGCCTGGGGCGACGAGCGCGGTGACCTCGAGCTTGTTGCCTGCGGTCGTTGTGCCACGTGTGAGGCAGAGGTGATTGCCAATCGAGACCTCTTCATGGTCGCGAGGCTCCGGAGTGTGCAACGCTCGAAGCTTCGCACGGCGGGTATTGAAACGATCGATCAGCTCGCTACGGCAACAGATGCCCCAAACGGCATGAATCCCGCGACGTTCACGACGCTTCGAGAGCAGGCCGAGATGCAGCTCGAAGAAGAGCGCACCGGTCAGCCCGCATTCCGCTTTTTTGCACCTCACGAGATCGGGATGTTGCCGCCGCCAAACGCGGGCGACATCTTCTTCGACTTCGAGGGCGACCCCTTGTATACGGAAGATGCGCGCGCGGGTGAGGTCGCGCAAAACGACCTGCAGTATCTCTTTGGCTGGGTCGATAATGACGAGAATTTCACGGCGCTGTGGGCGCACAGTTTCACTGAAGAGCAGCAGCAGCTCGAGGAGTTCCTTTCGTACGTGAAGGCGCGGCGGCGGGCGCATCCGAAGATGCACATCTACCACTACGCCGCGTATGAGGTGACGAAGCTGCGGCAGATGACCTCGCGCTACGGCGTGGGCGAGGCAGAGCTCGCGCAGTTGCTCGCCGAGGGTGCGTTTGTTGACCTCTTGCCGATCGTCAACCGTTCCTTGCGCATCGGAAAGCGCTCCTATTCCATCAAGAAGCTCGAGCCGCTCTACATGGGTGACGAGCTGCGTGTGAGCGACGTGCAAAACGGTGGTGATTCGATCCTGAGCTACGTTGAGGCGCGCCAGCTTGGCGAGCTTGGCACACCCGAGGCTCTTGAGCAACGCGATGTGCTGCTGGCAGACCTCGCCGACTACAACCGCTACGACTGCCTTTCAACCCTGCACTTGCGCGACTGGCTCCTCGAGCGAGCACTCGAGGCAGGGGTTGTTCCGAGCGAGCCTGAGCCGGCTGAGGAGTGGGTCTACGAGGAATCCGAACTGGGAAAAGCCCTCGGCCTGGCGACTGACCGGGCCGAAGCTGACGGTCGCGACGACACGGTATGGCGGCTCGCGCACGCCTCAATCGAGTACTACCCGCGCGAGAACAAGACGTTCTGGCACGATCACTACGAGCGACTCAAGAATCCGCTCAATCTGTGGGAAGACACGAAAGACGTGCTTGCGGTCAACGACGCGGAGTCGCGTGTGCTTATCGACTGGGCGGTGCTCGGCCCACGCGGTCGAGTGCCCAAGCGTACTGTCGAACTTCGCGGATCAATCGCCCCCGGCAGCTCGTTCAAACCTGGCTCCCAGCCCTTTGCCCTGTATGAGCGACCCGTGCCGTTGCCGACCGACAAAGTCGTGCCGCGTGCAATCTATGGTGCCCGCACCGTCGAGGTGCTCGCGGTCGATGATGATTCCGTCTCTATCGCTGAATCGGCGATCGGCGGCGAAACCTGGGATGTGCTGCCTGTCGCGCTGACCCCGGCCGCCCCGCCACGGGTTGCATCAATTCAAACCGCGCTCGAAGACTGGGGGCAGCAGTTGCTCGAGGTCGAGCCCGAAACTCCGCTCGACGTCGCAAGCGATGTGCTGGGGCGGCGCGTGCCGCGGACGCGTTCAGGGCGAGGGGTACATGAGAACGGGGCTGCGTCGACGGTCGACGCCATCGTGGCGGCCGTGCGCGACCTCGACAACAGCTATGTCGCGGTGCAAGGCCCGCCGGGCACGGGCAAGACGTATTCCGCCTCGCACGTCATCGCGAAGCTCGTGAGCGAGTTCGGGTTCAAAGTCGGCGTTGTTGCGCAGTCGCACGCGGTCGTTGAACATCTGCTCGACCGCGTTGTGGAGGCTGGCGTTCCAGCGGCTCAGGTCGGCAAAAATGCGAAGGCAACGGATGCTCCCGCGTTCACAAACCTCAAAAACGCCAACGACTTGGCGGGGTTCATTGCCGAACAATCTGGCGGGTTCGTGGTTGGCGGCACAGCCTGGGACATCACCAACCGCAACCGTGTTGGCAAGCACAGTCTCGACCTGCTCGTGATCGACGAGGCAGGGCAGTTCTCCCTCGCCTCAACCATCGCGGTTGCCCAATCGGCAAACAACCTGCTGCTCCTCGGTGACCCGCAGCAGCTCCCGCAGGTGAGCCAGGGGAGTCACCCGGCCCCCGTTGATTCCTCGGCGCTCGGCTGGATCATGAACGGGGCGCCCGTGCTGCCGCCCGAGTACGGCTTCTTCTTGGAAGAGAGCTGGCGGATGCATCCGAATGTCTCGGCGCCTGTTTCGGAGCTTGCTTACTCGGGGGAGTTGCGCTCGGCGGCCTCGGCCGAGCACCGTTCGATCGCTGGCATCGCGGCGGGCGTGTACCCGCGACCCGTGCGGCATCGTGACAACGCGACAGAGTCGTTGGACGAGGCAGACGAGGTCGTTTCGATTGTGCAAGATCTGATCGGCCGCGAGTTTGTTGATGGCAAAGACACCTCGCCGCGACCACTCGCCGAGGGGGATTTCATCGTTATTACGCCCTACAACGCGCAGTGCGACCGCGTGCGGGAAGCTCTGGCTGCCGCTGGATTGGGTGCTGTGCGTGTCGGCACGGTCGACAAGTTTCAGGGGCAAGAAGCTGCGGTCTCGATCACGTCGCTCGCGGCGTCGAGTGGGAAGGCTGCCCCGCGGGGGTCTGACTTTGTGCTGCTCGAGAACCGGCTCAACGTGGCGATTTCGCGCGCCCAGGTTGCGGCGTATCTCGTCTACTCGCCGGGCTTGCTCGACGAGCTACCGCACACGGCCGAGGGTATCGCGCGCCTGAGCGCCTTTGCGCGGTTGGTCAACGCGCGTAACTAGTGCCCGACCGTGCCGTAGAGGCGGTCGCCCGCGTCACCGAGGCCCGGCACGATGAAGCCGTTCTCGTTGAGGCGCTCGTCGAGCGCGCCCAGCACGATCGTCACGTTACGGTCGCCAACCTGCTCCTCGAGAGCTTTGAGCCCCTCGGGCGTACCGAGCAAGCAGATAGCGGTCACGTCATCCGCACCACGGTCAAACAAGAACTGGATTGCGGCGGCGAGCGAGCCACCCGTCGCAAGCATGGGGTCGATCACGAAGCACTGGCGGCCCGTGAGGTCGTCTGGCAGGCGCTCGGCGTAGGTGACCGGCTGCAAGGTTTCTTCGTCGCGCGCCATGCCCAAGAAGCCGACCTCGGCTGTGGGTATGAGGGCCGTGATGCCGTCGAGCATGCCGAGGCCCGCGCGCAGAATTGGCACGATGAGCGGCGTCGGAGCGGCAATCTTGACGCCTTGGGTCGAGGTAACAGGCGTCTCGATCGAAACCGGCGTCACGCGAACATCGCGTGTTGCGTCGTAGGCGAGCAGCGTGACGAGCTCGCGCGTCAGTTCACGAAACACGGGTGAGGGCGTGTTTTTGTCACGCAGAACCGTGAGCTTGTGGGTAACGAGCGGGTGGTCGGCAACAAGAACGCGCATGCTTCAAGGGTAGCCTCGAATCGTGACCGATACGGATGTCGCTGCCAACGCACTTGAGCGTGCTTTCGCACTTGCGGCCGAGGCATCAGCGCACGGGGATGTTCCCGTGGGCGCGGTTGTGCTCGACCCGAGCGGCGCCATCGTCGGAGAGGGGCGCAACGAGCGCGAGTTGACGGGCGACCCGACCGCGCACGCCGAGGTGCTCGCACTGCGTGCCGCGGCCGCGAACCAGGGGCGCTGGAACCTGGCGGATCACACGCTCGTTGTCACGCTAGAGCCGTGCACGATGTGTGCCGGTGCCATCTTGCAGTCGCGCGTTACTCGCGTGATTTTCGCTGGCTGGGATGACAAAGCGGGGGCGGCCGGATCGGTCAACGATCTGCTGCGCGACCGTCGTCTGCCGCACCGCGTTGAGGTCGTCGGCGGGGTCGATGAAGAGCGCGCCGCCGCGCAGCTCAAAGCGTTCTTCGACGAGCGCCGCTGAGCTGGTCGTAGGCTGGGGTCATGACCGACTCAACGCTTCCCACAGTTGCTTTTCTCGGCGCCGGAAACATGGGCGGCGCGCTCATCGACGGCATGCTCGCGGCTGGTGCTCCGCACGGTGAACTTTTTGTCACGAACCTGCACCGCAGTGCGGCCGATCGCTTTGATGGCATCGACGGCGTGACGAGCCTCGCGCTCGAAGAGACCCCCGACGCCAATGCGACAGCTGTCGAGACGGCCGACGTCGTGGTGATCGGCGTCAAGCCTTCCATGGTGCCCGACCTCCTCGCCGAGATCGCGCCGCATCTCAAGGCAGGCGTCATCGTTGTGAGCTTCGCAGCTGGCGTCACGATCGCGACCTTCGAGGCGGCGTTGCCCGATGGCACAGCAGTTGTGCGCACGATGCCCAATACGCCGGCCGCGGTTGGCGAGGGCATGACGGCGCTCGTGCAGGGGTCAGCGGCATCCGATGCCGATCTCGCGCTCGTGAGCTCGTTATTTGAGAAAGTCGGCAAGGTTGTCGTCGTTCACGAAGACCAGATCGATGCCGTGACGGCAATCTCGGGTTCAGGCCCCGCCTATGTCTTCCAGCTCATCGAAGATTTCACGAAGGCTGCTCAGGCGCAGGGGTTTGACGCAGAACAGGCGGCAACGCTCGCTGAGCGGACATTTATCGGCGCGACTGCGCTGCTGCGGGCCGACGGCCGTACGCCGACCGAACTGCGCCTCGCGGTTACGAGCCCCAAGGGCACGACCGAGCAGGGCGTCAATGTGCTGCAGGCGGCTCACCTCGACGAGGTGTTTACGGCAGCAACGGATGCCGCCCGCAAGCGCGCCGAAGAACTCGCCGCCGGTGCCTAGCCACCCTTCCGTTCAGGTGCGCCTATCTACGGAAAAACCGGCCCCGGAACGGTAGTTAGCCGCACCTGGAGAAGTTGGAAGCTCAGTCTTCCGAGATGATGATGAACGCCTCGGTCGCAGGCGAGAGCTCAACAACGGTGTCGTCACTCGCCGCGGCATCCGTACTGCAGGCTTCGCCGCCGCAGCACGCACCAGCGTTCGTCTGAACGAGGTTCTCAAGGCCCGAGCTTTCGAGCTCAACCTCTTCTTCATTCTTCTTTTTGTCGCTCATGGTGATCTCCCTTAGCGATCCAGCGCAGCAAAGCGCTCAATGTCTTGGCTGGTGCCTGCCGCGATGATCAGATCGTGGCCGGTAACAACCGTCGTTCCCTCAGCGTACCGAAACGGTTTGCCGGCGCTTTTGACACCGACGACGGTGACGTTGTATTTGCTCCGCACAACCGACTCGTTGAGCGGAATGTCGCGAATCGCGCGCGGTGGCCGCATCTTGGCGAGCACAAAGTCGTCGTCGAAGCGGATGAAGTCGAGCATGCGCCCGTTCAAGAGGTGCGCGACGCGCTCGCCCGCCTCGCGCTCGGGGTACACAACGTGGTTCGCGCCAACGCGGGCAAGGATCTTGCCGTGCGACTGGCTCTGTGCCTTCGCCCAAATCTGCGGCACCTTGAGGTCGACGAGGTTCGCAACGATCAAAACGGATGCCTCAATGTTGCTCACGGCCACAACAGCGATCTGGAACTCAGCGGCGCCGATCTGCTTGAGGGCGTCGAGGTTCGTGGCATCCGTTTGTACTGTGTGTGTGAGGCGGTCAGACCACTTCTGCACGAGTTCGAGGTTCTCGTCGACGCCGAGGACTTCGCGGTCGAGGCGGTCAAGCTCGCCCGCGCAGGCAGCGCCGAAGCGCCCGAGTCCGATGACGAGTACGGGGGCATCCCCGCGGAGTGCTTCAACCAACGATCGGCCTTTCCACCGGCAGCGAATACAGCTGCTTCGATGATGTTGCCGCAACTGCTGCGGCAAGTGTCACAGTACCAACGCGACCCATAAAGATGGTGACGGCCATCACATAAACAGCTGCATCCGGCATGTTTGCCGTGAGGCCCGTTGTGAGGCCCACCGTGCCGAACCCGCTGATGACATCGAACATGACGTTAATGGCCGATTCGCCCGTGATCTGCGTGATGATGATGCTCGAGAGCGCAACGATCGTGGCGCCCCACGCGACGACGCTCATTGCGACGCGCTGCACGTCGCTCGGGATGCGGCGACCGAAGGCCTCAACGCTCTGGCGACCCTTCGCCTCGCTCCACACGGCGATCGCGAGCACCGCGAGAGTCGTGACCTTGATACCGCCTGCCGTCGAGGCCGAGCCGCCACCGACGAACATGAGCATCATCGTGACGATGAGCGACGACTGGTTGAGGTCGGCTGTGTCGACGAGTTGGAAGCCACCCGAGCGGGTCATGGCCGAGAGGAAGAGCGCCTGGAAGGTGCTCTCGCCGGGGCCCATCGAGCCGTAGGTGTTGGGGTTGTTGTACTCGAGCAGCACGAACGCGAGGGCGCCGATGAAGAACAGGAGGGCCGTTGTGACGACCGTGAGTTTGGCGTGGAGCGTCCAGCGTTTGAAGTGCAGTTTCTCTTTCAGCACGACGTAGATCACGGGGAAGCCGATCGACCCCAGGAAGACACCCAGAATGAGCACGCTCAGGAAGGCATAGTTGTGCTCGAAAGGAGCAAGCCCACCGGCGTTCGGTGTGAACCCCGTGTTGGTGAAGGCCATGGCAGCGTAATACGGTGCCTCCCACAACGCCGCGCGCCAGTGGATGCCGTTCACGAGCATGAGCGGGAAGAGCATGAGCGCGAGCGAGATTTCGATGATGAGGGTCGAGAGCGCGACCGTGCGCAGCAGCTGGCCAACCTCGCCGAGCTTGACGGCTTGCGACTCGTTGACGACGCCCTTGCGCGCCCGAAGCGGATTGAGGTCGCCCGCCGCCATGAGTCGGCCGCGCAGGCCCAGGCGACGCGAGATGATCATGCCCATGAGGCTCGCGAGCGTCAGCACACCCATACCGCCGATGTTGACGCCCAAGAAGATGATGACCATGCCGAAGGGTGACCAGTGCGTTGCCATATCGACGGTCGAGAGCCCCGTCACGCAGATCGTCGAAACAGCCGAGAACAGTGCGTCAACGAGCGGCGTGCGCGTTCCCGTCGCCGACGAGATCGGTAGCGACAGCAAGAATGTGAAGAGCAGAATGAGCAGCGCGAAGACGATCATCGCGAAGCGCGAGGGCGAAGCGGTAATGAGTTCGCGGATGCCCCGACCCACCCGATAAAACGTATGTGCGAACAGGCCGTCTTTCGAATGGTCGTCGATCGGCGCATCCTCGTTGCGCTTCTTGCGCACGACCGTGTTTGGCTCGGTTTTGGGCGAGCGGATGGAGCGTGCCATGCCCACTTCCTCTCACCGAATCATGCGCCGAGCGGCCGCACGAAAACGCAATGTTGCGCGCCAGTCATGGTACTCCGAGCCGGGGCAGATTAGTCTATTGGCGTGACCGACATTTTCGACGTACTCGCCGACAGTACCCGCCGCGACATTCTGCAGTTGCTCCTCCAGCGTGCAGACGTTGCGCAGGGAACAAGCGTGAGCGAAATTGTCGACGATCTGGGTATCAGCCAGCCGACTGTTTCGAAGCACCTGCGCGTCTTGCGCGATGCCTCGCTCGTCGAAGTTCGCGAAGATGGCCAGCGCCGTTTCTACAGCCTCAACCAGCAGCCGCTCGAAGAGGTCGACGACTGGCTACTGCCGTTCTTCGTTGACGACCTCGGCGAAGAGCTCATGGCGCAAGTTGAGTCTGCCGCGCCCCTGCCCGAGCCCGTGCAGCATGCAGCTGAGGTTGTTGGTCGTGTCGCGGCATCCGCAAAGCACGCTCTCGACAGCGCTCGCAAGAAGCTGGGTGTTTAGCCGCACTCTGTGCCGGGGGCGTTGAGCCGCCGAACCCTGGCAGAACCCCGCGGAATCGCTGGTGTAGACTAGTCCGAGGTATTTTTGTGCCCGGTTTCGGGCAGTATCCGTCGGTCGTCCAGTTGTTGGGCACCAAACCCCAACACGTAGTGAGGTATTCGTGGGTTCAGTTATCAAGAAGCGCCGCAAGCGTATGGCGAAGAAGAAGCACCGCAAGCTGCTTCGCAAGACTCGTCACCAGCGCCGCAACAAGAAGTAAGCGGTAACCACCGAGCGCCTGTCTTTTGACGGGCGCTTTGTGCATCGAGGGGGATTCCAATGGCCGGTATTGCACTCACAATCGTGGGGAAGCCCGATTGCCACCTGTGCGAAACAGCATCCGAAATTGTCGACGTCGCAATTGCCGAGCTGCCCGATGCGATCGCCGAGAGCATTTCGATCGACGAGGTCTCGATTCTCGACGACAAGGTGCTGCACGACAACTTCTGGGAGAAGATCCCTGTTGTACTGATCAACGGCACGGTGCACTCGTACTGGCGCGTCAACGCCGCCGAGCTGCAGCGAGCATTAACGGATGCCGCGACCGCGGCGGGCATCGAGTACTGAGATGCTCTCGCCCAAGTCATCGGTACGCACGGCAACTCTGAGATGATAAACGCATGATGTCTGCGAAGCAGGTTCGGGTGGTGCGCGGTGCCGCAGCCGGTGCGTTCGCGACATTCATCTCGCTCCTCTCGCACGTGACTGCAGGTGGGCAGGTGTCGCACCCGCTCGGGGTCCTCGTTCCCCTGCTCGCTTCTATGTGGGTTTCGGTATTGCTAGCGGGCAAACGGCTCTCGCTCATCCGACTCGTGTTCTCGGTTGGTCTGAGCCAAATGATCTTCCACTGGATGTTTGGTTTGGGCAGCGCACTGCCCGTTGTGGCCACGCCTGCCACCGCGGGGCATGCTCACCACGGCTTTGCGCCGCTCGAGCTTGTTCCCCTGGAGTCTTTGCCGAACAGCGCTGAGGTTCTCGATGCCGACGCCACCATGTGGCTGTGGCACATCGTGGCCGCGTTCGTGACGATTGTGGTCTTGTACCGTGGCGAGCTGCTTCTCACGCGCCTGCGTACTTTCGCTACCGAACTCGCCGCCCGTCTGTGGCAACGCATCACAATCGTGTTCCCGGCAATCACGCCAGTGCCTCACGCCCGCGCAATTGCTGCGTCGTCACCGCGCGCACACGCTGATCAGCCTGAGCTAGCTCCGCTGTACCGACGCGGCCCACCCCGCACACAAGCGTTCTGATTCTCCGACCCGCTCTGGCCTTCGCTTGAGGCGGGTGTCACAACACACAGTGTGTCGTGTTGTTTGGCGTTGGCGGCGCCGCGTTCGTGGCTGCACGCCCTCGCTTTCGTTGAGATTATCGTCGCTGCTTCGCGGCGACGCCGGTGTGCTTGCTCACGCGCGCCGGAACAAAGTGTGAATGGAAACATGCAATGAATACTCGTACCCGCAAGACCGCTCGGTGGAGCACGCTTGCAATCGTCGGCACGCTGCTCGTCACGGGGTGCACGGCGCAGACAGCCGAACCGGCACCCACGACCCCGACCATCGAGGTTGCTGACGCGTGGGTCAAAGCCGCCGACTCAGGCATGAGCGCGGCATTCGGTGACATCCGCAATACCGGCGCAACTGATGTGACGGTGGCGTCTGCTGAGACGGAAGCTTCGACGATGGTGGAGCTGCACGAGACGATCGAAGACGACGCCGGCATGATGGTCATGCGCAAGGTCGACGGTGGTTTCGTCATCCCGGCGGGCGAGTCGCTCACCCTCGAACCGGGAGGCGATCACCTCATGTTGATGGATTTGACGGCCCCATTGGTTGCCGGCGATGAAGTGACGTTCACGCTGACACTTTCGGATGCGTCAACCGTGCAGTTTTCCGCAGTCGTCAAGGATTACTCCGGGGCCAACGAAACTTACGATGACATCGATCACGGTGAACACGGGTCTGGTGAGGGTCACTGATGGTCGAGCCCGGTAATAACGCAGACCCGGGCCGTGTCAGCGCAACCCGGCGACAGTTCCTTCTTGGAGGGGCTGTCGCCGGGGCCGGCGCGGTCGCGGCGATCGGTATCGACGCGGCGCTCGTTGCACGCCCGAGTTCCATCCAGCAGACGGGCTCCGAGGTGCACGGCTTCGAAACGGTGCCGTTTTTCGGTGCCCACCAGGCAGGTATCGAAACGGATGCGCAAGCCCACGTGGCGATTGTCGCTCTCGATCTGCATAAGGATACGGATCGCGAGGCTCTCCGCCGGCTCATGCGCATTCTGACCGACGATGCTGCGCGTCTGACGCAGGGTGTCGCAGCACTGGCCGACTCGGAGCCAGAACTGGCGATTACGCCAGCCCGACTGACGATCACGTTCGGGTTTGGGCCCGAGTTCGTCGAGCGCGCTCATGGCGTGTTACCGCACTGGCTGCGTCCGCTCCCACCATTTGCGATTGACCAGTTGCAGCCGAAATACAGTGCGGGGGATCTTATGCTGCAGCTGGCAAGTGACGATCCGCTCACCATCGCGCACGCGATGCGGATGCTGTTGAAAGACTGCCGAAGCTTTGCGACCGTGCGCTGGTCGCAAACGGGGTTTCGGCGCGCACACGGAACGGTCAAACCAGGCACCACTATGCGCAACCTTTTCGGTCAGGTTGATGGCACGACGAACGTCAAACCGGGCACTGAGAAGTTCGACCGAGTTGTGTGGTGCAGTGAGGGGTGGATGGCGGGCGGCACGAGTATGGTGATTCGTCGCACAAGCATGAATCTCGACAAGTGGGATCGCCTGGATCGCGCTGGCCGAGACCAAGCGATTGGCCGCTACCAGTCCAACGGGGCGCCGCTGACGAGCAACCCGGTTGACGCCGCAGCAGAATTCGACGAGCCCGATTTCGAGGCCAAGAATGCAAGCGGGTTCCCGGTCATTCCGGCGTTTTCGCACATTGCCCGAGCTCGACCGCAGCATGCAGGAGAGCAGATATTCCGGCGCAGCTACAACTACGACGAGCCTTCGGCGGACGCATCCGTTTCGAGTTCGGGGCTCATCTTTGTATCGTTTCAGGCTGATGTCGACGCCCAGTTCACGCCGATCCAACGACGTCTGGCTGAGCTCGATCTGCTCAACGAGTGGACGACACCAATCGGCTCTGCGGTCTTCGCGATTCCGCCGGGTTGTGCAGAAGGCGGGTACATCGGCGAGACGTTGCTTGAGTGAGCTCGTGCGCTTTTACGAAGTGTATGCCGATGAAGCGTGGAGGTCGTCGTGCTCGCCCATCACACATCAACACGACGCAAGAAAAGAACACCGTCTTCAGGGAGCATCGTCGGATCTTGGCCCGGCTGGGGCTGCCTCGGCCGAGTCTCGACGGTGACCGCTTCCCACACATCCGGGTCAAGTTCGAGCACAGCGAGTTCGTCCTCTGGGGGTGAGAAACGATGGGTGTGACCGGAGGGCACTTTCGCAGCGGGCGGGAACCCCGTATGCGACGTGATGAGCAGGTGGCCGCCTGGCGCGACCAGCGTTAGTGCCGAGTGAAGAAGCGCTTCTCGGGGGAGCGCGGCGGGGGAATGCAGGAAGCTGGCTGTGACGAAATCGTATGTCCTGTCGCGCAGTTCAGAGAGTTCGGCAACCTCGAAGTGGGCATTGCCTGCCAGTTCGCCCTCGTGCTGTGCTGCCTCCTGGGCGCGTGCGATCGCAGTCGGTGAAACGTCGATGCCGATCGCATCCCAGCCGTGCTGGGCGAGCCAAATGACGTCGCCGCCTTCACCGCAGCCGAGGTCGATCGCAGTGCCGGGCTCGAGTGTTACTGCAATCTCGGCGAGTACTGGATTAACCCTGCCAGACCACATGCGCTCAGATGCTGCGTACCGGTTTTCCCAGTACTCCGCCGATGCAACCTCTGGCCAAGCATGTGGGTCGCTGCTCGCAGTATCGAAGTCCCAGCCGACAAGTGCCCCATTGACGGCCGCGCCGGTGAATGAGCCGGTGCCGATCGACATCGGTACGTTCGCCATGGGGCTGACGACATTGCCGACAGCCCAGATACGGTCGTCGCTCGTTTTGCCCGTGTGATCGACGGCAATGTACGAGCCGAATGGCGACTCGCTGCGCTCGAGCTCGAGCCCGACGAGGAAGCCCTCATGCGTCTGCAAATTGCCCGCAGTAAGAATGGCGTCAACCTCTACGTCGCGACCATCTGCCAGGCGAACCGCAGCGATCGTGGCGCCGTCGCCGACGATTTCTGCGACCGGAGTCGGTTCAAGCTTGATTCCGCGTGAGGACAGTCGCGCCTTCACTTCTGGGTCCAGCTCGCCGAGCGCTGCCGTGAACAACGTGATGTCGTCACTCCACTGTCGGATCAGTTCTGCCTGATGCACACTCATGGGCGAGGTTGTCAGCACGGCAAGCCGCTTGTCACGGAACTCCCACGCGTGGCAATACGGGCAGTGGAAGACTGTTGTGCCCCAGCGCTCAGTGAGCCCCGGGATATCCGGGAGGCTATCGGTGAGACCGGATGCCACAATGAGCGCCCGCGACTCGAATGACTCGCCCGCCTCGGTTGTCACCCGCACGCCTTCGTCGATTCGTCGGGCGCTCGTGACGGTGCCCTCGGTGAACTCCACTCCGTATCCGATGCATTCTTCGCGCCCGCGCGCCCGTAACTCACGCGGCGGTACCCCTTCCAGCCCGAGCACACCATGCATGTGCGCGGCGAACCGATTCCGTGGAGAACCAGAGTCGATAACCAGGACGCGGCGTCGTGCTCGGCCGAGCATGAGGGCCGCAGAGAGTCCGGCGGGTCCACCGCCGATGATGATCGCATCCCAGGGCTGTTGAGTCATACGTTCATCTTCAGAGCAATAATGAGAGGTACGCAAATCTTTTTGCAGTATTCGCAAGGGGGGTCATGCAATGCAGGAACTCGATCACGTCGGTGCGCGCTTGCGTGCCATGAGAAAGTCGCGTGGATACACGCTTGAAGATCTCGCCGCAGCAGTGAACATGTCTGCAAGCACACTGTCTCGCCTGGAGTCGGGGAAACGGCAAGCCAGCCTCGAACTGTTGCTTCCGCTCACACGGCGCCTCGGCATCCGCCTTGATGATCTCGTGCCAGCAGAGGTGGCCGATCCGCGTGTACGCCGGCCAGTCGTTCGCCGTGACGGGCTGATCATTGCGCCGCTTGCCCCGGAACACTCGCCGGTATCGACGTACAAGATCACGTACCCGGCAACAAAAGAATTGCCTGCGTTGCGAGTGCACGACGGTTACGAATGGCTCTACATCCTGCGGGGAAAGCTTCGCCTTCGACTCGGCGACCAAGACTTGACGCTTGGGGTCGGGGAGGCGGCCGAGTTTGACACCCGCACCCCACACGCGATGTCGGCGGCAGAGGGCAAACCTGCTCAGGTCATCAGTATTTTCAACGCAGCGGGGGCGCGCATTCACACACACACGGACGAGTGATCAGGTGTCCATCCTTCCGTGGTCTTGACTTTTGACGGCTGTAGAAGCGATTCAGGGGCGCTTGACGCGGTTCGCAACCGGGTGCACGATTTGCGACCGAAATGCCGGGGTTCTGGTGGCCGAATGTCGTGGGGGTTGCGGATCGTGGTGGATGCTGCGCAATACGCTTGAGGCATGCGAGCGGATGCAGTCGAACAGCTCATTGGGGGCTTCCCGGGGTCGGTGAGCCTTGTCGTTCGCCAGGTCTCACCGTCGAGTGTGACGCTGCTCGAGCACAAGCCCGATGCGGACTTGCGCACGGCGAGCTCAGCGAAAGTCGCCCTGCTCATTGCGGTTGCTCGCGCGATCGAGGTGGGCGAGCTTTCGCCTGACGAACTGCTCGACCGCGACAGCGCGCCGTTCGTGCGCGACTCGGGAATCTGGTGGCATCTTGACCAGTCAACACTGTCGGTCGCGGATGCCGCCAAGCTCGTCGGAACGCTCTCAGACAACCTCGCGACGAACGTCTTGTTGCAGCGGCTAGGTGGGCCAGCGGCGGTTGCAGCCGCGGCATCCGATTACGGCGTTGCGGGCTTCGCGCTGCACGACTTTGTGCGGGACGAGCGGCTGCCAGAACATGCCCCAACCCTTTCGACTGGGAGCGCGCGAGCATATGCCGAGGCGATGGCCGTGCTCATTGATGGCTTTCAGAAGGGCGACCTTGTTTCAACCAAGGTCATCGGCTGGATGAAAGACAGTGCCGATCTCAGCATGGTTGGCAGCGCCTTCGGGCTCGACCCGCTCGCGCACGGCGAGCTAGACCGGGGCCTTGCGCTGGTCAATAAAACCGGCACGTCCGACGGCATCCGTGCCGACTCCGGGTTCGCGATGACAGAAACAACCGCAATCACGTACTCGTGCCTGATCAACTGGGCGGTCGTCGACCCGGCACGGGATCCAATTCGCGATCAAGCACTAGAACTCATGGCCGCCGTCGGCCGTTTCATCCGTTGGCGCCTCGGCTGATCGTGCTCCGTCAACAGGGTCGTTGAGCGAAACTGGCCCATTGGGGGCCGTTTTCAGGCCGAACGGAGCAACCGAGCCTGTTGACGGCACACGAGACCGAGTTACTCGCCGCGCAGCCGCGAACGCACCGAAGCAAGCTGCGCCTCGGTCGCCCCGTGCTTGACGAGATAGCCAGCCACGCCGCCCTGGTCGTCGAGGTACGCGAGCGCCTGCTCGATCGCCTCCTTGGGCGATTTCTCGAGGATGTCGATGACATTCTCGGGCGGGTTCGTAATGCCAGCTGCCGCGAGCCGCGCGTTCTGAATCTGCGTCCACCCTTTCGCGAGGTTCGCCTGCGACTGGTGGTAGTTCTCGACGATTGCGTCGTACTCGACATCCGCAATTGTCAGGGCCATGGCGGTCGAAATGCCCGTGCGATCTTTGCCTGCTGTGCAGTGCACAATCAGCCCCGGCCGTTCTTGCGGGCTCGCGAGATAGCGAATGAATTTGGCGAACTCCGCGCCGCTGCCATTGATCATCTCGATGTAGAGCTGGCCGACCGTGGGGATCTGGCTCACGATTTTCGAGATCTGCGTCATGTCGAGCGAGCCGTCGGGGTTCGTCGGTGGGGCCGTGGGTTGCTGGCCAGCCGTGACAGGCAGGGCGTGGTGGTGAATCGTCTGCGTATCGGGCAAGCGGTTCGGTCGTTGCGCGCGCTCGATCGGTGTACGGAAGTCGACGATCGTGCCCACATCGGATGCCGCCAGTTGCGAAACCCCAGCCGTCGTGAGGTCGGCGAGGTCATCCGACCGGATGAGGATGCCGTCCATTGTCACGCCACCCCCGATGAGCGGAAGCCCGCCCACGTCGCGCGAGTTGTATGTGCCTTCGAAGAGAACCATGCCGCCAGCGTAGCGAGGTTGATCGCGCACACCCTAGGCTTTCTCTGTGCCGAAACGTCCGCAATCTCGTCGCAAGGGGCCGCACCGTCCGCTCAATCAGGCGGCGTTGCGCGGCATCGCGACCGATGAGGTCGGCCCGGGCGGGCTCACGTATCAGGTGCAGCGCGTCGGCCCCTCCGACAAGGTGTATGTGTGCCCGGGCTGCCATCACGATGTCGGCCCCGGTGTCGAACACGTCGTGGCGTGGCCAACGGATGCGCCCTTCGGCACCGAAACCGGTGTTGGCGCCCGCCGCCACTGGCACAGCGATTGCTGGCGCCGGGGCCTTTCGCCGCGTTGAGGTTTGCCGTATCTCTTGACCCGAGCGGTTTCCTCAGCGCCACACACTTTCTCGCCGAGGAACTGCGCGGCACTGCGGAAAGTGCGAGGGTCAACGCGCCGGGCTAGCGCGAGAGCGCGAGATACGGATCGATCTGCTCAGCCATGAGGCCGAGCATCGATTCCGAGAACTCCGAAGACAGGTGGCTGTTGTCGATATAGGCGTGCACGTTGCCGATGATGGTTGGGCACACCTCATCGGTGCAGAGGCCCTCGGTGAATTCGACCATGTGGAAGCCGTCGATCTGCTCGAGGAAGGCGGCGGGGTTCTCGGGGGCGAGGTACTCGCTGCGTTCGAGGAGGCATCCGCTGTATGGCTGTTGCGGATCCCACTCGCCACACTCGTACAGGTCAAACCCGGCGCGGGGGCTATCGCGGAAGCCGAACACTTCGATGCCCTGCGAGGTCAGATCGCGCACGAGGTTTTCGATGCCCGTGACGACCCACTCTTCGGGGCTGGAGTATT
The DNA here is from genome assembly GCA_964400205.1 of uncultured Microbacterium sp. Lineage (GTDB taxonomy): Bacteria > Actinomycetota > Actinomycetes > Actinomycetales > Microbacteriaceae > Microbacterium. The sequence continues at coordinate 95,744 of CAYNTU010000003.1, forward strand.
CCGAAACCGTGACCATGAGGAACACGGCGTGCGGTTTATAGTCGCGGATGAGGTCGAGCAGGGCAGCGTTGCGCTCACCACAGCGGCCGTCGTACGAGGCGACATCCGTGAAGTCGCACCCGGCGCTGATGACCTGCATGAGCTGGATCTGGTGCTCCTCGGCATACAGGCTCATGGGCGGCGTGATGTTCTGCTGCACGTGTGACGCCCCGGCGAGCAAGAAGCGGGCCGTAGGCTTCTCGTAGGTCTGTTGCGTGCAGACCTCGTTGTCGGTCACAACGAGCGTCGAATGCCACGGCTCAGGGCACGCATCTCGCAAGTGTTTCCAGCTCTCTCCGAGGGCGAGTGGGCCAGGAATGGGCTCTGCAGGGGTCTCTTTCGAGGGCACCCATTCGCCCCGGTTGAGCATCGCGAGCGCACCGGGGTACGGGCCGAAGTCGATCGGCTGCGCGACGGTTTCGGTCGCTTCGAGCGCCTGTGCGGCCCGTTCCGCTTCTTGCTGGCGCGCCTGCTCTTGCGCTGCAGCCTGCGCAGCGAGCGCCGCTTCGTGTTGCACCTGGGTCTGCCGGGCAACTTCGAAGTGCGCGGGAATGATCGCCGCGAGCGCAAGGGCCAAGGTCGCCACAATGACCATGGCGTTCTTGATGACGGGCCGCGACTTCCACGTGAGGTTCTGCAGCGGCTGGTCAACAAGCTTCGTGATGACCCAGGCAAGAGCAACGGATGCCGCAATGAGCGCAACGCCCTCAACAACGTTCAGTTCTTGCCGCCCAACGGAGGCGAGATAGAAGATGAAGATGGGCCAGTGCACGAGGTAGACGGCGTAGGAGATACCGCCGAGCCAGACGAGTGGCTTGAATGAGAGCACGGAGCCGGCCGTGCGTTCACCCTCGCGTGCGGGGGTGGCGAGCAGCAGAACGCTCACGCACAGCAGCGGCACGAGCGCCATGGGGCCGGGGTAGGTGCCGATGGGAACGAGGCAGTACAGCACGAGCACGCCCAGTGCGACCCAGCCGAGGATAACGCCGATGTTGCGGGTGCCCGCGGCATCCGATCTGCTCTTGAAGACGCGACCCACGGCCCACGCGGCGATCATCGACCCGAAGGCAAACTCCCAAATGCGTGAGGCCGTGTTGAAGTAACGCTCGGCGCCCTCGGGTGCGAAGAAAATGAGCCAGGCAAGCGAGGCGATCGCGAGAAGCCCAAAGGCGAAGGCCGTCATATTGGCGGCCGAGACTTTGAACTTGCGAGCGAGCAAGACCGAGAGCGTCATGAGCACGGGCCAGATGATGAACATCTGCCCCTGCATCGACATCGACCAGAGGTGTTGGAAGGGGCTCGCGAGGGCATGGTTGCCCGCGTAGTAATCGGCCGCGACCTGGATGAGTCGCCAGTTTTCCCAGTAGGTCACGGATGCGAAGGCTTGCGTGACCATCTCTTGCCAGCGTTGCTGGCCTAGGAAGAGGAAGCTGCCGCCCAGAGTCAGCAGCACGACGATCGCGAGCGGTGGCAGAAGCCGCTTGAAGGTATTCATCCACCGCTCGACAAAGAGGGGCATGTGCCCCGCCGTCGATCGGCGCACAAACGACGTCGTCATCAGGAACGCCGAGATCATGATGAACGAGTCGACGCCGATCGGCGAGCCAATCGTCCACGCGTGGTACAGCAAAACCTGGATCATCAGGATGGCGCGAAGCCCCTGAATATCGGCGCGACGAGGCGACCGGCCAATCTCAACAGCCTGGTTCGGGTTCAGCGCAGCAGTTGCTGACGCAGGCGTGCTCATACGCGCCACTCTACGAGCGACGTTCACCTTTCGGGTGCCTTGACTCAGCCTTATTCGGGCTTTGCATCGACGCCGGCCTCTTTGCGCTGCTCGGGCGTGATGGGTGCGGGCGCAGCCGTCAGAGGGTCGAATCCGCCGCCCGACTTGGGGAAGGCGATCACGTCGCGAATGGAGTCGGTCTTCGTGAGGTGCTGCAGCACGCGGTCCATACCGAGCGCGATACCGCCGTGGGGCGGTGCGCCGTAACGCATGGCGTCAACGAAGAAGCCGAACTTCTCTTGCACATCCTCGGGCGTCAGACCCATAACACCGAAGACGCGCTCTTGCACATCGGGGCGGTGAATACGGATGCTTCCGCCACCCAGCTCCGAGCCGTTGCAGACGATGTCGTAGGCATACGCGAGTGCGGGGCCCGGGTCGGTGTCGAAGGTGTCGAGGAACTCGGGCTTGGGCGAGGTGAAGGCGTGGTGCACGGCCGTCCACGCGCCGGCGCCGACGGCGACGTCACCGGAGGCAACGGCATCCGATGCGGGCTCGAAGAGCGGGGCGTCGACAACCCAGGTGAAGGCGAATTCGTTGGGGTCGGTCAGGCCGAGGCGCTCGCTGATCTCGACGCGGGCAGCGCCGAGGAGGGCGCGCGAGGGCTTGACCTCGCCAGCAGCGAAGAAGGCGCAGTCGCCAGGCTTCGCGCCAACCAAAGCAGCGAGGCCGGCCTGCTCTTCTTCCGAAAGGTTCTTGGCAACGGGGCCACCGAGTGTGCCGTCTTCGTTGAAGAGCACGTAGGCGAGGCCGCGAGCACCGCGCTGCTTGGCCCACTCTTGCCAGGCGTCGAGCTGTTTGCGCGGCTGCGAGGCGCCACCGGGCATAACAACAGCACCAACGTACGGAGCCTGGAAGACGCGGAAGGGCGTGTTCTTGAAGTAGTCGGTCGTCTCAACGAGCTCGAGTCCGAAGCGAAGATCGGGCTTGTCGCTGCCGTACTTGGCCATGGCGTCGGCGTAGGTCATGCGCGGGATGGGCGTCGAAACCGAAACACCGATCGTCGACCACATCGCGACGATGAGCTCTTCCATGAGCGCGATGACGTCGTCTTGGTCGACGAAGCTCATCTCAATGTCGAGCTGCGTGAACTCGGGCTGGCGGTCAGCGCGGAAGTCTTCGTCACGGTAGCACCGCGCGAACTGGTAGTACTTCTCGAGGCCGCCGACCATGAGCAGCTGCTTGAACAGCTGCGGGCTCTGCGGCAGCGCGTACCAGCTGCCCGGGTGCAGACGAGCGGGCACAACGAAGTCGCGCGCACCCTCGGGGGTCGAACGCGTGAGCGTCGGGGTCTCAACCTCAACAAAGCCCTCGCCACCGAGTACGCCACGAATCGCGGCGTAGACATCCGAGCGCAAACGCAGTGCGTTCGAAACCGCCGGGCGACGCATGTCGAGGTAGCGGTGCTTGAGGCGCACCTCTTCACCCGCGAGCTCTTCGGTGTCAGCGATACCGGTCGAAACCTGGAAGGGCAACGGTGCCGATTCGTTGAGCACCTCAACCTCTTCGGCGATAACCTCGATCGCGCCCGACGGCAGGTTCGGGTTCTCGTTGCCCTCGGGGCGTGCCTGAACCGTGCCCGTCACGCGAAGCACAAACTCGCTGCGCAGCGGGTGCGCAACCTCTTCATCGCGGATGACAACCTGGGCAAGCCCCGAGGCGTCACGCAGATCGATGAACGCAACCCCACCGTGATCACGGCGACGATCAACCCAGCCCGTGAGGGTGACGGTCTGACCGATGTTCTCCGGCCGGAGTGATCCGGCTTCGTGGGTGCGCAGCACGAGGCATCCGTTTCTGTGAAGGGTTTTGTGAACACTCCATTGTATGAGTGTCGCCCGCTGCTCTCGTGGCGAGCGGGTGGGGCTGAAGCCCTAATTGAAGCGGTAGAAGACGCCCTCGGTCCACGGCGTTTGGATGCGCGTGTATTCGCCCTCTTGCGGTGCGTGCACAATGAGGCCATCGCCAAGGTAGATGCCGACGTGGCCGTAGCCGTCGCTGCCGTCGTAGTTGGGGCGGAACCAGAAGTCACCGGGCTGTGCTTCGGATGCCGGAATCCACGTCATGAGTGCGGCTTGCGAGTTTGTGCCGTGGGGGAGCGTGACGCCTGTGACCTGCTGCACGACCCACTTTGTGAAGCCCGAGCAATCCCAACCGCTCGGGTCGGAACCGGCGAAAACGTAGGGAACGCCCACGTACTGCACCGCGAGATCGGCGATCGCTGAGCCGTAGTTGCCGGCGGGCGCCGGCGCGAAGCTCGCAGCCGAAAGTTCACCGGCTGAAGCGGCCTGGCCACTCACGCCCGAGACGGTCGAGGAGGCAGCATCCGCTGCAACGCGTTCTTCTTCAGCCTTGGCCTCTTCGATCTCGCCAGCGGATGTCGCCGAGAACTGCAAACGCTCTTCGCTCGCCGAGTTGTTCAACTCGCTTGCAACAGCAAACTCTTGCGGGCTCGCAGCGGGAGCCTCGACGGGAGCAACCGCGGCCTGTGCCTGCGGTGCGTGTGCAACACCATCAACTGCGACGAGCGCGAGGGGAGCGGCGAGCGCAACACTCAGCGCGAGCAGCGCCAGCGGCTTGGTTACACGGCTCTTTCGAGGGCGCGCGCGAAGGGCCTCGGCTGGCTGGGCCACGGGTTCAGACATAGAAGAAGAAGCTCACGAGTTGATCGGGGACGTTTCGAAGATAACGTTCTGGTCTCACAGTAACGATGGAGTCTGAGTGTCAGGTGTGTTTCACGGTGATTTTTTGAGCAGAATCTCGATCCATTGGTGACCCCCGGTACGCTCGTTTTTATGCGCTTTTTCTCGACGACCGACACGGCCACCGAAGCATCGAGCGGGTGGCTCGAATCGCTCATCAACTGGGTCGTCGGCTTCATGGACGTCATCGGTGCCCCCGGGGCCGGTTTGGCGATCGCGGCTGAGAACCTCTTCCCGCCCATTCCGAGCGAGGCGATTTTGCCCATGGCGGGTATCGCAGCGCACGCGGGCGCCTTCACAATCTGGGAAGCGATCTTCTGGACGACCCTCGGTTCTATGGTCGGCGCGCTGGCCCTCTACGGCATCGGTGCGCTCTTCGGCGTGCAGCGCCTCACGTGGATCGCCGAGAAGCTGCCGCTCATGCGCGGGAGCGACGTCACGAAGACGGTTGACTGGTTCAACCGCCACGGCGCGAAGGCCGTGTTCTTCGGTCGCTTTCTGCCGATCTTCCGATCGCTCATCTCGATTCCCGCGGGTGTTGTGCGCATGCCGATCCCGAAGTTCCTACTACTAACGGGTCTTGGCTCGCTCATCTGGAACACTGCCTTCATTATGGTCGGATGGTTCATGGGCGAAGGGTGGCACCTCGTTGTTCCCTACATCGACATCGTGCAGAACATCATCATCATTGTCGTGGCACTCGCGATCGTTGCCTTCATCGTTTTCCGCGTGCGCACGATCCGCAAAGAAAAGCGCGAAGGAGCCGCTGCTTGAGCGCACAGCGTCTGCACCTCGTGCGGCACGGAGAAGTCCACAACCCGACCCACGTGCTCTATGGGCGCTTGCCGCACTTTGAGCTGAGCCATGCGGGGCACGAGATGGCCGCGCAAGCCGCCGAGTACCTCAAGGATGAGGGGCGCGAGGTGACCCGCATCGTGACATCGCCGCTTTTGCGCACGCGCCAGTCGGCGCATCCGCACGAGAAACTGTGGGGGCTTGAGGCGCACGTTGATTCGCGGCTCATCGAGCCCGCAAATGCCTTCGAGGGCAAGGTCATGAAGAAGGCGTTGCTCAACCCACTCAACTGGTGGAAGCTGCGTGACCCCAAGCGGCCCAGTTGGGGTGAGCCCTACCAGTCGATCGTTGATCGGATGCTGCTTGCACTCGACGACGCATGGTTCGACACATCCGATGGTGATGTTGTGCTCGTTTCGCACCAGCTGCCGATTTGGATGACGCACCTCGCTGTGGCGGGTGAGCCGTTGTGGCACAACCCCACCAAGCGGCGGTGTGCGCTTTCGAGCGTCACGAGCTTTGAGCGCACGGCTGGTGGCGGCTGGCGTGAGGTTGCGTACGTCGAACCTGCGTCGACCGCAGGTGCCGTTGACGTTGGCGCTGTGTAGACGAATTTGCTGCCGGTCCCTGAGCGAGCGAAGCGAGACGAAGGGCCCGGCCCCGGCAAACTCTCAGAAACTTTTTTGCCCCAACCTGTCACAAAACACCGCGTGCCGGAAACATACATAGTGTGAGGCCCGATTCCTCCGATCCGTCAGCACTGCCCTCGCCTTCGGGCGACAGTGCTCTCAGGCGTTCCTTCAATCGCCTGTATGACGAGAACATCGAACGAATCGAAACCATGGCATTCCTCAAGCTCGGCAACATCCACGACGCGCAAAACGCTGCCGCCGATGTGTTCGTTGCTGCCTGGCGTCGGATCGCTTCGGCTGATCTGGCCGTCGATGTGCCGTGGTTGTATGCGACCCTGCACAACGTTGTCGGCAATGAGTACCGTCGCCGGGAACGTTCGGCTCGGCTTGATGCCCGTGCGACAGCCGTGTTCGCCTCGTCGACTGCGCGCGTTCGAAGCGACGACGACCGCGACCTGATCGCCGCGATCACGAAGCTCGAGTCTGCGGACCGCGAAGTCATCTGGCTCGTCTATTTTGAGCAACTCTCAAACGGCGAGGTCGCCCGAATCCTGGGTTGCACGGCCGCTGCTGCGCGGAAACGCGCCGAGCGTGCTCGCACCCGTTTGGCGACGATGCTCGCGGTTGCGGCCGATCGTGGCGAGGAGGGGGTGCTGTGAACGACGAAGAACTCACACGCCGCCTGCAGGCCGCGTTCCCCAAGGCGACAGCGGGCGAAGTGAACGAGCGCCAAGCGCGTGCTCGCGACGAGATCGTGGCCCAGGCGATTCCATCGAACGTCACGACCTTGACTCCGAAGCGTGCGCATTCCTGGGCGAAGGCTGTGCCGATTGCGGCATCCGTTGTGCTCGCGGCAATCGTGAGTGTTGCGCTCGTGCTTGTGCTGCTGAAGCCGCCGGCTGCCTTCGCTGCGACGCCGCCGCCGTTGCAGCTCAACCCCGTTGAGGGCACTGCGCAAGAGTTGCTCACTGAGATCGCGACGTCTGTTCGGGGGCAGGGTCTCGAGGCGGAGCCAACGATTCGCTATCAGCAGTGGGGGCTTTCGTTCGATGCTGAATCTGAAGAGCCGCCCCAACAGATCATGCCCGAGGCCATTGAGGTGCAGTACTTCCCTGATGGTTCCTCGCTTCGAGAGGCACGGGCAGCTGAGACCTTCGACGCTTCCGGTCGCCCGATCGAGAATGCGGATGCCCCGGCGGGCTCGTTGCTCTGGGAACTTCAGACGGTGCCGGGTGAGCACAGCAGGCTCTTCACCGAGCCACCGCCAAGTGACGCAAGCGACGTTGAGCAGTACTTCGACGAAACGGGGTTTGTCGTGAACGGCACGAGCGGCGAGTACTTCCAGATGATCAAGGAACTGCTCAGGGAGTGGTCGTTGACGTCGGATCAAGCATCCGCGCTCATTGCCTACCTTGCGACGTTGCCGGATGTTTCGGTTGTTGGCTCAACGGTTGATCGACTCGGGCGTGAAGGTATTGCATTTACCGCCGACACAGCATTTCTGCCTGATTACCTCGACACCTTTGTTTTGAGCGGCACCGAGGGGTTCCTCTCCTACGAGTGGACCTACACGGGCAGCGAGCGAACCGACATCGTGGCACCAGCCGTGCTGGAGTACACGGCTTGGCAGACAGGAAGAGAGTAACGATGAACAACTTCAAGAGACGAGCGGCAGCGGTCGCCTCGGCATTCGTGTTCGCGGCCGTGGCCGTGCTGTGGCCCTCTGCAGCGCTCGCGGGTGAGCGCTCGGTTGACGACCAGATCGAGCAGGTGCTGCGCGACTTCCCGGGCGGCGTGCGCACTGCGCACAATGAGGTCTCGTGGGATGGCGGGGGTGTCGTACTCACGATTCTCGACGGGGCATCCGCTCGAGCCGTTGGCAGCTGCGCCACAGGCAAGTTCTGCGCCTACAGCGCAACGGGTTTGGGTGGCTCGAAGCTGACGTTCTCTTCGTGCTCTGGCACGAACTCGACGGCTTCACTCGGCGCAGTGCGAAGCATCGCGAATGCACGATCTGCCGGCACGGTGTATGCCTTCAACGGATCGACCTCGGTTGCTTCAGCCACCGCAGGCTCGTCATCTGACGTGTGGAGCACGGTCACACGGCTGGGTTGCTGACGCGGGGTAGAAGCAACCCACCAGAATGCCCCGCCAAGAGCAGAATCGGGCTGCTTTTTGGCGGGGCATTGCTGTGCGTCAAAAATACCTTCAAAAAAGTTCGGTCACAAGTGTCACAAAAGTGGCTGTGCCGGAAACTACACAAATAAGCGCACCGTAAAGCGGCGGTGCCCAGGTGGAGGTTCTGCATGTCTCACGGTCGGTTGTTCTCGTCGGTCGCGATTGGTCTGGCTGCTGTCATGGGCGTCGTCCCACTCGAGCCCATGGTTGCTTCGGGTATTCAGTCGTTTACAGCGAATCAGCCGCGAACCTCTGCAATGGATGACGCTGCCGACGATCTCGGCGAGGTGCCTCTTGAGCTCACGGGTGAGCTTGTGTATCGGCTGGTGCCCGATAGTACGCCTGAGACTCTGCTGCCCGCTGAAGTTCCGGTGGGTGATTACTCTTCGCTGTTGGCCGAGGCTGAGGCTGCTATTGAGACTGTTGAGCTTCCGACGGAGCCGCCCGCGGTCGAGGAGGTTGATTTCGCGGCGGAGACCGCGGAGCTCCCGATCGTGGAACGTACCGAGTTCGAGAATGTGTATGACCGTGGTGATGGGTCGTTTCTGAGTACGTCTTCACCGTCGCCCATCAACGTTGAGGTTGATGGTACGTGGGTGGCGGCTGAGACGAGTGTGCAGGCTGTGGCTGACAAATTCGCGGTTGATACGCACCCGCTTTCGCCCGAGTTCCTGCCGGGCAAGGGTGGCCTTGTCACGTTGGAGCGTGATGGGCACCAGGTGATGTTCTGGCTTGAGGATGGGCAGATATCTCGGCCGGAGGCGTTCGCGTCTGATGAGGCGGCACGCGGTGGTGCGGCGGAGGATTCGGTGTTGTACCGCGGGGTGTTACCCGCAACGGATGCGGAGTACACCGTGACCCCGAGTGGTGTGAAAGAGCAGCTTATTCTTCACAGCGCACCGAAGGCCCCGAGTTGGTCGTGGCGGTTCATGACGGCAGGGCTGACGCCTCGGCTCGGTGACGACGGGCTTGTTGAGTTTGTTGACACTCGGCAGAAGCCTGACCCTGGGCAGGAAGAGTTCGAGCAGTTCATTCGGGACTCACTCACTGAGGCGGGTGAGCAGGTTAGCGCTGACCTTGCAGACCCGGAGGTGCAGGGCAAGGTTGTGATGCATATTCCGGCACCTGTGGTGTGGGATTCCTCCGGCGTTGATGAGGTGCAGTCGGATGCGCTCATCAACGGCACCGTGCGGCTTGAGAAGATCGGTGAGTACGAGTGGGTCTACACGGTTGATGTTGACCCGGAGTGGTTGACCGCTGAAGAGCGCGTCTACCCCGTCATGCTTGACCCGACATTGCATTCGGGGACCTCGTATGTGCGTTCGCACAAGTCCAATGGTGGGGTGTATCACTCGCAAGCGCACGTGGGAAACACGAAAGAGGGCGGTGCGAACGTGTACTGGCGTACCTTTGCTCGGTTCAACCACTCCACGTACCAGAACAAGTTCATTTCTGATGCGCAGCTTGCTTTGGGGTTCTACGACGGGGCGACCGGTTGGTTCGCTGGGAACATCTACCACTCGAGCGGCGACTGCTACTCGTGCACTGCCGAGGGGTTGCTGACGAGCTACTCGATGGGCACGGCGGATGCATGGACGAGTGGCGAAGCGATCGCCGAGCGCCTGGTGGATCGTTTCAAGGCTGGCGACTACGGTGTTGCGTTCCACATCACCGGGAATGAAGGGAATGTCTACTCGCACAAGATGGTTGAGCCGGTACTTGCAGTTCGGTACTGGAATCACCCGACGGGTACGCATGTGTCGCCGGCAACGGACCTGACGAACCAGACATTGACGCCGACGCTGAAAGCGAACGGGACCACGTTCAACGAAGTTGATGCAACACCCTACTACCGATTCGTGGTTGCGTCTGATGCTGGTATGGGTACGTGGGTGTGGAACTCGGGTTGGACGAAGAGTAATCAGGTGACGGTTCCCGCGGGTGCCCTTGAGGGTGGGAAGAAGTATTACTGGAGTTTCAAGGTTGCTGACGCGAACAACGGGCATCTTGGGCAAACGAGTGAAGGGTGGCCGAGCACCGCGGTGCGTAACTTCACGACGCAGAAGGTCCCGCTGACACCACCACAAACGTCAGCGATCCCGGCTGTTGGTGGGGCGATACCTCCAACGCTTACAACGGTGACGCCGACGTTGCAGGTTGATGCGGTCGCTGATGCCGACAACGTCCCTTCCGGTGGCACGGTGAAGTATGAGTTCCAGATCGCGACTGGTTCGGACGGCAAAACCGGTACGGTCTATAACTCGGGGCTCATCGCAAATGACGCCGATAACAAAGTGCGTTTCCAGGTGCCGGCGGGTGTGCTGCAAGACGGTGGTGTGTACTCGTGGGTCGTGTTCCCGCATGACGGGATGAACAAGAAGGGTCTGCTGAGGCTTTGGTTGAGTCCAAGACTGCTTCGATCTGAGGATCGATGC
>CAYNTU010000004.1:0-20119 GCA_964400205.1 uncultured Microbacterium sp.
CGAAGGCCGTCTTCCGTTTTCGTGCGCGAGGGGGGACTTGAACCCCCACGCCCTTGCGAGCACTGGCACCTGAAGCCAGCGCGTCTACCTATTCCGCCACTCGCGCGACCTATCGACTTTAGCACGCGTCAGCCCCGCACCGCACCGGCGGGGGCGCACGCAGCCGCTCAATTCGCCAACCACGCGAACCCTGCGCGACAATAGACCGATGTGCCCCGAGCCCCTGCACAGCTTTACCCCACGAATGTGACTGATTTTGGAACTTGAGCAATACATAAAGATTCTGCGAGCCCACTGGCTTGGCCTCCTCGCGTTTGTACTGGCCGGCATCGCCCTCGCCGGCGCGTGGACCCTCACACAAGACAAGACCTTCGCAGCGGATGCCTCGGCAATCGTTGAGGCGCAGATCCCCCTCGCTGAAGACGATTCGATCGTTGACCCCAGCAAAATCAATGTCGGAACGACGGCTGTAAACCAGAGCATCCCCACGCTCATGGCACTCGCCGGATCACGCGAAGTCGCCGATCGCGTCATCGCGAACCTCAACATCAACGAAACACCCGGCTCGCTCGTCAACCGAGTCTCTGTCTCGAACCCTCGCGGTGCAGCCATCCTCAATATCGTCGCAACCGGGCCCACCCCCGAAGATGCCCAGACCCTCGCCGACGCTTGGCTCGTTGCCCTCAGCGAGGAGTGGAACACCATCAAGACGGGCAACAAAGACACTGATGCGCCCGTATACATTTACGCGTTCAGCAACCCCTCGCTTCCTTCACACCCCGCGTCGCCCAACGTCAAACTCGCGCTGGCTGTTGGCGGGCTGCTCGGGCTCGCGCTCGGCGTTGCTTACGCACTGCTGCGCTCGGTGCTCGACCGCCGTGTGCGCTCGGCATCCGATATTGAAGACGCAACCGGCGTTTCGGTCGTCGGCACGATCCCCGAAGAGAAGTCGTTTGTCGGCGGGGAATCCCGCCTGATTCCCACCTCGACCGCCGCCGCCGGTGTGCAACTGCACGCCGTGGCAGAGTCGCTGCGCGAGCTGCGCACCAACATCCAGTTCATGGATATTGACAACCCGCCCTCGTCGATCGTGTTCACGAGCCCGCTGCCCGGTGATGGCAAGTCGACGACGGCTTCGAACTTGGCGATCACGCTCGCTGAGGGTGGCAAGCGCGTTGTGCTGATCGACGCCGACCTGCGTCGCCCCATGATCGCGAAAATCTTCAACCTCATTGGCAACGTCGGGCTGACCGATGTGCTGCTGGAGCGTGCCGAAATTGCGGATGTCGCGCAGCGCGTGCCTGGCGTGCCGAACCTGCTCGTGATCGCCTCGGGCTCGATCCCGCCAAACCCCAGCGAAATTCTGGGCTCGGAGCGCATGCGCCACCTCATTGAGTCGCTGAGCGATCAGGCAACAGTCATCATTGACGCGCCACCCGTGATCCCCGTGACCGATGCTGCGCTGCTGGCCAACAGTGCTGGCGGGGCGATTCTGGTGGTTTCTTCGGGCAAGACCACGTACGAGGCGATCGAGAAGGCGCTGACGAACATTTCGCGTGCGGGTGGTCGCGCGCTCGGCATCGTGCTGAATCGTGTCTCGAAGAAGGTAGCGGATGCTTCCTACTACGGCCACGAGTACATCTCACGCCCGCCGACCGGCTCCGTGCCGACGGTGTAGCCCGCCCGCCCGTTCCTTCTCTCTCGGCGCCGGTCTCTCCGCGCCCGCCTCTCCACGCCCATCGCAACTTCACGTGCGCGACACACTCCCGTAATCAAGCCCGGCTAGCCTCAACCAAACGCGGCAACGACGGCGCGATCGTGATCAGGTTGCGGCCGACACGTGCCAGACCTGCAACCCACCCTCCCCCCCCCGGGCCCTGGCGAAAGGCCGCGCATGGAACTTAGCGACTACCTCAAGGTGCTGCGAGCGCACTGGCTCGGCACAGGGCTCATCATCGCCGTCGGCGTCCTGCTCAGCGCCGCATGGGTTGCCGTGCAACCCAAAATCTACGCGGCGGATGCGTCGGCAATCGTCCAAGCTCAACTCGCGCGCACGCCCGCCGGCACCACCGAACCGGCCCAAATCAACGCCGGGAACGTCGCCGTCAACCAGACGATGCCCACCCTCATCGCGCTTGCCGGATCGCGCGAAGTCGCCGACCGCGTGATCGAGACCCTCGCGCTTGACGCGACCGCGGGCGAACTCGTCGACCGCGTCAAAGTGACGAGCCCGCTCAACGCGGCAACCCTCAAGGTTGTCGCCACCGGCCTCTCGCCGCACGAGGCGCGCGACCTCGCCGAAACCTGGCTCACCGCCCTCCGCGCCGAGTGGAACACTATCAACACCGGCAGCGCCGATGTGAGTGCGCCGGTCTTCATTCACCCCTTCGACAACCCGCATCTGCCTACCCACCCCGCGTCGCCAAATGTGCCGCTCGCGCTCGCGGTTGGCACGCTCCTGGGCGTCGCGGGTGGGTTCGCGTTCGCGCTCGTGCGTACAACGCTTGATCGGCGCATCCGTTCGGTTGAGACGGTCGAGAAGGCAACCGGCATGCCCGTCGTCGGCACGCTGCCGTTTGAGCGTTCTCTCGCCAATGGCGGGTCGCGACTCGTTGCTGCGACGAGCAACCAAGCCTCGAGCGGAGTCGAGCCGGGGCGCTTCCTACTTGCCGAATCGCTGCGCAAACTGCGCACGAACATTCAGTTCATGAATATCGATAACCCGCCGCGCTCGATCGTCGTCACGAGCCCCTACCCGGGTGACGGCAAGTCGACAATCGCCGCCAACCTCGCACTGACGCTCGCCGCGAGCGGCCGGTCGGTCGTGCTGATCGACGCTGACCTGCGCCGACCCATGGTCGCGAGCATCTTCGGGCTCATCCCTGACGCGGGACTCACCGACGTGCTGCTCAACCGCGCCGAGGTTGCCGATGTGGCGCAGGCCGTGCCCGGAACAGCGGGTCTCGTTGTTGTCGCCGCGGGGCAGATACCGCCGAATCCGAGTGAAATTCTCGGCAGCGAGCGGATGCGCGAACTCCTCGCCTCCCTCTCGGAGCACGCAACCGTTGTGATCGATGCCCCGCCTGTCATCCCGGTAACGGATGCCGCCGTACTCGCCAATAGTGCCGATGGGGCGCTGCTCGTCGCAAGCCTCGCTCGCACAACCGAGCACGCGCTCGAAACAGCGCTCACGAACATCTCCCGCGCTGGCGGCCAGACGCTCGGGGTCGTGCTCAACCGAGTGCCGAAGCGCTGGATCGACGAGCGCTACTACGGCTACACCAGCACGGCCACTGCGGCGGCCGATCTTGTCGCTCCCGTGCGCAACTTGCACGGTGCGACGCCGCCGCCCCCGCGCCTGCGCGCGTAGGTGCCGACGGGCGAAAGCTGCCCGTGCATGTCAGCGTGCTGGGCGAGGGGCCGATTCCGCGCGGCGCAGGTGAGCGACGGGAGCGAAGAAAACAAGATCATCCGCTGGAATGACGCGACACCCGGGCGCTTCCGAGGCTGGATCGGTAGCATAGGGCAAGCCATGCGGCAGCACGGTGGCGCCCCAGTGCGCAGAAAGACCCCAGTACGAAAACGAGCGGAGCCCGCGTGGGAATTCTCGACAGCTTTGAGCGAGGGCTCGAGCGCGCCGTGAACGGGGCCTTTGCCCGCACGTTCCGCAGCGGTATTCAGCCCGTCGAAATCGCCTCGGCGCTGCGCGCAGAGGCCGACACAAAAGCCGCCGTCGTCTCACGTGATCGCATTCTTGCGCCCAACGAATACGTCATCAGCCTCAACCCCGAGGACGCCGAGCGCATGCTCGCCCTCGGAACAACGCTCACGGACGAGCTTTACGACGTACTGGAAGACCACGCCAACAAGCAGGGCTACAGTTTCGCGGGCCCCCTGCGCATCGGCATCGCGCCGAGCGACAACGTGACGCTTGGCACATCCGACATCACGAGCAACGCCGTCAAGAGTGCCGCACAGGCAAAACAGCAGGTCGCGTGGAACGGCGCCCTTGAAATCGGTGGCCAGCGTTACCCGCTCAAGACCGGCCGCACCGTCATCGGCCGCGGGAGTGACGCCGACATTCAGATTTCGGATGCCGCTAGCAGCCGCAAACACGCCGAGGTGCTGTGGGACGGCAAGCGGGCGCTCGTGCGCGACCTCGGCTCAACGAATGGCACGAAGGTTGCCGGCCAGCGCGTCGCAGAAGCGCCACTCACAAACGGTGAGACCTTCATGATCGGCACGACTCCCTTGACGTTTCGCGTGGTCGCCTCGGAGGTGCGCCGATGAGTGAACTGACCTTGCTGCTGCTGCGCATCGGCTTCCTCGTGCTGATGTGGTTCTTCGTCTTCGCGGTTGTTTACTCGCTGCGGGCCGACCTCTTCGGCGTCAAGGTGCGTAAGCTGCCGGATGCTGTGCAACCAGCCCCCGTCAAGGCCAAGGCCGCAAAGAACGCGACGGCTCCGCAGGTTCCCGCGCCTGTTGTCGCGTCCCCGGCTGTGGCAACGAAGCAGCCCAAAGCAACGACCGGGAACGCCAACGAGATCGTCATCACGAGCGGGCCCAAGTCGGGCCTTATTCTGCCCCTCGGTGATGAACCACTCACGATCGGCCGTTCGAGCGAATCGGGCCTCGTCATCCGTGACGATTACACCTCAAGCCACCACGCGCGCCTGCTGCTGTGGGGCGACCAGTGGATGATCCAAGACCTCGACTCAACCAACGGCACCCACCTCGGCAACCAGCGCGTGACAGCGCCCGTGCCGGTGACCCTCAACACCCCGATCAAGGTCGGCGCAACAACCTTCGAGCTGCGCAGCTAAGCCGAGAGCACATTCATGGTTTTCGAAGGCTCGAGCGCTGCGATCTCGCATACCGGCAAGGTCCGCTCCAACAACCAGGATTCCGGGTACGCCGGGGCGAACCTGTTTGTAGTCGCCGACGGTATGGGTGGGCACGCCGGTGGTGACATCGCGAGCGCCGTCGCAATTACGAACCTCCGCGACCTCGACCGCGCCTTCGATACGCCCGCGAACGCGCAAGATGCGCTGCAGGCGACCATTTGGGATGTCGCGAGCACCCTCGTCGATACTGCCCAGGATCGCCCCGAACTCCAGGGCCTTGGCACGACGGTCGACGCCGTGCTCATGGTCGACGATTACGCCGTCATCGGGCACATCGGCGACAGCCGCATCTATCTCTTCCGTGACGACAAGCTCACCCAGATCACGAGCGACCACTCCTTCGTGCAGCGCCTCGTCGACACGGGCCGCATCACGCCCGAAGAGGCGCGCTACCACCCGCGTCGCAACGTTGTCATGCGCGTGCTCACGAGCATGGATGCACAGCCCGACATCGACATGATGATCATGCCGACCAAACCGGGCGACCGTTGGCTCCTCTGCAGCGATGGTCTGAGTGGTGTCGTCGACGACGCGCACATCGAAAAGGCGCTCCGCCAGGGCAACCCGCCCGGCCGCACGGCAGACATCCTCCTCAAGCAGGCCCTCGATGCCGGAGCCCCCGACAACGTCACAATTGTGCTCGTTGACGTGGGCGGGCAGCATCCGCTGCTCTCGGGCACCGCGACCGTCGTCGGTTCGGCCTCGAACCCCGCTGGCGTTCCCGTGCCCGCCCAGCAGCGCCAGACGCCCAGCTGGCTCAGCCCCGTGCGCCACCCCGTGCGCCAGGCAGCCAACGCACCAAGCCACTTCGAGCCGAGCAGCGACTACCTCGAAGAGCTCATCGAAGAGGATGCGCGCCGCCTCCGCAACCGCCGGTGGGCGTGGGCGGGCGGCTTCATCGTCGTGCTTGCCCTGCTCACGAGCGGGCTTCTGCTCGCATACAAGTGGACGCAGGAGCGCTATTTCGTGGGCTCCGACCACGACACGGTCGTGATCTACCAGGGCATCCCGCAAGACATCGGCCCCATCAAGCTCTCGAGCGTCTACGAAGACACGGGCATCGACATCGAAGATCTCTCGGCCTACTCGCGCATGCAACTCGACCGCACAATCCCCGCCCGCACGCTCGACGATGCCCAGCAGATCGTCGACCGCCTCCGTGATTTGGCGGGTGAGAACCAATGAGTATTGAAACCCTCGATCCACAAGCGGGTGCCGCAAACGAAACGGCAATTCTGCGAGCGCTCAACCGCATCCGCCACCCCAAGACGCAGCGCAACCGCGAACTGTGGTTGCTGCTGTTCGCGAACCTCATTGCGGGTGCCGCCGTCATTCTCGTGCAACTCGCGCAGTTCGGCGAGATCAGCCCCTGGACGCTCTACTTCGCGGGCGGCCTCGGTGTGCTGACGTTTGCGTTCCACTTCATTCTGCGGTGGCGCGCACCCGACGCCGACCCCATGATCGTGCCCATCGCAACGGTGCTCACGGGCCTCGGCATTGCCGAGATTTACCGCCTCGATATCGCCTACGAGTACACGGGATGGAACGCCTACTCAACGCGCCAAATCGTGTGGACAGCGATCTCGCTCGTCGCAGCGATCGCGGTTGTGATCTTCCTCAAGAACTACCGCACGCTCTTCCGCTACACCTACCTTTTCGGCCTCGCCGGTGTCATTCTGCTGCTCTTGCCGCTCGTGCCCTTTCTCAAAGCGGATGCGACAGCCGACGTCTGGATCTCGATTGCCGGCGTGGGAAGCTTCCAGCCCGGTGAGCTCGCAAAAATCTGCCTCGCGATCTTCTTCGCGGGCTACCTCGTGCGCACGCGCGATTCGCTCACCTCGACGGGCAAACGGTTCCTCGGGTTTACGTGGCCACGAATGCGAGAATTGGGCCCCGTACTCGTCGTGTGGGGCATCTCGCTCGGCATCATCGTGTTCCAACGCGACCTCGGCACGGGAACGCTCATCTTCGGCGTCTTCATCGCCATGCTCTATGTCGCAACGGGCAAGACGAGCTGGATCCTCATTGGTCTCGGGCTCGCCGTCACGGGCGTGCTGGGTGCGGCGCAGGCAATGCCTTATGTCAAGCAGCGCTTCACGAACTGGCTCTCGCTGTGGGATCCCAATGTCGTCGACGCGAGCGACGCGGGCTATCAACCGCAGCAGGGTATTTTCGGGCTCGCAAAGGGTGGCTTGCTCGGCACGGGCCTCGGTGAGGGTCGCCCGTATATGACCCCCGTGGCCGAGAGCGACTACATCATCTCGAGCCTCGGCGAAGAACTCGGGCTCGTGGGCCTTTTCGCGATCCTCTGCCTCTACATGCTCTTCGTGAGCCGCGGCCTGCGCATCGGGCTTGCGGGTCAAGACGACTTCGGCAAAATCTTCGCGAGCGGCATCGCCTTCATGCTGGCCCTGCAGGTCTTCATCATGGTCGGCGGTGTCACGGGCATCCTGCCGCTCACGGGCCTCACGACGCCCTTCCTCGCGGCCGGTGGTTCCTCACTCGTCTCGAGCTGGATCATGGTCGCCCTCCTCTTGCGCATCTCTGATGGTGTGCGTCGCCAACGCCGGGTGGTGATCGGATGACGAAAGAAATTCGCCGCCTGAGCCTCGTCATGCTCATGATGTTCCTGCTGCTGTTCGGTGGCTTGAGCTGGGTGCAGGTGATCGACAGCAACAACCTCGCCGATCACCCCAACAACGAACGCACCTCGCGCGAATCGTGGAACATTGAGCGCGGTGCGATCTTCGCGGGCGATACGCCCATCGCGTTCTCGCTGCCATCGGATGACCAGTACCAGTTCCAGCGCGAGTACACCGACCCGCAGCTCTGGGCACACCTCACGGGGCACTTCGACACGACCCGTCGCACCGCCAACACGGGGCTCGAAGAGCTGCTCAACACAGAGCTCGCTGGCACGGGCACAACCGACCTCTTCGGTGCTGTCGAACGCATCCTCGCGGGCCGCCCTGCGCAGGGCTCGAGTGCCATGACAACGCTCGACCCCGATATTCAGCGTGCCGCGGCCGAAGCGCTCGGCGGCTACGAGGGTGCCATCATCGCTCTTGAGCCGAGCACAAACCGAGTGCTCGCGATGTACTCTTCGCCGGGGTACGACACGAACCAGCTTGCCGTGCACGACGGTGAACTCGTGGGCGAACGCGTCGAGCAACTCATGGATGACCCTGCGCAACCGCTCGTCAACCGTGCGCTCGGCGGCGACCTGAACCCGCCGGGCTCGACGTTCAAGATCATCACGGCCGCAGCAGCCCTCGAATCGGGCAAGTACACGATCGATGGCCCGCTGCCCAACCCCGCCTCGTACCGCCTACCGGGCACGAGCACGATGGTCATGAACCACGACGGCGGAACCTGTGGCCCGGGCAATGTCACGCAGACGAGCATCCGTCTTGCCCTCCAGTACAGCTGCAACGTTCCCTTCGCCGAGATCGCAGCGACCCTGGGCGAGAAGCCCCTCCGCGAGATGGCCGAGAAGTTCGGATTCGGGCACGAGTTCGCGTTGCCACTCGTCGCGACCCCATCGACCTACCCGACGGGCCTCAGCACCGATCAGGTCGCGCTCACGGGGTTCGGTCAGGGTGATGTTCGCGCAACCCTGCTCGAGGTCGCACTCTTCAGCTCGGCGCTCGCAAACGACGGCGTCATCATGAACCCGACCGTGCTCGACGCTGTTTTGCGCGACGACCTGTCGGTACAACACCAAACCGAACCGAGCGAGTTCGGCCGCGCAATTTCTGCGAAAACCGCGCAAGAGATTACCGAAGCTTTGGTGGCAAGCGTCGATTCCGGCGCGGCCGCGGGTGCAAGAATAGAAGGAACGACAGTGGCAGGAAAAACGGGTACCGCAGAACACGGTGCAGACGACCCCTACACGCTGTGGTTTACGGGGTTTGCTCCCGTCGAAAACCCGAAGGTCGCCGTTGCGGTGGTCATCGAAAACGGCGGGGGTCTGGGTCAAGAGGGTTCCGGTGATGAAATCGCCGCACCCATCGCAAAGAAGGTCATTGAGGCGGTGCTGAACAAATGAGGCCAGCGCAAGGAGTCGTATTCGGCGGGCGTTATGAGCTGCTGCACCGAATCGCCATCGGCGGTATGGGTGAGGTTTGGGAAGCCACCGACAACGTGATCGGTCGCCACGTTGCGATCAAGATCCTCAAAGACGAATACATGGGCGACCCGGGCTTCCTCGAGCGCTTCCGCGCCGAGGCTCGCCACGCTGCTCTCGTCAACAACGAAGGTATCGCCGCAGTCTTTGACTACGGCGAAGAGAACGGTTCGGCCTACCTCGTCATGGAACTTGTTCCGGGTGAGGCGCTCTCGACGATCCTCGAGCGCGAAGGGCATCTCTCGGTCGACCAGACGCTCGACGTTGTTGCCCAAACGGCATCCGCTTTGCAGGCTGCCCATGCGGCTGGCCTCGTGCACCGCGACATCAAGCCCGGGAATCTGCTCATCACGCCCGATGGCCGCGTGAAGATCACCGACTTCGGTATCGCGCGCATTGCCGACCAGGTGCCACTCACGGCTACCGGTCAGGTCATGGGCACGGTGCAATACCTCGCGCCCGAGCAGGCTTCAGGCCAGTCGGCTTCGCCCTCAACGGATGTCTACTCGCTCGGCATCGTCGCCTACGAGTGCCTCACGGGCAAGCGCCCCTTCACGGGTGAGTCGCAGGTAGCCATCGCGATGGCACAGATCAACGATGCGCCGCCGCCCCTGCCCGACACCGTGCCGGTTCCCGTGCAGAACTTCGTCATGGCGATGCTCGCAAAAGACCCCGCCGAGCGCCCGGCTTCGGCCGCGCAGGTTGCTCGTGCAGCCCAGGCGCTTCGCCGCGGCGACGTGACCGGTGCGACAGCGATTGTTCCCGCGATCGCGGGTGTTGGCGCTGCATCGGATGCCACCCAGGTACTGCAGCCGACCATGGCCGGTACCGCCGCGGCAACGCAGGGCGCAACACAGATTCTGCCGGCGACCTCACCCTTGCGGGGTGCTGCTATCGACCAGGCTGAGGTTGAGAAGCCCAAACGCAGCCGCTGGACGTGGCCGCTCGTGGCACTGCTCGCGTTGCTCGCGATCGTGCTGGGCGCTTCCCTGTGGACGCTCTTCAACGGCGGCGGCTCGCCGACCCCTGCGCCGAGCGACAGTGTGACCCCGACGGTTGCGACCGTTGATGTCGACGCACTCGTCAAGACCGGCGATAACTGCCTCGAGGCCAAGGGCCGCTTGGAGGGCGCGGGACTCGAGGCTGAATGCATCGACGGGAGTGAGGCAACCCCGACGAGCGCCGCGGGAACAGTCGAGAAGATCGACCCGACCGGTCTGCAGCCGGAAGGCACCAAGATCACGCTCACGCAGTTCAAGGTCGCCGAAACGGTTGACATCAACGCTCTCATCCGGGCGGGCGATGTGTGTGCGGCAGCAGCGCAGCTCCTCAATGATCAGGGGCTTGTTGCGAGCTGCGTGGACGGTTCCCCCGCAAGCACCGCCGACGACGTTGGCAAGGTCGAATCGTGGAGCCCGCAGAACAAGCAGCCCAAGAACACCCGCGTAGAGATCAAGCAGTACACCGAACCAATCCCCGACAAGATCAACGTCGACGCGTACCTCGAGAACCCCGGCACGGTCTGCGCGACAGCTGCCGAGCAGCTGCGTGCGGTTGGGGTCAACGCCAACTGCGTCAACGGCCCGCAAGCGAGCGGCGATCAGGTTCCCGGAACGGTTGCTGACTGGAACCCCAAAGGTGATGTCGACCCGGGGACACCTGTAACGATCACGCAGTACACGGCGGCACCGGAGCCGAGCCCGACACCGACCGACGAGCCAACCGAGCAGCCGACGCCCGACCCGACTGACACAGAAGACCCCGGCGACGGGTAACGTCAAGACGGAGGAGGGGGAGCACGTGACAACGAACAGCAGTGGCGGGAATGCATCCGCTGTTCAGTCACGCCTGCTCGACGACCGCTACGAACTCGGAGAGCTCATTGAGAGCACGGGTTTGCTCGACATCTACTCGGGCCTCGACACGCTGCTCGAACGACCCGTCGAGATCAAAATGCTGCGCCCCGAGTATGCACGCGAGCGCGGGTTTCGCCTCCGTTTTCGCAAGGAAGCGCAGGCGGCCAGCCGCCTTTCGCACCCCAGCATCGTACGCGTCTACGACACGGGCGAAACAGAAGACGAACGCGGCGAGCTGATCTCCTACGTCGTCTCGGAAGCATCGTGCGGCACTCGACTCAGTGAACTCATGGCTGCGGGCGGCATCACACCAACCCACGCCGTTTCGTACACGAGCGGCATCCTTGATGCTCTTGAGTACGCACACCGCGCGGGCGTGCTTCACCGCGATGTTTCGCCCGCAAACGTCTTCGTGACCGACGACGGTGAGATCAAGCTCGCGAACTTCGGCATCGCTCGTGCCGTTGCCGACACGCAAACGACCCTTGCAGACGCAACGCGCGCCCTCGGTTCAGCCGACTACTTCTCACCCGAGCAGGCCAAGGGTGACCCCGTTGACGCCCGCAGTGACCTCTACGGCGCGGGCGCAGTGCTGTACAAACTCCTCACGGGTCGGCCACCCTTCGAGGGCTCGACCCCCATCGCTGTTGCGTACCAGCACATGAACGAGGCACCCAAGCCGCCCAGCAAGGTGACGGATGCCGCTCCCCCGAGCCTCGACCGCGTCGTGTTGCAATCGCTCGCGAAAGATCCCACGCGTCGCCCCACGGATGCGGGAGAGTTCCGTCGCGAACTCCGCGATGCGGCAACCGGCCGTGCTCCCTCGCGCCACGAGGTCGACGCGTTGACCTCTGAGCTGTACGGGCCCTCGGCACGCAACGCGGCTGAGACGGCTCGTTCCCTCCGCCAACTCTCGACCGATACGACCATGAGTCGCACGCAGTCGGGCCCGCCCGTTGCCTGGGTCTGGGCTGGCGTGCTGATCCTCGCGGCCATCATGACCTCGGTGCTCTTCTGGGCGGCCGGCATTGAACCCGAAGACGAAGAGGGCATCGACGCCGTCACCATGATCGATGTCGCGGGTGACGCGTACGAGCGCGCCAAGGCAAAGCTCGAGGCAGAGAGCCTCGTTGTCGAGCGCTTCGAAGAGTCAAGCCCCACGGTTCCTGAGGGACGCGTCACGCGCACGGTGCCGAGCCCCGGCACGATCCTCAAGCAGGAGGGTGAAGTCGATGTGTGGGTCTCAACGGGGCCCAGCAACGTCGCGATTCCCGAGATCCTGGGGCTTTCGCAGCAGAATGCGAGCAGCACGCTTGCGCAGGCCGGGCTGCAAGTCGGTCGTGTGATTCCCGTCGTCAATCTCGAGACAACGCCGCTCACGGTCTTGAGCCTCACGGTCAACGGCGAAGAAGTCGCGCCGGGTGATGAGCTTCCCGAGGGCACGCAGGTCGACATGACAATCGCTGCCATGAAGACAGCACTGACCGACATGACGGGCTGGACGGTCGAACGCGCAGAAACTCGCGCGAAAGAGATCGGGCTCGTTCCCGTCGTCGCCGACGACACCGAGTGTGCCGCGACCAACCCGCGAACGGTCTCCTCCATGTCGCACAACCCGGGCGATCTCGAAATCGGCACGGAGATTACGCTCTACACCTGCTCGAGCTGAGCGAATGGCAGCCGGGCATTTCGTCTCGCCTTCGGCTCGCTCAACGACCGGCTGCCATCCTCAACCAGTTCGCAAGCAGGGCATGGCCGTGCTCAGTCAACACGCTCTCGGGGTGGTACTGCACGCCGACAATGGGTGCTGACACGTGTTCGAGCGCCATGACGGTGCCCTCTGGTGTTCGGGCGGTTGAACGGATGCTGCTCGGCAGCACATTCGCCGCGAGCGAGTGGTAGCGGCCGACCTCAAATAACTCGGGGAGACCCGCAAAAAGTGCGCTGCCGTCGTGCGTGATGATCGACGTTTGCCCGTGCATGAGCTCGGGGGCACGACCAACCTGGCCGCCGAAAGCGACAGCGATGATCTGGTGGCCCAAACACACCCCGAGCACGGGTGGCCCACCAGCCACTGCAACGTGCTGCACGAGCGCGAGACCCGCGACGGATTCCTCGGGCGTGCCCGGGCCGGGTGAGAGCAGAATGCCGTCGAAATCGCCTGCGAGGTCGATGAGCTCGGCTGGCTCGGTGGCATCCGCTTCAATCACCGTCACCTCGGCGCCAAGTTCTTGCAGGTAGGCGACGAGCGTGAAGGTGAACGAGTCGTGGTGGTCAACCACGAGCACGCGGGGGTGGTTAGCCGCCATCGCTCGGGGTATCGCTCACGATGTCGACATCGACGGGGTTGAGGATGAGCATGACCTCGGGGAAAACGTAGGTGAACAGCGCCCACACGATCGCTGCTAGCAAGAGCAAGACGATGGGCAGCTTGACCCACCAGGGGCCGGGGAGTGCACGCCAGATTGCGCCGTACATCAGGTGACCTCCAGTGACTCGGGCGGGCCTTCGGCACGTGGCTGGAACGAATCGAAGACGCCATAGGCGACGATGCGCTCGTCTACCGTGCCGATGGGCGAGCACGCCGTAATCGTGATGATGCTGTCGCTCGCCGTAACGCCGAGCTGGTGCGGCACGGGGTCGAGCACCGCGACGGTCGTCGGCGCAACGTACTCGATGTCGCGGAACTTGTACGTAAACCAGCCCTCGGGCGTCTCAACCACGATGGGATCGCCCAAGCGGAGTTTGTCGATGTCGTAAAAGGGGCCGCCCCACCCTGCGCGGTGGCCGGCGAGCGAGAAGTTCCCGGGTTGGCCGGGCATGGTTGCCTGTTCGTAGGAGCCGATACCGATGTTGTCGAGCGCGTAGCGGCCTGTGCCGCTCACGATCGGATAGTTGAAGCTCTCGCCAAACCGCGGAATCTGCATC
Organism: uncultured Microbacterium sp.; assembly: GCA_964400205.1. GTDB lineage: Bacteria > Actinomycetota > Actinomycetes > Actinomycetales > Microbacteriaceae > Microbacterium. The sequence goes on from CAYNTU010000004.1 coordinate 13,815, forward strand.
GTCGCGAACACCTCGTCGATCTCGGGTGTCGCGATGAGCGGTGGTGGGTAACTGACCTGGCCTGCGTCATCCGTGATCGGATCGGGCGCGGGAACCTCATTGGCGATCTCTGCCCAGCGCTGCGTGACCGAATCCGCCTCGGCGTAACGCTCGTTGCTGATGAGGTAATCACCAATCCAGAGCTGCCACACGACATACAGGCCGATGAGTGCACCGGCCGTCAGCAGCAGCTCACCCATGACGCTCAGGACGGTTGCTCGACGTCGCGGCTTGGCGGCATGGCGAGCCGGTCCCTGAGCGAGCCGTTGGCGAGACGAAGGGCGGGACATATGGGCAGTGTATCGACCCGGCTTGGGCGCACGCCTAGAATGAATGCATGGCCCGTAAACACGAAGAAGAGCTTGAAGAACTGCCCCAGCCGAAGGCAAAGCCGAGCCCCCGGTGGTTCGCGCCCGTCATGGTGACGTTCTTCGTTGTCGGCCTCATTTGGACGATCGCCGCCTACGTGACGAGCGTGCAGTTCCCCATTCCGGGCCTCGGTAACGGCAACCTCTTCATTGGCCTCGGCATCATTCTCGTCGGCTTCGTCATGACGATGTTCTGGCGGAGCTAAGCAAAATCACACACGTGTAATTTCTCCACGCTGTGGAGAACACCTGTGGATAACTACCAGCCCCAGCCTTGAACGAGGGCCGTCGGGCCGAGCAGCCAGATCGCAAGGACCATTGCAATCGCGAGGGCTGAGAGACCCAGCACGCGCGTCGTTCTCTTCTTGGTGTCGCGCGTCGCCCAGAAAATGCCAGCGGCCGCCATACCCGCGAGGGCCCCACCGATATGCCCCTGCCACGAAATGTTGATGCCGGGCACAAAGCCGATCGCGAGATTCAGGCCCAGCAGCACGAGCAGACTCGTCATGTTCTGCCCGTTCTTCCACCCCACAATAAGCATCGCGCCAAGCATGCCGAAAATGGCACCGGATGCGCCGACCGTCAGCGCCGCAGGCGAAAGCAGCACCGCCGCGGTCGCTCCACCGAGGGCACCGAGAACGTACAGCCAGGTGTACCAGCTGCGGCCGAGCATCCGTTCAAGTTGGCCGCCCACGACGTACAAGAAGAACATATTGAACACGAAGTGCAGGATGCCGCCGTGCACGAAGGCGTAGCTCAGCACGCGCCAGGCTTCGGGGAAGCTCGTATAGCCGAACTCGGGGAAGAGCATGGGCGAGACGAGGCCGAGCGTGCGCGTGACAGGGTCAACGCCTTGCGCGCCGATACCCGTGAAGAACTGCAGGATGCCAACGAGTGCTGTGAGCCCAACAATCCCCGTCGTGACGGGCGGCAGCTGCTTGGTGTTCAAGCTGCTCATGCGCGCGGCGCGCTTCTGCTGCGGCGTCGCGTTCTTGCGCTGCTCTTTCATGCACTCCGGGCACACGACACCGACCGCTGCCGGCGTCTGGCAATCGGGGCAAATCGTCCGCCCGCACCGCTGACACAGCGTGAAACTCTGCTCGTTCTTGTGCTTGTAGCAGTAGTTCTCGGGGTTGTCAGCGTAGTTACTCACGCGCTCGCTCTTCGCTGCTTACGCGGGCGTGACGTCGACCGACTGCAGCACAACCGGCTCGAGCGGCTTGTCGCCGGGGCCCGTTGCGACGGATGAGATCTTGTCGACGACGGCCTTGCTGTCGTCATCCGCTACCTCACCGAAGATGGTGTGCTTGCCCTGCAGCCACGGGGTCGGGTCGGTCGTGATGAAGAACTGCGAACCGTTCGTGCCCTCGAGCGCGCCCGTGATGGCGTTGCGGCGCAGACCGGCATTGGCCATGGCGAGCTTGTACGGGTCGTTGAAGTCGAGCTCGGGACTGATCTCGTCGTTGAAGTTGTAGCCCGGGCCACCGATGCCTTGGCCGAGCGGGTCGCCACCCTGAATCATGAAGTTCGGGATGATGCGGTGGAAGATGACGTCTTTGTAGAGCGGACCCTCGCCCGGCTGACCCGTTGCGGGGTTCGTCCATGCCTGGCTGCCATCGGCGAGGCCGACGAAGTTTGCCACCGTCTTGGGTGCCTGGTCGCCAAAGAGGTTCACGACAATGTCGCCGTAGTTTGTGTGCAAAGTTGCTGTGTGGCTGGGAAGAGTCATAGCGCCTATTCTCTCGTGTCTGGCAAGATGGGACAACACCACCAATACGCGGTGCGCGAACGAGCATTGCAAACCGCGAGCAACCGGAGGGACATCATGAGCCTGAGCCGTAAGCAGAAGAAGGAACTGAACCGCCTGCAGAACGAAGCGCAGAAGGTTTGGGAACAGCAGCAGGCAGTTGCGTCGAACGCGGCATCCGTTGCAAAAGAAGCCGCGCGTCAGCTCGGTAAGTACAACCGCGAGCAGGTCGTCCCGACCGTGCAGCAGGCGTACAACGCGAACCTCAAGCCGCACGTTGACAACACGGTGAAGTTCAGCAAAGACGTCAACTCGAAGTACATCACCCCGGCCGTTGGTGCGACCGTAGGCAGTGCACTTGCCGCGTGGGATGCCGCAAACCAGAAGCGTGTTGAGATCGCCGCCAAGCGTGGTTTCGGCGCCGGTTTGCTGACCGCTCCCGTCGTGGAAGAGAAGAAGAAGCGCAGCGCCGGTGGCGTTTTCGCGCTCATCCTCGGCATCGGCGCCGCGGCAGCCGTGCTGTACGCAGCATTCAAGGCCTACACGGCTGACGACGAACTGTGGGTGGCCGACGAGCCGCTCGCCGTCGAAGACTAGAGCTTCTTTCGTTGACCGAAGGCGCGTAGCGCCGGCCGCGGGCGGGTGTGTTCCGTCACGCTCGCAGTCCCCCGACGGCCCACGGGGCCGTCTCCCGCCAGTCCCGATGCCTGCGAACGTGACGGAACACACCCGCCCGCTTGCGCGAGGCTAAATCGGCTGCGGTGGTCCTTAGGGGCTAGGCCTGGGCTGTCGCGAGGGCGTTGCTGCGGGTGCGGGCGACGGCGGCTGTTGTGGCCGCAAGCGAGAGTGCGAGCCACACAATGATGGCCGTCACGGCACCGGCGAACCCGGCCCCTTCTCCTATGAGCATTCGCAATGCCGGGGCGGTCGGTAGCGCGCCCGCAATCGCCGTGAGCCACGCGGGGCTCGTCGAGATCACACCGGTTGCAAGTGCGAGGCTCGCGACGACGGCAGCGATCCAACGCCCTGCGCCCCCGAAGACCGCCACGAGTGCCTGGTTGACCGCCGCAAACGCAATGCCAATGAGCATGGCGGATGCCGCAAAGCCCCACCAACGCGCGGGCTCGTAGCCAGCCACCAGTTGCACGACGATCGCGACGAGGAGGCCTTGCCCGGCCCCGAGCAGTGCAGCCGGCAGGAATGCGCGGAACGCAAGGGCGGCCGAGGGCCGACGAGAGGTCAGCGTGTCGATGGGAACGGCGCGCAGCACGAGGAACGAAATGAGCCCGCCGATCCACAGGATGACACTCGTCAGGAGCGGAATTGCGGTCGAACCGAAGGCGAATCCGTCGGCGCCTTCCGCACGCACGGGGTCGGCAATGACCTGGGCGAGCGAGACAGCCTCGCCATTGGAGAACGTTGGAATCTGGCCTGTTGCCGTGCCGAGACCGTCGGAGAGTTCGCTCGCGCCATCCGTGAGGCTGCCAAGCCCCGTGGCGAGCTGGCCGCTCCCGTCGGCAAGCTGTCGCGCCGCCGAGCCGAGTTCTGTCGTGCCCGAGGCCAGGGCATCCGCACCCGATTGCAGACCAGCAGCGCCCGTCGCGGCCTGTGACGAGCCGTCAGCGAGCTGGCTTGCGCCGTTACTCAGTTCCGCGGCGCCACCAGCGACTGTGTTGGCGCCCGCGGCAAGTTCGCTTGCGCCATCCGCCGCCTGCTTCGCGCCCGCGCTTAGGTCGTTTGCTCCGCCGCTCAAAGCGGTTGCGCCCTGCGCGAGCCGTGAGCCACCATCGGCGAGGCTCTGCGCGCCCGCCTGCGCACCGTCGGTGCCCGTCGCGAGCTGGTCGAGGCCCGCGGCGAGCTGATCGGCGCCATCGGCAGCCTGCGTCAGGCCCGCGGCCATCGATGCCGGTGCCTCAACTGCAAGCTGGTCAAGACCGCCCGCCGTCGCACCCGAAAGCCCCGCGGCCGTGTGCGCGGGCTCAACGAGGGCACCGAGACTGCTCGCCGCGCCGCTCAGTCGACCACAGAAATCGGATGCGTCGCCCGCAACGCCCGCGCACTCCTGCGCGAGCTCGCCAAGCATGCCCGCGAGGGGGTCAACGCCCTCCGCAACGCCCGCGGCGCTCGCCGCCGCACCATGGGCAGCGTTCGTGAGGTCGCTCGGCACAACGCCATCGGCCTCGATTGTGGCAGCACTCGCACGCAGCTCGCCACCGAGCCCTGCGGCACCCGCCTGCAACTCGTGCGCGGCACCACTCAACGAGGCAAGGGCGTCGGCGAGACTCGCTGCACCCTGGGCCACCCCGCCAGCGCCATTCGAGAGGTCGGCGGCACCCGAGGCAAGCGCACCGGCACCGTTCGAAACAGATTGCGCACCACCGGCGAGCGCACCCGCACCATCCGAGAGCGACTGCACACCACCCGAAAGCTGGCTCGCACCACCAGCAAGATCACCGGCACCCCCGGCAACCTGCTGCACACCGGACGCAAGTTGGCCCGCGCCCGACGCGAGTTCGTTTGCCCCGGAGGCCAAGGCATCCGAACCATCCGCCATCTGTTTCGCACCGTCTGCGAGCGGGCGAGCACCGGCCTGAGCCTGCTTCGTACCGTCGGCAAGTTGCTGCGCACCGTCTGCCGCCTTGCCCAATTGTTCGCCAAGGTCGGTGAAGCTCAAAAGGATGTTCTCGAGCGTCGCACCCGAGATCTCGTGCCCCATCGTGGCTGACGCGAGCGAGGCGATCTGCGAGGTGATGAGTTCGTCAGCGAGCGGGCCGTCGGTGGCGGTCTCGATCGAGATCGTCGCGTGCTTCGCGCCGCCGGCACCGTCGGTGAGCGCTTGCCCACTCGAGGTCGCTGCGGCCGAGAAATCCTCCGGGATCGTCACGACGGCCTGGTAGGTACCGTCGGCGAGCCCCTGTTCGGCATCGCTCTCGTTGGAGATGACCCAGCTCAGATTGCTGTCGGTCGTGTCTGAACCCTCAACGAGGCCCGCGGCGAGCTGGCGGCCGAGGGGCACGAGCTGGCCGTCGAGTGTCACAGGCTCGTCGAGGTTGACGATCGCGGCCGAGAGCGAATCGAGGCGATCGGCCGGGTTTTGCAGCGCCGCGACGATGATGCCGCCAAGCAGAGCGGGCAGCAATAGGAGCCCGATGAGCGTCAGTACCGTGATCGGTCGGCGCGAACGCGTGCGCTCAGCATGGAGTTTCATTGCATCACCTGGGTTGTCTTGGCCGCGTGGCGGGAGAGATCGAGGGCCGCGGGCGTTGCCCAACCGGCGCCTTCCAAAATTTCGGATGCCGCCTGCGGGTCAGCCGCCGTCGTAACGATCGCGATGGGGCGGCTCCTTCGCGCATCGCGCAGCATTGCGACCGCCTGGTCGGCAGCGGCGGGCTCAAGCGCATCGAGCCCGTTGATCACGACGACGCGGCTCTTCCCGCGGAGCGCTTCGCGCAGTTGCGAGAGCACAGCCGACGCATCCGTTTCGGCATCGCCAGCGAGCACGAGGCCGACGTGCGCCCGCACCCACGGGCCGCGCCCGGGGAGGAGGTGCCCGTCGACGCGCAGCTTGCCCGCCGTGATGGGCGTGCGGCCCGCGAGCGCGAGGGCAACGAGTCGGCGGTGCACTGCGTCTGCCCCGCTCACGATGAGGGCTTGGCCCTCGCCAAGGCGCAACGTCAAGCCTTCGACGACCGTTGGTTCGGCGTCGATCTCGACGTCGTCGGCCGCGACGATGGAAGCATCCGCAGGCCACTCGGCCAAAACACGCTCGCGTTCAACGGCTTCGCCCTCTGCGTCGAGGTGCGGGAGGTGCCGGTCGAGCCAGCTGGGGATTTGCCAGGCGCGCTCGCCGAGGATTGCCATGAGGGCGGGGATGAGCGTCATGCGCACGAGGAAGGCGTCGACCGCGACACCGACTGCGAGGCCCAACGCGATGGGTTTGATGTTGGCGTCGCCCTCGGGCACGAAGGCGACGAAGACGGCGAACATGATGATGGCGGCGGCCGTAACGACCTTGGCCGAGCCGAGGAAGCCGCTGCGAACTGCCGCGAGCGCAGCTTCGCGCCCGCGCGCTGCGCCGTGCACGTAGTCCTCGCGCATGCGCGAGACGAGGAACACCTGGTAATCCATCGCGAGGCCGAAGAGCACGCCCA
>CAYNTU010000004.1:20129-63432 GCA_964400205.1 uncultured Microbacterium sp.
AGCTGATGATGGGGCCGACCCGCGAGACGTGCAGGGCATCGGCGAACCAGCCCCACTCGAACACGGCGGCGACAACACCGAATGCGGCCAGCACCGAGAGCACGTAGCCGAGTGCGGCCGTGAGGGGCACCCAGATCGAGCGGAACACGATAAGCAGCAGCACAAACGAGAGCCCGATAACGAACAGGCCGAAGGGCACAAGAGCTGCCCCGAGTTTGTCGGAAACGTCGATCGCGACGGCCGTGAAGCCCGTGACCTTCAGATCGACGCCGTAGGTTTCGAGGAGCCTGTCGTGCTCGCCGCGCAGCGTGCGCACGAGATCGGCCGTCGCTGGGTCGTCGGGCGCCGTCTGCGGGATGACCTGCACAATGCCCGTGTCGGCGGTCTCGTTGGGGGTCGAGAGGGCGACTTCGGCGACACCGGGCGTGCGCTCGATATCGTCAGCGAGGTCGGCCATGAGGCCGAGCGGATCGGTCGAGGTGACGATCGTTCCCGTCATGATGAGTGGCCCGTTGAACCCCGGGCCGAAGTGCTCGGCGGTCAGATCGTAGGCCTGGCGCGCCTCCGAGCTCTGCGGCAGCACACCCGCGTTGGGCAGCGCGAGGGCAAGGCTCGAGGCCGGAATCGCGGCGAGCCCGAGCAGCAGCACGACCGAGACCGAGGTCACGACGGGGCGGCGCGTGATGGCCGTGACCCAGCGGGCGAAGACACTTGGTCGCGGGGCTGGTGCCGGGGCATCCGATGCTTCGTCTTCTTCATCGGATGCTTCATCCGCCGCCTCGAACGCCCGAGCCTTCTTCGACTGGCGCCCCACGATGCGCCCCTTGATGAGGCCGAGGAGGGCCGGCGTAAGTGTCAGCGAGACGATGACCGCGAGGGCGACGGCGACCGCCGCCGCGATGCCCATTGTTGTGAGGAAGGGAATGCCCGCGAAGCTCAGGCCGATGAGGGCGATGAGCACCGTGATGCCGGCGAACACGACGGCCGAACCGGCCGTGCCGGTTGCGCGCGCCGTCGAGTCTTCGGGGTCCATGCCGTGGCGCACCTGATCTTGGTGGCGCGCGACGATGAAGAGTGCGTAGTCGATACCGACCGCGAGCCCCAGCATGAGTGCGAGCAGCGGTGTCGTTGACGAGATCGTCGCGAAAGCCGTCGCGGCAAAGATGCCCGCCATCGAGATACCCACGCCGATGAGCGCCGTCAGAAGCGGCAGCCCCGCAACGAGCAGCGAGGCAAAGGTAAGAACGAGTACGACGAGGGCGACGAGCACACCGATGCCCTCGGTGATCGTGACGGTCGGCAGTTCGACGGCGAAGAGGTCGCCGCCAAGTTTGACGGTTGAACCCTCGGGCAGGGCGCTGCGAAGGTCATCGACCGTGCTGACAACGGCCTCGCGCATGGGCTCGGTAATGGCGGTCGCTTGGCCATCGAACTGCACGCGAACGATTGCAGCAGAAGCTTCCTCGCTCACCATGCCCGTCACGAGCTCGTCGAACGGCGAGGTCGCGGCGATGACGCCCGGCAGCTTGCCAAGCTCTGTAACGGATGCCTCAACCGGCCCGCGAATCTGCGCGTCGGTCACGTGCTCGCCCTCGGGCGCGACGACAATGAGTTGGGCGCTTGCGCCGCTGACCTGCGGGAACGAACGGTCAAGCTGGATGAGCCCCGCCTCGGATTCTGTGCCGGGAATCGAGAAGGCGTCGTCGGTGCCGGAGTTGAGCAGCACGGCGGCGCTGCCCGCGAACAGGAGCGCAAGGAACCATGCGACGATCACGCGCCAGGGGTGGCGGTATGCCCAGCGTCCCAGCGATGACAAGAGTGTTGACACGAGAACTCCCGGTTCTGAACGATGCGCCCCTCACGGGGATTCGATACAAAAATGTATCGGATACACTTCTGTATCGTAATGGCCAGGAAAAACTTGAACCTTTGTGTAGCGTGTGAATCATGAGCGACAACGTGGTGAGCCTCGCGGGCACGCGGCGCCGTGAGCGCACCCGCGAACGACTGCTCGACGCAGCCACGGCTGTCTTCGCCGAGATCGGTGTTGCCGGTGCGAGCGTCGAAGCCGTGTGTGAGCGAGCGGGTTTTACCCGCGGCGCCTTCTACTCGAACTTCGCGTCGAAAGAAGAGCTCATGCTCGCGGTTGACTCGCGTCTCGCGGAGGCGAAGATCGCGGGCATCCGCTCGCAGCTCGCAGAACTTGTCGCGGCGGGCGCCTTTGATGGCGAAATCGACATCGCGGGCGTCGTGCGCGAACTCATGTGCGTCGAGGCGGGCGACCGGCAAAGCATGGCGCTCTTGAGCGAGGTGCGACTCAACGCCCTGCGCAACCCCGAATTCGGGCAGCACTACCAACGGCGCGAGGATGCGTTCCTCGCCGAGGTCGCGCTCATCATCGACGAGCTCATCGACGGTGCTGCGATTCGACTGCGCGTCGACTCGCACACTGCAGCGCGCATGCTCGCGTCGGCGTGGGAGAACGCTGCCGTGCGTTCCATACTCGCGAGCGATTCGGATGCAGAACTGCAGGAGCAGGGTTCGCGCGCCATCACGGAGGTCGTTTCACTCCTGCTCGTGTGACCCGCGGGGCTCAGGCGGGTGAGCGACGAGCCGCGGGTGGGCGTGTTCCGTCACGCTCGCAGGCATCGGGACTGGCGGGAGACGGCCTCGGGCCGTCGGGGGACTGCGAGCGTGACGGAACACGCCCACCCGCTTGCCGAAGGCTGACCCGGTCGCAGCCTTCGGCAAGCTCAGAGCCCGACGGTGCGACAATGGAAACGTGAGCACGCCTGTTGAACCGCTTGAGAAGGCATCCGTTGAATCGGATGTCGATGTCTCGCTGCTCAACAGCCTGCTCAATGACGACGACAAGCCGCGCTGCGAATGCGACCACGGGCATGAGTTTGAGTACATTCCGTGCGGGCGCAAGGCCAAGTGGCGGGTGACGTTCATTTGTACGTGCCCCGATAACCACCCGCGGCACATCGAGATTCTCTGCACGCGCTGCTACAAGCAGGCCAAGCGTGACGGCCACACGATTGAGGCGCGCCCGCTTTGAGTTCTGAGCCCTCCGGCCTCGATCCTGAAGATCTGGCCACGACGTTGCGTGTGCTTTCACAATTGCACGAGATGGATCGCGAGCACCCCGATTTCATCGCCGTTCGCCAGGCGACAGCGGGCATGTTCAAGGCCGTCAAGATTGCGCGGCGACGCGAGATCCGCCAGGCCGTGGCCGAGGCCGACCGTTCGGTTGTCGCACGCACGGCGACCGGCGCGCCCGACCGCATCGACGATGAGACCCGTGGCCTCGATTTGGCGCCGGGAACGGATGCCGCATCCGCGGGCACGCTCATCAAGCCGCGCAACTGCTACATCTGCAAGCAGCCGTACACGCTCGTTGATGCGTTCTATCACCAGCTGTGCCCTGAGTGTGCTGCGTTCTCGCACGCGAAGCGCAACGCTCGTACTGACCTGACGGGGCGGCGGGCGCTCCTGACGGGTGGCCGCGCCAAGATCGGCATGCATATTGCACTGCGGTTGCTACGTGACGGGGCGCACCTCACGATCACAACGCGCTTCCCGCGCGATGCCGTGCGCCGCTTTACCGCCCTACCGGACTCGGCGGAGTGGATCGACCGCCTGCGCATCGTCGGGATCGACCTGCGCGACCCGGCCCAGGTCATCGGGCTGGCGGATTCGGTTGCTGCACAAGGGCCGCTCGACATTCTCATCAACAACGCGGCGCAGACCGTGCGCCGCACGCCTGGCGCGTACTCGCTGCTGGCTGAAGCTGAGCTGGCACCGCTGCCGGATGGGCCACTGCCGGAAATTGAGACGTTCGGGCACACGGCTGACGCGCACCCCTTGGCGCTCGCGGCATCCGTTGATTCGCACCCCCTGCTCTCTGTGCTCCAGTCGCAAGACACGCCCTTAACCGGGGCGAATGAGGGCGTGTTGCGCGACCTGAGCGCGGCGGATGCTGTCGCTGTCGCGGCGATGCTGCCGGGGTCGAGTTCGATCGAGAAGCACCGCGATGGCAGTGCGATTGACGCGGGCGGGCTTGTGCCCGACGAGGTTACGACGAACTCGTGGGTGCAGTCGGTTGACCAGATCGACGCGCTCGAGCTGCTCGAGGTGCAGCTGTGCAACCAGACCGCACCGTTCATCCTCATTTCGCGGTTGCGCGAGGCGATGAAGGCTTCGTCGTTTGACCGCACCTACATCGTGAATGTCAGTGCGATGGAGGGACAGTTTGCTCGGCGCTACAAAGGGCCGGGGCATCCGCACACCAATATGTCGAAGGCTGCGCTCAACATGCTCACGCGCACGAGTGCGGGGGAGATGTTCGAAACCGACCAGATTCTCATGACGGCCGTTGACACGGGCTGGATCACCGACGAGCGCCCGCACCACACGAAGCTGCGCCTCGCGGAAGAGGGTTTTCACGCGCCGCTCGACCTCGTCGACGGTGCCGCCCGCGTGTACGACCCCATCGTGCGCGGCGAGGCCGGCGAAGATGTGTACGGCGTCTTCCTGAAGGACTACAAGCCGCACCCCTGGTGAGTGAGATCCTGGTGAGCTACAGCCGCACGGTCAGGATGAAGACGCTCTCTTCGAGCGCCTCGACCGAGTGGCGCTCGGATGGAATCGGAATGAACTCGCCTTCGCCAAGTTCCCACGCGCGACCCTGGCCCGTGAGGCGCATGCGCCCGCGCAGCACCTGAAGCGTTGCCTCGGGCGGGCTGTCATGTTCGGCGAGTTCGCCGCCCGCCGCGAGCGCCATCATGACCTGCCGCAGCGTGCGACCGGCGCCACCGTAGATCGTCTTGGCCGCCTTGCGCGCCTTGTTTGCGCGGGCTTGTTCGAGCAGTGCTTCTTGCTCGGCGGCGAGGTTGAGGGGTGTGAGGTCGGTCATACTCCCTTTATACGCCGCTCGGCGGGAACAAAAGCAGGCTCGATCACGTGAAAGCGGCGTTTTCAGCCTGGTTGCCGGCGAAACCGGCCAGTTGCGCCTGCTTTTGTTCCCGGGGTCGCGGAGCGCTAAAGAACAACCCCGAGCCACAGCCCGAAAGCAGCGAGCAAAATGGATGCCACGAGCATCCCGAACGCATTGAAAAACGCACCGCCCCATTCACGCTTCTGCGCGAGCACGACCGTTTCGAAGCACGCGGTCGAGAACGTCGTATAGCCGCCGAGGAAGCCCGCGCCTACGACGTGCGTGAGGGTCTCGGGCAGCGCTCCGAACCCGAGCCCGACAACGAAGCCGAGCAGGAGCGAGCCCGTGAGGTTGATCGTAAGCGTGCCCCAGGGGAACCCGTCGCGCACGCGATTTTTGATGAGGCCGTCGACGACGAATCGGGCGACGGCACCGAGGCCGCCCGCGAGCGCAACAAACACCACCGTCATTGCTGCTCGACTCCGATGTTCTTGCGGCCGAGCCATCCGCCGAGTGCGACGCCAGCGAAGGCGACCGCGAGACCCACGACGACCGAGGCGATGCCGTACGCGAATGCCCACACGGGCCGGCCGAGCTCGAAGAGCCAGGCCGTGTCGTAGGCGAGGGCGCTATACGTCGTGAAGCCGCCGAGTACCCCCGTGCCAAGAAAGAGACGCAGGCTTCGGCGGCGACCTGTGTCGTCGCCGAGCGTTCCGAGGAATGCGAGCAAGACGCCCAGGATGAAGGCGCCCACGATGTTGATCGCGAAGATCGTGACGGGGATGCCGTCGCAATTGCCGAACGCTGTGTTGAGCAACTCGCGCGCCCCCGTGCCGAGTGCGCCACCGAGAAACACGAACCCCAGCAGCGAGGGGTCACCGTACGGCTTGCGGGTCACTCTCGCAATGCTACGCCTGCAATTTCTGCGATGCGCCACCGCGCCGTAGGCTCAAGACATGGTCACGATCGCCCCCGTCACAGCCGAAGACCGCGCCGACTGGCAGAAGCTCTGGGAAGGGTTTCTCGAGTTCTATGAGTCCTCCGATTTGCCCGCGGATGTCACAGAGCACACCTTCGCTTCGCTCCTCGACCCCGACGCTGCCATGCAGGGCGTTCTCGCGCGAGATGACGGCGGGAATGCGGTTGGACTCGCGCACTTCTTCACGCACCCCGCGACGTGGACCAAGACGACCTACACCTATCTTGAAGACCTGTACGTTTCGCCCGATTCACGCGGTGGCGGCGCGGGTCGTGCCCTGATCGAGCACGTCGCTGACTGGGCTCGCGAGCAAGGTTCGACCAAGCTCACCTGGGTCACGAACGAGAACAACGCGACGGCCCGAGCGCTGTACGACCGCGTCGGCGGCTACACGGGCGAGGTCCGCTACGCCATCAAGTTCTAAACGCCCCGTTCAGGTCAGCCGTACGACCGCCTCGCGCGTTTCCGCGCCGTCGTACGTGTGACTTGAAGCATCCGCTCGCTCGTTCAGGTGCGGCTAGTTGCCGTTTTTCTGCGCTCCCGCGGTCGCAAGGCGCACCTGAAGGGGGAAGGGCTTCGCCCAGGTGCGGCCAACTACCGTGTTTCGACTGCCCGGCGGTCGTACGGGTGACCTGAACACGGGATGAGTTCGCCCAGGTGCGGATAACTACCGTTTTTCTGCGCTCCCGCGGTCGTAAGGCGCACCTGAAGGGAGAAGGGCTTCGCCCAGGTGCGGCCAACTACCGAAAACCGGGGCGGCGACGGTAGAAAGGCGCACCTGGGGAAAGAGAGGGGTGGCTCGGCGATGCTAGCCCGCATCGATCGTCGAGTCGAGAGGTATAGCCGGTGCCGGCTCGAGACGGCGCAAACGCAGCGCGACGATGATTGTCGCTGCGATCACAAGGATCGCAAGAAAATTCGGCAGCATGACGTAAATATCGTTCTGGATCCACCCGTGCGCGAGCCACAGAATCGACCCCGGCAGCATGATCGCGAAGTAGCCGATCGAGACGTCGCGCGAAGACTTGAGTTGCAGCATCCGCCGAATCTGTAGGGCTGGCGCGAGGGCCATGAGCATGCCCCAGCTGGCGGCGAGCGTCGAGACAATTGACCAATCAAAGGGCATGGGTACATCGTATGCCCGGTAACGTGAGGGCAGATCGCTCAAGGACGAGAGGCGGATGCCGTGGGTTCAGCAACACACGAAGTGACGAATCAGGCGCTGGCGCGCGTTGACGTCAACGAATACGAGCTCAACGCGCCGTTGCGTTCAGCCGTGACGCAATTCGGCGCCGCATGGGCAGCTGCTTCGCTCATCGAGGTTGGCGCACACGTTGGATCGGCTGCCTTTATCGAGAATGCGCGAACGGCCAACACGCACACACCCGAGCTGCAGACACACGATCGCTGGGGCAACCGCGTCGACGAGGTGACGTACGACCCCGCATACCACCGCATCATCGCCTCAGCGGTGGCGTACGGCGCTCACACCTCGGCCTGGGCGGACCCGAAACCCGGTGCATCCGTTGCCCGCGCCGCGACCTTCATGCTGTTCGGCCAGGTCGAGCCCGGGCACGCCTGCCCTGTCTCGATGACGCACGCTGCCGTTGCCTCGCTGCAGGGGACGCCGGGGGTTGCCGACGCTTGGCTCCCGCGCCTTTACTCGCGCGACTACGACCCGCGGTTGCTGCCCGGAAGCGAGAAATCGAGCGCCCTCATCGGCATGGCCATGACCGAAAAGCAGGGTGGTTCGGATGTTCGCGCGAATCGCACGACTGCAAAATATGTCGAGGACGGCATGTACTCGATCACGGGGCACAAGTGGTTCTGCTCGGCACCCATGAGTGACGGATTCCTCGTGCTCGCGCAGGCTCATCGCGGCGCCACCGAGGAGGGACTGAGCTGCTTCTTCGTCCCCCGTGTGCTCGACAACGGTGAACATAACGTTTTTCGCATACAACGCTTGAAAGACAAACTCGGCAACAAGTCGAATGCCTCAAGCGAGGTCGAATTCGATGAGACGGTCGGCTTCTTGCTGGGCGAAGCGGGCCGCGGCGTGCGCACGATTATCGACATGGTGCAGCGCACGCGCCTCGACTGCGTTCTGGGTTCCGCGGCGGGCATGCGGCAGGCGGTCGCGGAGGCCGTGTGGCATGCCCGAGGGCGCGAGGCCTTCGGCGCGCTGCTCGTCGACCAGCCGGCCATGACGGCTGTGCTCGCCGACCTCGCGCTCGAGAGTGAAGCGGCGATGCTCACGGGGCTGCGGCTCGCGCAGGCCTTTGAGGCGGATGCATCCGATCACGACCGCGCTTTCGCACGCCTCGCAACACCCGTCTCGAAGTACTGGGTCTGCAAGCGCGGGCCGAACCATGCCTATGAAGCCATGGAGTGCCTCGGCGGCAATGGTTATACGGAGGCGTTCCCGCTCGCGCTGCGCTACCGCGAGCAACCCGTCATGGCGATTTGGGAGGGCACGGGCAACGTCATCGCGCTCGATGTGCTGCGGGCGCTCACGCGCGAGCCCGATGCTGCCGAGGCGTTCGCGACAGAGCTCGCGACAACCCAGGGCGCATCAGCAACGCTCGACAAGCACACTGCCGCAACACTCACGTTGCTACAGCGTCTTGCGGGCGCTTCGCCCACCGAGGCCCAGGCTCACGCGCGCAAGCTCACGGAGTCGCTCGCGCTCGCGCTGCAGGGCTCGCTCATGCTGCGCCACGCGCCCGCGGATGACGCACACGCCTTCGTCGAAACGCGGTTGGGCGATGAACGCTCATCGGAGTACGGCACGCTCCCGTCAGGAACTGATGCCGCCGCAATCGTCGCGCGGCACTAATGAAACGCTAACTCCAGCGCCCCCGCGCGTACTGCGGCGGCCACGGCACCTCAACCCCGAGCTCGTGCGCCGCACGCAACCCAAAGTGCGGGTCGCGCAACCACTCGCGCCCGGCAAAGATCGCATCTGCCGAACCGGCCTGCAGCACCGCTTCGGCCTGCGCACCCGAAGTGATTATCCCGACAGCCGAGGTCGCAACGGATGCCTCCCTCCGAATCTCCTCGGCAAACGGCACCTGGTACCCGGGGTACACCTCAAGCTGCTGGTGCTTGACGAGCGCGGCCGACGACACATCGACGAGGTCGGCCCCGTGCTCACGCAGCCACCCGCTCACAACGACGGCCTCGTCAACATTGAACCCGCCCTCGGCAAAGTCGGTCGCCGAGATGCGCACGAAGACAGGAACATCCGCCCCGGCTTCCTCTCGCACGGCGTCAAGCACCTCGAGCAGCAGGCGCGCCCGGTT
Organism: uncultured Microbacterium sp.; assembly: GCA_964400205.1. Lineage (GTDB taxonomy): Bacteria > Actinomycetota > Actinomycetes > Actinomycetales > Microbacteriaceae > Microbacterium. Next base: position 29,350 of record CAYNTU010000004.1, read on the forward strand.
CTCAAGCGAGCCACCATACTCATCGGTGCGCTCGTTCGAGAGCGGCGACAAGAACTCGTGCAGCAGGTAACCGTGCGCGCCGTGCACCTCGAGCACGTCAAAACCCGCGTCAAGCGAACGGCGCGCGGCCGCCCGGAAATCAGCAACAACGCCGGCAAGACCCTCGGCCGAAAGCGCGATCGGTTCCGCATAGCCCTCGTACGCAATCGCCGACGGCGCAACCGTAACCCATCCGCCTTCGTCAAGCGGCACTGACCCGCGCCCCTCTGCCCACGGCCACCACGTTGAAGCCTTGCGCCCGGCGTGCGCGAGCTGAATCGCGGCGAGCCCACCGCGCGCGTGAATGCTGGCGACAACGCCGGCCCACGCATCGCGTTGCTCGTCGTTCCAAATGCCCGCGTCACGCGGTGAAATGCGCCCCTCCGGCGAGACCGCCGAAGCTTCAGCCATGATGAGCCCCGCGCCACCCGAGGCGTACTGCGGCAGGTGCACACGGTGCCAATCGGTCACGACGCCATCCTCGGCGCTGTACATGCACATGGGCGAAACCCACAGCCGGTTCGGCAGCGTGACCGCGCGAATCGTCATGGGCGTAAAGAGCAGGGGAACGGATGCATCAGCAGAGCTCATACGAAAGCCAACCGGCAGCGGCATCCGTCTATTCCTGGTTGCCGTAGTGTTGCCTCATGAGCGACGCGAGAGAAAACTGGGGCGAACTGCACGAGCGCACGGTCACGTGGCACGACCCACGGCCTTCAACGCGGGCGGGGCTCGCGATGAGCGGGCTCGACTACTTCAAGGCCATGATGGAGGGCGATCTGCCGCCCTCGCCCATCAGCCAAACAATGAACATGCGCATGACCGCGGCTGAGCCCGGCGCTGTGACGTTCACGTGTGAACCGGGGGATTGGGCGTTCAACCCGCTGGGTTCGATTCACGGCGGGCTCGCCTGCACCCTGCTCGACACGGTATGCGGATGCGCCATGCACACGGTTCTTCCCGCGGGTCGCGGCTATACCTCGGTTGAGATCAAGGTCAATTACCTCAAGCCGATCATGCCTGATTCTGGCCCCTTGACGGCGACGGGGAAGGTCGTGCGCGCGGGTTCGCGTGTGGGGTTCACAGAGGGTGAGATCCGCGACAAGAATGGCGACATCGTCGCAACCGCCACGAGCACCCTGCTCGTCTTCGACCTCCCCACGGGCAAATGATCGCGTTCGGCCTGGTGCTCGCGGGGCTTGCCGCGCTACTGCACGTATACATCTTCTGGATGGAGTCGTTCGCCTGGACGACCCCGCGCGCACGCAAAACGTTTGGCATGAAGGAGCCGCAAGCGATCGCGACGAAAGACCTCGCCTTCAACCAGGGGTTCTACAACCTGTTCCTGGCTCTTGCGGTATTCGCGGGTATCGCGTTCTATGCCGCTGGCCAGCACACGATCGGCGCGACGCTCGTGTTCGTTGGCGCGGCGTCGATGGCGGCGGCATCCCTTGTGCTGCTTCTGTCGGGGCCGAACCGGTTGCGCGCGGCCGCTGTGCAGGGCGTGCTGCCCGCGCTGGGCGTGCTGCTGCTCGCCCTCGGCCTCGCGATCTAGGAGGCTGCGTAGCCGATCTCGTCGAGCGCAGCGGCGAGGCGGTCGACCGTGCCGTCGACGTCACCGAGTTTGTCGAGGCCGAAAAGCCCCAGTCGGAACGTCGAGAACCCCTCGGGCTCGTCGCAGAAGAGCGGAACACCCGCGGCAGCCTGCACACCCGCCGGCTTGAGTTTAGCGGTCGACTTCATGTCGGGGTCATCCGTGTAGACAACGACAACGCCCGGCGCCGCATATTCGGGTGCCGCAACCGAAGCAAACCCGCGCTCGGCGAGCATCGCGCGCACCTTGGTGCCGAGCTCGGCCTGCGCCGCACGCAACGGCTCGGCTTGCGCTTGTGTCTCGAGCATCGGCCCGAGGTTGTGCACGATTGTGTCGGTCGCCATGGTCGCGTGGTAGGCCGCACGGCCCGCGCGGTATTCGTCGCAGATCGCGATCCACTTCTTGAGGTCGAGCGCGAACGACGTTGAGGTTGTTGCCTCGACGGCTGCCGCGGCATCCGCATTCAACATGACAAAGCCAGTGCCGGGCGAACCGCTCCAGCCCTTTTGCGGCGCGCTGATGAGCACGTCGATGCCAAGCAGCTGCATATCAACCCACATGGCGCCCGAGGCGATGCAATCGAGCACAAAGAGGCCGCCGACCTCGTGCGTCGCATCGGCGACAGCCTTGAGGTAGGCGTCGGGCAGGATCGTGCCGGATGCCGTTTCAACGTGGGGAGCGAAAACTACCTCGGGCTGCTTCTCGCGAATCTTCGCGACGACCTCTTCGATGGGGGCTGGCTCCCACGCGGCCTGCGGCTCTTCGGAGAGCTGGCGGGCACGCATGACCGTGACCTCGTCTGTGATGGCGCCCTGCTGGATGATCTGCGACCAGCGGTACGAGAAGAATCCGTTGCGCAGCACGAGCACACGCTTGCCCGTCGCGAGCTGGCGCGCGACGGCTTCCATGGCACACGATCCGCCACCGGGGATGAGGGCGGACGTCGCAGCGTTGTAGGTCGATTCGAGCACCGAGAGCACCTGCTGCATCGCCGCGACGAACTTGGCCGACATGTGATTGAGCGAGCGGTCGGTGAACACAACCGAATACTCAAGCAGGCCGTCGGGGTCGATCTCTTCGCGGGGCAGCTTCACTGGTGCAGCAGTCATGCCCCCAGCATCCCACAAACTCTAGATCCAGCCCTTGTCGGGCATCTGAATATCCATCAAGCACACATCGGGTCGCAGGCGCACGGCCTCAGTAACGGCCATGGCTCCATCGGATGCTTCGCCCACCACCTCGAGATCCGGCTCCAGTTGCAGCAAAGCCCCGAGCGCGCCGCGGATGAGCGCCGGGTCGTCGGCGAGCAGCAGCCGGATTATGCCGACACGCCCTCAAACCAGTGGAATGAGGGCGTGTCGTGCGACGGGAGCAACGCCGGTCAGTATGGGCGGGGCGTCCCATCGCTCACGACGACGCTACCGGCCGAGACGCGCACGTTGATGAGGTGATCGGTCGTGCCCGACGACGAGCCCACGCGGTTGTCGAAGCTCCCCGCACTCACGTCGGACGAGACGCTGTAGCGCCCGCTCGGCACCGTGAGATCGAGTGATCCTGCACTCACGTCAATGTCGACGCGGTCGGCGGCGACACCCGCGAACTCTGCCTCAACACGGCCCGCGTTGACATCGAAGACTGCCTCATCGACGTTCTCAAGGCCCAGCACGAGCTTGCCCGCATTGACGTCGGCACGCAGCGTGTCGGTCACGCCACCGAGGCGCACATCACCCGCGTTGACGGTGACCGCGAGGTCGCCGTAGGCACCATCAGCCGTGAAGCTCCCCGCCGAAAGCACGAGGTCGAGGTCAATTTGGCGCGACTCGAACTGCTTGGGCAGCGTCAGCGTGACCTCTTCGTGGCCGCCAAAGCACCACCCGAAGCATCCGCCAAAGAACCCGTGCTCGGGCTCGACCACGAGCACGTCGCCCTCGCGACGAAGTTCCCAGTCACGTGTACCCGCACTGCTCAAGAGGGCCTCGTCTGTGTCGTGGTAGTCGATAGCGAAGTCGCCAGCGGCCGCATCAATGCGCAGGGCGCTGACGCCGTCCATTGCTGCCGTCTGCGTCGAGGCGGCGTGATTGAACATACGGATGCCGCTGAAGACCCCCTGCACAACAACGGAAAGCAGCACGATCGTGCCGACCGTGATGAGGACGGGTTTGATCCACCCGCCACGCGGCGGTTCCGCGTTGACGAGGGCGCCGTCGAAGGCGGGCGGTGGGGCGTAGGTGTCGGTGCTCATGAGGAGGCTCCTGTCTGCGGCGCTGAGCCGGTGTTCTCGATGTGGGCAAGTGCCGCGAGCACCCGGCGGTTGCCGTGCTCGTCGGGTTCGAGCCCGAGTTTTTGGAAGATTGCCGTGATGTATTTCTCGACGCTCGCTTCTGAGACGAAGAGGGTGTTCGCGATGGCCTGGTTCGATTTGCCTTCTGCGATGAGGGCGAGCACGGTGCGCTCGCGTTCGGTCAGTTGCTGCATCCGATCGTCTTTTTGGCGGCGCGTGAGCAGCTGCGCGACGACCTCGGGGTCGAGCACCGTCGCTCCGCCCGCGATCTGTTCGACGCTCGCGACGAAGTCGGTCACGTCGGCGACCCGATCCTTGAGCAAGTAGCCAAGCGGCCCTCCTTGCGCGGCAATGAGCTCGCTCGCGTACCGCTCTTCGACATACTGCGAGAGCACGAGGAGCGGCAGCTGCGGATGCCGCGAGCGCACCGCGAGCGCGGCCCGAATGCCTTCGTCGGTGAACGTTGGTGGGAGTCGGACATCGAGGATGCAAAGCTCTGGGTTCTCGGTGTCGACCGCGACCATGAGCCCCGAGGCGTCGGGGAGTGCCGCGACAACCTCGTGCCCTTTGTCTTCCAGCAAGCGCACAAGCCCCTCGCGCAGGAGGACGGAGTCTTCACAGATCAGGATGCGCATGGCACCGTCACCTCCAGTGCTGTTGGGCCACCGGCCGGACTCTGTAGCTGGGCGGTTCCGCCCGCCGCGAGGATGCGGTTCATAATGCCGTCGAGGCCACCACCCGGGGTGATTTCTGCCCCGCCAACACCGTCGTCTTCCACGCGTGCCCAGATAGTTCCGCCAGGGCGACTGCGTACCGCGACGCGACACTCACTTGCGCGGGAGTGCTTAGCCGCGTTCGTGAGCGACTCGGCGATTGCGAAGTAGATCGCGGCTTCGGCGTCGCGGCATCCGCCCGTGTCTTTCGGATCGATGCGCACATCAAGATGTACGGGGATGTGCGAGCGGCCGGCGAGCGCCGAGAGTGCGGCGTCGAGGCCACGATCGTCGAGTACGGAGGCGTGAATGCCTCGGGCAAGCTGACGCAGCTCGGTGATGGCCGCCTTCGTTGAGGTGTGCGCCTCTTCGATGAGCGCTTTCGCTGCGGCGGGATCCTGGTCGATCTTCTCCTGCGCGAGGCCAAGGGTCATGCCGACCGAGACGAGTCGCGGTTGGACGCCGTCGTGCAGATCGCGTTCGATACGCGTGCGCTCGACATCAGCCGCTCGCACAGCGCCTGCGCGCTGCTTGCTCGTGACCTCAACCTTTTGCGTGAGCGCCGCTCGGCGCTGCGGGCCGGCCACAATCGCTTCACTGATCGAACGCGAGAGGAGGGCAATGCCAACGATTGCCGCGAGGCATCCGAGCGCCAAGAGCAAGCCGACGAGGGGTGACCAGGCCGGGCTCACATCGACGCCCCACACACCCCACGGACGCGGGGGCGGGTTGTCAGAGAGCCACGAGAAGGCGTAGAAGACGTTCCAGATGAGGCCGAAGAGCAAGCGGGCGATCAAGGCGCCGAAGGCCGTCGAGATGACGAAGTTGGCGACCGCACGCCACATCGCCCCATCGAGCACTTCGTGCCAGAGCGATTTGAGCCAGTTCACAAACCCCGGCTCACGCTGCTGCGCGAAACGCAGGGGCGTGAGGCCGAAGCCGTAGAGGTTGTCGACGCGCTGTTGCTCGAACCATCCGATGCCGAAGAACACGTAGACGGCGGCGATCAAGAAGATGAGCCCGATGCCGAGAATCACGAGCGTGCCGAAGCCCGCACCGAGGAGGCCCCCGATAAAGCCGAGTGCGCCACCACCGAGCACCCCGAGTGCTGCGAGCTCAACGATCGTCAGTAACACGCGCCGTGGCGCGGCCTTCGTGCTCGTGGGAGCGAGTGTTTGCGATGTCATGCTTCAACGCTAGGGCTGCGCGCTTCGCGAGAGTACCCCGGCAGCCGGAACAATGCCTTCGGGTTAACCCGAAAGGTTCGCGCTGATCGAGCAACGGGAGCACGGTCGCGCCCTCATCCGGGCGATTGAGAACCATCAGCCGCTCGGATGACACCGCGCATACGCCGCGCTCGCTAGCCTGGAACGCATGGGGGCACAAGAGTTATCCGCGCTGTTTGCGATTTTCCTCGGGCTCGGCGTGAGCGCGCTGCTGTTCGTTCCATTCGTGTGGCTGAGTTACCGTCGCCGCGGCGGGCTCAGCCTCATGCGCACCCTCTTCTTTGTTGCGGCGCTCATCTACTTCTGGGCCATCTGGACCTTCACGCTGCTGCCGCTGCCCGAACCGAGCGAGATTCAATGCGCACCCGTTGAGTTCAACCCGTGGTCGGTTGTCACCGAGATTCAAAAAGGACTCGAAAGCGCCAACCCCCTCACGAGCCCCGCGATTCTGCAGCTCGTCTTCAACGTGTTGCTCTTTGTGCCGCTCGGCATCATCATCCGCATCGTGTGGAACAAGGGCTTCGTCGTTGCCCTGCTCGTGGGGCTTGGGGTCTCACTCTTCGTCGAACTCACGCAGTACACGGGCGTCTGGGGCATCTACCCGTGCGCCTACCGCATCGCCGATGTCGGCGACCTCATGACCAATACGACGGGTGCCGTTATCGGTTCACTCCTCGGCCTCGTCGTGCCCCGCGAACGCCGCGGTGTGGAAAAACAAGCGGATGCCACAGCACCCCGCCCCGTGACCCGCGGCCGCCGGGCGCTCGCTATGGTTTGCGACGGGCTCGGCTTCTGGTTCCTCTCGGGTTTCATCGCCGTCGCGATCAACATCGCGCTCGTGACCTTCTGGCCCGAAACACCCGAACCGTTGAGTGGGCGCCTCATCTCCTTCGCGAGCACAGGCCTCACGGCGCTGCTCTGGCTCATTGTCATTCTCGTGACGGGGCGTTCGCTCGGCGACCTCGCCGTGCAACTGCGCTACGACAGCACGAGGCCGAAGGCGCTTGCCCGCCCGCTGCGCTGGCTCGGCGGAATCGGCGGTATCAGCGCCTTCAGCATGTGGGGCGACGACACCATCACGAGCCTCATCGCCGCCGTGCTGTTCATCCTCGCTGTCATTCTCTTCTTCACGACAAAACACGGTCGCGGCCTCCCGGGCGTGCTGACAGGCGGGCAACTCGCCGATGCACGTGAGGCGGATGCCGTGGCATCCGTTGGTGTCACAACCCCATGACCGAATCGGGTTTCGCGGCAGCAACAGACGGCACACGCATCGCGTGGCGCTCGCGCGGCAGCGGTGCGCCCGTGCTGCTCATCGCGGGGCAGGCCGTTGACCAAACCGCGTGGGATGCCATCGTCCCCGACCTCGCCGAGCATTTTCGTGTGGTGACCTTCGACCATCGCGGTGTCGGGGCGAGCGATGCGGGCGGCGGTGACAACTGGACGACGAGCACTTTTGCGGATGACGCCGTCTCGGTGCTTGAACACCTCGGCATCGACCGGGCGCACGTGTACGGCCACTCGATGGGCGGCCGGGTCGCGCAGCAAATGGCGCTCGATTACCCCGATCGCGTGCGCTCGCTCGTTTTGGGCGCGACCTCGCCGGGTGATCTGCGCGGCACGCGTGCCTCGCGCGAGGCGATCGACGACCTGCTGAGCAACGACCCCGATCGGATGTCGCGACAGTTCTTCCGCAACGAGCAACCGCACGCGGATGCCGCGGCGTTCTTCAACCTCACGGCGGGGCGCAGGTCAAAGCGCTTGCACTGGGCGGCAAGCCGCGACCACGACACGTGGGACGACCTCGAACTCATCGAGGCGCCCACGCTCATCCTGCATGGCGATCGCGATCTGCTCACGCCACCCGAGAATGCCATCGCGATGGCCGATCGCATCCCGGGCGCGCAGCTCATTATGTACCCCGGCGCGCGCCATGGCTACTACCTTGATGAGCCGAGTGCGACGGCCGACGTGATCCGTTTTCTTAGCGCCGTCGATGCGGGTGACGGCTCGAGTTAGCGATCATCGAGGTGCTCGCCCTTGCGGTCGGTGAGCCCCCACGTCGCCAGGGCTGCAATGGCAAAGAACGCCGAGAAGACAACGAAGAGCAACGATGCCCCGCCCCAGCCGAGGAAGAGCGGCACCGAGAGCGGCGCGACGATCGAGGCGATGCGGCCGAACCCGGCAGCCCAGCCCGCACCCGTCGCGCGCAGTGAGGTCGGGTAGACCTCGGGCGTCACGGCGTAGAGCGCACCCCAGGCGCCGAGGTTGAAGAACGACAACAGCATGCCGAAGGCGATGAGTTGGCCCGTCGAGCCCGCGTTACCAAAGAGAATGGCCGAAACGCCCGAGCCCACGAGGAAGACACTCAGTGTCGCGCGGCGACCCCACACCTCGATGAGCCAGCCCGCTGCGACATAGCCGGGCAGCTGTGCGAGCGTGATGATGAGCGTGTAACCGAAGGTTTTCGTGAGGCTGCCGAGATCTTCGTTGAGGATCGTCGGGATCCACAGGAATGCGCCGTAGTACGAGAAGTTCACGCAGAACCACACGACCCACAGGCACGCCGTGCGGGAGCGGAACTCGGGCGACCACAGCGTCTGCAGGCGGGCGAGCCAGGTCGTCGCGATAGGGGCGCCCGTCGGAGCAGCCGGTACCGCCTGTTCGATCTTGCTTGCCTTCGATCCGAAGATGGCCGGCGAGTTTTCAAGCCGATCGACGACGGCTTGTGCTTCCTGCTCGCGCCCCTGCTGGGCGAGCCAGCGTGGCGACTCCGGGAGGCCCCACCGCACGATGACGGCGTAGATCGCGGGGATTGCGCCGAGCGCGAAGGCCCACCGCCATCCGTTTTCGGATGCCGGAATCACGAAGTATCCGATGATAGCGGCGGCCGTCCACCCGACAGCCCAGAAGCCTTCGAGAATCACGACGAGGCGGCCACGCACCCGCGCTGGTGAGAACTCGCTCACGTACGTCGAGGCGACGGGCAGTTCGGCGCCCAGGCCGAGACCCACGATGAAGCGCAGCACGAGCAGCACCGCGATGCCACCCGCGAGCGCGCTCGCGCCCGTCGCGATACCAAAGACGAGCAGCGAGATCGCAAACACCTGGCGACGGCCGATGCGGTCAGCGAGGAGGCCACCCACGGTCGCACCGATCGTCATGCCGAGAAAGCCGACCGACAGAATCCACGAACGCTCGGTCGCGCTCAAATCCCACTGCTGCGCGAGCACAACAATGATGTATGAAATGAGCCCGACGTCCATGGCGTCGAGCGCCCAGCCGAGCCCCGAACCAAAGAGCACACGACCGTGCTCTTTCGTGACGGGGAGTTCATCAAGTCGATCGGATGCCGCTGCCTGCGCGCTGTGCTTGTTCTCGGAGAAGGGCGTGTTCACGAAGAAAGCATATGAATGCCCCCGCCCCGCGCCCAATCCGCTGGTCACATTGTGCAAACGACGGCGGCGCACGCGGTCACTGTGTGCGTGGAACCGCAACCAGGCCGCGACAGAGGGGCGGGCGGGGCGGCAGAGTGAGAATCTCGACAGGCGTAACAAATGCGAGAGACCCCCGACCATTTGGTCGGGGGTCTCTCGCATTTGTGGAGCCTAGGAGATTCGAACTCCTGACATCCTGCTTGCAAAGCAGGCGCTCTACCAACTGAGCTAAGGCCCCGGTGTGGCATCCGAGTGGAGTCAGACACCACGGGTATCGGGGGAAAACCCCGACACACAACTATATCGACGGCATCCGATGCGCGCAAATTGGCGGATGCTTCAGCGCGCGACCGTGACGAAGGCAAGGAGGATGCCGATGATGCGTGAAACCTCAACGCCTTCACGCAGGCCCATGAGAAATGAAGCCAGGAAGACGGCCGAACTTTCTCGAGCAGAACGGATGCTGCAATCCGCGTCATTGCGACAGCATCCGACCCGACGGTACTCGCTATTGAGGTGGGCAAACCTTACATTGGCCGCATGAAATCGAAACCTGGGAGTTTCCTCCGATCCGTTACGTTCCTGTGATGATTTTTCAGGTTTTTTGCAGTTTCTGCGGTAGCGTTCCCAACCATGCCCCGAAAGAGCTGGACCAAGCGCGCCCTGGCTGGTGTGTTGGCCGGTGCAGTTGCACTGACCCTCGCCGCTGGCGCCAATGCAGAAACCCTTGAAGAAACCCCCGTTGACGGCGCCTCGACGGCCTCAGACGTTGTTGAAGTAACGCCCGAGCCCACCGAGGCTCCCTCGGCACCCGCAATTGAGCTTCCCGAGACGAGCGATGCACCCGTAGTCACGGATGCCGCAGAGCCCGCGGTCGAGGCAACCGAACCCGTTGCTCCTGACGTTGCGGAAGACGTCATCCCGAACGAGTCGATTCCGGTCGAAGAAGTTCTCGCAGACATGCCCTTGAGCCTTGACTCCATGGCGCTGCCGGCGGGCGCGAAGCCCGTCTACCGCTTCTGGAGCCCCTGGTACAACGGCCACCACTACACGATCTCGTCTTCCGAGAAGTCGACGATTGAGAATCAGTGGGGCGATGCGTGGAAGTACGAGCAGATCGCGTTCTATGCGTTCGAGACCGAGGCAGCTGGCACAGTTCCCGTGTACCGCTTCTGGTCGAAGATGTACAACGCGCACTTCTACACGATCTCGAAGGACGAAGCCGACACGATGGCCAAGAAGTGGCCGGGTGTCTGGGCCTCAGAAGGTATTGCGTTCTACGTCTACCCGGCGGGGTCAAATGCGAGCGGTTCGGCTGACGTGTACCGGTTCTGGTCGCAAAAGAACGGCCGCCACTTCTTCACCTCGAGCGCATCCGAGAAGAACACCGTTGTCAACCAGTGGGGCAACGTGTGGAGCCTTGAGGGTGCGCGCTTCAAGGTCATCCCGGCCGCCGAGAAGAGCACGCAACAGAAGATCGTCGATAAGGCGATTCAGTACCTGGGCTACCCCTACGCATGGGCGGGAGCACACCCATCGACGGGCTTTGACTGCTCGGGTTACATCAAGTGGGTTGTGCAGCAGGCAACCGGCAAGACGTTGTACCACGGTGCAAGCCAGCAGGCTGCAGCCATGACGCGCATCCCAGCTTCGCAAGCCGTGCCCGGTGACTTCTGGTTCCGCGGTTCGCCCGGTTCCTACGGCCACGTGGGTGTGTACATGGGCAACAACCGCATTGCACACTCGCCAGACTACGGCCGTCTCACGAGCATCCAGACCATCTGGACCTCGGGCGACTTCTACCGCTTCAACGGTTAGTCCCAACAAATCGCAAGAAACGCAGCCGCCTTCGGGCGGCTGCGTTTCTCGTTTGCTCGGGCAGTTTGTTAGCGCAGTGCCGTCGCGAGGGCATCCGCGAGCGTCGATCGCACCCGCCTCGATGAGGATGGGGGCGCCGGGGGCAACCGATTCTGCCGCGGCGGCACGTTCTTCAAACCACCCGGCCGGCCTCTGCCACGGCGAGGGGTCGGAGGGCCACCACAGCGAGGGGGATTGCGCAATGGCGGCACGAATGAACTGCGGGTGCGCTCGGCCTCGCGGCCGTTTCGGTTGTTTATGTCGCAACGATTGCCTTCCTGCGCACACGGGTGCTTGCAGATTCCGTCATCACGCAGTTCGGCGTGCCCTACCGCGTCGTCGACGTTCTTGGGCTCGGCGGTCGCTTCGCGGTGCTGTTGCGGCAAGACACCAATTCGGCACGCCTGCTCGCGCGGCCTCGGTGCATTGCCCGAACGAACCATTCGGCATGCGGCGCCCTTCCGTGTGCGCGACGGCGAGATCGTTGCCCTCGTGTGGGCGCTCGCAATCGCGGTCTACTGGTTCACCGGCCGCTGAGACAACGAAGGCCAGTCGATTTCTCGCCTGGCCTTGTGTCTGTTGGTGGGGGTACCAAGACTTGAACTTGGGACCTCTTCATTATCAGTGAAGCGCTCTAACCGCCTGAGCTATACCCCCGCAACCTCACAAATCTTACGCGGATTTTCGCGCGTGAGCAAACTGGCTCAAGAAGATGTGAAGCCGACGAGCAGACCGCCCGTCACCTTGACCGCCATGTTGTAGATGCCGGCGACAACAGCGCCGAGCACGGTGCACACGACGAGGTTCAAAATCGCGACAACCGTTGCGAAGGCCATGACCTGCGTGAGGCCGAATTCCTTCGCGATGCTCACCTGGCCACCGCTGAAGGCACCGACGAGTTCGTCGACCTTGCCGATGAGGCCCGAGGCCTGCAGCACGAGGTAAATCAAGAAGAAGGTGATGATCGTCACAACCGCGAGCGCGACAGCGCCGAGGAACGACAGCTTGATTGCCGACCAGAAGTCGACGTACACGAGGCGCAGGCGTACCTGCTTTGCCTCGGTCTTCTTGCTCGATTTGCGCGCGAGCTTGTCAGCTACGGTGCTCATTCAGATTCACTTTCTTCAGCTGGCCCACTCGCGTCAGCGGGCACACTTGCGACCGCCGGCGCGGCCTGTTGCTCTACGTTACCGGCTTCAACGCTACCTTCGTCGTCTGTCTGCTCCCCGAGAACACGCTCGCTATTGCGCGCGATCGCCAGAATGCGGTCGCCCTCGTCGGGCTTCGCGAAGATGACGCCCATCGTGTCGCGACCTGTGATCGACACCTGGTCGATCGCGGTGCGCACAACCTTGCCGCCCTCCATAACGACGAGTACTTCGTCGCCCTCGCGCACGATGAGGCCACCGGCAAGGCGCCCGCGCTTCTCATCGCTCAGCTTGGCAACCTTGATGCCCGAGCCGCCACGGCCCTGCACACGGTATTCCGAAACCGGGGTGCGCTTTGCGAAGCCGGCATCCGTCACGGTGAAGACGAAGCCCTCCGGGTCGGCAACGGATGCGCTCAGCAGCAGGTCATCACCCTTGAGCGAGATACCGCGAACACCCTCGGTCGATCGACCCAGGGGGCGGAGGGAGTCATCCGATGCCGGGAAGCGAACCGACTGGCCCTTCTCGGTGATGAGGAGGAGCTGGTCGTCGGCATTCGCAAGCAGTGCCGAGACGAGCTCGTCGCCCTCTTTGAGCTTGATCGCGATGATGCCGCCCTGGCGGTTCGTGTCGTACGCCGAGAGGAGCGTCTTCTTGACGGTTCCACCCTTGGTCGCGAGCACGAGGTAGTCGGCGGCTTCATAGTCGGGAATGTCGAGGATCTGGGCGATCTTCTCGTCCGGCTGCAGTGCGAGCAGGTTCGCAACGTGCGCGCCCTTCGCGTCGCGGCCACCCTCGGGAGCCTCATACGTCTTCGTGCGGTAGACGCGGCCCTTGTCGGTGAAGACGAGGAGCCAGTGGTGCGTTGTCGTGACGAAGAAGTGTTCGACGACGTCATCCGCTCGCAGGGCTGCGCCCTTGACGCCCTTGCCGCCGCGGTGCTGTTGACGGTAGTTGTCGCTGCGCGTGCGCTTGATGTAGCCCTCGCGTGTGACGGTCACGACCATCTCTTCTTCGGGGATGAGGTCTTCCATCGAAACGTCGCCGTCGTAGCCGTGCAGGATCGTCGTGCGGCGCTCGTCGCCATATTTGTCGACGATTGCGGCGAGCTCGTCGCGCACGATCGAACGCTGACGCGTGGGCGTCGCGATGATGTCTTTCAGGTCGTCGATGATGAGCTGCAGTTCTTCGGCGCGCTTGACGATCTTCTCGCGCTCGAGCGCGGCCAGGCGGCGCAACTGCATTTCGAGAATCGCGTTGGCCTGGTCGTCGTCAACACCGAGCAGGCCCTTGAGCCCCTCGCGTGCCTCGTCGGTCGTCTTCGATGCACGGATGAGTGCAATCACCTCATCGAGGGCACCCAGCGCAAGCAGGTACCCACGCCAGATGTGAATGTCGGCTTCGGCCTTTGCGAGGCGGAACTGCGAGCGACGCAGAATAACTTCGATCTGGTGGTCAATCCAGTGTTGAATGAACCCGTCGAGCGAAAGCGTGCGCGGCACACCATCGACGATTGCGAGCATGTTCGCCGAGAAGTTCTCTTGCAGCGAGGTGTACTTGAAGAGGTTGTTCAGCACGACCTTGGCAACCGCGTCGCGCTTGAGCACGATGACGATGCGCTGGCCGGTGCGGCTCGAGCTCTCGTCGCGGATGTCGGCGATGCCGCCGATGCGACCCTCCTTGACGAGGGATGCGATCTTGACGAGCAGGTTGTCGGGGTTTACCTGGTACGGCAGGTCGCGCACAACGAGGCAAGTGCGACCCTGAATCTCTTCCATGTCGACAACAGCACGCATCGTGATCGACCCGCGGCCGGTGCGGTAGGCCTGCTGTGCACCCTTCGTGCCGAGGATCGTCGCACCGGTCGGGAAGTCGGGGGCCGGCACACGCTCGATGAGTGCGTCGAGCAACTCTTCGCGCGTGGCATCCGGGTTATCCAGCGCCCACAACGCGGCGTTGCCCACCTCGCGCAGGTTGTGCGGCGGAATGTTGGTCGCCATACCCACGGCGATACCGGCCGAGCCGTTCACAAGGAGGTTGGGGAAGCGGGCAGGCAGCACAGTCGGCTCATCGCGCGTACCGTCGTAGTTCGGCACGAAATCAACGGTGTTCTCGTCGATGTCACGCACGAGCTCGCCGGCGATCTTCGACATCTTTGCCTCGGTGTACCGGAAGGCAGCGGCACCCATGTTGCCGGGCGAGCCGAAGTTGCCCTGACCCTCGGCGAGCGGGTAACGCAGCGTCCACGGCTGCACCATACGCACGAGCGTGTCATAGATCGAGCTGTCACCGTGCGGGTGCAACTTCCCCATGACGTCACCGACGATGAGGGCGCACTTCACAACCTTCTTGTCGTTGCGGTAGCCGAACTCCTGCATGCCATAAATGACACGGCGGTGCACGGGCTTCAACCCATCGCGCACATCGGGCAGCGCACGACCGATGATGACGGCCATGGCGTAGTCGAGGTAGCTCGACTGCATCTCTTCGCTCAGATCGATCTTCGCGATGTTGCCGTGGTTGTGGTCGGCGTTGGGGTCGGGGCGAACGTCTTCGTTCTCGTTCGCGGGAGTGGTGTTCTCGTCAGCCATGAGTTTCGTTTCGTGTCAGCGGATGCGTCGACTTAGATGTCGAGGAACCGCACGTCCTTTGCGTTGCGCTGGATGAAGCTGCGTCGTGACTCAACGTCTTCACCCATGAGTGTCGAGAAGATCTCGTCGGCGATAGCAGCGTCGTCGATCGTGACCTGCTTGAGCGTGCGGGTCTCCGGGTTCATCGTGGTGTCCCAGAGTTCGTCGGCGTTCATTTCACCGAGACCCTTGTAGCGCTGCACGCCGTCCTTCGGGATCTTCTTGCCGTTCTCCTGGCCGTACGCGAGCAGAGCGTCGCGCTCGTTGTCGCTGTAAACGTATTCGTGTTCGGCGTTCGACCACTTGAGGCGGTAGAGCGGCGGCATTGCGAGATAGACGTAACCGGCCTCGACAAGCCCGCGCATGTAGCGGAAGAGGAAGGTTAGCAAGAGTGTCGTGATGTGCTGACCGTCGACATCGGCATCCGCCATGAGCACAATCTTGTGATAGCGAGCCTTGGCCAGGTCGAATTCTTCGCCAATGCCACAGCCGAAGGCCGAGATCATCGCCTGGATTTCTTCGTTGCCAAGCACGCGGTCGATGCGGGCGCGCTCGACGTTGAGGATCTTGCCTCGCAGGCCCATGATGGCCTGCGTCTTGGGGTCGCGACCCGAAGCGGCGGTACCACCTGCCGAGTCACCCTCGACGAGGTAGATCTCTGAAATCGACGGGTCTTTGCTCGTGCAGTCCTTGAGCTTGTCGGGCATCGCGGTCGACTCGAAGCCGCCCTTGCGGCGAGCGGTCTCACGCGCCTTACGGGCTGCGATACGCGCGGTTGCGGCGTCGATTGCCTTACGGATGATGTTCTTTGCCTCGCCCGGGTGGCGGTCGAACCAGTCGGCGAGCTGCTCGTTGACAACACGCTGCGTGAAGGTCTTCGCCTCGGTGTTGCCGAGTTTGGTCTTGGTCTGACCCTCGAATTGCGGTTCGCCGAGCTTGATCGAGATGACGGTCGTCAGACCCTCGCGGACGTCTTCACCCGAGAGGTTTTCGTCCTTCTCTTTCAGGAGGTTGTTCGCGCGCGCGTAGCGGTTGATGAGACCCGTCAGTGCGGCACGGAAGCCTTCTTCGTGCGTGCCACCCTCGGCCGTGTTGATCGTGTTGGCGTAGGTGAAGATGCTCTCTTGGTAGCTCGTCGTCCACTGCATCGCTACCTCGAGCGAAATGCGCTTTTCGGTGTCTTCTGACTCGAACGCGACGATGTCGGGGTGCACAACGTGTGCTTGGCGTTTGGTGTTGAGGTAGTCAACGTAGTCAACAAGACCGCGCTCGTAGAGGAAGGTGTCTTCTGGCTGCTTCGTCACGAGCACGCCCTCTTCTTCAACCTCGGTCGCTGAGTCTTCGCGCTCATCGCGAAGCACGAACTTGAGCCCCTTGTTGAGGAACGCCTGCTGCTGGAAGCGAGTACGCAGTGTGTCGTACTCAAAGTCGGTCGTCTCGGTAAAGATCGTGGGGTCTGGCCAGAACGTGATGGTCGTACCGGTCTCGTCGGTCGGCTCGCCACGCTCGATGGGGCCAACCGGGTTGCCGCCGTCGCGGAATGACTGGCGCCACACATAGCCGTCACGCTTGACCTCGGCATCGAGCGCTGTCGAGAGCGCGTTGACAACGGAGGAACCCACACCGTGCAAACCACCCGAAACGGCGTACCCACCACCGCCGAACTTTCCACCGGCGTGCAGCACCGTGAGCACAACCTCGAGCGTGCTCTTGCCCTCGGTCGGGTGTTCGCTCACGGGAATACCGCGACCGTTGTCAATAACGCGGATGCCACCGTCGGCAAGAATCGTCACATCGATCGTGTCGCAGTGCCCAGCGAGTGCCTCGTCAACCGAGTTGTCGGCGATCTCGTACACGAGGTGGTGCAGACCGCGTGGGCCCGTCGAACCGATGTACATACCGGGGCGCTTGCGAACAGCTTCGAGGCCCTCAAGCACCTGAATGTTCTCGGCGCCATACTCGCCGTTGACGTGCGTCGACGAGAGGGCTGAACCACCTTCGGGCACCGCTGCCTCTGGGCTGTTTTGCGTCTCGTCGGCAGGGGTGTCGTTCGTCATCTGGTGCGGCTCCATGTTCTACGTCTCGAACACTTCATTCTATCGGGCGAAGCTGTCATTCAGCACGCCGAAAGCGGCTAAAACGCGCAAAAAGGCCTCTAGAACCGATTTGACCCTCGATCTGGTGGGTTACCCGTAAGTATCGCGCGGTCCGCGCCCAGGTACAGTTCTGTGCCCCCACTTCCAGGAAGGCACATCCGGGCCGATGAATCGAACATCCTCAATTTCGGCGTCGGGGAAGTCTTCCAAAATGCGCGTGACGATCTGCGCGCGCATGTATTGCAGCTGTTTGGTCCAGGCGGTTGAGTCACACTGCACAACGAGCGTGCCGCCCTGGATTCCGACTGGTTTTGATCGGGCGGCAGTGTCGGGCCCGACAAGTTCAGCCCACTTGAGCGCGAGCTCTTCACGGCTCAGCGTCTGTTCCCAGCCCGCCTGTTTCGCGAAGGCATCGATCGCGAGGCCGAGCGGTTTTGGGTCGCGACCTTTCGTGAACGGCTGGTTGTCGTCATCCGCCACACGCGTACGACGTCTGTACATCTTGGTTGGCTTGAGCCCGCGCAGCCGCAAATAGGTTCCGACGGTGAGCGGGACCTGTGGCTCGGAGGATTCTTCGCTCATGAAGGCTCCTCTGCGTCGCGCGTATCGCTGAGCGTACCCGCATTGACGTACACGGTGTGCGCGCGAAGCGGCGCCGGAACATCGTTCTCGACCGCGGCGGTGACGAGCACCTGCTCGTAGCCTTTCACGAGCTCGGCGAGCCGTTCGCGCCGGCCCGCATCAAGTTCGGCGAACACATCGTCGAGAATCACCACGGGGTCGCCGGCCGGGGAATCCGCGCGCAGGAGTTCAGCGGAAGCGAGCCGCAGAGCGAGGGCAACCGACCATGACTCTCCATGTGAGGCGTAACCACGCACGGGCAGATCGCGGATGCGCAGCACCATATCGTCCCGGTGCGGGCCGACAAGCGTGAGCCCCCGCTCGAGTTCCTGCGCTCGCCGTGCGAGCAGCGTCTCACGGAACTGACTCGGCACCTCTCGAGGCTCCTGAGCGAGCCTAAGGCGAGTCCCCACCGGCCCCTCGCCACGCCGTGAACGGCGCGGCGAGCCTCCGGCCGGCGTGGGCCCAGAAGGGCCCACCTCAGAATCATCCTCATCTTCGTCAGGTCCCTCACCAAACGCCGTGACCTTCATCTCGATCTCGGGCTTGTGATCGTCCCCGACAATCTGAAAGTAGGCCTCGCGCAGCGGTTCGCGAAGATCAGCAACCAGCCGGTCTCGCGCAGAAATGATCTGCGACCCGAGTTCGATGAGCTTGTCATCCCACACCTCGAGCGTGCTGAGTGCTTCGGCATTGGATGAGCGGATGCCGCGAGCCCGCGCAGATTTCAGAAGCGTCGTGCGCTGCTTGAGTACACGGTCGTAGTCGGCGAGTACCGACGACATTCGTGGCGTGCGCTGAATGAGCAGTTGATCTGTGAAGCGGCGTCGCGATGAGGGGTCGCCGCGAACAATTTGCAGATCCTCTGGAGCGAACAGCACGACGTGCGCGAAACGCGGGAGTTCGTTCGTCTTTGCGGGCGAACCGTTGATGCGGGCCTTGTTCGAACCCTGCTTGTTGATCTGCACCTCAGTGAGCACATGACGTTCACCGTGCGCGAGGCGCGCACGGACGAAAGCGGCTTCTGCGCCATCGCGCACCAAAGGGGCATCCGATGAGACCCGGTGCGAGCCGAGCGTCGCGAGAAACACGATCGCTTCGGCCAGGTTTGTTTTGCCCTGCCCGTTGCGGCCGACGAGCACGTTCGCCCCTCGTTCGAGCGCGAGTTCGGCGGTCGCATAATTGCGAAAATCCACCAGGCTCAAATGCTCGACGATCACCGGTCTAGGGTATCGCCCGGTTGTGACATTCGGGGGTCGCGGGTGTTGGGCGGTTGGGGCACGGCGCCGCAGCGGTCAACGAGCGATACCCACCGGTCGTTGAGCGAGCGAAGCGAGTCGAATCCTCAACGGCGTGGGCCCAGTCGAGCTGACGCGCGAAGCGCGACAGCGGTCAAATTCCATCGGGCGTAACCACACTGCGGATGCTTCGGGCAACAAGCGTCGGATTGCTGAAGGGGAGCGTGTGGCCCGCGTCGAGATCAAGCTCGAGAGAGCTGCGCGGGTTGGCAGCGTGGAGTAGCTGAGCGGAACGCTGAACTTGGCGCGGCTCACGACCGCCCGCGAGCACCATGGCGGCCCCGGTAAAACCCGCCCACCCGGCAGGAACGGTAAACGCACCGTTCGCAGCAACAACATTGAGCAGGGTCGCCTTCGAGATCGACTCTGAGGTTCGAAGGTAGTCGGGCACGAGCGCGGGCGGCACACCGAGCGCTTTTGCTTGCGCCCGCGCAAACCGCTCGTTCTTCGCGAGCCCCGCGGTCGACGAAAGCAGCGCTCGCGTGACGCCCGGCGCGCGCGACGGAATCGCTAGTGCGCTGATCGAAACAACGCCACTCACCAGCTCGGGGTTTTCACTCGCAAGCGCAAGCGCGAGTTGCGCCCCGAGCGAGAAACCCACAACAGCAATGCGCCCCGTGGTTCGCTCCGCCAGCATCACGCGCAGCCGTGCGAGCGTCTGCTCATGCGAAACGTAGTCTTCATCGGCGCTGTGGTCGTGCCCGGGCAGATCCGGCACGATGAGGCGGTACTCGTCACCGAGCTCAGCCCGCACGGGCTCCCACATCCAGCCCGCGACCCCGCCACCGTGCAGCAGCAACACGATCACGGGCCGCTCGGGGTTGTATTCCGCGACGAACATGTAGCTCACTCTCTGCCGCCGACCAGTTGCGGATGCCACTGGCCGAGAATCTCGAGCAGGGTCGCCGTGCTCTCGGCGGCTGCGTCCCACGTCACGATGTGCCCGGCATCCGCAACGACGTGCTCTGTAACACCCTCGGCTGCAGCCCACGCGCCCATCGCCTGCGAGATGTTGCCCGTCTGGTCGTCACTGCCACGCATGAGCCCAATCGGAATGGGCGAGCGATACGCGGGGTCGGGTGCGATAAATGATGTCGTTGCGCGCCACACATCGAGGAATGTCTTCTTGGGCATCCGGGCGAAGGTCTCTGTCGCTCGCTCAATCGCCGCCGGTGTCACGGCAGATGCCTTCGCCATGAGACCGGGCAAACTGCGCGCCGGAATGAGCGCGAGTGCGGGCGCCGCGAGCCCGAGCAAGAATTGTGACGCGGCCGAGAGCGGTCCGGTGTTCCACGCCGAATCAACGATCACGACGCCGCTCGCGCGGTCCGGATGCATCCGCACAAATGCCTGCGCAATATTGCCACCGAGCGAATGGCCAACAAGGACGGGACCGGCGACCTGTGTCTCGTCGAGCAATGCCGCAAGGTCGTCGAGCGCATCTTCGGCAGTGAATCGTGTGCCCGCGGCAAGCGTCGATTGCCCGTGCGCGCGAAGATCCCACTGCACAACACGTGCGCCGGCGGCCTCGAGCGCCTCGGCTTGGTCATCAAACATGGCGTGATCGAGCCCCGCACCATGGATGAAGACGACCGTCGGCGACCCCTGGCCAGAATCACGGTACGCGATGCGCGCGGTCGGGCGTTGCAGCACGCGGTTAAGTTTCACCATGTCTCGACGTTACCGATCATTTGCTGCCTGCGCAGCGACCAGTGCCTCAGCGCGGTCACGCACGGTGGCCAAGACTCGGCGTGTCGCGGCGACATCCGCTTCATTCATGCCCTCGATGAGCGAGGCCGTCGCAGTGCCAACCCCGCGGCGAGCACTAGCCAGCGTCTCGACGCCGGAGTCGCTCAGTTGCGCCTCGCCCACGATCAAGCCGCGCACGCGTAACGCTGCCTCGATGGGTCCGACGGCGGTCTTGAGCGCGCGAGCGGTTTCGTGGCGCCACTGCCCGCTGGAAGCATCCGCGCCGGCTGCGCTTACGGCATTGAGCATGACCCACTCGGAGTAGCTCGCAATCTCCGTCGAGGCGAGGGTCGTGAGCAGCAGTTCGCGAAGCGCATTTTCGGTGGCTCCGATGACGGCTGGGAGTGACGGTTGCGTTGTCATGGTGCTCCTTTCGGGGGCGGAGGGTTTGCTGGTTTTGCCGTGAGTTGGCCCGCGACCATTGCCGCGAGCGCGAGCCCAAACCCGACGAGCTGAATGGGTGCGAGCGATTCGCCCGCGAGCACGGCACCCAAGAGCGCGGCCACAAGAGGTGAGAGCAGGCCGAGTAGGGCTGTCGCGGTCACGGGGAGTTGACGGATGCCCGCGAACCACAGCGAATACGCAAGCAGGGCCCCAACGATGCTGAGCCACGCGTACCCGAGCCAGGCCTTCGCGTCGATTGTCGGCACACCGTCGATCAGCAGCGCGGGCAGGAGCAACACGAGGCCGGCAGCCGTGAGCTGCCACCCCGCAAACGCAATTGCGGATGCTCCCGGCGGGCGCCCCCACTTCTTCGCGAGCGTGACGCCAACTGCCATCGATGCTGCGCCCGCCAGCCCGGCAGCGACACCCACGGCGTTCATGCCCGCGCCGGGGCCCAAAACAACAAGCCCGACGCCGACGAGCCCGATGACGCCCCACAGCACGCTAAGCCCAGAGAGGCGTTGGTCCAGAATTCCAACCGTAAGAAAGGCGACCATGATGGGTTGGCTCGCCCCAAGGGTCGCAGCAACACCACCCGGCAGGTTCTGCGCCGCGACGAAGAGCAGCGGGAAGAACGCGCCGATGTTGAGCACCCCGAGCACGAAGCTGCGCAGCACCCACACGCCTTGCGGCAGCTGCCGCGAGATCAACAGGGCGACGAGCCCCGCGGGCAGCGAACGCATCATGGCAGCAAAAATCGGATCCCCCGGCGGCAGGAGCGTGGTCGTCACGATGTAGGTCGTTCCCCACACGATCGGTGCGAGGGCCGTGAGCAAGACCCATCCGATTCGGATTCGCGGCGCTGCCTCCGTGCGTGTGCGCTCGAGCGTGCTCATGGGCTCGCTCCCGCACTCACAGGAGCGTGCGAATCAAGCAGCAGATGCACACCGATGCCGGCGAGCGCCCCGCCAACCACTCGGCGCTGCCACACGGCCCACCGCGGCTTGCGTTGCAACAGAAGCGCGATCGAGCCGGCGCTCACAATGAACGCACTATTGACGACAATGCTGACCGCGATTTGCACGCCGCCGAGCACGAAGCCCTGTACGACAACGTCGGCCCGCGCCGGGTCGATGAACTGCGGGATGAGTGCCGCGTACAAGATGACGGCTTTGGGGTTGAGCAGGTTGGTTGCGAGCCCCATGCCGAAGAGTCGACGCTTCGAATCACGCGGAATCTGCGTCGTCTCGAAGAGGCCAGCACTGCCACGAAGCACGGACCACGCCAGGTACAGCAGATAAAGTGCGCCGGCAACCTTGATGATCGTGTACAGCCACGGCACAACCGTGAACACAACCGCGAGGCCGAGGTTCGCCGCCGTCATATAGAAGACGAAACCCAGCGCAGTGCCGCAGAGCGAAACGAACCCTGCGAGCGTTCCCTGCGAAAGCGTGCGCGAAACGAGGTAGATCATGTTCGGCCCCGGCGTCAGCGCCATGCCGAAGGCTACGATCGCGATGCCAAGAATTGCGGATGCTTCGGGCATCATGCCTCGATTCCGCGGCTCGCGCGACGCGAGAAGATCGTGCCGGCAATCGCGATGATCGCGAAGGTGAACATGAGTGTGCGGGCCGCGTGCACCATGTCAGGCAGGGCAAAGTTCACGATCACACCCGCGAGGGTCGCGCTGAACGCCTGAGCGATGATGAGCACGGTGTTGATCGCGGCCGCTGCTTTGGCGCCTTCTTCCTCATCCTTGGTGCTGCCGAGTGCGGCGACCGTGAGGTGCGGGAACGCCAGGCCAATACCGCTGCCTGCAAAAAAGAGCGTCGCAAACCACAGCACAAGTACAGTCACGGATGGGCCATTGTGCTGCAGTGCCCCGTAGGCGGCGAGCCCTAGACCGACAACAATAGGGCCCACGGCGATGAGCAGCCGTTGCGCCGATGCACTCGAAACGTTGGCCGAAAACACCTGCACGATCGACCACCCGAACGAGAGCGCGGCGCCGAGCAACCCCGCAACGAGCGGACCCATGAGCCCGATCTCTTGCCCGAACAGCGGCACGAACGCCTCCGTGCCGATCGCGAAGGCGAAAACAGCGACCGTCAGGTACACGGCGGCAAGCGGTGAACGGCGGTCGAAGGCGATGCGGGGCAGAATGCCGTTCGTGCTGCGCTTTTCATAGGCGATGAAGAGCAGGGCAAGAATGACGCCCGCTGCGAACGCGAGCACCGTGCCGACGCCAATCGGCAGAACGCTCGCAATCGCGATCGCGACAACACCGCTACCGACGAGGCCGAGCGAAACCCAGGGCACGAGCTCATCAGAGCGGCCGCGCTCGGTACGCGGAAGCGCCTTCATGGCGACGAAGCTCAGCGCAATCGCGGCGCCGGCGAGGCAGATGAAGTTGAGTCGCCACGCGCCGAACTGTGCGAAGAGCCCGCCCACGAGTGGGCCAAGGATGTTTCCGATACCCCACATGGCAGATACGAGCGCTGCGCCGCGAGCCCAGAGACGTTCGGGCAATGCGCGCTGCAGCATGACATAACCCAGCCCAGCCAGGAGCCCACCGCCAAGACCCTGCACGGCACGGCCTGTCAGGAGCACGGGCATTGTTGGGCTTGCGGCACAAATGAACGAACCGAGCGCGAAAGTGCCAAGTGCGATCACATACGATCCGATCGCACCCCAGCGCAGAAGCACGCGACTGACGAGCATTGAGGTGACAATCGATGCCAAGAGGAACGCCGTCATTGTCCAGGCGTAGAGTTCCATCCCACCGATGTCACCGACGATTGTGGGGAGCAGGCTCGTCGTGAGGTAGACATTGCTCGCCTCGATGAGCACGCCACCGGCGAGCACGATCGCGATGGGAGCGTTGCGCCCCGTGAGAAGTTCGCGCCACGTTCCCGTGGCTGTTTGTACCGGTGCGGTATCGGTCATTGCGTTCCAATCGCCGAGTGAGATTGAGCGGCCCAATGCTGCTGAAATGTGCCGCGAGAAGTCGATGCTCGTCACGCTAATACCTCAAGTAAACTTGAGGTCAAGTCGGGAGGAGAAGTTTGTGGAACCTGACGACCTCCTTGCGATCGGCGAGGTATCCCGCCGCACAGGTGTGCCTGTATCGGCGCTGCATTTTTATGAACAGCTTGGGCTGATCGAGTCGACACGAACCTCGGGCAACCAACGGCGGTACAGGCGACATATGATCCGCCGAATCTCTCTCATCATCGTCGCGAAACGTCTCGGGATCCCCCTCGAGCAGGTCAAGGAGGTTTTTGAGACCCTCCCGTTTGACAAGACGCCAACGCAAGCAGACTGGAAGCGCGTCGCCAAGCTCTGGCGCGACGAGATCGACGCGCGCCGCAAACAGCTCGAGAATTTGCAGCGCGAGCTGATCGGATGCATCGGCTGCGGTTGCCTCTCAATGAACGCGTGCCGCCTGCTCAACGTCGACGATGAGCTCGCCGCCGAGGGCCCCGGCCCGCGCCGCATCTAAAGGCGCATCCGAACACACCGGCTAGCCTGGCTGCATGCCCGCTGCCTCTGGATTTCGCTTTACTGAGCGCGGCACGACCGTTGCTATTTCACATCACGGCCGAGTCGTGACAGTTTTGCGCGGGGGTGCAGCGGCGCGCTTTCTGGCGGATGTTGAGAACACCGACCCGCAGTTACTCATGGCACGCGTGACGGGCAACTACCGTCGCGGCAACGAGCGCGCAGCTCGAAATCACGAGCGCAACTGAGGCTGACCAGATCGTACCGAGATGCGTCGCGATGATGTCTTGTTCTTTGCTTGATTCGTGCGCAGGATGAGAGCATGACGAAATCAACTGACCGTGCCCTGATCGTGATCGATGCGCAAGAATCGTTCCGGCAACCTGCTGGCACGTGGGAGAAGACCGCAAACCCCGAGGTGCTCGACAACGTCGCGAAACTCGTCGCCGCTGCACGCAATGCCGGTGACGCGGTTGTATGGGTGCGGCACGCCGAACCGGGGAGCGCTGGCCCCTTTGACCCCGCCAACGGGTTCGTTGAGATCGTGAGCGAGCTCGAACCGCGAGACGACGAACTCAGCATCGTCAAGACGTCGATCAATGCGTTCACGACAACCAACCTGCAGCAACAGCTCGTGCAGCGCGGGATCCGTCGGCTTGTGATTTGCGGCATCCGTACAGAACAGTGCTGCGAGACAACCGCACGCGTCGCGAGTGATTTGGGTTTTGACGTCGAGTTTGTGCTCGATGCGACGACAACCTGGACGATTCGCGGCGGCGATGGCTACGAAGAAATTGCCGGATCAGACGTCATGCGACGCAGCGCGAGTGTCTTGGGTGGCCGTGGCTTTGCGAAGATTCGCTCAACGGCAGAGGTGCTCGCGAACTCGTGACCCGGGTTGTCTTCCTGCTCGCGCCCGACGTTGTTTTGCTCGACGTCGCTGGCCCAGCGCAGGTGTTTTACACCGCGGGATCCGCGGGCGTGAACTACGAACTGAGTTACGTTGCGGAGCATCCGCTCATTACAACGGGGCAGGGTGTTCCACTTGTCGCCGAATTGGAATGGCCGCAACTCCAGGCCGGCGACCTCATTTTTGTGCCCGGCTGGCGTTCGCCACTCGAACCAGGGTCGGGTGCGTTTCACCCAGAAACGCTGCAACGTCTCGTGCAACACCATGATCGAGGCGGGACCGTCGTGAGTGTGTGTTCGGGCGCCCTTGCGCTCGGTCGTGCCGGGCTGCTCGACGGCCGGCGTTGCACGACCCACCATGAACTGCAAGACGAACTCGCCGCACGAAACCCCAGCGCGCATGTTGTGCCAGACGTACTGTTCACAAGTGACAACCGCGTTCTGACATCCGCTGGCATCGCGAGCGGCATCGATCTAGCGTTGCACATTCTTGAGCAGCGCCATGGGCCGACCGTTGCGACCCAGGTAGCGCGCGGCATGGTTGTGTTTGCGCGCCGAAATGGCGATGCGGCGCAGCTCAGCGTCATGTTGCGGTACCGATCGCACGTCGACGAGCTTGTGCATCGCGTTCAGGATCACATCGATGAGAACTTCAGTGCCGGGCTGCCCCTGGCCACGCTCGCATCGGTGGCAAACGCAAGCGCACGCACGGTGACTCGAGCGTTCACGACCGCGACGGGTATCACGCCGCTGCAGTACCAACAGCTCCTACGGCAAGAGCGCGCCGAGCTCCTCATCAGCCAAGGGGCAACGATCGACGCTGCCGCCCGCGAAGTTGGCTACGAAAATGGGCGGATGCTTCGCCGGTTGCGCCAGCAGAACACGCTTCAGCGCACTGCGTGAGCTACTCTCCACGGCCGCCCTGGCGGAAAATTGGCTCTCTGGCGGGAGCTTTCACGAGATACATCCGCCAAGACGCCAATTCCCCGCCAAAGTGACGTGCAGAAAACTAGCGCAGCAACAGGTTCGGCTGCAGCAGGTACTTGTAGCTGTCGCCCCCGGCACCGTCGGCCGAGGTCTGCGCCGTGATGAGCACGGGTGTGAGCTTGTTGGGGTTATCCGTCGAGGTGAACGTCACACGCACAAACTCACTCTTGACGGCGTTGAGCGCCTCGAGCAGGTAATCGGGGTTGAGACCCAGGGTGACTTCTTCACCGATGAGGTGTGCATCGACGAGTTCGGATGCCTTCGCCTGATCGTTGCCAGCAGCTTCAAGCGAAACAGCATCCTCACCAAACACGAACTTGATGGGAGCGGCACGATCAAGGACGAGCTTGACACGACGAATCGACTCGGCGAGCTCGTTCGTGTTGACGACGGCGTAGTGACCGTTCTCGGTGGGGAACAACTTGCGCACGGGCGGGAAGTTGCCCTTGATGAGCAGGGAGGTCACGGTCTTGTTGCCGGCCGTGAACGCAACAATCTCGCGATCGGAATCGCCCGAGAACGTCACTTCGATCTGGTCAGCTGCGTGGAAGGTCTTGCCAACTTCTTGCAGGGTGCGAGCCGGAACGAGTGCGGTCTTGTCGTGCGTCTCGCCATCCCACTGAATATCGCGAAGCGAAACCCGGTAACGGTCGGTTGCAAGCAGACTCAACTCGTTGCCGCTCACCTCGAGCTGCACACCCGTCAAAACGGGGGTTACGTCGTCGCGCGACGCAGCAAACGCGACCTGCGCGATTGCTTCAGAGAACTCTTCGCCGGGAACAACACCCTTCGACCCCGTGACCTCGGGAATCGTCGGATATTCGGCAACCGGCATTGCTGCAAGCGTGAACTGCGCGGAGCCACCCTTGATGCTCACAGACCCCGTGGAATCGTCGACCTGAACGGGAGCATTCGGCAACCGGTTCGCGATTTCCGAGAGCAAACGGCCGTGCACAAGAATTGCGCCCGGTTCGTCGACAGCGGCTTCGATGGTCGTTCGAGCGGATGCTTCGTAGTCAAACGCCGAGAGCGTGATCGCCTTGTCGTCGGCTTCGATGAGCACACCGGCAAGGATCGGCTGTGGGTTTCGCTGCGGCAAGAGCTTGACAACAAACGAGACTGCCTCGCTAAAGACGTCTTTGTTGACTTCGAATTTCACCCGTCTACTCCCCTACGAGTTTGGTGTTTGTGCGCGTTCGTCACTCCGTCTCGACACCTCGGCTGCGCCTCGATGCTCAACGACCCATATCAATTGATCCGGGTTACCCATGCTAGCCCCCGAACCGAAGGTCATGGGAATCCCCTTCATCAATGGTTAACTGTCATCTTCTTAACAGTTGTGGATTCTGTGGATAAGTCCGGGGATCCGTGTCGTTTCTAGGGAACCACACGCTTGCAACTTGTGTACGAGGCGTGAATGAGTGCTGAACAAATTCGGCGCTACAACGCTGTAATTTCGCGGGAATTCACATCGGATGTTCGAGTTGTGCGCGGTTCTCCCTTAACGGGAGTCAACTTTCCACAAGTTATCCACAGGTGGAGGGTATGGCGAGAGTTGTCCTCAGGCGAGAACTTACCGACGCGCGAGCTGCTGCGTGATGTCGTTGACCTGGTTGTACACCTGGCGCCGCTCACGCATGAGTTCGGCGATCTTGTTGTTGGCATACATGACGGTCGTGTGATCGCGACCACCGAAGAGCTGGCCGATCTTCGGCAGCGAGAGATTCGTACGCTCACGGCACAGATACATTGCGATTTGGCGTGCGAGAGCAACCTGCTGTGTGCGGCTCTTGCCGTAAAGATCGTCGACCTTGAGCTTGAAGTAGTTCGCCGTCGTCGAAATGATGTCGGTCGGTGAAACGATGTTGTCCTGGCTCGTGTCAACGATGTCACGCAGCACGGTCTGCGCGAGTGCTTGGTCCAATGGCAAGCGGTTGAGGTTGGCATAGGCCGAGACACGAATAACGGCACCCTCAAGTTCGCGGATGTTGCTTGAAACAACCGTCGCGATGTACTCAAGCACGTCATCGGGCACATGCAGCGCATCCGATTGTGCTTTCTTTCGCAAAATGGCGATACGGGTTTCGAGGTCGGGCGCCTGCACGTCTGTGATGAGGCCCCACTCGAATCGGCTCCGCATGCGGTCTTCGAAGCCCGTGAGGAACTTTGGCGCGACATCAGAGGTGATGACGACTTGCTTGTTGTGGTCGTGCAGCGTATTGAAGGTGTGGAAGAAGGCCTCTTGCGTTTCGGCACGGCCCTGCAGGAATTGGATGTCGTCAATCAAGAGGATGTCGACTTCGCGGTACCGCGCTTGGAACTCGGCACCTTTGTTATTGGCGATCGAGTTGATGAAGTCGTTCGTGAATTCTTCACTCGAGACATACCGAACCTTGACCCCGGGATACATCTCTTGTGCGTACCAGCCGATGGCGTGCAGCAAGTGCGTCTTACCAAGACCCGAGTCGCCGTAGATGAAGAGCGGGTTGTATGCCTTGGCCGGCGCCTCGGCCACAGCGACAGCAGCTGCGTGCGCGAACCGGTTGGACTGGCCGATAACGAAGTTCTCGAAGGTGTACTTCGGGTTGAGCCGCGAGTCGTGGCGAGCACCAGTGTTCGCAACCGTTGCGCTCCCACTGAACATGGAAACGTTGGTGGGAATCGACGACGTCGGGAGGCGCTCCTGTGTAAAGGTGTTGCGGCCGCCCGTTTCTTCGGGCGGGGTGACCACGGGGGCAACCGGCTGCGGATGACTGGAAAGGTCAGGAAGGTTGGCGACCTCTTCGTTGACGATCGCCCGGAAGGAACTGACCGCGCCGCCGTGCTGCGCAAGCGCATCCATGATGGGGATCCGCAGGTTCTTATCGATTTGCGCCTTCGTGAAGTCGTTCGGCACATCGAGGTACAGAATCTCGCCGTTCATGATTCCCGTGGGAACCGCGAGTCGAACGAAACCAATCTGCGCGGGTGTCACGCGTTCGTCTGACTCAAGCGCTGTCAGAACAAGATCCCAAAGCGGAACCTCTGGTGCGGATGTGGTCATAGTGCTCTCGATTATCGGCGTGCCTGAACGTCGTGTTTCGTTCCGCCGTGCCCCTGTGGATAACTGCTCATGCCACGCTAGTTTGCGCTCGCCCAGGAGGCAAGCCCGGTTTGCGATTTTGTGTCATCCCGCGTAGCCTTAACCGGTTGAGTTCCGTCTCAGCAGCTTCGGCGTGTCCAAAGGATGCCGCCGACCACAATCATCCGCTGCTCATCTGCAGCGAGTTTCCCGGAGTCAAAATGAGCAAGCGTACCTTCCAGCCCAACAACCGCCGTCGCGCCAAGAAGCACGGCTTCCGCCTTCGCATGCGTACCCGCGCAGGCCGTTCGATCCTGGCTGCACGCCGTTCGAAGGGTCGCGCAAAGCTCTCGGCATAAGCCGTGCTTGCCCGCCCACACCGCATCACAAGTGGTGATGACTACCGACGCGTTGTTCGTCGTGGTGTGAAATGCGGGGGCCCCAGGCTCATCACGTCGGTCGTCCACACGGGCGATGAGACCCCGAGCCGCTTCGGCTTCATTCTGAGCAAGAAAGTCGGCAACGCCGTCACACGCAATCGCATCCGCCGTCGCCTCAAAGCGATCAGCGCGGGTGCGTTGCCATTTGTGCCGACAGGTCTCGAGGTTGTCGTTCGTGCTTTGCCCGCAGCAGCGGATGCTTCATATGCCCAACTGGAACGCGACGTATTGCGCTGCCTCAATGTGCCCACAGGCGTCTCGCATGGGTGATCTTCCGGCGTACTCGCGCGGAGCAGCATCCGCTCTTGCCCCCACACTCACGCCCCGAGTGTTCGCTGAGTATGTTGCGCTCGCGCCTCGTAATGCTGTGCTTGGCTTGCTCGATGCATACCGCGCCGTGATCTCCCCCATGTATGGCGATGTGTGCCGGCATTATCCGAGTTGCTCGGCCTACGCCGTAGGCTCAGTACAGCAACGCGGCGCGCTTGTCGGCTCGGCTCTTGCCGGCTGGCGAATCTTGCGCTGTAACCCATACAGCTCTGGCGGCGTCGACGATGTGCGCCTCAAAGACAACTTCAGGTTTCAACTGACCCGCCGGGGATATGTCGTTCCCAGCACCCATGGAAAGGACTGACTTCGTGTTCAGTGCCCCACTCGGCCAACTCTTGGCCGCCGCAGACACCACGACCGAACAGTCGAGTAACGGATTCCTCGACATCATCGGCACACTCATGTGGCCCCTGCGCTTTGCCGTTGAATCTGTGCTTGTCGCGTGGCACTGGTTGCTCACGACACTCGGCATGCCGACCGACGGTGGTTGGACGTGGATTGCCTCGATTGTCGGCCTCGTGCTCGTCGTTCGTATTTTGGTCTTCCCGCTGTTCGTGAAGCAGATCAAATCGAGCCGCAAGATGCTCGAGATCGCACCCGAGCTGCGCAAGGTGCAAGAGAAGTATCGCGGCAAGAAAGATCAACTGTCGCGCGAGGCGATGAGCCGCGAAACGATGGCGTTGTACAAGAAGCACGGCACGACGCCCATGTCGAGCTGCTTCCCCATGCTCGTCCAGATGCCGATCTTCCTGTCGCTCTTCTACACGCTGCTCGACATTACGAAATGGCACAACGCGGGCACGGGCGGTATCACCGGGTTTGCCGGAATTCTTACCCCTGACCTGGTGAATTCTTTCTACGACGCCAAGATTTTCGGCGTTGTTTCACTGCACGAGACGCTCACGAACGCGTGGCAGACGCGCCCTGAGGGGTGGCAGCTCACAACGGCTGTGCTCGCGGTTCTCGTTGTGCTCATGATCGTGTCGCAGTTCATCACGCAGCTGCAGATCATTTCGAAGAACATGGCACCCGAGGCCAAGGTCGGCCAGGCGTACCAGATGCAGAAGATCATGCTCTACGTACTGCCGTTGGGCTTCATCTTCTCGGGTCTCTTCTTCCCGCTCGGTGTTGTTATCTACTGGTTCACCTCGAACCTGTGGACCATGGCTCAGCAGTTCTTTGTACTCCGCGAGATGCCGACCCCTGGTTCGGATGCCTGGAAGGCACGCGAAGAGCGTCTTGCCAAGAAGGGCAAAGCGATCAATAAAGAAGGCAAGGTTGTCTCACAGTCGGAGTACGAGGCCGAGCAGCAGCGTTTGCTGGAAGAGGCCGAGAGGGCTCGCGCTGAGGCACCAAAGCGTCAGCAGCCCGTGAGTAAGAACCGCGCAAAGAAGAACAACAAGAAGAAGGGCGGCGGCAAATGAGTGAGTCGGTAGAGCCCGAGGTTTCTGACCTCGACCAGCAGACCGAGGTTGCCGCAGATTACATCGAGGGCTTGCTCGACATCGCTGGCATCGATGGTGACTTGACACTCGACGTTGACCGCGGACGCCCCTTCGTTTCGGTTGAGGCAGAAGATGGCGCTGGCTTCGGCAAGCTTTCGGATCCCAACGTTGTGCAGGCTCTGCAGGACCTGACGCGCCTGGCTGTACAGAACACGACGGGCGAGTTCTCGCGCGTCATTCTCGACATTGGCGGTTCGCGTGATCAGCGTCGCCAGCAGCTTGAGCGGATGCTCGACCAGGCTGTCGCACAGCTTGAGTCGGGCGCGTCGACCGCTTCGCTCCCTGCGATGTCTTCGTATGAGCGGAAGCTGGTGCACGATCTCGCGCTCGACCGCGGTCTGCACTCTGAGTCGTACGGTGACGGCAACGATCGCCACCCCGTGATTTCCCGAGTGTCGTCGTAACGTTCCACGTGAAACGAAAGACCCCTCCCGTTCGGGCGAGGGGTCTTTTCTTTACCTCTCGCGCGACTCTCAAGATCCCTGAGCGAGCGCAGCGACGAGACGAGGGCCCGCGCTGGACCGAGTTGTTTCCTGCGACTTCCCAAGGTTCCTGAGCGAGCGCAGCGAGACGAAGGGCCCGACTTCCGAGAATCCTGTTCCACGTGAAACATCGCCAGGGTTTGTGCGCGGTGTAGAGCGCTCTTCCGAGAGGTATGCCATTGCCGTTGTCGGTCCTTCGTCTCGCCTCCGGCTCGCTTAGGGACCTCAAGCAGTTCCCAAGGTCCCTGAGCGAGCGCAGCGAGACGAAGGGCCGACCGCAGCGAAGCCGCGTTTCACGTGAAACACTTAACCCGTGACAGTTGAAGTAGAACAAGAGCCGCCCGCCGCATCCGAGCTTTTCGGTGACCGCATCGAATTGGCGCGGCAGTTTACCGACGTACTCGCACAGCACGGTGAGGAGCGAGGGCTCATCGGCCCGCTCGAGCCACCTCGACTGTGGAGCCGGCATGTGCTCAACAGTGTGCTCGCTGCTCCGCTGTTCGCAGGATCCGTTGCCGACATTGGCTCAGGCGGCGGACTCCCCGGCATTGTGCTCGCAATTGCGCGCCCCGATGTGCAGTGGACGCTCATTGAACCGATGGATCGTCGTGTCACATGGCTCAATGAGCAAGTCGATGCGCTTGGCCTCGAGAACGTCACGGTGTTGCGGTCGCGTGCAGAAGATGTACGCCCGCTGTTCTCATATGACCAAGTCACTGCTCGTGCGGTCAGTGCGCTCAAGACGCTGATTCCGGTGACGGCTCCGCTTGTTAAGGATGGCGGTGAGCTCATCCTCCTCAAGGGGCGCAACGTTGATGCAGAAGTCACGGCGGCGCAGAAGCAAATCAAGAAGTTCGCGCTGACGAATGTGCAGACTGAAGAGCTCGGCGTGGGCGTGATTGAAGATACAACTCGCGTGTTCCGCGCGACGGTTCGTGGTTGACGTTTCACGTGAAACATCTCTCGGGCGGTGGGGACGCTCAGGGACCTCGTGTTTCGCTAAGCCGGTTCCTGAGCGAGCCGGAGGCGAGTCCCACCGGCCACTCACCACGCCGTACCGGCGCGGCGAGCCTCCGGCCGGCGTGGGCCCAGATGGGTGAGGCGACTCCCGCGTTGCACCGGTTGTGGAGAACTTTCAACACCCGGCACCGCTTCGTTCTAGCCTCAAAGCATGCCTTTCACCTACATCCTGCGCTGCTCTGACGGAACGTTATACACAGGCAGCACCGTGGGTATGGATGGCCGATTGATCGAGCATGAAGAAGCGTTGGGTGCGAACTACACCAAGAAGCGCCTTCCAGTGAAGCTCGTGTGGTTCTGGGAATTCGACCGCATTGAAGAAGCATTTGGCTGGGAGAAGCGAATCCAGGGCTGGAGCCACAACAAGAAGCTCGCTCTGATTGAGGGTGGGCTCGATGCGGTCGTCGGCTGGAGTGCCGCGCAGAGGAGTGTTTCACGTGAAACGGATGACGCGTGAGGCGCCGCGCCCTTCGTCTCGCTTCGCTCGCTCAGGGACCGGCTTGGCGAGGCATGAGGTCCCTGAGCGTCCCCACCAACCACTCGACTCGCCGGTGTCCGGCGAGTCGAGCCTCCGGTCGGCGTGGGCCCATTCGGGAGACGAAGGGCCCGACCCGGGAGATGTTTCACCTGAAGCGATAGCTCGGGCGTCGCCTCACCCTTCGTCTCGCTTCGCTCGCTCAGGGACCGGCTTGGCGAAACACAAGGTCCCTGAGCGACCAACGGGAGACGAAGGGCCCGACCCGGGAGATGTTTCACCTGAAGCGATAGCTCGGGC
>CAYNTU010000004.1:63532-78114 GCA_964400205.1 uncultured Microbacterium sp.
GTCGCCTCACCCCTCGTCTCGCTTCGCTCGCTCAGGGACCGGCTCAGCTATTCCCTCGATTATGGAGCGGCAGAGCAGGACCGGCTTGGCGAGGCATGAGGTCCCTGAGCGTCCCCACCGACCACTCGACTCGCCGGTTTCCGGCGAGTCGAGCCTCCGGTCGGCGTGGGCCCATTCGGGAGACGAGGGGCCCGACTCGGGGATGTTTCACGTGGAACGGGGGATGCGTATGGGTCGCCTCACGCTGCGGCTCGCTCAGGGAACGGCTCAGGGTTGAGCAACCGCTTGATGTTTCACGTGGAACGTCGAAGCGGGTGTCAGGTGCCGCAGGTAGAGTTGAGGAGTGACGGAAAGCGTTGATCAATCACCACTCGGGCGGCACATCGCCGAACTGCAACGCCGACGTCGAGAGATTGAGAACGTGAGCTTCGAATTCGGTGCACCGACCCGTGTTTTCACGGTTTCCAACCAAAAAGGTGGCGTTGGAAAGACGACCACCGCTGTCAACCTCGCCGCAGCTCTCGCGACGATCGGCGCAAAGGTGCTCGTTGTTGACCTCGACCCGCAAGGTAACGCCTCCACAGCACTCGGTGTGCCTCACACAGCCGACATTGCGAGTGTCTACGACGTACTCGTCGACGAGTTTGACCTCGCCGACGTCGTGCAACAGAGCCCAGAACACGAGAATCTCACGTGCGCGCCGAGCACAATCAACCTCGCGGGCGCAGAAATCGAGCTCGTCTCGCTCGTAGCTCGAGAACAACGCCTCAAGATCGCGCTCGAGAAATACCTCGCTGAGCACCCCACCGACGTTGTCATCATCGATTGCCCGCCCTCGCTTGGCCTGCTGACCATCAACGCGATGACGGCCGCCAAAGAGGTCATCATCCCGATTCAGGCCGAGTATTACGCGCTTGAGGGCCTTTCGCAGCTGCTCGGCAGCATCCAATTGATTCAGAAGCACCTCAACCCGACGCTTGACGTCTCAACGATCCTCTTGACGATGTTTGATTCACGTACCAAGCTTGCCCAGCAGGTCGCCGACGAGGTGCGTAACCACTTCACGGAACAGACGCTCGATACCGTCATTCCGCGTTCGGTACGCCTCTCTGAGGCCCCCAGTTTTGGCCAAACAATCGTGAGCTATGACCCCAACTCGGTCGGCGCAATCGCGTACAAGGAGGCGGCAATCGAGATTGCGCGCCGAGGCAACGTCACCCAGAAGGAGAACACCGATGGCTAAGCGAACCGGTCTCGGCCGTGGAATCGGCGCCCTCATCCCGCAGACACCAGCGGGGGAGGGTGAAGTCCCCGCAGCACGCCCCGTCGACGTGTTCTTCCCGGGCAACTCGACGAAAGCGGATGCGCCGGCGGAGAGCACTGAGCAAGAGCTCGTCGCCGTTCCGGGTGCACGCCTCATCACGGTCAACCCCAAAGACCTTGTACCCAACCCACGCCAGCCGCGTACCGTTTTCGACCCTGAAGATCTCGCTGAACTCGTACACAGTGTGCGCGAGTTCGGCGTGCTGCAGCCCATCGTTGTTCGCCCCGTCGACGGTGGCTACGAGCTCATCATGGGTGAGCGTCGTACGCGCGCCTCGATCGAGGCGGGTCTCACCGAGATCCCCGCGATCGTCCGTGAGACAGCAGACGAAAACCTCCTGCGTGACGCACTGCTTGAGAACCTGCACCGTTCGCAGCTCAACCCGCTCGAAGAAGCATCCGCCTACCAGCAGCTGCTCGATGACTTTGGCATTACGCAAGAGCAGCTTGCGCAGAAAATTGGCCGGTCACGGCCACAAATTAGCAACACGATCCGACTGCTGAAGCTCCCCGTTCCCGTACAGCAGCGCGTCGCCGCAGGTGTTCTGAGCGCTGGCCATGCGCGTGCACTTGTGAGCATTGCTGACCCCGACCAGGTGCAGAAGCTCGCAGACAAGATCGTCAACGAAGAGCTTTCGGTGCGCGCGACGGAAGACGCGGCCCGCCGCATCAACGGTGAAGCGCCAGCGACAACGAAGAAGGTCAAGCCCAAGGCTGGCGGGCGTCGTGCGTTTCTCGACGAGGCCGCCGAGAAACTCGGGGACCAGCTCGACACGCGCGTTCGCATCTCGCTTGGTGCAAAAAAAGGCCAGATCAACATTGAATTCGCGACGATCGCGGATCTCAACCGCATCCTCGGTGAGCTCGGCGTCGATGGCGTCG
Organism: uncultured Microbacterium sp.; assembly: GCA_964400205.1. Taxonomy (GTDB): domain Bacteria; phylum Actinomycetota; class Actinomycetes; order Actinomycetales; family Microbacteriaceae; genus Microbacterium. The sequence continues at coordinate 65,738 of CAYNTU010000004.1, forward strand.
GCAAGTAACCAGCGCATGGAGTTTCAGATCGTCCGGCGCGCGAGCCTGGAAGTGTTGCGCGCCGAAGCCAATGACGAGCGCGGAGTCGTCGTTGATGAACGCCTTCGCCACGGGGAAGACCCGTGGGAGTTCATGCAAGAAATCCCGACCGTCGACGAACTCGTCATGTGGCTGCTCCGGCGCGACTGGATCACCGATCACGGTGGCGTGGAGCTCGACGAAGCGGGCGAGCAGCAGTTGTTGCGCGCGATTAGCGCGGCGTACCCGCCGCTCGAGGCGGCGGCGCGGCCATATTTGAAGTAGCGCGGGTATAGCGCGGGTTCGGGGTCGGGCCCCTCGTCTCGCTTCGCTCGCTCAGGGACCTCAAGTCGCTCAGGACCTAGAGTTGACGCGCCCCAGGCGCGGGCCTTACTTCAGGTAGCCCGCGAGAGCTTTTTCGAAAGCATGCTTCGGCTGTGCACCGATGATCGTGTCGACAACCTCGCCGTTCACGAAGACCTTGAGCGCCGGAATCGACGTGATGCGGTACTCCATGGCCAGGTTCGGGTTCTCGTCAACATTGAGCTTCGCGATCTTGAGCGCGGGGTAGTCAGCCGCAAGCTCATCGAGCACGGGGGCGATCATGCGGCACGGGCCGCACCACTCAGCCCAGAAGTCGACGAGCACGGGCTGGTCAGCCTCGAGCACGTCGCTCTTGAAGGTGTCTTCTGTGGTTTTGGTAACTGCAGACATCGGATACTCCCTCGGAATCCAGAAAATTAGTCGTCAAGTGAAGCCAGGTAGTGCTCGGCGTCGAGCGCGGCAACCGTGCCCGAGCCGGCGGCGGTGATCGCCTGGCGGTAGGTGGGGTCGATAACATCGCCCGCGGCGAAGACGCCTGAGACGGATGTCTTCGACGTGCGGCCGTCGACAGCGATGACGCCATCGTCGGTGAGATCGAGTTTGCCGTGCACGAGGTGCGTGCGCGGGTCATTGCCAACAGCAACAAAAACCCCGGTCACAGCGAGTTTTTGCGTCGAGCCATCGACCGTGTTCTTGAGGGTGATGCCCGTCACGGCGTCATCCCCATCGATCGACTCAACCTCGGAGTTCCACACGAACTCGATCTTCTCGTTCGCGAACGCACGCTCCTGCATGATCTTCGAGGCACGCAATTCTTCTCGGCGGTGCACAACGTACACCTTCGAAGCGAACCGCGTGAGGAACGTGGCCTCTTCCATGGCCGAGTCGCCACCACCGATGACGGCGATCTCTTGATCGCGGAAGAAGAAGCCGTCACACGTTGCGCACCACGAAACACCGTGGCCCGAAAGCTTGTCTTCGCCAGGCACGCCGAGCTTGCGGTAGGCCGAGCCCGTCGCAAAGATGAGCGAGCGCCCCTCGACAACAGAACCATCACCCAGCGTGACCTTCTTGACGTCGCCGTCAAGGTCAAGCTCCGTGGCATCCGTGTACGAAATCTCGGCACCAAACTTCTCGGCCTGCTGCTGAATGAGCGTCATGAGTTCAGGGCCCTGAATGCCGTCGGGGAAACCGGGGAAGTTCTCAACCTCGGTCGTGTTCATGAGTTCGCCACCGACCTCAACCGAGCTCGCAATAACGAGGGGGTTGAGCTGCGCGCGTGCCGCGTAAATGGCGGCCGTCAGACCTGCAGGGCCAGAACCAATAATGACAACGTCGCGCAAAGTGAACTCCAGGGTTGGGTGAGACGGATGCCTCTGACTACCTCAACCAATCGTAGTCCGCGGGTATTCCTTGGGGCATGCGCGCTCCGCGCGGGGCGGCTACTTGCGTCCGGGAAGCATGCGCAGGGCAACCTGCAGCTCGGGGGAACGCAGGAGGAAGAGCAAGAGCACGTACACGATGAGCGTCGCGATGGCGATGATGCCCGCGCCGACGATCGCGAGGATGGGGTTGCTTGTCACCCAGCCGTATCCGCCACCGAGCAGCTGGAAGACACCCCAACCGGCAAACGCGGCCGGCACGCCCGCGAGCACGAAGCGGCCCAGCGAACTGAGCCATGTGAGCGTCTGCAGGCTGCCGATCTTGCGGCGCAGCAGGAAGACGGCAATTACGGTCTGAATGATGCTCGCGATCGACTGCCCCAGTGCGATTGCGGCGGCGAGGTACTTGACGTCGATGTGCCCCGAATGCACAAGCCAGGCGGCCGCGAAGGTGAGCACAAGCGTGATGCCGAGCTGAATGAGCGTGAAGAAGAGCGGCGTCTTGGTGTCGTCGTAGGCGTAGAAGGTGCGCTGAATGATGAACATGACGGCCATGGGTACGAGCGCTGTGAGGTAGCAGGCGAGCACGAGCGCCGCCGCATGGGCTTCGGACGCGCTTGAGGTGAAGACGCGCGTTGCCGGAATGATCGCGGCGCACAGCACAGCGAGGGCGCCCACAATGAGGATGCCGACGGTTCGTACGCAGGCGCGGATATCGGCGACGACGAGGTCGGTGCGGCCTTCGTGTGCGGCATCCGAAATTCGGGTGAAGTACGGGGTACCAATTGAGATGACGATGATTGAGTACGGCAACAGGTAGATGAGCCAGGCGTATTGCAGCACGGCGACGGAAGGGTCATCGCCCGTTGCCCACATGGCGATGCGTGTTTGCACCGTGCCGACGATGACGCCCGCGACAGCCATGATCATGGTCATGCTCGCGAGCTTGCCCATGTGGCCGAGGCCGTATCCGCGCCACTTGAAGTCAAGGCGCAGGTGGAGGCCCGTGCGCTTCCAGAACAGTAGGAGCGTGAGGAACTGTATGACGATCGCGCCCGTTGCGACGCCGCCGAGGGCGTAGACCATTGGGGTCGTCCACTCGTCGACGTACTTGTGTGGGCCGCCCCAAATCGCGAGGATCACGATGAAACCCGCGATCGAGACGATGTTGTTCATGATTGGCGCCCACGCGTAGGGCCCGTAAATGCCGCGGGCGTTGAGCGTTTCGCCAACGATCGCGAACATGCCGTAGAAGAACACCTGCGGCAGGCACCAGTACGCAAACGCCGTTGCGAGGGCGAGGGAGTCGGCGTCGGCGTCGGCTGAGACGCGTACGAGCCACGGAGCAAGCGCCATCGCGAGAAGTGTGATGACGATAAGGATCGTGCCCGCGAGCGTGAAGAGCTTTGAGATGAACTGTTCGCCGTTGTCAGCCTGCTTCGAAGCCTTCACGATCTGCGGCACGATAACGGCCGTTAGCACACCGACCGAGATGATGTGGAAGATGTTCTGCGGCACGAAGTTGGCCACGGCGAAGGCGTCAGCAGCACCGACGGCGCCGATGACCGAGACGAGCACCATGGCGCGGATGAGCCCCGTGACGCGCGAGGTCATGGTGCCGAGAGCGATTTTCGCGCTCGAGGAGCCGATGCTTGGCCCTGTTGCTTGTTGTTCGCTCACTCGGTCTCCGCCAGCTCGGGGGAAGCATCCGCTGCCTGTACTGCGAGCTTCTTCTTGCGGATCGTGCGGATGATGCCGATCACGAGCAGACCGCCGATGAGCGAGCTCATCACGACGAGGCCGACGGATTCCCACTGCGCGTGTACCGAGACGGGCACCTTCGTTTCTGCCCCGATGGGTGTGCCGTGGGGTGCTTGCAGTTGCAGCGTGATCGAAGTTTTTGCCGACGTCACGCGTGCTTCGATCGGGATCTTCACGACCGTGCTCGTGTGGGGCAGCGCAACCGCGGCAACGTCGCGATCAAGGTGGAGCTTGATGTCTTCCGGTGAGCTTCGCACGTGCACGTTGACGGCGTACGGGAGGCTGTTGCGCACCGTGATGGGAAGCTCGATTTTGCGGCTGATCTGCTGAATATTTGAGGGAGCGTCGAGGGTCACCGCTTGGAGAATCTCTTCGACGTGCTGCGTGTGGGCCGCGAGCGCTTCAGCAAGCGCAGTATCGCTTGGGAAGCGATCCGTGCCGAGGACCTGCAGCGCGCGTGCCTCTTCCGTTCCCGTCAGCAGTTCGGGTTGGTCGATCGCCGAGGCAAGATTGCCGATCGCGGGCGACTGTGCAAAGACCGTCGTGACGGCATGTGCGCGTGCCTCGTTGCTCGGTGTCGAGACGGCGATGGGCGTGGGCTCCTGCGTGCGCAAATCCGTAAGTGACGTCTGGCGCGTTTGGCTCGTGATGGTTTCCAGCACGGCCGTGAGGTCTGCGGTACTCGGGGTGCGTGTCTGCCCGTACACCTGCGTTCCCGCATCGCTGAGGGTCGCCCCGGCCGTGCGAGCGCCCGCTTCGAAGACCGAACGATCCAGTGCAATCACGACACTTTCGTTCTCGGGGGTCCCGGCGAGCATGGCGCCGAGTTGTGCGAGTGCACCGGCGCGCACCGTGTCATCCGTTGCCGTTGCCGCAAGCGTCGCAACACGGGAAAGCTCGCTATCGACCACGATGGCGCGGGCACCGTCGGCGAGGGTTGCTGCGGGCGACGCGACAGGTTCGGCCAGTGAATCGGATGCCACGAGCGAAACCGCGTTCGGCGCGTACCCCGCGATCGTGGCGAGCTCTTCGGCCGAGGCATCCGCTCTGGGCCAAAAAACGCCCGAGGCTGCCGAAGGCACCGTGAGCAGTGCTGCCGTGTCGAAGAAGGCGGGGTCGTCGGGGGCGTCTTCTGCGCCCGAGCCAATGCCGGGGACGAAGCCCGCGAGGCTCGTCGGCACGATGGGTGCTGCTGCGCCCGCGGCGGCCTGGGCGGCGATGTCGGAATCGGCGAACTGCAGGGCGAACCGCTCGGCTGCCGCGCCCTCGAGTGCCTCGAGCCAGGGCGTTGCCGTCGCAACCCCGGAACCACGGAGGGCAATCGCAGCTGAGATCGCGGGGTCGATCGCGAGAACGACGCCCGGGGTGCTGGGCTGCGAGGTGACCGACTCGACGACCGCTGTGAGCAGGCCGTCGGGTGCCGTGAGGGCAGCGAGCTCATCGGGCGTCAGGATGCCGGAGGCGAGCGAGGGTGCCACGACCGGCAGAACCACGAGCGCTTGGGCCTGTTGCGTGACGGGCGTGAGGCCGATCGTGAGGGTTGTGCGTGCAATGCCGAGGGCCTGGCCATCCGCATCCTGCAGCGTGATGCGCAGGGGATACGTTCCGGGCGTGAGCGCCGCTGTGTTGACCGTCGGGATCGTCAGCTGCCACTGCGTTGCCGTGCCCGCCGGGAGGGCAGGGGTTGCGCCCGTGAAAAGGGGGCGCAGTCCCGTGGCGGGGGTCGCACGCGAATGCCACGCGGCGATCGCGTGGCGATCCGGCAGGGCGTCGCCAATATCGATGAGTGCGGAACCGGCCGCGACGGCATCCGTTCGCTGGTTATCGAACGAGAGCATCAGTTCGACCTCGTCACCCGAGTGCATGATGCCGGGTGCGCGCGTTTCTGTCTCGGTCTTCCCCGTCGCAACCGCAACGAACTGCGCCTCGTCGCCCGCCGGCTCGGGGGTCGTCTCGGCGCTCGCCGCGGCAAGCGGCGCGAAGGCGCACAGGAGCGTTGTGAGCGTCGCAACAACCCAGCGCTTGGCGCGAGTGGGGTGGGGCGAGGGCTGAGACATAGAGATCAAGTGCGGATGCCTCGACGAGGCGTCTCCGCTCTGGCGATTCTATGGCGCGTTGCTCTGTTCAACCCGACAGCAGGGCCGCCCAGGCCGCTCGCGAGGGTGGGAACAATACGTGCTCCCGGCGCGTTAGGTTCGGGTATGCGAGCTTTCGGATTCCTTTCGTTCGGCCACTACGGTAATGTGCGTGGGTCGACCACGCGCACGGCGGGCGACATGCTCAAGCAGAACATTGAGCTGGCGCAGGGGGCGGATGAGCTGGGCGTCAACGGCGCCTATGTGCGGGTGCATCACTTTGCGCGTCAGGCTGCGTCGCCCATGCCGCTCCTGGCGGCGATGGCTGCGTCGACCAAGCGCATTGAGGTTGGTACGGGCGTTATCGACATGCGGTACGAGAACCCGCTGTACTTTGCGGAAGAGGCCGCGGCGCTCGATTGGATCGCCGATGGGCGTATCGCGCTGGGTGTCTCGCGTGGTTCACCCGAGACCGTAGTGCGCGGCTACGAGCAGTTCGGGTACTTCGGCGAGGATCCTCGCGGGGCTGATCTTGCCCGCGAGCATTTTGATTTGTTCTTGCGGGCAATTGATGGCGAGAAGCTCGCTGACGGCGACCCCGCCCACCTCGGGCCGGGACAGAAGGTTGCTCTTGAGCCGCGGTCGCCGGGGTTGCGGGATCGCATTTGGTGGGGTTCGGGGTCGCGCGAGACGGCCATTGAGACGGGGCAGCGCGGCTTGAACCTCATGAGCTCGACGTTGCTGACCGAGGCGACCGGGGCCGCTTTCGGTGATTTGCAGGCTGAGCAGATAGAGCTGTTTCGCTCTGCTTACCGAGACGCCGGGCACACGGGTGCGCCGCGCGTTTCAGTTTCACGCTCGGTCTTCCCGCTCGTCTCCGACATGGATCGGGCGTATTTTGGGCTGCGTGGTTCGGATGCATCCGACCAAATCGGCATCATTGACGGCTACCGCTCGACCTTTGGCAAGACGTATGCGGCCGAGCCCGACGTGCTCGTTTCGCAGTTGAAAGCGGATGCTGCGGTCATGGCCGCCGACACCCTCATGCTGACGATTCCGAACCAGCTCGGCCCCGAATACAACCTGCATGTGCTCGAGTCGTTCGCGAAGTATGTCGCGCCCGAGCTGGGCTGGCTGCCCAACACCGAGGGCCCCGTCCACGGCGACCCGGTGGCGTAGCGGCATCCGCTTCCTACGTTGACCCTCGCGCCTTCCCCAGTGCCGCGCACTTTCTCGCCGAGAAACCGTGCGGCCCTGAGGAAAGCGCGAGGGTCAACAAAAACGGATGCGACAAGCGACGAAACGTAGCATGGGCGTGTGTCTGTCACAGCGGTAGAGACAACCACGCAGGCGCTCGTCCATGAGAAAGTCGCCCTCGTGATCGACGGTTTTGAGGCCGTCGTCAAGGCGCGAACTGCCCGCATCAAGAAAGCCGAAGCCAACTGGTTTTTCGAGCGCGGCGAATGGCTGCTCTCGTGGGTACACGTGTGGGGGCCGGTGATTCGCGAGAGCGATGGCGCGCGTGCTGAGCCGCTGGTCGCGAAGCAGCGGCGAGGGCACCGACGGGGCGGACGCACCGCGATAGGTTGAGGCTATGAGCGCCCTCGAGGTTCGGCCGAAGTTTGGCGTGCGGCTGTTTGCGCTGCTGATCGATTTCGGTGTCATTCTCGGGTGGATGGCGTTCATGGCCGTCGTGGCGCTCGTCGGCTTTGCGATCACGGGTTCGTTCGCGAACTGATTGCAGTTCGGCACGACGGGCGCGCAGTTGCTCGACTTCGTGCTGCTCGTGCTCCCCGTCGGCCTCTACCTGTATGCGAGTGAGGCATTGGCTCGGCAAACAACGATCGGCAAGCGGGTCATGGGGCTGCGAGTCGTGAGCGCGGATGACCTTGGCCGCCTTTCGCGCTCCCGCATCATCATTCGCACGGTCGTAAAGCTGCTGCCCTGGGAGGTTGCGCACTTCGCGGCCGGTACTCGGGTGGTTGCACCCTAACTTCTGAGTTCGTGCAACCATCGTTGCATTTCGCAAGCTCTGCAACTAAAGTTGGATTATGCGGATCACGGATGCAGCCCTGAAACGCGGATACACAGTTGAACGAATCGAGCACGCTGTTGTTCACCACGTCGACGAGTTTCGCGACCAAGGTGATCATTCGCTCGCGATGCTCATCGGGCCAACGCAGTCAGGCGAACTCCTCGAGGTTGGAGTTGTGTTCGCTGCGGACGGCATCTCAATCGCTGTCGTCGCCCACGTCATGCGGGCAAGACCCAAGTACCTCCGCACCAGGAAACAACGGTGAATATGATGACAACACAAGCACTGACTGACGAACAACTCGCGGCTCGCTTCGAAGATTTTGACTTTGACTCAGCCGAACATTTTGATCGCGACCCGCTCCGCGCGCTGCACTGGGCGGCACAGTTTCGTGACTACGCAAACGAGCAACTTTTCGTTGTCGTAGCCGAGGCGCGCGAGTCAGGCGCAACCTGGACACAGATCGGCGACGCGCTCGGTGTCAGCCACCAGGCGGCGATGAAGCGCTACAAGAAGTCGGCCTAGTTGGGGCGTGCGACGTGGGCAACATACTCGTCATGGCGTGGGCCGGCGAAGAGGCACTGCTATCGGCGGAGGTGCGCCGCGACCCGGCCAGGCTCGGCGAGTTGCTCGCGAGCGACTTCTACGAAATCGGGCAATCTGGCCGTCGCTGGGATACATCCGAGATTGTGGCTGCTCTGTCAACCGAGGCAAGCTCTGAACATGAGGTGGTGCTGGGAGAGCGGGAAGCTCAACACATCGCATCCGATGTTGTGCTGCTCACCTCTGTGCTGCGGTTCGACGGCCGGGTGAGTATTCGCTCATCGTTGTGGCGCCAGGCGGGCGATTCGGTGCAGTGCATCTTCCATCAGGGAACACCGGTTTCGATCGACGACCCAGATCTGCTCATCTGGGAGGAAGCGAAGCTGGAGCATGAAGCAGACCCGCGGGTTGTCAGGCCCGAGGAAGTTGCCGCTAAATATCTCTAACCGCGGCGTTCGCGGCATCCGCTAGAGGTCGACGACCTCGAACTCAAGCAGGTTTGAACCGCTTGCGACCGGTTTGCGTGCCTCGCCCGCGTGCTTGCGCGCGGCGAGACGGGCCTCGAGGTCGGCGCCAGCACCCTCGGGAACCTCGAGCGCGTTGATCTTGACGACAGGCATGGTGCTTCTTGCGTTCGAACTGCTGAGTCTTCAGTCTTCCAGACGCGCGCGAGCAGCCCGGGAGGGATGTGTAGTTCGCGGAGATGAATGCGGGTCGAATGTCTCCGGGAAGGGCACATTTCTCCTGGAAGGGCTCAGCGACCGAGCGTCTCCAGCACGGCCTGGGCGGCATTGTGGCCGCCGAGGCCGCTCACGCAGCCGCCGCGCACGGCGCCGGAGCCGCACAGCAGCACACGGGGGTGCTCGGTCGCGACGCCCCAACGCTCCGCGGGGGTCGAGCGCGGGCCATCATCCTCGAGGAAGGGCCACGAAAGCGGGCCGTGGAAGATGTTGCCGCCCGGCATGCCGAGAGCGCTTTCGATGTCGAGGGTCGTCTTGGTTTCGATGCAGAGGTTGCCGTTCGCGTCGGTGAGCAGCACATCTTCAATCGGCTCGGCCAGCACCGAGTTGAGCGAAGCGAGCACAGCGGCCTGCAACCGCGAACGCATCTCGTCGTTGTTCTCGGGTGTGATAAGCCGATCGGGCACGTGCAGAGCGAACACCGTCAGTGTTTGGGCGCCGGATGCCTGAAGATCAGCTCCGAGGATCGACGGGTCGGTCAGAGAGTGGCAGTAAATCTCGCACGGCAGTGGGTTCGGAATTTCACCGGATACCGCAGCCTCATACGCCGCCTGCAACTGCGAGTATTCCTCGTTGATGTGGAACGTTCCGCCGAAGGCTGCCTCGGGGGAGATGCTCGGATCCTTGAGCTGCGGCAGGCGACTCAGCAGCAGATTGACCTTGACCTGCGCGCCCTCAGGGCGGGTTGCGAGGTCCGGCGAACCACCGAGCAAACGGTCGAGCACATACGGTGCAACACCTGAGAGCACGAACCGCCCCGCAACCGTGCGCTCCTCACCCGCAATAGTGAAACGCACGGAACCGTCGGGGCTGATCGCCGAGACATCCGCCCCCGTGATGATCGTCGCGCCGGCAGCAACGGCAACCTCGGCGAGCTGCCGCGTGATCTCGCCCATCCCGCCGACAGGCACATCCCAGTCACCCGTGCCCCCGCCGATCACGTGGTACAGGAAGCAGCGGTTCTGCTGCAGGTCGGCCTGGTCGAGCGAGGCGAACGTACTGATGAGCGCATCGGTCGCCACCACGCCGCGCACGAGGTCATTCTCGAAGCGCTGCTCGATGAGTTCGGCCAGTGGCCGCTCGAACAACGCGTTCCACAGCTCATCATTGCCGAGCGCCTCGCGAACCTCGCTGCGTGTCGGCAGCGGTGAGGTCATGGTCGGCCACACGACATCCGCAACATCCGTCGTTTGCTCGTACAACTCTCGGAACGCGGGAGCATCAGCGGATGCGCCGACAGCAGCGAAAGACTCATCAGTTGCCGCCTCGTCTTCATTGTCGATGAGCAGCCCGCGGCCATCGGCGTCGCCCGGCAGCGGCGTGTAGGAGGCGTAGCGACGGCGAGCGAGTGTGATCGAAAGCCCGAGGTCGTCGATGATTTGCTGCGGCAGCAAACTCACGAGGTACGAGTAGCGCGAGAGCCGTGCATCCTGCCCTTCGAACGCCTGCGCGCTCACGGCCGCGCCGCCCGTCGCGTCGAGCCGCTCCAGTACGACGACCGAAAGCCCCGCCCGGGCAAGGTACGCGGCCGCGGTCAGCCCGTTGTGCCCGCCGCCAACAACTACCACGTCGTACTCGGATGTCTCGCTGCTCATGGGTTCATTCTGCTCTACTCATGTTGACCCTCGCGGTTTCCGCAACGCCGCACATATTCTCGCGGAGAAACCGCGAGGCTGTGCGGAAAGTGTGTGGGTCAACGGATGCGCACCAACCGCCATCTGCCCCCGGGCGCAACGAAACGGGGCCGCCTGCCGAAGCAGACGACCCCGAGTCGCAATCGCAGTGTTACTGCTGCTTGGCGCGCGCACGCATGCGCACGATGATCCACGCGATGATCGCAGCGACGCCTGCCCAGAAAATCCCAACCACCCAGGGGAGGAAGGTCGGCGTGATGCCCGCCGTCGACTCAGCGAGCGTGCCAGCACCCTCGTGAATCTGCGTGCTGCCGTCCGAGAGCGTCGATGCGCCATCGGCGAGCTTCGACGAACCATCCGCGAGCTGCGTTGCACCATCGTTGAGCTTCGCCGAACCCTCGTGCAGCGTGCCGAGACCATCGTTGAGGGTCTTCGCACCGTTCTTGAGGGTCGTCGAGCCGGTCGCGAGCTTCTGCGCACCGTCGTTGAGCTGCTGTGCACCGTCGTTGAGGCGGATGACGCCATCGTGCAGTGTGCCAGCACCATCAGCGAGCTGGTTGTTGCCGTCCGCGAGCTGCGATGCGCCGCTCGCGAGTTCACCCGCGCCGCTGTTGAGGCGGTTCGCACCGTCCGAGAGCTGCGAGGTGCCGTCGGCGAGCTTGGAAGCACCGTCCTTGAGGGCGGGCGTGTTCTGTGCGAGCTGTGAAGCACCGCCAGCAACCTGCTGCGCACCTGCCGAGAGCTTGTTTGCGCCCTCCTGCAAGCGTGCCGTGCCGCCCACGAGCTGGTCGGCACCACCCTTGGCCTTGTCGGCGCCTGCACTCAGGTCGCCGGCGCCCGTTGCGAGCTGAGAGGTGCCAGCGGCAAGGTCGTTCGCGCCGCCCTGGAGGCGGGTTGTGCCGGCAGCGAGGTCGCCTGCACCGGTTGCGAGCTGCGAGGTGCCATCGGCAACCTGCGTTGCACCACCCTGCAGGCGGGTCGCGCCAGCCGAGAGGTCGCCTGCACCGGTTGCGAGCTGCGAGGTGCCAGCGGCGAGGTCGTTCGCGCCGCCCTGGAGGCGGGTTGTGCCGGCCGCGAGGTCGCCTGCACCGGTTGCGAGCTGCGAGGTGCCATCGGCAACCTGCGTTGCACCACCCGAGACCTGTGCGGCACCGCTTGCGAGGTTTCCTGCACCGGCCGAGATCTGCGATGCACCGGTTGCCAGCTGCGATGCGCCGCCAGCGACGTTGTCTGCACCGGTAGCGACCTGGGCTGCGCCCGGCTTGAGCTGGTCGGTGATCGCGGCTGCGAGCTGCGATGCACCCGGAACAACCTGGTCAAGACCGCCAGCGACCTGGTTTGCGCCACCGCTGAGGTTGCCCGCACCGCTGTTTATGCCTGAAGCCAGCGCTTGGAGCGAACCGAGCGTCTGAGCGTCGAGTGTCTGGCCCTCGGCGAGCGAGTAAACGAGGCCTTCAAGCTGCGAGGTCGAGCCCGTCAGGTTGCCGAGACCGTTCGCAACATCCCAAGCACCACCGTGGATGCCGTCGAGACCACTGCTCAGCGCCCATGCACTGTTGCCAGCCGAGTCAAGACCGTTGTGCACATCCCACGCGCCAGCGCTGAGGTTGCTTGCTCCCGTGCTCAGTGTGTTGGCGTTTTCGCTCAGGGTCGCTGCCCCGGCGCTGAGGTTGTTCGCACCGTTGTGCAGGTCAGTTGCACCGGCAGCTACTTGCTGCGCGCCGCTGTTGGCTTGCTGTGCGCCGCCCTGGAGTCGGGTTGCGCCTGCGTTGAGGTCGCCTGCACCGGTTGCGAGTTGCTGTGCACCTGCGTTGGCTTGCTGTGCGCCGCCCTGGAGTCGGGTTGCGCCTGCGTTGAGGTCGCCT
>CAYNTU010000004.1:78214-95806 GCA_964400205.1 uncultured Microbacterium sp.
GCACCGGTTGCGAGTTGCTGTGCACCCGCGTTTGCCTGCTGCGCGCCCGCTTTGAGCTTGCCAGCACCAGCGGTCAGGTCACCAAGACCCGAGGCGAGGCTCTTCGAACCAGCGTTGAGGTCGTTTGCGCCCGAAGTCAGATCCTTCGAACCATCCGCTACCTGCTTGGCGCCGGGGGCCAGCTGCTGTGCACCTGCGTTGAGGCGGTTCGCACCGTCGGCGAGCTGAGCTGCACCCGAAGCTGCCGTGCCGGCACCGTCAGAAAGCTGGTTCGTGCCGTCGAGCAGCGTCGATGCGCCATCGGCAAGGCGGTTCGCACCGTCAGCTGCCGTAGCCGTGCCGTCTGCTAGACGAGCCGCACCATCCTGAAGTTCACCCGTGCCGCTGCTGAGCGTGCCGGTTCCTTCCGCGAGCTGCTTTGCACCGGTCTCGAGCGTGGCCGAACCCGTGGCGAGTTGCTTCGAGCCATCCGATGCCGTCTTTGTGCCGCCATGCAGTTGCTCGGTACCGGCCGCAAGATCGGATGCGCCCTTGTTCAACTGCTGCGCGCCCGAGGCGAGCTCGCTCGCGCCATCGTTTGCCTGCGAAGTACCGTCGTGCAGCTGTGCTGCGCCGTCGGCAACCTTGTTGTGCGTAATAAAGAAGAGTGCCGTCATTGCTGCGAGCAAAAGTGCCAGCACCCCGACGGTGATCTTCATTCCGAGACCATGCTCGTGAGTTTTCGTACTCATCCTTGAGTTTCTCCAGGTTTGGCGCCCACAAAGGCGAACAACAGTGTTCGCTGTACTCCCATGAGCACAGTCGCAACCTTGATTGTGGAGGTACATTGTGCCGCGCTTTGAAACGCCTCTCAGCGGGGTACGAAAAGCCACAGTCGAATCCGGGGTGCTGTTGTAGATCGGCTACAAATGTTGCGGCGCGGTCACGGCGACGGCGGGTGGCTCAGGGTCGCAAAACACTGGTGGCCAACTTTTGCCCTCATCGCGCTCGAGACCCGAATAATCGAGCGGGAGCAGGCAAAAGTTGGCCACCGGTCTCGGGGGAGGCTCAGTCGGAACCTTCCTCGGGGGCTGGCATTTCGGAGCCTTCAGGTACAGGTGTCTCGTCGGGCGAAGGTGTCTCGCTTGGGGTTGGTTGCGGACTTCGGTTCGGTGCTGGGCGATGAGGCGGCGAGTACGGTTCAAGATCGTCGCCGACCGCCGGTACCCGATCGAAGGGCGCCAGGGGAATGCCCGCACTGTCGACACCGCGTGAGGAATCGCCGCCGCGTAGCGGAAGTACATTCCACTGTGCGAGCTCATCAAGCGGTGACGTATAGGGCGTCCAGCCATATTTGCCCTTTGGAACGCCGTCCCAGAACTGATCGACGGTCGGTCCGAGGAAGTTGAGTGGTTGCCCATTGCCATCGAAGAGTTGGACTCTCTGGATCGGGTTGCCTTCTGCATCGAACGCAAAAATGTTGTTGATCTCTTCGCCGTTGTAGCGAAGGCCGTCTGGGAATCGAGGCTGCGATTCGGCATCCGCTGGCACCACACGTGCGTGAGGCAGGACCACAATGGCCACCGTCACAAGTGCGGTCAGAGCTACAAGCGACATCAACGTGCGCAGGTAGCGCAACCCCCACCCGCGCGCGACCCACCAGAAGGGTCGAACGACGGTGAAGAGACTCAAGAGCCAGCGACCGAATGCGTTCTTGCGCAGCGACTCGGCGGTGTTTGCCCGCCACGAGGCGAGCTGCACGTGCAACGGGGTGCGCTTCCGCTTTGCTGCCGCAGTTCGTGGCGGGAGGCCTGCGGATGAGCGTAGCTCCTCCGCGCAGGCGGCGGGGTCACCGAGGGTTGCTGTGCCCGAAGCATCCGCTGCCTGATCGGTCAGGTCGCCGACGAGGCCGCCCGCGAAATCACCGATGTCTTCGGGCGAGAGGTCGTCGAGGTGGGCGGGGGTGGCGGTGCTGAACCCAGCAGGCCGCTCATGGCGTCGGCGAAATCGGTGAAGGTCGCGGTCTGTTCCGTGAGCATTTGGCGGCCGCTCGGGGTGATCGCGTAGTACTTGCGGTGCGGGCCGCCGCCGCTCGGCACGACGTAACTCGAGAGCGCGCCGCTCGCATAGAGGCGGCGCAGCGTGCCATAAACGGATGCATCGCCCACATCCCCCAGCCCCGCTTCGCGCAGTCGCCGCACGATGTCGTAGCCGTACCCGTCTTCGTCGCGCACGACCGCGAGCACCGCGACGTCGAGCACGCCTTTGAGGAGTTGAGTGGTATCCATCGCGCCCCCTTTCTTGGATCGGATGCTTGTGGTGCTGCCGCATCCGTGTTTCGTGAATCACACTACTGTGCGATGCACAGTACTATCGGATTGCGACATCTGTGTGTTGCATGCCGTTTGGAAAGGCGGTTGCGGGGCATCCGCAATTACTACGGCTTACCTAAGTAGAGCCGTTCGGATTCGCGGCGTAGCCTGGCGGGATGAGTGCCATCGTCGTCCGAAAGCCAGTGCCCGAAGAGGCTTCCCGCATTGCGGATCTGCACCAGATCACATGGGAAGAGACGTACCACGACAAGCTCCCGCCGAGCGCGTGGGGCCCCGCCGCGCACAAGCGCCGCACGCAGATGTGGGAGCAAATCACGCAGGATTCCGACCCTTCGAAGCACTTTGCGGTCGTTGAACTCGACGGCAAACTCGTGGGTTTTGCCGGGGCAGGGCCTTCGCGCTCGGAAGACGCTCCGCGCGATTTCGAACTCTGGTTCATCTACCTGCTCGAGTCGGCGCAGGGTACGGGCGCGGGCCAGGCACTCTTCGACGAGGTCGTGGGTGACCGCCCGTGCTACCTCTGGGTCATCGACGACAACCCTCGTGCCGAGGCCTTCTACAAGCGCAACGGATTTGCTCTGGATGGCGCCCGCCAACCGGTTGGCATCGAAGACAGCAAGGCCGAAGAAGTGCGGATGGTTCGCTAGGCGGCATCCGCTTTCCCTCGCCCCTACGCCCAGGTGCGGCTATCTACGGTCGCGGGGGTGCTTTCGCGGTAGATGGCCGCACTTGGAGCAGATGTTGTTCGCCCAGGTGCGCCTTTCTACGAGGTACGCGGGCGTCTGGCAGTAGTTAGCCGCACCTGGAGCTCAGGGGGCGGGCGCGAAGAGCACGCGAAAGCGCTCGCAGATGATGGGCATGTCTGGCGCGAAGCCGCGCGGGCTCTCGGAGTAATTGCGCCAGTAGTGCTCGTGTTCCGTGCGCCAGGATTCGAGCGAGCGGTCATCCTCACCCTCGGCGAAGGCGTGCTCGGCAGTGACTTCGTTGAAAGGCACGGTATCGATGTCGGTCGTCTCGATGAGCGCTCGCGGTGTGCCCGCGCCGTCAAGCAAAATGCTGAGTTCCCCGACCCGCGGGGTCGCCTCCCCCGTGTGTTCGTAATCCCAGAGGGATGAAGCTGTTCCCGTCTTCACCCCATCGAGCACGAGGCCCAGCAGCTGGTCGGCGTGATCGGATGTCGCCCCGAAGGCCCACGCTTCTGGCTGCTCCGCTGGCAGCTCGGGGAACTCGTCCCGGCACAGCTGCCAGAACTCCCCGATAAGATCAGCCATTGCGTGGAACCTCGATTGTGATGCGGCCGTCGCGGTTGAGCGGGTCACTTGGCACGGCATCCTCTGCCGGAAGCTCGCGTTGCACCTCGAGAATCTCAGTCGCTTTCGCCGCCTCTGGGTGGAACAGTTCGTTGACCGCGCCAAGCACACCGTTGCCCACGGGCTTGCTTGATTTGTGGCCGCGTTTGACGAGGCGACGGTCGTTGAGCCACACCGCGAGGAGCAAAACGACGAACCCGGCGAGCGCCGCGAGGATGATGACTTCGTTGCGCGACATGCTGCCAGCCTACGCGGCGGCCTCCGCCGCTTGCCCAAGTGCGCCTATCTACGGTCGGCGGGGTGCTTGGGCGGTAGATAGCCGCACTTGGAGCAGATGTCGGTCGCCCAGGTGCGGCCAATTACGGCGAATGCGGGTGTTCAACGGTAGTTAGCCGCACCTGGGCGGAGGGGTCAGGAGGCGGCGAGGAGTTCCGCGGCCTTCTCGCCCACGACGATTGCGGGGGCGTTCGTGTGACCGCGCATAATCTCCGGGAAGACGGATGCATCCGCAACCCGCAACTTCGAAACACCGCGCACGCGCAGCTCGGGGTCAACGACCGACTTCTTGTCGGTGCCCAGGCGCGCCGTCGAGGTCGGGTGGTACAGCGTGTGCGCCGCGTCGCGAAGCGCAACTTCGGCCCGCTCCTCGCGCGACATGTTCTCGCCGCCCGCCGGCACAACATAGCGATCGTTCATGAGCGTGCGCAGCGCGGGCGACTCAAGAATGTCAGCACAGAACTCCATGCCCTTCAGCAGCGCCGCACGGTCGGCACCCTCGGGGTCGGTCAGGTACCCGGGCTCAATGATGACCTTGTCGAGCGGATTGGCCGAGCGCAGCGAAATCGTGCCGCGGCTCTTGGGCTGTTGCAGCACGGTGCCGCATCCGATTGCTTCCTCGGGCGGGTCAACGAGCCCCTCTTGCACGAAGGCGACGGGCGCAAAAATGAGCTCGATATCGGGCTCGGCGAGCTCGGGCGAGGTGCGCACGTAACCGTAAGCCTCGGCGATGTTCGACGTCAGCATGCCCGTGCGCTTCGTGAGGTACTTGAAGATCTGCGGCAGCGACTCGGCCGTTTTGAGCGTGCCACCATCGACCGAAACGCCGTAGAGGCACACGAGGTGATCGCGCATGTTCTTGCCGACCTCGGGGGCGGATGCCACGACGTCGATGCCGTGCTTCGCAAGCTCCGCCGGGTCGCCAATGCCCGAGAGCATGAGAATCTGCGGCGTGTTGACGGCGCCGCCACTCAACACGCTTTCTTTTGCAGCCGCCGCGAAGAAGAGCTTGCCGTTCTGCAGGTACTCGACGCCGATTGCGACCGGTTGCCGAAGGCTCTTCGTCTCGCTTCGCTCGCTCAGGGACCGAGAAGGGTCGTCAAAAACAACGCGTGTCACGTGCGCATCCGTTCGAATCTCGAGGTTCGGGCGCTTGCGCACCTCGGCCGTCAGATACGCCGTCGCGGTGCTCGACCGCGCACCCTTGTCTTGCGTCACAAGCGTTTCGACCATGCCGTCGGGCGACTGCGTCAGGGTGTTGCCGCCAGCCTTGATGCCAGCCTGTTCGGATGCCTGCAAAAAGTGCTCAGTCCACTCACGTGGGTCGCGCTGCGGGTTCACGACAACCTCGCTCTTTGCGAGGAGCCGCTGGAACTCACCCCAGCCCCAGGCGTCGCCCGCGAGCCGACCCCACTCCTCGTAGTCGCTCGGGAAACCGGGCACCCACATCATGGCGTTGATTGACGAGCATCCGCCCAAGACCTTGCCGCGCGGCCAGTAGATCGTGCGGCCGCCGAGCTCGGGCTGCGGGGTTGTCTCGTAGTTCCAGTCGAACTTTGACTTGAACGTCTTCGAGAACGCGGCGGGAATCGTGACCTCTTGGCCCGTGTTTTCGCCGCCCGCCTCGAGCAGCAGCACGGTTGTGTTGGGGTTCTCGGTCAGGCGGCTCGCGATGACCGAGCCCGATGACCCGGCGCCAACAATGACGTAGTCAAAGGTGCCAGCGGCGGATGCTGTGCTTGCGCTCATGTGTGCGTCTTTCGTTGAGGTCTATTCGGTTGTCGGGCACTTCGGCAGGCTCAGTGACCGACAGTATTTTCAGAGCCGACTACTTGCGGAACGCCGAGGCGAAAACCGACGCCATGCGGGCGAGCGACGGCTTCTGCCCGAACTGTGTCAACCGCTCGCTCGTCGTACCGGCCGAGTCACGCGTCACGAACCACGGGGGCTTGGGGAAGAGCGCCAGTTCGCCACCCGCGACCGAGCGCGGGAAGTCACGGAACGGCCCGCGAACAACCGTGCGCTCGGGCTCATATAAGAGGAACGCGTTGTGCACGACGCCGATGCCGCTGCCGACATCTTCCAGCGTCGAACCGGGGTACGCACCCCACGTTGCCCACGGGGTCAAGAAGCCGAGCGCCGTCCACGCGTTGATCGCGATCGTGCCGTAACGCAGCCGCACAATGAAGTCATCAAACGCCGACCCGAGCGCCTTGAGCTCGGCCGGCGCGATGATCATATTCGCGCCCAGCGTGCCGACGAGCTTGTCGTTGGCATAGTCAACGGCGTGCTCCAAGAACGCCTCCGCCGACGATCCGGGCAACTCAACAACACCCAGCACGGGCGCGAAGTATTCGGTCGAGCACAGGGCAGAGGCGTCGTCATCCGCCCCCAACGTCACGAGCAAACGATCCTGTTGCGGCGACGAAATGCGCTGCGCTTTGGGGTAGGCGGATGCCGCGGAATCCACCCGATCATCCCCGCCCGGGTACCACGTGGGCCGCTCGTGCGCGGCAGCCAAGGCCTTGCGCAGTTCAGCGAGGAACGCCGTGCGTTGCGGCCAGCTCTTGCTGAGCAGCACGACCTGCCCCGCGATGCAGTTGTGACCTGAGTTGTGCATGCGCATCGTGACAACGTGCTCGGCCTGGTACTTGAGGTCGGCCTTCGACCACGATCCCGGCACGATGATGATGGGCGAGACCCCACCCAGCTCACTCGTGATGGGTTTGTTGAGTTTGGGTTTGCCGGCTTTGCGGTTCTTGGTGGCATCCGCCCCCGTGCCCCACACGATCGCGTCGTGCGTCGCGGCACTGCCCGTGATGTGCACGTGGTCGATGCCGGGGTGTTGCGTGAGGTATTCGCCCTCGGCCGCGCCACCCTGCACGATGCGCAGGAAGCCCGCCTGAATGAGCGGCGCGAGCGCGTTGAGGTACACGCTCATCATCTGGCTCATGATGGGGTTGAGCTTGAGGATGCTCACGCGGTTGAACGCGAGCAGCTCGTAGAGCACGTCGAGCGGCGCGATCGAGGTGATGTTGCCCGCGCCCAGTACGAGGCCGACGCCGCCGGATTCGGTCGGGGTCAGTTGGCCGAGGCCAGCCTGGCGGCGAATGAGTTGATCGGATGTTCCCGGCGGCATCCACACCTCACCGCTGAAGCCGTTGAGGAGCAGGCCTTCAGCCGCGGTGTGCGGCAGGACTGGAACAGCGAGACGACCGCGGGGTGCTTCTTTGAACTCGATCCCGTCGAGCGGGCTCTTGCCCTGTGCCAACTTCTTGAGTGTTTCGGATGCCGCGGCAAAACCCTGCAGCGTCGCATACGGCCCACTCAGCCACTCTTCGCCCCTGAGCGGAGAATCGGGGTCGAGGCGCTTGATGTCGATCGCGGTGCGCGCCCAGCGCTTGGCCGACTGAGAAATGGCGTCGTGCGTCGCATCCATGAGCTTCGCGCGGTCGGCGAGGGAGGTGGCCGACCACTTCTCTGCGCCGAGCTTGAGTTCGGCGATTGCCTTGTCGAGGGTGGGGTACGCGCTCGCGGGCTTCTTGGCGGGCGCCTTCTTGGCCGGAGCCTTTTTCGCCGGGGGCTTTCGGGCGGCAGGCTTCTTCGCTGGTGCAACCTTCGTAGTGGTGCTCTTGGTCTCGGCCATTGTGCTTCCCTCGGTCCTCGTCGACTCTTGCCCTTATCTTGCCACTGGAGTCGGTCGCCGAGCGACAGGTCGATTCGCTTCACCCGCTTGGGCAGGGATATGACTCTTTCCGCGGCGGCAAGCGAGGCGAAAGTCGCGGCAAGCGGAATGGCCAGCACGGCGACGACCGCAACGGCCAGAATGCTCGCGGGGCCGGCGGCATTCGCGGTGAGCCCCGGCAGAATCAGGAGTCCGGTGCCAAGAACGGATGCAAGATACAGCGCGGTCGCAGGTGCGAGACCGAGCCGAGCGCCGGCATCGGGCTGGGTGGGCGCGAGAGGTTGTGGGACGCGGATCAGTATGCGGCGCGCGGCTGGCTGATGGCGCGGGCAGCCGATTTCTGACCCGGGGAATACCCCTAGGGGGTATGGTGTTGCTATGGGAGAAAGCCAACGAAAGGAACCTGAAATGGCTACCGAATACAACGTCACCGGCATGACCTGCGGCAACTGCGAGAAGCACGTGCGCGAAGAAGTCGAGCAGATCGCTGGCGTGCTGGGCATTGAGGTCAGCGCGCAAGACGGCAAGCTCGTCGTCACTTTCGACGGCGAACCGAACCACGAGGCAGTGCTCGCCGCTGTTGACGAGGCTGGCTACACGGCCGAGCCCGTTTCGGCGTAGCCCGAGAACGGGAGACATCTCGATTACGGGAGTCGAGTTCGTAGAATGTGGCTCTCGTACTTGGGAAAGCTCCCGCTGGCACGGCATCTGAAAAGCGGATGATTCGAGACCGTGCCGCCCCAGGAGCGATGTGCAGCTGCAGGAGTCGCTTTCGAAGCATCCGTCTCCTGGAATCGCACAAGTCTTCTCGAACTGCACAAGAAAGAAGCAGAGCAATGAAACCGTGGGCCAAGCTCACACTCTTCGGCATTGGCGTGGTGCTGACGTTCGGCGCCTCGTACGGCATCGCGCACGCGCTCGTGCCTGAAACGGTCGTGCAGAACTGGCTCGATCGCGCTGCGCATAACGACCACGCGCCATCGGATGCGCCGAAGGAGGTGCACGATGACGACCACTGATGTCGAACTTGAGCTGGGTGGCATGACGTGTGCCTCGTGCGCCAACCGCATCGAGAAGAAGCTCAACAAGCTCGACGGCGTCGAGGCGACCGTCAACTACGCGACCGAAAAGGCGCGCGTGCACGTGCCCGAGGGCTACGACCCGCAGGTGCTGGTTCAGGCTGTTGAGGATGCCGGGTATACGGCGACGCTGCCGGCGCCCAAATCGGCCCTTCGGCAGGCTCAGGGACCGGAGGGGGACGACCTCGAAGACCCCGAAATCGTCACGCTGCGCCAGCGGCTCATCATCTCGACGATTCTCACGGTGCCTGTTATCGCGATGGCGATGGTGCCCGCGTTCCAATTCACCTACTGGCAGTGGATCAGCCTGACGCTTGCCGCACCCGTCATCGTGTGGGGCGGATGGCCCTTCCACAAGGCCGCCTGGACGAACCTCAAACACGGCACCGCCACGATGGACACGCTCGTTTCGATGGGCACAATCGCGGCGTTCCTCTGGTCGCTCTACGCGTTGCTGTTTGGCACGGCGGGCGAACCCGGCATGAAGCACGGCTTCGACTTTTCGATCGCGCCTTCGGATGGATTGAACAACATCTACCTCGAAGCCGCGGCAGGCGTGACGATGTTCATTCTGCTCGGCCGCTACTTTGAGAAGCGCTCGAAGCGGCAGGCGGGGGCGGCCTTGCGCGCGCTCCTGGAGCTCGGCGCGAAAGACGTTGCGGTACTGCGTGACGGCGCTGAGGTGCAGATTCCGATTGAGCAACTGCAGGTTGGCGACGAGTTCGTCGTGCGGCCGGGCGAGAAGATCGCGACCGATGGTGTCGTTGTTTCCGGCCGCAGCGCCGTTGATGCCTCGATGCTGACGGGCGAATCCGTGCCGGTTGAGGTGGCCCCCGGCGACACAGTTGTCGGTGCGACCGTCAACGAAAGCGGGCGCCTCGTCGTGCGCGCCACGCGAGTCGGCTCCGACACGCAGCTCGCGCAGATGGCGAAGCTCGTCGAAGACGCGCAGACCGGCAAGGCCGAAGTGCAGCGCCTCGCCGATCGAATCTCAGGCGTCTTCGTGCCGATCGTCATTCTTATTGCTGTCGCGACGCTGGGCGGGTGGCTGGGGGCCGGGTTCCCAGCATCCGCCGCCTTCACCGCCGCGGTCGCCGTGCTCGTGATCGCCTGCCCGTGCGCACTCGGCCTCGCGACCCCGACGGCGCTGCTCGTCGGCACCGGCCGCGGGGCGCAAATGGGCATCCTCATCAAGGGCCCCGAGGTGCTCGAATCGACGCGGCGCGTCGACACCATCGTGCTCGATAAGACCGGCACCGTGACCTCGGGCAAGATGACGCTCGTCGATGTCGTGCCGGAATCGGACGCTTCGCTCGACGACCTCCTCTTCTACGCCGGTTCGCTCGAGTCAGCCTCCGAGCACCCGATCGCCCAGGCGATTGCACGCGGTGCCGCCTCAAGGTCCCTGAGCGAGGAGCGCAGCGACGAGACGAAGGGCCGACCCCGCGATCTCGCAACCCCCGAAGACTTCGCCAACATCGAAGGCAAGGGCGTGCAAGGCATTGTTAAAGGCACCCCCGTCGTCGTCGGCCGAGAATCCCTCCTCGCCGACTGGGCCATGCACCTCTCCCCAGAGGTCGCCGCCGTGAAAGCCAAGGCAGAGGCCGAAGGTAAAACGACAGTCGCGGTCGGCTGGGATGGCCAAGCCCGCGGGATCCTCGTCGTCGCCGACACCGTCAAATCGACCAGCGCCGAGGCGATCGCCGACTTCAAACGCATGGGGCTGACCCCAATCCTGTTGACGGGCGACAACAAGGCAGTTGCCGAGCAGATCGCCGCAGAGGTCGGCATCGATCAGGTCTTTGCCGAGGTGCTCCCACAAGACAAAGTCGACGTCGTCAAGCGTCTGCAGGCCGAGGGCACGATCGTCGCGATGGTCGGCGACGGCGTCAATGACGCACCCGCCCTCGCGCAGGCCGACCTGGGGCTTGCGATGGGGACGGGTACGGATGTCGCAATTGAAGCATCCGATATCACCCTCGTGACGGGCGATCTGCGCAGCGCTGTCGACGCGATTCGGCTCTCGCGCAAGACGCTTCGCACGATCAAAGGGAATCTGTTTTGGGCGTTTGCGTACAACGTCGCGGCGATTCCGATTGCGGCGCTCGGCATGCTCAACCCCATGCTCGCCGGTGCGGCGATGGCGTTCTCGAGCGTCTTCGTCGTCGGCAACAGCCTGCGCCTTCGCGGCTTCAAATCCATAACAACGTAACGACCGCCGGTCCCTGAGCGAGGCGAAGCCGAGACGAAGGGCCCGGCCCAGAAAACCACCATCACCAAGGGGAACTCATGACAATCAACACCAACACCACCGAAGCAACCACCTGCTGCGGCGGAGCATCCGCTGCCCCCGCTGCCCCGAAGTTCATCGAACTCGTCGAAACCGAAGCAGCTGGCTGCTGCGGTGGCGTCGCCGCCGAAGCCCCCGAGGGCAAAGATAACCTGCTCGCACAAGGCGGATGCTGTGGCGGATAATCACTCGCACCACGGCTACATCACCGAGAAGGATCAGTACCGCAACCGCATCAAGCGGCTTGAGGGGCAGATTCGCGGGATCGGCAACATGGTTGAGGATGATCGGTACTGCATCGACATCCTCACCCAGATTTCGGCCGCGACGAAGGCGCTTGAGTCGATCGCGCTCGGGCTGCTCGACGACCACCTGAACCACTGCGTGCTCGACGCCGCCCAGAACGGCGGCCCCGAGGCGCAAGAGAAGATCGCCGAGGCCTCCGCGGCGATTGCCCGCCTGGTTCGGTCGTAGCCCTCGACGCGGCGTGCCATGAACAGGCTCGATTGCGCAAAACTGCCCGATTTCACCCCAAATCCGGTGTTTCCCCCCAATCCAGCCTGCTGATGGCACGCATCGCATGATGACTCAAAGCTTGCGTGTGGGATAAAGTCGCGAAATGCCACTGTCGCCGTATATGCGAGGCCTGCGAGAACTCGTGGGGAACAAGCTCGTTCTGAGTCCCGGAGTTACAGCGGTCATTCGGCGCGACGAGAAGTTTCTCGTTGCTCGGCAGCGTGATTCCGGGCTGTGGAGTCTGGTCGGCACCGCGGTTCAAAAGCAGGCCCGATTACGCAAAACCACCCAATTTCACCCCAAATCCGGCGTTTTCCCCCAATCCAGCCTGCTTTTGGCACGCCCAGTCGTGAATGCTCGCCCCGCGGGGTGATCTGGAAGCTTGCAACAACCGCACGTATTCCGACGTGCTAGCCACGCGTTGCTAGCGTCGCACCTGTGACTGATCGCATGCCCCGCACGCCCGCTTCGCTTGTGGTCTACGACCTGGACGGCGTCATCACGACTCGCGATACGTTCACTGCCCTCGTCGCGCGCAGGTTGAACCCTCGCATGTTGCAGCGAATGCAACTGTTGACACTTGCAAACGAGGACTATTGGTCTCGGTCGGGCTGGTCCGCTCTGACCCTAACAGCGAGATCACGCGCCTCCCAAGATCCGACTTGACTCGGTGATGCACTATCCCATACTTTGTTGCATCTAATGCAAGATTTTGGGAGCTCTCCAGCCGCACTTCGACTGCTCACCTCGGCGTCGAACGTCACTTTGGCGAACCCGGAGCAGCAGGTCTTCGACGCGATGATGGACGGCTGGCGGAATCAGCAGCTGTCGCGAGGGCTCCGTGAGCAGACCATCCAGAACCGCGTAGCGACGGTGGCCCGCTTCCGGGAGTTCGCGGACAAGCCGCCGCGGAAGTGGACGGTCGCTGACGTTGACGAGTTCACGAGGGAAGCCACCGATCGCAGGCTGGCGCTGTCCACTCTGCGTCACCACCATGGCGCAATCCGCGGGTTCTGCGACTACCTGACGAATCCGTTGTACGACTGGATGGAGATCTGCGAACGGGAGTTCGGCGAGATCCCGTCGCAGGTGTGCTTGCCATGGAACACGGTCGCGCATCGGTTTGAGTTCGAGGGCGACGGAAAGCGCCGGCCGTTCACCTACGACGAGGTGGAGCGTCTGTTCGACACCGCTGACGCCCGGGTTGAGTTGCTCGTGAGCTCGGGACGAAAAGGCGCGCTCGGGGCGCTGCGGGACGCGCAGCTGCTGAAGACGGTCTACGCGTTCGGGCTGCGCCGCACCGAGGCGGTGATGCTCGACACCGTCGACCTGCACCACAACGCCAAGATGCGCCAATGGGGACGCTACGGTGCGATCCACGTGCGGTGGGCGAAGGCGGCTGGCGGCGGCGCTCCTCGTCGTCGCACAGTGCTGCTGGTGCCGGAGTTCGACTGGTGGGTGCCGGGCATGCAGCAGTGGCTCGAACAGGCCCGGGAACGGTTTGCGCCCGGTGACGACCTCGACGCGCTCTGGGTGACCGAGCGACGCACCCGCCTGTCCGCCGGCTATCTCGACCGGAGGTTCGCGGAACTGCGGGACGAGGCCGGCCTGTCGAAGGATCTGACGCTGCACAGCCTCCGGCATTCCTACGTCACGCACCTGCTCGAGTTCGGCTACGCCGAGCGATTCGTGCAGGAGCAGGTCGGGCACATGCACGCGTCGACGACGTCGATCTACGCCTCCGTCAGCTCGGACTACAAGAACCGGGTCCTTGCAGAGGCATTGAAGGCCCTCATCGAAGGAGAAGCGGAATGACCGTTGAACTTGAGACCGGGTGGAACCTGCGCAGCGTGATGGCGTCACGCGGCATCTTCCAGACCTCCAAGCTGAAACCTCTGCTTGAGGAGCGCGGCATCGACCTCTCCCGAGAGCAGGTCTATCGGCTGGTGACGCAACCGCCGCAACGGGTGCGTCTCGACGTCCTCGCCGCACTCTGCGACGCGCTGGAATGCTCCCTCGACGATCTTGTGACGATCACCCGCCGCGAGGCCGCGGCCCCGATCGCCGTGGGCGAAGAAGCGACTCGCGGGTCGATCGGCGATCTCAGGCCCGTTCGCGCCACCATCCGTCGTCCACGCACCAAGTAGACCGTCGTGGCCAAGCCGCCGCAGGAGCCGCGTGTCGCAGAGGTCGTGATGCTCATCCAGTGGGTCGCGATCGAGATCCCGACGGAACGTCTCGTTGAGATCGTGAGCACGGTCGCTCCGGTGCCGCTCACGCAACGCCTGCTCGAGCTCGCTCTCCTCAAGCAACCCGGAGTTCTCGAAGGACGTCACGCGAATGTGCCTGTGACGGTTCAGGACCTTGCGCACGCGCTCGTCGCCGAGGGCGCGAGTCGGGTTGTCCTGCCGACGTGCGAGTCGTGCGGCCGTGCTGTCCGCATGCCGCACAAGACGCCGAGCGGTGGACGTCGCTGCTCCCGCTGCGAACGGAACGCCAGATCCGTCGCATGCGCGACCTGCGGCCAGGTGAGGCCGGTGCAGCGCACCATCGACGGGAAGCGGTACTGCCGTGAATGCTGGCGTGCTGATCCCCGTTCCTTCGACCATTGCTCCCGGTGCGGTCAGCACGCGACCATCGTCGTCCGTCGCCCCGAGCTCGTCTGCCTGGCCTGTTACACCGCGCCAGTCAAGACCTGCGGGCTCTGCGGAGAGCCCGGCCGGGTCGCATCCCATCTCGACGGGCGACGCGTCTGCGCCCGCTGCTACTACGCGATGCGCACGCCGCAACCCTGCCCTGAATGCGGGCGCAAGGTGTTCCTCACCGGGTTCATGAACGACCAGAAGGTCTGCGCGGATTGCGCCGGCACGCCGATCACGATGGCGTGTCCCGGCTGCGGTTCAATCGAAGAAGTGCGCAAGCATCGCCTCTGCGCCGAGTGCCGCCGCCCGATCACCATCCAGCGACTCCTCTGCGATGAGACCGGTGATATCCGCCCGGAGCTTCAGCCTCTTGCTGACTACCTGCTCACGCACCATGGCAAGGCGAATTCTCTGGAGCGGTGGCAGCACAAGAGCAAATGTGCCGCCGTGCTCCGCGAACTCGCCGAGGGAACCCTGCCTCTCGCCGCCGACGCGATCATGACCAGAGCCCAGTCGGGGCAGTCCGTGGCATTCCTCCTTTCGCTGCTGGTTCGCTCCGGCGTACTGCCGGAGCTTGACGTCGAGGCCGCGCGCTTCGACCACTGGCTCGAGAACTGGCTATCGGAGGTTGGGCACGCCGAAGACCGGCTTGTCCTGCGCCGGTACTGCACCTGGGAGTTGCTCCGTTCGACGCGCGCATTCCGGGCGGTGTCTCGCGGCCCGTCGAGCCCTGCGGCTGGCTTCCAACGGCAACGCGCAGCGCTCAAGTACTGTGCCGCGCTCCTGCACGAAATCCGATCGCAGCGCGAGACGCTCGCCACCTTCCCCCAACGCCGCCTCGACGCGTTCCTCACGGACTCCCCGAGTCAGCGGGACGCGTTGGCACCATTCACCCGCTGGTTGCGACGCCACCAGTTGAGCACCCTACGCGTCGAGTTCCGGCCGAGTCGCCTCGAGGGCCGGCACTACGAGTCCGACCATCGATGGCAGATGGCCCGTCGATTCCTCACCGATTCGGACATGGACTCGAAGACCCGTGCCGCGGGCCTGCTCGTTCTCCTCTACGGCATCCAGCTCACCCGCATCATCACCCTCACCCGCGATCAGGTCGACGCGACCTCCCAGCCCGTGAAGCTCACTATCGGGGCGGAACCTATCGAGCTCCCCAAGATTCTCGGAGACGCGATCATCGACCTGGTCGTCGCGTCGATGCGCCATCCCGAAGGATGGCTATTCCCCGGCAGAAACCCGGGGCTCCATCTCGCCCCGGGGTCGATCAGTCGCCGCCTCCGCGCCGAAGGGCTCCGCTCCGGAAGCGCCCGGACGACCGCCCTCATCGAACTCACCCGGCAGATGCACCCGCGGATCGTGTCCGACTTGCTCGGCATAACGCCGGCGTCGGCCGCCGCGTGGTCGCGCCTCGCCAGTGGGGACTGGTCCGACTACCCAAAGATCCGCTCGGTGTCCGACTGACAACGAAGCTCAGCCCAGCAGCGCCTTCGCCGCGTCGGCGAGCGTGCCGGTGGTCGGCTGGTAGTACGCCCATTTCCCGCGCTGCTCGCGCGTGACGAGGCCGGCCTCGACGAGCAGCTTCATGTGGTGGGAGATCGTCGGCTGCGACAGGCCCACGGGGTCGGTGAGGTCGCAGACGCACATCTCGCCGGCGCTGCTCCCGACGATCATCGAGAGCAGCTTCACCCGCGTCGGGTCGCCGAGGGCCTTGAAGACCTTCGCGAGGTCGTGGGCGGTGCCGTCGTCCATCGCCTGGCCGGGGGTGCAGCAGGAGTCGGCGCTGGTGTCGATGGTGACGGGCAGTGCGTTCATGGCTCTATTCTGCCCGACGTATTGACATCTGTCGATATGAGCGTCAGGATCGTCTTGTCTCACATCGAAGAACGTCAATGCATGGAGGTCGCAGTGAACCCTGTCGTCGTCATCGGTGCTGGTCCGCAGGGACTGGCCGCCGCAGCCCATCTGATCGAGCGGGGGCTCGAACCGCTCGTCCTGGAGTCCGGCGACGCCGCCGCTTCGGCTGTGGCCGAATGGGGCCACGTGCGCTTGTTCTCGCCGTGGACGGAGCTCACCGACCCCGCGTCGCGACGTCTGCTGGAGCCGACTGGATGGTCGGCCCCGACGCAGGGCTACCCGACCGGCGCGCAGTGGATCGAGCGGTACCTCGCGCCCCTCAGCAATGTGCTCGGCGACCGCGTGCGCTACGGGACGCGGGTCGTCGGCGTCGGCCGGGAGGGCCGCGACCTCTCCGTCGACGCCGGCCGCGCCGAGCAGCCCTTCGTCGTCCACGTCGAGCGCGCGGACGGCACCGAGGAGCGGATCGAAGCGCGTGCGGTGATCGACGCTTCGGGCACCTGGCGCACTCCGAGCCCTGCCGGAGCTGACGGGCTGCCCGCGCTCGGGGAACGCGCTGCAGTCGATGCGGAGCTCCTGGAGCATCGCATGCCCGCGATCGAGGACGCGGCCGCGCTGGCTGGCCAGCACATCGTGGTGGTCGGCAACGGCCACTCCGCCGCGACGACGATCGGTACGCTCTCTCGCGTGGCCAAGCGCGAGCCGGGGACGCGGATCACCTGGGTGCTCCGGCGCGGCGCGGTCGGCAACACCTTCGGCGGCGGCAGCGCCGACGAGCTGCCCGAGCGCGGCGCGCTGGGACAGCGGGCGAAGAAGGCCGTCGAGGACGGGCTCGTCGATCTCGTCACTGGATTCCGCACGGAGCAGGTCGTCATCGATGACGGTCAGGCGGTGCTCATCGCGGAGGACGGCCGCCGGCTCGACCCTGCCGCTCGGGTGTTCGTCGCGACCGGCTTCCGCCCAGACTTGTCCTTCCTCTCGGAGATCCGTCTCGACCTCGACATGCGCCTGCAGGCCCCGTCGAAGATCGCTGCGGAGGTTGATCCGAACGTGCACTCGTGCGGCTCCGTGCGGGCCACGGGCGCTGCTGATCTCGCCCAGCCCGAGTCGGGCTTCTACATCGTCGGTGCGAAGTCCTACGGGCGTGCGCCGACGTTCCTCGCTCTGACCGGGTTCGAGCAGGTGCGCAGTGTCGTCGCCGCGATCGCCGGGGACCACGAGGCCGCCGAGCGCGTGGAGCTCGCTCTGCCGGACACCGGCGTGTGCGGAGGCTCCGGCCTCTTCGACGCGCCGGACGAGTCTGCCAGCACGGGATCGTGTTGCGCGCCGGCCCCGCAGCTCATCCAGCTCGGCGTGGGTTCGGCCTCGTAGGTTCACTACCCATTCGGTTCATGTCAGTGCTGGCTGTATAGTCAGTGTGTGCTGACTATTGCTTCGCGTCTTGACGTCATGAACCGGCTCGGCCGGGCGATGGCGGACCCGACGCGTTCTCGGATCCTGATGACCCTGCTCGCCGGCCCGAGCTATCCCGCCGTGCTCTCGCGCGAGCTGAAACTGACCCGCTCGAACGTCTCGAACCACCTGACCTGCTTGCGCGACTGCGGGATCGTGGTCGC
>CAYNTU010000005.1:0-79598 GCA_964400205.1 uncultured Microbacterium sp.
ACGCACAAGGCCTCGCGCGTCTGGTCATCGTCGTCGACGAGTTCGCCGCTTTGCTGCATGAGCACGCCGAACTTGCTGCGATCTTCACCGACATCGCGGCACGTGGGCGCGCACTCGGGATGCATCTTGTGCTGGGCACACAACGAGCAACGGGCGCACTTCGAGAGGCCCTCCTGGCAAACTGCCCCCTACGAATATGCCTGCGGGCAGCGGATACTGCCGAGAGTCGCTTCTTGCTCGGGACGGATGCCGCAGCTCACCTGCCGGGCGGCAATGCGGGTCGTGGCATCGCTGAGATTCGCCGCGCGAGCGAGACTTCGAGCGAGCGTGTTCGCGTCGCACGCACCTCCATGAGCACGCTCAGCGCGATCGCGAACTCGTGGGCGCGTGAACATCTCGCCGTCTCACCCTGGCTCCCGAGCCTGCCCACAACCATCACGGTCGAAAACGTGCGCTCCCGTGCACCACGAACCGCTGGAATCGTCCTGGGGCTAAGCGACAACCCCACAGCGCAAGAGCAACACCCCGTGTTTCTCACCCGTGACTCGCGCGGGTTGTGCATCACAGGCGGCGTGGGAAGCGGCAAATCGACAGCGCTCGCGGCGATTGCTCACCAAGTGCCGGACGCGATTGTTGTGCCTCGAGACCCCGAGGCGGCCTGGGCGCTCGTGTGCGGCGAGGCAGGGCTCCCCACTGATGCGCTCGTGCTGTGCGACGACTTTGATGTGTCTACCGCCCGGTTCTCTCCCGAACAATCGGTCCGTTGGCTCGCGGCGTGGGAGCAACACATCCGCCGCTCCGCGGAGGCCGGGGGAGTCGTCGTGTTGACCCTCGGGAGAATCTCGACGGCCGTCGCGCGAATCGTCGACCTCTTGCCCCTGCGTGCCGTGCTCCCAACAGCGAATCGTTCGGAGCACCTTGCGCTGGGTGGCACAAGCGAATCGTGGTGCGAAGGGCGCCCGCCCGGCCGTGCCGTCATGCTCGGGCTTGAGACGCAACTGGCACATGCAAGCGTCGAGGTACTTCGGTCTCGCGAGCGGGCGACAGAGGTGCCGCGCTGGCAAGCCTCGGCAGCCTTTCACGGCATTGTCGCGCCGCCAACAGAGCGACTGCTCACCTCGCTCGCCAGAACCTTCAGTGAGTACACGGTCGTTCCGCTCGCCGAACTTGAGGCACAGCCTCATGACGCCCGCGTCATCGCTGTTGGCGATGTCGAGTCGTGGTTACGCAAAGCCGCCCTCTGGCAGCGAGCACGAAACGACGGTGCCGTGCTCATCGACACAATGCACGCTGGCGCACTACGTACTCTCGCTGGCTACAGCGAGGCACCGCCCTACGCGAGCGTCTCGGGCGACCGCATGTGGGAGCTGCGTGCGGGTGAGCCCCCGCGGGTCGTGCGGATCGGCGACGTCAGTTCGTTGAACGCAGCGCGGGGCTAACTCGTACGGCACCGACGGGAACACCGCCGCCGAGTACCTGTGGAGCCAACTCTGCAGCACAGGCTGCCACGGCATCCGTATCGAGCGCCCCAATACTCGCGAGCAGGTGCGACGCAACAAGCGCACCAACCCGCCCAGAGCCGTCGAGCACCTTGAGCGCAACGGTCGCACCGTTTGGCGCGATCATCAACTGAATACCCTCGGCGCCCGCCTTCGAAAAGACGCCGAGCTGATCGATCGCAACAGTGTCGGGCCGGTGCGTACCTTCCACGACCCAGCCGTTCGCCCGAGCCGCCGAAACGAGCTCGGCCGCATTGCGATGCAGGGCAAAGGGCGAGCGAGCATTCGCGGTTCCGATCCGCGAAGCCGCACGCGCAAGCCCCGCGAGGGTCACAGCGGGTACCGGAGCACCGCACCCATCCGTCGTCAAAAACTGGATCTTCTCACCCGTGAATCGTTCGACAACCTCGCGCGTCAGCACCTGGATCGGATGATTCTGGTCGAGATAATTCGAGGGATCAGCACCCGAGGCAACACACGCCATGAGCATCGCGGCGTGCTTGCCCGAGCACATGTGGCGGGCAGCGCTTGGGCCCAGGCCGCCGCGAACCATATCGTCGCGCACAGCAGGGTCATTCGGCCACGAGACTGGGCACTGCAGGGCATCTTCCGTGAGCCCAGCGCGCGCCAGAATGTTGCGCACGAGTTCAACGTGACGGTCTGAGCCGACGTGGCTTGCGGTTGCAATCGCCAACTCTTCATCGGCGAGTGTCGCTCCCGCGTTCAACGTCGCGATCGCCTGCAGCGGTTTGAGGGAAGAGCGCGGCAGGATGTACGCATCGGTGTTGCCGTACTGCGCAACAACCTCA
The DNA here is from genome assembly GCA_964400205.1 of uncultured Microbacterium sp. Lineage (GTDB taxonomy): Bacteria > Actinomycetota > Actinomycetes > Actinomycetales > Microbacteriaceae > Microbacterium. The sequence goes on from CAYNTU010000005.1 coordinate 2,309, forward strand.
CCCTGCTCGTTGAGTACGAGGGCGGCGCCGACGTGGCGAGACTCAACAAAGCCACCACGATCGACAATCGCGAGTTCAACGGCGTCTGCTGCGGCAAAAGTCTGGTTCACGCTCACGCATTTCAGCCTACCGGCAGGGCTTGCGCTCAGTCCGTTGCGCCGGGAACGAGCAGGCCACTCTCGTAGGCGAGGATGACGAGCTGTGCACGATCGTGCGCGTAGACCTTCGTCATAATGCGGTTGACGTGCGTTTTTGCCGTGTGCGGGGAGATGAAGAGCTGCTGCGCGATCTCTTGGTTTGAGAGCCCGCGGGCGACAAGCAGCAGGACCTCACGCTCACGTTCCGTGAGGGCGGCAAGCTCGGGGCGTGAGTCGGCCGAGACAGGAGCGGCAGCTGGCCCCGAGACGTAGCGCGTGATGAGGCTGCGGGTCGCCGAAGGTGAGAGGAGTGCGTCACCCGCATGGACAGCTTGCACGGCGCGTACGATCTCTTCCGGTTCGGCGCCCTTGCCGAGAAAACCACTCGCGCCGGCACGCAGCGCAGCGAGAACGTTCTCGTCCTCTTCGAACGTCGTGAGGATCAGCACTCGCGTGCCAGCGTTATCTGGGTCGTCGACGATCGCCTTCGTCGCCGCGATGCCGTCGACGCGTGGCATCCGAATATCCATGAGGACGACATCGGGCCGCAGGTTCGCGACACGGGTGAGTGCTTCGGCGCCGTTCATAGCCTCGCCGACGACCTCGATCTCGTCGCTTCCGGCGAGAATATCGACGACGGCCGCTCGAATGAGCGATTGATCGTCAACCACGAGTACTCGAATCATGCCTTGCTCTCTCGTTTCAGCGGCAGGGTCGCCGTCAGGGTGAAGGTGCCGTTCGAAACGGTACTGACCGTGCCACCGACGGATGCGACGCGTTCGCGGATGCCTGTGAGACCCAAACCGCTGTGTGGTGCATCCGGCTGGTTCTTCGTTCCCGCAGTGACAGGGTTCGAAACCGTCACGGTCACGTTATCGGGCTCGAGTGCGATGTTGACCTTCGCCTGGTTGGCCGAGCCGTGTTTGTGGGCATTCGTGAGCGCCTCTTGTACCACCCGATAGATAACGCGCCCCGTCGCGCCACCGACGCGGTCGAGGTCGGGGGAGTCCTCGAAGATCACGTCGAGCCCCGCGTCGCGCATGCGCGTTACAAGAGCGTCGAGATCATCGATCGTTGGCTGTGGCGGCTCGGTGCTCGTGCCAGCATCCGTTCGCAGGTAGTTGAGCAGTCCGCCGATCTCGGCCAGCACTTCTCGTGAGGAAGTACGGATGGTTCCCAGGGCTTTGCGTGCTTTCTCGGGGCTCGTATCAAGGGCGCTCGAGGCGGCACCGGCGTTGAGTGAGATGACAGAGATCTGGTGCGCGACCGTGTCGTGCAGATCCTGGGCGATACGGAGGCGCTCTTCTGCCACGCGGTGTTGCGCTTCAGCCTCGCGCGTTTGTTCTGCGCGTTCGGCCCGTTCATTCGCGGCGGCAACAAACTCGCGGTGCGAGCGGGAGCTGTCACCGAGAGCAGCCGCGACCGCGATCCCCGCTGCTATCTGGAAGACGCGCGTATCGATGACGCCCCACTTCGAACTGATGAGGCTCAGGACGACGGTCATGACGGTCGCAATACCGCCTGCGATGAGCGTCGTCTTTCGTGAGGTGCGGGCACCAAGGCTGAAGGCCGCAATGATGACAACGAAGCCGACGCCCATGGAGGGCTCGCGGATGACGACGGTCGCACAATAGAAGACGAAGCTCGTGATGAAGACCGTGAGCGGGAAGCGGCGGCGAAATGGAATGAGGGCGATCGCCAGGATCACGATGGCGATGGGCAGAATGACCTCGAACGGCGTCGCCTCGAGCATGGGACCCGGCCCACCGTCGTGACCGGGGTCTTTCGGCCCCTTGCCGCCTTTTGGCTTCGTCGGGCCGAAAGCGAGAATGAGAGCCACAACGATCGCGAGCACATCGCCCGCCCACGCGGGCATGCGTGAGAGCCAGTTCGTCGCGCTCTCGGTGGGCGCCGGGGCGTTCTGGCTCGTTGTCATGCCTTCATTCTGTCGGAGGTCGCGCATGCTCGGCATCATCCATTGGGAGCATCCGGACTACTTCAAACGCGGTATGGCATCTGCCCAAACACGGTATGGCAACTGCACGCAGACGGATGACGCGTTGTGGCTGAGCGACCGAAAGGCTGGAATCACTCGGCCGAATTCACCAAACACCTGCCCGCTGAGCGTGGCACAAGAAAGCACACTCATGAATCGTAAACTCATTGCCCCCATTGCCCTCCTCACTGGATCGCTCCTCCTCGTGAGCTGCGGGACGGCGGCCGCGACGCCTGTGGCGCTCCCGGACGTGGCAACGCCGACGGCGACGGCAACCCCCGTGGTCATTGCGAGTGAGGCGGCCGACACAGCACCATTCACCTCGCTCAGCACTTCGCAGTTTGCACCAGCTGCGGTCTTGGCAGAAAACGCTGATTTCACGACCCTTGCCCCGGATGAGTGGAGCGAAACTGACGCGATTGACGTTGACCTCGCAAACCCAACAGGTTCGGGCATCACATCATCGAACGGTGTCGTGACGATTTCGGCGGGCGGCGTGTATCGCCTGACGGGTGCCCTCGCGGGTCAAATTCTCGTGGCCGCCCCCGAAGATGCCCAGGTCGTACTCATTCTCGATGGCGTCGACATCAACAACACGGCGGGTGCCGCGATTGAGATCACGAGTGCTGACGATGTCGCACTCCACCTCGCGGAGGGCTCCACGAACTCGGTGACCGACGCGGTCGAGTACGCAGCGGATGCGGAAGCGAATGCCACAATCTACTCACAGCAAGACCTGACCATCAGCGGCTCAGGTGCCCTCGTCGTGAAAGCGAATGGCAACGATGGCATCACCTCGAAAGATGACCTCGTGATTCTTGACGGCTCGATCACGGTCGTAGCGACAGACGACGCTTTGCGCGGGAAAGACTCCCTCGTTGTGGCGGGTGGAACACTCGACCTGACCGCAACGGGCGGTGACGGCCTCAAGAGCGATGGCGACGAAGGGGATACCGAGATCGATTGGACGCGCGGCTACATCTTCATCGCGGGCGGTGAGATCGAGATCATGGCCGGTGACGACGGCATACAAGCCTTCACCGATGCCATCATCGCGGGCGGCACAACAACCCTCACCGCCGTTGACGTCGGCATCAAGGGTGAAGTCCTCGTCTCAATCGGCGAACTCGTCGGCTCCACCGAACCATCCGTCACGGTTTCGAATTCAGAAGAGGGCATCGAGGCTGCCACAATCGGCATCAGTGCGGGCACGATCACCGTGACAGCCAACGACGACGGTATCAACGCATCCGGAAACAGCGAACTGCAGGCGCTCATCGCCGGTACCGAATACGTTGAGAATGGCCAAGGTGAGTTCGGCGACACGGGCGAAGTCGTCGAGATCAGTGGCGGCCGACTCACGGTCAACGCGGAAGGTGATGGCCTCGATTCCAATGGCAGCTTGACGATTTCGGGCGGTGTCACAACCGTCTACGGCCCAACGATGGGTGGCAACGGCTCGCTCGATGCGAACGGGGAACTCGCCGTGACCGGCGGAACGCTCATCTCCTTTGGCCCAGGGAGCATGGAGCAGACGCCGAGCGCTGGCGAACAAGGCTGGGTCCTCATTGGTGCCGCGCTTTCGGCCGGGCAAACAGCGACCATTTCGGATGCCTCGGGCAACGTCATCGGTGAACTCACCTCGGCAAAGAACGCCTCGACCGTCATCTACTCGTCGCCCGCAATTGTCAACGGACAGAGCTATTCGATCGCGGTCGGCGGGGAAGTCATCGGAACAGCGACGGCAGGCGAAGTCGGGGCTGGTGGCTTCGGTGGACCCGGAGGATTCGGTGGCCCCGGCGGCGGCCAAGGCGACCCGGGTCGCCCGTAACGCTCAGCTCGGCGGTTCTTGCCCGATGAGGTCACCGATTGCACGCATGATGCGGTCAGTGGCCTCTCGTCGAGCAGCACCGGCACTCAGTTCCTCAAGCCCGGAGAGATCAACGGGAGCGCCAAACGTGACGCGGACGGGGGAATCTGGTGTGAGCTTGCGGTCGGTACCCTCGAGTCCGACGGGGATGACAGGGGCGCCCGTTTCGAGCGCGAGCATGGCGACACCGGTCTTGCCACGCTGAAGTCTTCCGTCGAGCGAACGGGTGCCCTCGGGGTAGAGGGCGACCGCATTGCCCTGCGCGAGCAACTGCTTCTGCTGATCGAGTGCTGCAAGCGCGGCGCGCCCCGTTTCGCGTTGCACAGGCACCGCGCCGATGGCCTTGAAGAACCAGCGGCGGAGCGCAGCCCAGGGGCCGCTGCCCTCGACGAGATCCGATTTCACGAGGAACCGTGCCGGGCGAGGTGCCGCGACCGGCACGATGATCGTGTCAAGCGCCGAAAGATGGTTTGCGGCCAGAATGGCGCCACCCGTGAGCGGTACATGCTCGCGGCCCGAGACTTTCGGGCGGTAAATGGCTTTGAGGGCGGGGGTCAGAACGGCCCGCCCACCGCGATACACGAATCCGCTGCTGCCATCAAGCGCAGTGGTGACAGGGGCGTCGTGGGGTGTTGGCACCTCCTCAAAGTAGCGCACTCGGCTCACGCATCCGAACCTCTCAGACAGCACCTAGCCCCCTCCGCGAAGATAGAGCATCCCACCGAATCAAGACAGAGGTACTTCGTGCGTCGCAAAGCTTCATCCATCGTTCTGGCAACCGCCGCCGTTCTGGCGTTGAGCGGATGCGGTGCTCCCGCAGAGGTGCTCGCGCAGCAGTCGCAGGCGCCGACGGAAACTGGCGACTGCGTTTCGCCGTACCCCTTCGAGAGCTCAGCGACCGCTGACCTGGTTACGGTCGAGGGTGAGGGCGTCGACGCAAAACCGACGATTCCAGCCGGCACGCAGATCGAAGAGGTTGAGCGCGCTGTCGTCATGCCCGGCACGGGCGAGGTACTTCAGCCGGATGACCTGGTTAACGTTGAGTACGTCATCAGCAATGCTGAGACCGGTGAGGTGCTCGAGACAAGCCGCACGAGCACGCAGGATTTCCGGACGGCAAAGCTTGACAGTGCCAACTCGATCTTCGCGATGCCGCTTGTGTGTGCCCCCGGTGGGAGCGAAGCAGTTCTGACAGTTCCCGCAGCAGCGACGCAGTCGGGCTTCCCGTGGGTTGTCTACGTCAAGGCGGCAGATAAGCTTCCGCTCATCGCGACGGGTGAGGCTGTCGCAGATGTCGACCCTGCAGCACCCAAGGTCACGCTCGACGAGGAGGGCCGCCCGACGGTTGTTATCCCAGATGGTGAGCCGCCCGCAGAGACGACCGTGACAGTGCTCAAGAAGGGCGATGGCCGTGTTGTCGCCGACGGTGACGAGGTCATCTTCGAGTACCACCTCATGACGTGGGATGACACGGAGCCGCGTCAAACGACATACACCGATTTCACGCCGCTCACGGCGAACACGAGCGGGCTTGTTCCCGGTTTCACGAAGGCACTCGTCGGCCAGACGATCGGTTCGCAGGTCGTTGTCGTCGTCAAGCCTGAAGACGGGTACACGACACCTGGGAATGAAAGCCACGAGCTTTACGACCAGACGCTCGTCTTCGTGATCGACATCCTCGCAGCGAACCCGCCGTTCGAAGCTGCAGAGTAATGTCGGTGGGGTGAACCCCCGTACATTGGTGGCGGTCAAGCCCCAACGCGTCCTCGTTCTTGGTTCGACCGGGTCCATTGGCACGCAAGCGCTCGACCTCATCGCGCAGCACCCTGATCGATTTGAGCTCGTCGGCATAGCCGCGGGTGCAAACCGTGCGCTCCTCGCCGAGCAGTCGGCGCGATTCCCCGGGGCGCGCACGGCGCTCGGGATCGACGGCGCCGTACAGCTCATCCGCGATGTTGCTGCCGACGTCATTCTCAACGCCATCACGGGGTCGGTAGGTCTCGCGGCGACGCTCGAGGCGCTCGAAACAGAAGCACGGCTCGCACTCGCCAACAAAGAATCACTCGTTGTCGGCGGTGAGTTGGTTCGTGCTCGCGTGCGAGCCAATCAGCTGACGCCCGTCGATTCGGAGCACAGCGCGATCATGCAGGCGCTCCGGGCTGGTACGCACGATGAGGTTCGCCGACTCGTCTTGACGGCCTCTGGCGGGCCGTTCCGGGGGCGTACAGCAGCCGAGCTGGCCCATGTGACTCCCGGTGATGCTCTTGCGCACCCGACCTGGAACATGGGGCGCGTCATCACGACGAACTCTGCAACGCTCGTCAACAAGGGCCTTGAGGTCATCGAGGCGCACCTGCTCTTTGACGTTGACTATGACGCGATCGATGTTGTTGTGCACCCGCAATCGATTGTGCACTCCATGGTTGAGTTCATTGACGGCTCAACGATTGCGCAGGCATCCGTTCCCGACATGAAGCTTGCTATCGCGCTGGGGCTTGATCCAGAGCATCGGTTGCAGCCGGTCACGCCGCCGCTCGATTGGACGAAAGCGTCTGCGTGGAGTTTTGAACCACTCGACAATGCTGTTTTCCCGGCGGTTGAACTTGCCAAGCAGGTGGGGCGTGCTCACTCGACCTACCCTGCGGTATACAACGCGGCAAATGAGGTTGCCGTTGATGCCTTCCACGACGGGGCGATCGGTTTTCCCGCGATCGTGGAAACCGTGCAACGCGTCGTTGAAGCGCATAGCGCTCCAAGCGAGCTCACCCTCGAATCACTCGCCGAAGCAGAAACGTGGGCGCGCACGGAGGCCGCCCAACAAATCGCAGGAGGATAAATGTTGCTCGCCTTTTCAGTCGCGCCATCCGGCACCGGTCGCGCTGACGGATCTGTTCATGATGCTGTTGCGGCAGCGGTCAAGGTTGTGCGTGAATCGGGCCTGCCGAATCGCACGACGAGCATGTTCACCGAGATCGAGGGCACTTGGGATGAGTGCTTCGATGTCGTCAAGCGGGCGACAGAGGCTGTAGAACCTTATGGTTCACGCGTCTCGCTCGTGCTGAAAGCCGATATTCGCCCGGGGTACTCGGGTGAGCTCGACGGCAAGATTGAGCGGCTCGAGCAGGCGATCGAAGACTCCGCATAGCTCGTCGTTAGTCGCCGTAGGGGTGCAGCCAGGTCGGGGGAGGAACATCCCACCCGGCATCACGCAGTGCCCTGCGCGCAAGCTCTCGAGCTGAGAACGGGGTGCGGACACCCTTGATGTCGCGGTAATCCTGATGGCCTGGACCAGCCCAGAGGATCGCATCGCCCTCGCCGACGAGTGAAACCGCCTTGACGATCGCCTCCTCGGGTGGTGAGACTTCGTAAACCTCGCCGCTTTCGCTTGCCGCCGTCGCGGCGGCCATAAGCGTTGCGCGGATCGAAGCGGCATCTTCGAAACGCGGGTGATGGTCTGTCACGACGACGATATCGGCGCCGCCTACGGCTGCGCGCGCCATGTCGGGGCGCTTCTTCGCGTCACGGTCACCGTCGGCCCCGAAGAGCATGAGCACCTTGCCGGGCGTCACGCGACGCACAGCGGCGAGGGTCTTCTCAAAGGCATCCGCTGAATGCCCAAAGTCAACGTAGACAGCGGGCCCATTCGAACCTGAAACGAGTTGGGTCCGACCGGGAGCCGTGGCACGAAGCTGCCCCTCGCCTTCGAGCGTGCGCTTGAGGTCATCCCACGAGTAGCCGCCAACGAGCATCATGACGATCGCGAGCCCCGCGTTCGCCGCCATGTGCGCACCCAAGAGGGGCACCTTCGTCGTGAGCTCGCCATATGGGCCGGCAAGCGTGAACACCGTGCCGTCGGCACGCTCGTCTTTGACCGTGACGCTCCAGTCCGCCGCTTGCGTTGGATCTTCCGCGATGGCGGGCGTCAGGATCGTTGTCGTGGGAATCTGACTGTGCGCCACAACCTCCGCACCTGAGAAGGAATCGAGGCTCACAACCGCTTGGCGGGCGTGCTCAGGGGTAAAAAGCCGCAGCTTGGCATCGAGATACTCTGCCATATCGGCGTAGTCGTCGAGGTGGTCGCGGCTGAACGAGGTGAAGCCCGCGACATCGAACACGAGCCCATCGACACGATTTCGTGAGAGTGACTGTGCGCTCACCTCAATTGCGACCGCTTCGACATCCCGCTCTCGCATGAGCGCGAGCAGTGCGTGCATTTCCGATGCCTCGGGCGTTGTGAGGCGCGAAACGATGACCTCGTCGTTGATGTGGCGCTCGGCTGTGGAGCTCAAGCCATGGGGGACGCCAAGTTGGGCCAGTAGGCCATCGATGAAATGGCATGTGCTCGTCTTGCCGTTCGAACCGGTCACGCCGAAGAGCAGCGGAATATCATCCTCGGCGCTCGTGCTGTAGACCCAGGCGCTCATGGCGCCGAGGGCCGCCCGCGGGTTTTCGATGACGAGCACGGGCAAGCCCGTGTCCTGCGCGAGTGCTGCCCCGGCGGCATCCGTCACTATCGCTGTCGCGCCCAGGTCGGCCGCCTGCTGGGCAAATTCGGCCCCGTGACGGTTCCGGCCGTTGACGGCGACAAAGGCCTCACCGGGGCGCAGATCAGCGGTCGCGAGGGTGACACCGTGAATCGTTGCGTGAGAGGCGTCGCCAAGAACCTGAGCGTCAAGGAATTGTGCGAGTTCGAGCAGTGCGCGCGCCGGTGGATTTTCGGGTCGCAGAACAGGGGGCAAGAGATTCGGGCTCATTTGTCTCTGAGTTTTTCACGGTACGTTGAGACCGTGGACTTCTGGATGTACTGCGTTGGCATTATTTTTATGCTCGCGGGCCTCGCGATATCGATTGCGCTCCATGAGTTTGGTCATCTGATCCCCGCGAAGCTCTTTGGCGTTCGCGTGGGTGAGTACATGATCGGCTTCGGGCCGACGATCTGGTCACGCAAGATCGGCGAGACAGAGTACGGCGTCAAGGCGCTGCCCATCGGAGGCTTCATCTCGATGGCGGGGATGTACCCACCCTCGGCGGATGATACGAAGCCCACCCGCCGACTGTTCGCTTCCATGGTGCAGGAAGCCCGTGCGGCCAGCGCAGCGACGATCACCAAGGGCGCGGAGGATCGCGTCTTTTACAAGCTGCCGGTGTACAAACGGGTCATCATCATGCTGGGCGGCCCGCTCATGAACTTTCTGCTGGCGATCGGCGTCTTCTCGGTGCTGGTCTCGGGCATCGGTGTTGAGCGCGGGACGACGACCGTCGCTAGCGTCTCTGAGTGCGTTGTCGCGGCGAGCGAGCAGCGTGAGACCTGCCAGCCGGGCGATGTTGCCGCGCCCGCCGCGGAGGCGGGTGTTTTGCCCGGCGACCGCATCGTGAGCATTGATGGGGTCACGGTTGAGACATTCGACGACGTTCTTGGAATCGTGCAGCAATCGGCGGGAACGCCGCTCTCGGTCGTCATAGACCGCGGTGGCGTGGAGCAGACGCTTTCGCTGACACCAGCGTTGACCGAACGCCCCGCCTACACAGCGAACGGCTTGGCGGATCGCAACCCCGACGGCTCGCCCCGCTATGTGCAGGCGGGCTTCATCGGCGTGGAATCACAACTTGCGCGCGTGCACCTGCCCATCACGGAGGGACCGACAATCGCGTGGGAGAACACGACCCAAGTTGCTCGCGTCATGCTGACCCTGCCGCAACGGATGATCGATCTCGTGGTCGATACAGTCACGGGTCAGGGGCGTGATCTTGATAGCCCCGTTGGTGTGCTTGGCGTGGGGCGCATCGCGGGTGAGGTCGCAACGCAGGATGCCCCGGTACTTGACCGATTCGCGTTCTTGCTGGGGCTGCTCGGGTCGCTCAACATTGCACTCTTCGTTTTCAACTTGATTCCGCTCTTGCCGCTCGACGGTGGGCACATTGCGGTTGCGCTCATTGACGGCATTCGGCGAACATGGGCCAAGGTCTTCCGTCGGCCAACACCACGCCGCATTGATGGCGCTTCACTCGTCCCTCTGACGCTCGCAGTTGCGGCGTTGTTTATTGCGATGACGGTCATTCTGCTGTTCGCAGATATCGTCAACCCAATTCAGTTGTTCTCGGAGTAGCCGGTCGCGGCTCAGCGGCCGAGCGCGTGTGCGACGAGGCTCTCGAGCGTTGTGAGTCCGTCTCGCGAGAGGATCGACTCAAGGTGCCCCTGTACCGTCGCAAAGTTCAGGCCGCGAAGCGCGTACACGTTCCCGTTGGGCTCAGCCGCAATTTCGACGCCCTCGGGTGCCGTCTTGGGCATGCGCGCTGTGAAGGTGTTGTAGAAACCGATCGAGGCCGGCTCGCCGAAGATATCGACTGTCTTCTGCAGACCCTGGTGGGGTGACGCAAGCGGCTCAAGCTCGAGCCCAAAGTGGTCGCTCACCATCTGGTGGCTCAAACACACAGCGACGAGCGGCTTCTCCCGCTCGAGGCGGCGTTCGACAATCTCACGCAGGCGATCGATGCGAGCGGATGCTTCATCTCGCGGGTCGCCGGGGCCAGGGCCAGCGACAACGAGGTCTGCTGCGTCGAGTTGTTCGTCAGTTACAGCGCTCCACGGCACAACCGTCGCGTCGAAACCGAGGTGGCGGAGCTGGTGTGCGAGCATCGTTGTGAAGCGATCCTCTGCGTCGACGACAACGGCTGTTCCGCTGAAGGGGCCCGTTGCGGCATCCGTTTGGGGGTTCAACCAGAATTCGGCAAGGCGGGTGTTGCGTGCTGCGAGGAGCTGCTGGATTTCAGGGGCGTCGCCGAGGCGAACTGGCGTCACCGTCGTGGGCTCAAGGGCGTCGATCGCGCCGATTGCGCTCAGGATGCCGGCGGCCTTACCGTGCGTCTCGCTCACTTCGCCGTGGGGGTCCGAGTGACGCACGAGCGTCGCACCAACGGGGACGCGCAGCTTTGAAGTGCCGTTGATGTCGTCGACATAGACCGTACGGATGAGAATGGGCGCATCGAGATCGTGCCCCCCGCTCGCATTCGGCGTGAAGAGCGCTGCAACGCCCGAATAGTACCCGCGGGGTTTGGTCTCGTGGCGCTGGATGACGGTGCAGGCATTCTGCATGGGCGAGCCCGTGACGGTCGGTGCGAACATCGTCTCGCGCAGAATATCGCGCGGGTCGAGTTTGCTGTGCCCCGTGAGCACGTACTCCGTGTGGGTCAGGCGCGACATCTCTTTCAAGTGCGGGCCTGTAATTCGTCCACCATCAGAGCAGACCTGTGCCATCATCTTGAGTTCTTCATCGACGACCATGAAGAGCTCTTCGGTCTCTTTCGTGCTCGCGAGGAACTCGCTGAGATTTGCTTTCGTTGCGCCGCCCTCGGGGTGGCGGAAGGTACCCGAAATGGGGTTCATCGTTACGACGCCGTCGCGTGCGACAACGTGTGCCTCGGGTGATGCTCCGACGGCAATGTGCCCCGGTGTGATGACGGCGAACGTCCAGTAGGCACCGCGTTCGTGTTCCAGCAACGCCCGGAACCACGTAAGGGCCGCCGTGACGGGTTCGGAGTCAACGTCGGCTTCGAAGTCGCGACGGATCACGAAGTTCGCACCCTCACCGCGCCCGATCTCGTCGGCAATGACGATCTCGACGATTGCTGCGTATTCTTCGTCGGTCACATCAAAGCCTGCGTTGCTCAGCGCGAGGGGCGTGTTGGGCAGGGCCGCGATGAATGCATCGCGATCGAAGGATTCGCGCTCTGTGATCGTGAGCGTGCGCAGGGGAGTGTCATCCACGTGCGCACTGAAGCCGCGTTCCGTGACCTGGCGGTAGGGAACCATCGCGAAAACCTCGCGGGGTTCACCTTCTCGCATAAGGGGAATGTCGGCGAGTTTTTCGACATCCGCAAGATCGCCCGTGAGCCACTCGATCGAATCTGAACCCTGTCGCGCGAGAAGAACGAAACTTTCGGGCAAATCAGCCAACCGCGAAGCTGGCTTTTGGGTGTCGATGCTCACTCACAGCACGTTAGCACCGGCCGCGCCTCACAGCCGAGTCGAGGCCAGCGCCGATACGCTGATGTTATGCCCGCAGTCAATATCGGTATGCCCTCGGTGCCAGAAGTCCTCGCGCCGCGGCGCAAGTCACGGCAGATCAGCGTCGGCTCCGTCAAGGTCGGTGGTAACGCACCCGTCAGTGTCCAATCGATGACGACGACGAAGACGACTGACATCAATGGCACGCTCCAACAGATCGCTGAATTGACCGCTTCCGGTTGCGAAATCGTTCGTGTTGCTGTGCCGTCACAAGACGATGCGGATGTGCTGCACATCATCGCGAAGAAGAGCCAGATTCCGGTCATTGCCGATATCCATTTCCAGCCGAAGTACATCTACAAGGCCATCGATGCGGGGTGCGCGGCTGTGCGTGTGAACCCCGGCAACATTCGCGAGTTCGACGGCAACGTCGGAGCGATCGCGAAGGCGGCGGCGGATGCCGGTGTTTCCTTGCGTATCGGTGTCAATGCCGGCTCGCTCGACAAGCGTTTGCTGCAGAAATACGGCAAGCCCACGGCTGAGGCACTCGTTGAGAGCGCCATCTGGGAAGCATCGCTCTTCGAGGAGCATGACTTCCACGATTTCAAGATTTCGGTCAAACACAACGACCCCATCGTCATGGTCAAGGCCTACCGGCAGCTCGCTGCCGCGGGCGACTGGCCGCTGCACCTCGGTGTGACCGAGGCGGGCCCGGCGTTCCAGGGCACGATCAAATCGGCAACGGCTTTTGGCATTCTGCTTGCGGAGGGTATCGGTGACACCATCCGCGTCTCGCTTTCGGCTCCGCCCGCCGAAGAGGTCAAGGTCGGCCACCAGATTCTGCAGTCACTCAACTTGCGTGAGCGCAAGCTTGAGATCGTCTCGTGCCCTTCGTGCGGCCGCGCCCAGGTCGATGTTTACACGCTGGCCGAGCAGGTCACTGCTGGTCTTGAGGGTATGACGGTTCCGCTGCGCGTTGCAGTCATGGGTTGTGTCGTGAACGGCCCGGGTGAGGCTCGCGAGGCCGATCTCGGTGTTGCTTCGGGGAACGGTAAAGGCCAGATCTTCGTCAAGGGTGAGGTCATCAAGACCGTGCCTGAGGCGCTTATCGTGCCGACGCTCATCGAAGAGGCCAACCGCATCGCCGACGAGATGGGCGCGGATGCCCCCGTCGGCACCGCGCAGGTCATCACGGGCTAGCTGTACGCCTCGAGCCTCGCACTTCTCCGCCCAACCACACGCTTTCTTTCGGAGATTCTCTGTGGCGCTGAGGAAACTGTGTGGGTCGAGATCAGCGTTCCAGAACGCGCTCTAGGTACTCGTTCTGGAAGACGCGCTTGGGGTCGAGTTCGCCACGGAGCTTCACGAAATCGCCGAACTTCGGGTACTGCTGAGCGAAGTAGTCTGCGCCGAGCGTGTGCATCTTGCCCCAGTGTGGGCGCCCCTCATGTGCTGTGAAGATGTCTTGTGCCGCTGCGAAGTACTTCGTGGGGTCAGCTTTGAAGTACTGGTGCACCGCGACGTAGGCATTTTCGCGTTCGTAACCGGTCGAAAGCCACAGGTCATCGGATGCTGCAAAGCGCACCTCAATGGGGAATGAGATGAGGTCTTCCCGTTTGGCGTACCACGTCTGCAGCTCATTGATGACATCGACGAGTGCCTCGCGAGGCACAGCGAATTCGCTCTCGCAGAACTTGACGCGGCGCGGTGAAATGAAAACCTCGAAGGAATCCGCCGTGTACTCGCGTGCGCCGAGAAGGCTGCCCGAGATCTCGTTCATCTTGGGAATCCACGCCGATTTCTTTCGCCCGATCTGCTGCACCCGCTCGTACACCGTGTTGGAGAGAAATTCGTCATCCCACCAATACCGGGTCTTGCTGAGCGGCGATTTGGGGGTGAACTCGGGAACGCGATTGTTGCGTTTGAGCAGTGCCTTCTCGGTGTGCGGAAACCAGTAGAACTCAGCGTGGTCGTTGTCATCGGCGAGCGCGTCGAGGTTTTCGAGAATCGCGGGCAGTTCAGCGGGCTCTTCGACGGCGTGCAACAAGAACTTCGGCACACACGCGAGGGTGACCTCCGTGACAATCCCGAGAGCACCCAGGCCAACTGCAGCTGCCTTCAAGAGGGGATCATCCGAGTCAATCTCGACGACATCACCCGTGCCAGTGACGAGCTGCATGCCAACGATCGCGCTCGCGATGCCCTTGAGTTTGCCGCCTGTTCCGTGCGTCCCTGTCGAAATCGCACCCGCGATTGATTGCGGGTCAACGTCACCGAGGTTGGGCAGTGCGTAGCCGAGCGTACGCAGTTGCGGGTTGAGCTCATGGAGAGAGATTCCGGCTTGCACTCGCACGTGCCCCGTCTTGCGATCGAGGGCAAGCAGGTGGTTCATGCGATCAAGGCTGACAGCGATACCGTCGGTCGCTGCGATCGAGGTGAAGGAGTGGCGAGCACCATATGCCTTGAGCGGAATGTTCTCTTGCAGGGCGCGCTTCACGAGTGCCTGCACCTCAGCAGTCGAGGCAGGCTGTTCGATTGCGCGAGGGTGAGTCTGCACATTTCCGGCCCAGTTTGCCCACGTTGTGCTCATCCGAAGTTTTTCCCTTCACCACGGTAGGTCGGTACAGTTTCGACGGAAGCGCCAGCGCTCACGAGTGCGGCCGTGTCAAATCGTTCGCACATCTCGCCCGCTTTGGCGTGCCGGAACAGCACCCGGTCGCCGAGGCGGAGGTGCTTCGCGGCAGAACCCGTCACGGGCGTTTGCACCTCCCCAGCCCCCTCCGTCGCGAGGAGCTTGAGGCCGGGTGGGAATACGGGTGTCGGAACACGTGTGGGGCCGGCAGCTCCCGAGGCAATGTAGCCGCCGCTGAAGCATGTGGCGATGTCGGCTGCGGGCTTGCGCACGACGTCGAGCGCGAAGAAAGATGCGGGTCGCGCCGTGAATGCCTCGTAGTGGTCGAAGAGTGTGGGGCAGAAGAGGCCGGAACCCGCCGTGACCTCGGTCACGGTGGCATCCGCCGTATCGACCTCGATGCTTCCTGTTCCGCCGCCGTTGACGAATTCGAGTTCGGCGAACTCGCGGACCGCTGCCACGACGGCGCCGCGTCGCGTCAGCAGCTCGGCGGCGGAGCGTTTCTTGACCGCCCGCACGATGGGGGAAGAATCGGGCATACCGGCAATCTGCGCGTCGTACAGCATGACGCCCACGAGCTCGAAACCGGGCCGCTTCGTAATGACCTCGGCGAGCGCGCGAGCATCCGCTGGGTCGTGCACGGGGGAGCGACGCACCCCTAGGTGTTGCCCCGCGACGCGCAGCGAGGCATCGACGTCGATGCACACCCGGATGGTTGGATGATCTGCTCCGAGGGCCGCTGAAATGAGGTTGAGCGACGCTGCTGAATCGACCATGAGCGTAATGGCCGCTCGTCGCTTCTTGGCACTCGCGAGTTCCCGCAAGGCGGGAATGTTTGCCGTGGGGTAGGCGAGCAGGATGTTGTCGTGGCCGAGGTCTGCGAGCCAGTTGCTCTCGGCGAGCGAGTACGTCATGAGCCCCTGGAAACCGGGATTCTTAAGGGCTCGATCGATTATGGCGCGAACGCGCACGGATTTTGTGGCCAGGCGGATGGGAACGCCCGCTGCTCGACGCACGAGGTCGTCGATGTTGGCGTCGATGGCGTCGAGATCGAGGATTGCGAGCGGCGCAGGCAGATCGGCCGTTGCTGCGAGCACCTGTTCGGCCGTCGTCATGTTTCCTCCGTGCCCGCGCTTTCGTTCTTGATCTCGGGTGAGATGAACTCTACGCGCCCCATCGGGACATCGGCGCTCACGAGGCGCACGGTGGTTTGCTCGCCGGGTTCGACGTGCGCTGGCACGGCGCAACTTGCCGAGACGGGCGGATCGTCAAGCTGGATTGAAGCACGGCCATTGTCGCGACGGGCGATGACGGTCACCTCAAACTCCTCGCCAACGTGCGGTGCGAGCAGCGCTGCCTCGACGCACGCCCGCGTCTTCGAGTTGAGGGTTCCTGACCGAGACGTTGCTTCTTGCATGAGCCCCGGCACGAGGGGCAGTGTTTCGCGGGCCCACTCGGGGGCGGGGCGCCCCGCGGCAAGCTCAACACAGATCGCCAAACCCCACCGGTCAACGAGTCGGCGCAGGGGCGCCGTGACGTGCGCGTATGGTGCGGCGACCGCCGCTTGTATGGGATCGGCCGGGAGTTCCCCATCGAACGCCGCATACCCCGAGCCTCGGAAGAGGGCGCCGGCAGCCTCAAGAATAGGCAGCGTCTTGCTGTCGTCATGGTCGAGCGTGCGCAGGTAATCCCCGTACGTTCCCGTCCTCCACGGTCTGCCGAGTGCTTTCGTCTGGTGCCGGAACGTATCGAAGGCGTACTGATTCGGCTCGGGCATCGTGCGCACGATACCGACCTTGTGCTCGAGCATGAGCTCGGCCGCGGCCATGCCGGTCATCAGGGAGAGTTGCGCGTTGTAATCCTCAACCGGGAGGGGGTGCCGCCGCGTAATCGTGAAGGTGCCATCGGGCAGTTCGACAACCTCCGATTCCGGCATGTTGAGGCTTGCGCCGCCTCGAGCCGCCTCCTGCGCGATGCGAAGCTTGCCAATCTCGGGGAGGAGAGCCGCGAGCGTTTCGCGACCCGCATCGAGATCCGCCTGCGTTGTCACATAATCGAGCTTGGCAACCGAGCGGATGAGGGCGCGCTCGACTGTGAAGGTCTGTACGACACCGGCTGCGTCGAGCTCAAATGTCCAAACAATTGCCGGTCGATCGACGTCGGGCAGCAGCGATGCGTGGCCCTCGCTCAGCACCTCAGGGTGGAGGGGGATGTTGCCGTCAGCGGCATAGAGGGTCATCCCACGCCCGCGAGCCTCGAGGTCGACGGCTCCTCCCGGTGTCACGAACCCGGGAACATCCGCGATTGCGTAACGCACGCGGTATCCCTGACCCTGGCGCTCGAGGTGGAACGCTTGGTCGAGATCCATGGATTCGGCCGGGTCGAGCGTCGCGAACGGGATACTCCGCAGATCGAGCTCGGGTACGGGCGCAGTCGCACTCGCCGCCTCGTCGAGTACATCATCCGTAAACCCCGGGTCGAACTCTTCGTGCAGCTCAGCGAGCACAGGTGCCAACTCGCTTTGCGCTGCTGATTCCGAAAGTCGGGTCGTCAGCACTGGCATGCCACTAGCCTGGCATGCTTTCGCGATTCGGGCTGTTGTGCGCGCCTACTTCGTGTCAGCGGGGTTCTGACCAGCGGAGTTCTGTTGCACGGGGAGTCGAATGGCACCCGTGATGACGAGTTCATCGACGGGGTAGGAGCCGTCTTGCGGGCCAGGGATGCTGACGGCAGTCGTATCGGTCGGATGCTTGGGGTCAACCGGCATCGCATCGAGCTTCTTGCGGGCAGCGAGGTAGGCGGGAATGAGGATCAAGACCGCGCCGAGCCACGCCGCGGGGTTGCTGATGGCAACCCCGACAAAGCCCAGGATGGGGCCGAGGATGACGGCGGCGGCAACACGCATGAGCAGCTCGGCAATGCCGCAGATCGTCGGGATCAAGGCTTGCCCAAGCCCCTGCAACGTGCCGCGCAGCACAAAGAGGATGCCGAGGATCCAGTAGGCGAGCCCATTGACGAGGAACATCTGCTGCGCGAGCGCGATAACCTCGGGCGCGCTATCGCCCACGAACATGCGGGTCAGGGGAGCGCCGAAGACGATCATGATGGCGCCGAGCACAGCGCCAACGCTCACGGCAAGGCCCAGCCCCTGGGTGACACCACGGCGGATGCGGTCGGGGCGACGAGCGCCAACGTTCTGCGCAACAAACACCGAGACCGCAAGGCCGATCGACCCCATGAACGTGACTGCGAGTGAATCGATGCGGCTCGCGGCCGTGTAGGCAGCGATGGCATCCGATCCGAGGAGGTTAAGCGCGATCTGCACGACGAGTGTGCCGATCGAGATGATGGAGGCCTGCAGGGCCATGGGCAGGCCCAAGCGGAGGTGCTCTTTGACATCGGCCGAATCAAGGCGGAAGTCTGAACGACGCGGGTGCAGTTGCGGAATCTTCTTCCAGATGAAGACGACGCACGCGACAACGGAGGCGAACTGGGCAATGAAGGTGGCCCAGGCTGCCCCCGCGATACCCCAGCCGAACCACGCAACAAAGGCAATGACGAGCACGATGTTGAGCAGGCACGAGATCGTGAGGAAGTACAGCGGCGTGCGTGAATCCCCGATGCCGCGCACGATCGCCGAGAGGTAGTTGAAGAACATCATGCCGGCGGAGCCGAGCAGGAGGATCTGGATGAAGGTCGCGGCGCCGTCGATGAGTTCGGGTGGCGTTTGCAGCAAGCGAAGCAGTGGGCGCGAGATGAGCGGCCCGCCGATTGTGAGGATGACGCTTCCGATCGCGGTCAAGACGGTGCCGACGGCAACCGAGCGGCGAACAGCAGCCTCATCCTCAGCGCCAAACGCCGTTGCGAGCGGGATTGCAAAACCACTCGTGAGACCCCACGCGAAACCGATGAGGAGGAACGTGATGGCACCCGTCGCGCCCACGGCAGCGAGGGCCTCGACGCCGAGATAGCGCCCAACAACGATCGCGTCAACGAGGTGGTAGAGCTGCTGAACGACGTTGCCAATGAGCAGCGGTATGGAAAAGAGCGCGATGACGCGCCACGGGGTGCCCGTAGTGAGTTGAACAGCCAAGATGCCTCAGGAAGACGACGCGAACGAGGGGAATGTGCGGGCGAGACGTGTCGAGCGCAAGCGTCAATCCTAACGCCGCCAGCACACAACTAGACTGGTTTCTCGTGGTGACTCGACTCTCGAATTTCTTTGTTCGCACGCTGCGTGAAGACCCTGCAGATGCAGAGGTCCGCAGCCACAAGCTCCTTGTGCGCGCGGGGTACATCCGCCGCCAGGCTCCCGGGATCTTCGCGTGGTTGCCGCTGGGCTTGCGAGTCAAGGGCCGCATCGAGCAGATCATCCGCGAAGAGATGGCAGCCGCCGGCGCGCAAGAGGTGCATTTCCCCGCGCTCATGCCTCGCGAGCCCTATGAACTTTCAGGTCGATGGGAAGAGTATGGCGATGGCATTTTCCGCTTGAAAGACCGCAAGGATGCCGACTACTTGCTGGCCCCCACGCACGAAGAAGCCTTCACGCTCCTCGTGAAAGACCTCTACTCGTCATACAAAGATCTGCCGCTCACGATCTATCAAATCCAAGACAAATACCGCGATGAGGCGCGCCCTCGCGCGGGCCTGTTGCGTGGACGCGAGTTCACAATGAAGGATGCGTACTCCTTCGACGCGAGCGACGCGGGGCTTGACGCGAGCTACCAGGCCCAGCGCGACGCCTATGAGCGCATCTTCCAGCGTCTCGGCATGGAGTACGAGATCGTGCAGGCAGATGCTGGCGCCATGGGTGGCTCGCGCTCGGAAGAGTTTCTGCACCCCACGCCCATCGGTGAAGACACCTTTGTGCGTTCGCCCGGCGGGTACGCGGCGAACGTCGAAGCGTTCACAACGGCCCCCGCACAGCCGGTTGATTTTTCGGATGTGCCCGCAGCGCTCGTGTTCGATTCACCCAACACGCCCACGATCGAGACGCTTGTGGCGCACTCGAACGCCGTGCTCCCCGCTCGAGAGGGCGCCGGCGAATACACCGCGGCAGACACGCTCAAGAATGTCGTGCTGGCGCTGACGAACCTTGACGGTTCGCGCGAGCTCGTCATCGTCGGTATCCCCGGCGACCGCGAGGTCGATATGAAACGCGCCGAGGTTGCCTTCGCGCCCGCAGAGGTCGAGGCAGCGACCGACGCTGACTTTGCCAAGAACGCCGCACTCGTCAAGGGCTACATCGGCCCTTGGTCGCCCGATGGTGCTGTGCTGGGCGAGGAATCGAGCAGTGGCATCCGCTATTTGCTCGACCCCCGCGTTGGTGAGGGAACCGTGTGGATCACGGGCGCCAACATCGCTGACAAGCACGTCGCGAATCTCGTCGCTGGCCGTGACTTTACGGCTGACGGCGTGGTTGAGATCGCCAATGTTCGTGAGGGTGACCCGGCTCCCGATGGTTCGGGCCCCGTTTCGCTCGAGCGTGGCATGGAAATCGGTCACGTCTTCCAGCTTGGCCGCAAATACGCGGATGCGCTGGGCCTCAAAGTGCTCGATGAGAACGGCAAGCTTGTGACCGTCACGATGGGTTCATACGGCATCGGTGTGACGCGAATTCTTGCGGCGCTCGCCGAGCTCAACAACGACGAGAAGGGCCTCGTCTGGCCCGAAGCTATTGCGCCGTTCGACGTGCAGGTTGTTGCGACGGGTCGCGATGAGGCCGCGTTTGCCCTCGCAGAGCAGGTCTCGAACGAGCTCGATGCGGCTGGTTTCGACGTGCTCTATGACGATCGCCCCAAGGTCTCGCCCGGCGTCAAATTTGGCGATGCTGAACTCATCGGTGTGCCCACGATCGTCATTGTCGGCCGCGGCGCGGCCGACGGCGAGGTCGAGCTGTGGGATCGCCGCTCAAACGAGCGTACGGTGATGCCGGCGACCGAAGTGGTCGCCCGCATCACCGCATAACTTTTGCGCGCTACTCGACGCTCTTGATGCGCATCACGAGGATGCCGCCCAGCAGCGAAGCGATCATCGCGACGATGAAGAGTGGTTTGTAGCCACCAAACTGCACGACAACGAGCGCTGCCAGCAGCGGTCCGATCGCTTCGGCGCCACCGGAGGCGGTGAACGCAACGCCGATGTCTTTCGCGGAGTCTCCCGATTTCGGGAGTACCTGGGTGATGAGTGCGTTGTCAACGGCCACGAAGCATCCATAACCGAGCCCTGCAAAGAACGCCCAGAGGGTCATTCCATTGATGGTTGGAATGAAGAACGGGAAGAGGCCTGCGACGCCAGCGATTACGGCGGCAGCCAGCACGAACGGCCGACGAACGCCGAGTTTGTCAGACAGCCAGCCTGAAATCACAATGGCAATGACCATACCCGCGAGCCCGGTGAGCACAAGCTTCGGAACGGTTACAAGGGCATCGGTTTCTGAGAGCCCGACGTAGTCTTGCAACGTATAAATCATGAAGGTGTTGAGCGCGGCGTAGCCCAACACAGTGAGCCCGCGACTCCAGAATGCGTAGCCGAAATCGGGGTACTTGATTGGGTTGACCCAGTAGCTGCGCAGGAAAGTATCCAACCTGAAAGGCGAGAGTTCCAGATCTTTCGAAGACTTATCAGGGTTGAGCCATAAGAAGCCAGCCAGGACTAGCAGCATGAAGATCGTGCCGCCCCAGTACGCGAGCGCAACATGGTCCTGCGCAAGCCGAGCTCCAACGACTTGACCGACGACTGCGCCAACCATGATGCCGAATCCGAGCACCGACGCTGCGAGGCCGCGAACCCGCGCCGGGAGCCGGTCCGGAAGCATCGCCACGATCGGAGATTGCGATGACGCAAGGCCCATCTGAAGCAAGATCATGCCGACGAACAGCTGCCAGATTGCCGTTGCGCTGGCCATGAAGGCTACGCCGGCGATGGTGAGCGCGACGCCGTAAAGTATGACGGGCG
Organism: uncultured Microbacterium sp.; assembly: GCA_964400205.1. Lineage (GTDB taxonomy): Bacteria > Actinomycetota > Actinomycetes > Actinomycetales > Microbacteriaceae > Microbacterium. The sequence goes on from CAYNTU010000005.1 coordinate 23,906, forward strand.
CGCGGCGCCCGAGCTTGCTGCGGGTGCGGTCAGATATTGCGCCCCACAACGGGTTGAGAAAAACACCGACGATTGCTCCAGTCGCGGTGATCGTGCCGAGGATTGTCTCTTTGTTAGCAGGATCGATACCTTGAATCTGCACCGGAAGCACAACCCCGGGGATGCCGCCCATCGCGGCAAACGAGGCGAATGCGATGAGGCCAAGCCAGATGATCAGCCGTCGCTGGGCCTTCTTGGGAATCACATCGACGTTGTGATTCGATTCGAGTTCTTGCACCTCGGCTTCGGTCGAGGCTGCGGGTGACTTCTTTGTCATTTTCGCCCTATTCTGTGGTGTTCGTCGTAGGAGGCGTCGTTGCCCCCATGAGTTGGAGTGCGAAGTCGCCGTAGCGCTTCGCGAGAGTGTCTGCGTCGTGCGTGGTCGGATCGAACCAGTGCGGAACGCTCTTGATCATGTCGGATACGGCCCGGATCGCGAGCTCTGGATCTGACACTGTGAAGATTCCCGCGTCGATGCCCTCGCGAACGACTGCGGCAACGTCGCTGACGAGGCTGGCTCGAACTGCATGAGCTTCGGCCGCGGCTGCGGGGTCGAGCGAGTGGAGCTCGGTATTGATCACCGTTGCCAGTAGCGGGTACGTCGTGTGTACGCGCACGTCGGCCTCAACGACGGCTCGAAGTTTCTCATCCGCCCCTGAGTCCTGCACGCGAGCGAGGGCGTCTCGTAGATTTGCGGCGAGTTCCTCGTGCCCGGTTTTGACGAGCGCCTCGAGCACCTCAGTTTTTGAGGCAAAGTGCGAATACAGCGTCGCTGAATTGATATCAACGTCGGTTGCAATCGCGCGGATCGAGGTGCCCGCGAATCCTTCGCGGGCAAATCGCCGCGTCGCGGCCATTAATATTCGCCCCGCGGTTCCGGGCACGGCAGCGAGCGGTGGCATGACAGCATCGTTGCTGTCGAGCGCTGTGGTCATCGTTGGCCTACCAATCGATTGGTTGTGAGGTATCGTACACGCAGAAGCACGGTCGCGTCGAGAATGATCGTCGGTCGCAGCGTCACTCTCCGTTCAATGGCGAACGCCACGACCCGCAGGGGGTCCTTATGACCACGACTGTCACAACACGCTTTGGCGATCTGCGTGGCAGCGCGCAGGGAGGCATCCGCAAATTTCTGGGTGTTCCGTTTGCCCAACCGCCGTTCGGCGCCAATCGCTTCGAGCTTCCGAAACCCATCGAACCGTGGACTGGCGCTCGCGATGCGTTCGAGTTCGGCCCGACCGCACCACAATCGCCCTACGCCGGTGAGATCGGAAAATTGCCTGGCACGACGACGATTCCGGGTGACGACATCCTCACTTTGAACATCTGGGCGCCCGAAGGTGCTAGTGGCCTTCCCGTCATGGTGTGGATCCACGGTGGTGCGCTCGAGCGCGGCACCGCTGCAATTCCCGGCTACGACGGCACAACGTTCGCGCGTGATGGCGTCGTGTACGTCTCGATCAACTACCGCATCGGCGCTGAGGGCTTCTCCGTGCTTGATGACGCCCCGCTCAACCTCGGCCTCGAGGATGCGGCCGCCGCCCTCAGGTGGATCGCTGCCGAGATTTCCGCACTCGGAGGCGACCCCAAGCAGATCACCGTTTTCGGCGAATCGGCCAGCTCACCGCTGCGCGGTTCTCGCGCCCCGACACCGCCGGGCTCATCGCCCGCGGCATCATCGAGAGCGGCCCCCTCGATGTCGGCGGTCGGGAAGAGGCCGGCAGAGCGACTTTCGCATTGGCGGATGCGCTGGGCACTGATCCGACGAAGGCGAATCTTGCCCGCAACACACCCCAGCAGCTCCTCGATGAACGCGCCAAGCTCGCGGCAGCCGCGTCGGTGCTCAAGCCCAACCCCATGTATGCCCTCGCAGTCGACGAGAAGTCATTGCCTGTGACGCCCCGCGAGGGGCTCGTTGCGGCATCCGCCCCATCATTATCGGCTCAAACACCGATGAATACCGCCTGTGGTTCACACCCGGACAACTTGCCAAGGTCAACGCCCTGACCCGCCCAATCTTGGCCGCGGGCCTCAAGCTGCCACGTGGCTTGACGAAGCTCTATGCCACGCACTTCCCGACCATTAACGCGGGCGAACAGGTCGGGCAAGGGTTCACCGACAAGGTCATGCGTGAGCCGCTCATCGATGTCGCGCGTCGCCGTGCGGGCGAAACCTACGCCTACGAATTCGCCTGGCAGTCACCCGTGCGTGATCTGCGCGCCGCGCACGCCATGGAGATCGGATTCGTCTTCGACGCCATCGGCTCGGCCGGCGACAAGTCGATGGCTGGGCCGACGGCGCCCAAGCAACTCGCGACTCGTATGCACCGTGATTGGGTGAAGTTCGCCAAAGGTGAAGCACCATGGGAGCGATTCGTTGCTCCGAATGGCCCCGTGCAGATCTTCGACACCGAGAGCACGCTGAGTGATGTTCCTCGTGCCGATGCGCTCGAAGTGTTGGGGAGTACCGCAGAAAAGCGGCTGCACGCCCAACGAAGTAGCATCATTATCAGGGCGTTTGGGTAACCCCAAGCAGACGCATTGCCATGTCGCCGTAGCGCTTGGCGAGGATTTCTGGGTCGCCGCCGTCGGGTTTGTACCAGCGCGGAATCACGACGACCATGTCGGAGGCTGCGCGCATAGCGAACACGGGGTCGTCAACGGGGAACTCGCCGTTTGCAATCCCCTCGTTGCAGAGGGCGAGTGCAAGATCGCGCAAACCTCGCCGAATCTCGTAGGCGTACGCCGCGTCCTCGGGTGAGAGTACGTGTAACTGTGAGTTGATAATCAACGCCAACTGCGCGTAATCAGTGTGAATCCGCACGTCCTCTTCGACGAAGGCCCGAAGTTTGTCTGCCGCACTGTCGGATTCGACGGAAGCTACTGCGGCGCGGAGGCGTTGGTTCATGCCCTCGTGGCCGATCCGCACGAGCTCGCGGAGAATTGCCGACTTCGAAGGGAAATGTGAGTACAGCGTCGCTGAGTTGATTCCCAGGTCAGCAGCGATATCTCGGATGGATGTGCCAGCGTAGCCGTACCGCGCGAACCGTTTTGTGGCAGCAACCAGCACGCGTTCTGCGCTATCTGAGGCGCCATTGTCTAGCGGAAGAATTCGCGGCTCTGCGAGGGTTCCGTGAGTCGTCATTTACCTGCCGATCGATCGATTGGTTGGTATCGTACACTCAATCGATCGACCACGAGGCGGTGGCGATTTGGTACGCAGCAGTTTCAAGGGAGAAACATGTTCTACAGCCCGTTTGCAGACATCACGATCAGTGACAGTTCGATCTACGACGACATTTTTGGCACGCTCGAAGCCGATGAACTCGAGACGGTCGCGCTCATCGATGGCCCCTCGGGGGCTGAGACGACGTACGGGCAATTACGTGATCAAGTCAACGCCTTGGCGGGTGCGCTCGCAGCGCGCGGCGTGACGACCGAAACGGTCATCGGTCTGATCTGCCCCAACACGCCCGCTTTTGCCGTCGCGTTCCACGGCATCCTGCGTTCGGGCGCGACAGCCACGACGCTCAACACGCTCTACACGCCGGCAGAGATCGCCAAGCAACTCACCGACGCGAAAGCGGAATGGCTCATCACGGTCTCACCGCTCCTGGAAGGTGCCAAAGCTGCTGCCGCCGAGGTTGGCATGGACGATGACCACCTCATCGTGCTTGATGGCGCAGAAGGGCACCCGGATCTGCGCTCGCTCCTGGGGGAGGGCAAGTCTGCTCCTGACGTGACTTTTGACGCATCCGAACACCTCGCTGTGCTGCCGTATTCGTCAGGGACGACGGGGATTCCCAAGGGCGTCATGCTGACGCACCGCAACCTCGTCTCGAACGTCGCGCAGTGTTGCGTGAGCATCGAATTGGATGCGGGTGATCGCGTGCTCGCCGTGTTGCCCTTCTTCCACATTTACGGCATGACGGTGCTGCTCAACCTTGCTCTGCGACGTCGCGCGACGCTTATCACGATGCCGCGTTTCGACCTCGAGCAGTTCCTGCAGACGATCCAGCGCTACAACTGCAACTTCCTCTTCGTTGCGCCGCCCATCGTCGTTGCGCTCGCGAAGCACCCCCTGGTCGACAACTATGACGTTTCGGGCATCCGCATGGTCTTCTCGGGCGCTGCCCCACTCGATGGTGAGACGGCAGATATCGCTGCCAAGCGCATCAACACGCGCATCGTGCAGGGCTATGGCATGACCGAGCTGAGCCCCGTCTCGCACGCGACGCCCGTTGATCGCGACGTCCCCATCAGCTCGGTGGGTGTTGCCGTGCCCAACTGCATTTGCAAGATTGTCGATGAGAACGGCAACGAAGTCGCAGCGCCCGCCGCTGGCGAGAAGAGTGCCCTGGGCGAGTTGTGGGTCAAGGGCCCCAACGTCATGCTCGGCTACCTCGGCCGCCCCGAAGCCACGGCCGAGATGCTCGACGACGATGGTTTCCTGCACACGGGCGACCTCGCACAGGTCGATTCAGACGGCTACTACTACATCGTTGATCGCGTCAAAGAGCTCATCAAGTACAAGGGGTACCAGGTACCGCCCGCCGAACTCGAAGCGCTGCTGCTCTCGCACCCCAAGATCATGGATGCTGCGTGCATCGGGGTTAACGATCAAGATGGCGAAGAGATCCCCAAGGCCTTTGTTGTCGCAGCACCCGGCAGTGATCTGAGCGCCGAGGAGGTCATGGACTTTGTTGCGGGCCAGGTTGCCCCGTACAAGAAGGTTCGGCAGGTGCAGTTCATCGAGCAGATCCCGAAGTCCTCCGCGGGCAAGATCCTGCGCAGAGACCTGCGAGCGATGTAGATCCGTACACGATTCGAGCGGGCGCTTCCGGTTTCCGGGGGCGCCCGCTCTGGTTCACCAGGGTTCGTTATGGTGAGGGTATGACCGAGCGACAGGCAGCAGCATCCGATCACCTTGACCAGCTCATCGAAGAGGCAGGCATCACCGAGAATCGCACGCTCGTCAAGCGGATGCTGCAAACTTCTCTGGGGCTGGGGCAGGACGGCACCTCGCGACTCGACCTCAAAATTGCCTCGGCGGCGCTCGCCGAAATGCGCGATGCGTTCCGGCTCTTCCAGCCGCACTCGGGCGCCGATATGGTCACGATTTTCGGTTCTGCTCGCACGAAAGAGGATGACCCGCTGTACCGACAGGCGCGCGATGTTGCTGCGGCGCTTGCTGCGCGCGGGTGGATGGTTGTCACGGGTGCTGGGCCCGGCATCATGGCTGCAGCGACCGAGGGTGCGGGGGCAGATCACGCACTGGGCGTTTCGATCCGCCTGCCGTTTGAGGTCGAGCCAACGGTCAACTTGGGGCCAGAGAGCCTCGTGGAGATGAAGTACTTCTTCACGCGCAAGCTCATGCTTGTGAAGGAATCGAAAGGGTTTATCTGCCTGCCGGGCGGGTTCGGAACGCTCGACGAGATGTTTGAGCTCCTGACGCTGCAGCAAACGGGGAAGGGGGAGCCCGTTCCCGTTGTGCTGCTCAACGCACCCGGTGGCGACTTCTGGCAGGGGCTTGAGCGATTCGTCGACGAACAGCTCATTCCCTCGGGCGTCGTCAACGGGGATGACTTCAAGCGTGCCGTCATCACGGATTCGGTCGATGTCGCAGCCGACACGATCACCAACTTCTGGAGCGTCTACCGCTCGCTGCGGTGGGATGACGACCTGCTCATCTTCCGCTTGAGTCGTGAGCTCACGGATGACGAGCTCGCGAAACTCAACGAGCAGTTCGCGTTCCTGCTGAAGTCGGGTGCAATCGAACGCATCGAAGCAACAGCGGCCGAGGTGCGCGACAACGATGAGCTCGACGCACCACGGATCGCATTCCGCCCGGGGCTGCGCGCTGTTGGCGACCTGTACAAGCTCATCGACGCCATAAACGAGCTGTAGGTCGCTGAGCCTCCCGAAGGGGTCGCCCTCGGATTACTCCTTCTTGGGCTTCTTCGACTTCTTCTTCTCGACCGCGCCGGCTTTCTCGGCTTTCGCGAGAACCTCGCCCGCCCAATCCGGCACCTGCGTTGTGAGGTCACGCGGCGGTCGCTCGTAGCCACCGGATTTGGGTCGCGGCGGGATGTCGATGGGGGTGTACTCGATCTCTTCGTAGGGAATCTTCGACAGCAAGTGGTGGATCATGTTGAGTCGGCCACGGCGCTTGTCTTCGTTTTCCACCTCGAACCACTTTGCTTCGGGAATGTCGGTGTGCACGAACATGGTGTCTTTCGCACGCGAATAGTCTTCCCACTTCGTAATGGAAGCCGTGTCGTTGGGGGAGAGCTTCCAGCGACGCATGGGGTCTGAGGCGCGGTCGTGGAAGCGGCGCTCTTGCTCTTCTTCCGAAATCGAGAACCAGTACTTCAGCAGGATGATGCCGTCTTCTACGAGCATCCGCTCAAAAATCGGCACCTGGTGCAAGAAGCGGTGGTATTCGGCGTTCGTGCAGTAGCCCATGACGTGTTCGACGCCAGCGCGGTTGTACCAGGAGCGGTCCATGAGCACGATCTCGCCCGCGGCAGGCAGGTGTGCGACATAGCGCTGGAAGTACCACTGCGTCTTCTCGCGTTCGGTCGGTGTCGGAAGAGCGACCGTGCGAGTAACGCGAGGGTTGAGGTATTCGCTCACGCGCTTGATGGTTGAGCCCTTGCCGGCAGCGTCGCGGCCCTCGAAGATCACGATGACTCGCGCGCCCGAGCTCTGCACCCAGGCCTGCATGTCAACGAGTTTCGCCTGGAGCTTTTTGAGTTCTTCTTCGTACAGCTTTTTGGGATAGCGCTCGCTCATGACTTCAGACTAGTGGCGCAGCCCCAGCGATTAGTGCCCGATATATCGGCCCGGCCGGTGATTGAGGGCGAGTACGAGGTTGAGCAGCACGACACCGGCGATGCTCATGGCAACATTGGGCCACGGCACGACGAGCAATGCGCACAGAACGATGACACCGTCGAGAATCATCTGTGTCCAGCCCGCGCGGAAGCCCGTGGCATCCTGCACGATGAGCGCAATGATGTTGATGCCACCGAGGCTTGCGTGGTGGCGGAAGAGCACGAGCAAGCCAACGCCGGCGCAGAGGTTCCCCGCGAGGACGCCGTAGAGCGGGTTGATCGATTCGATGTGAAAGAGCTGCTCGTTGAGCGCCGTGAATGCCGACACAAGCCCTATCGAGATGAGCGTGCGAAGTGTGAACTGCCAGCCCTTTTTCTTGAGCGCGAGTAACACGAAGGGCAGATTCACGACGATGAAGAGCAACCACAGGGGCCAGTGCGTCGCGTAACTGATAAGCAGGGAGAGGCCCGCCGTTCCACCCGTCACGGCGTGGGCTGCATCAAGCAGGTACAGGCCGAGGGCCGCGAGGAAGGTGCCCGTGCCGAGCCCGAGGATGTCTTCGGCCCAGCCATGCTTGGTCTGCTGTTGTTCGAAAACGAGCGTGCGCTGGGTTTCCGGCTGCGCGTTATCGAAATCGGATGCTTCTGGTTCAGGTGAGTCGCTTGTGGCCACGCGACTATTGTTCCAGGCGCGAGGCGACATGACACTATCCTGGTGCTCATTCAACATTGATTGCAAAGAAGCCGTCGTGAGGGGGGCGTATGAGCCAGACGATTCGTAACCGCTTTGGTTTCGGCCTCGGCACGCTTGGGCGTGACGCCTCGTACACGCTCGTGACGATGTTCCTCATGTTCTACCTGAGCGATGTGCTGCAGGTCTCGGCCGGGGTGCTCGCGTCCGTCACGGTCGTGCTCGTCATCGCCCGCATCTTCGACGCCGTCAATGACCCGTTCATGGGCGTCATTGTCGACAACACGCGCTCGCGGTGGGGCAAGTTCAAGCCGTGGATTTTCGGTGGCGTGCTGTTTGCAGCGCTGTTCTCGATCGTCATGTTCCTGCAACTCCCGCTCGGGGATGCGGCGTTCGTCGCTGTCTTCGCGGTTGTGTATCTCGCGTGGGAGGTGAGCTACACCGCGAACGACATCGCGTACTGGTCAATGCTGCCGGCGCTCTCGCGAGACCAAAAAGAGCGCGAGCGCATCGGCGCTGTCTCGCGGATCTGCGCCAACATCGGCGCCTTTGGCATGGTCATCGCGATTGTGCCCCTGAGCCACGCGGTCGCGAAGTTCACGGGGAGTCTGCCGAGCGCGTATACGGTCATTGCCGTGGGGGCAGCCGTGCTCATGGTGCTCTTCCAACTCTTCATGCTCGCGCTCGTGAAAGAAGATCGCACCGTCTCGGTCGTCGAAGAACGCACGAAGGTCTCTGACCTCGTCTCGATCATCTTCCGCAACGACCAGTTGCTGTTCGTGACGATTTCACTGCTGATGTTCTCGACGGCGTTCACGGTCACGACGGGTCTCGGTATCTTCTACTTCAAGTACGTCTTCGGCGACGAGGGCATGTACTCGATGTTCGCGTTTGTGCTCGGTATCTCGCAGCTCACGGCGCTCGCGCTGTATCCGCTCATCGCGAAACGGTTCAACCGCCGCACGCTCTACACAGCGTCGATGCTCTCGGTTGTCATCGGCTACACGGTGTTTTATTTCGTGCCACCCACCGGTTCGTCACTTGCTCTGCCGCTCATCATCGTCGCCGGTGTGCTCATCTTTGCGGCGCAGGCGGCCATTCAACTGCTCATGCTCATGTTCATCGCCGACACTGTTGAATACGGGCAGCTCAAACTTGGCCGCCGTAACGAGAGCGTCACGTTCTCCCTCCAACCCTTCATCACAAAGATGGCCGGGGCGCTCTCCAACGGTGTGATCGGATGGGTCGTCATCGCCTCCGGTATGCACGCGGCATCGAGTGCCGCCGACATGACCCCCGGCGGAACAACCCTCGTCAAGATCGCGATGTTCATCGTGCCCCTTGTGCTCATCGTGCTCTCCTGGGTTGTGTATCGCGTTTGGTATCGCATTGACGAGACGCGCTACGCCGAGATCATCGAGCAACTTCGTGAGCGCGAGGATGCGGCGGGCGAGCGTGAGTAAAGCGCCACTCATCACGCCCGCGAGCACGATCGCGGAGGTGTGGCAGCATCCGCTCGGCAACGATGTGCTCGCGACGATACTGCGGCAGCTGGGGCGCTCGCCTGCGTGGGTCACGAACCCGTTCGTGAGTTCGATTCGTTTGCGCTCGCTTCCGCGGCTGAGCTTCGGGCGTGTGAGCGAGGCATTCGTTGAAACGATCGTGCGAATGCTCAACAACCATCGCGACATTCCCGCCAGGGTTGTTGCTGAGGCACCCGCGCAGTGGTGGCAATCAGCGGTTTTCTACCAGATCTACCCGCGCTCGTTCATGGATTCGGACGGCGACGGCGTCGGCGATATCCCGGGCATCATTTCGAAGCTCGACTACCTGCAACACCTCGGTGTCGACGCGCTCTGGCTCTCGCCCATCTACGATTCGCCGAACGATGACAACGGCTACGACATCCGTGACTACCGCGAGATCATGCGCGAGTTCGGCACGATGGCCGACGTTGAGCGGCTCATCGACGAGCTGCACGCGCGTGGCATGCGCCTTGTTATGGATCTCGTGGTTAACCACACTTCGGATGAGCACGAGTGGTTCCAGCGTGCACTCGCGGATGCGGAATCGCCGTACCGTGACTACTACTTCTTTCGCGAGGGTGCCACCGCGCCGAACAACTGGACCTCGTTCTTCTCCGGCTCGGCCTGGCGCCGCTTTGACGAGGAGTGGGCACTGCACCTGTTCTCCTCGAAGCAAATGGACCTCAACTGGGATCACGAGCCGATGCGCCGCGAGGTGCACGACATGGTGCGGTGGTGGCTCGGCAAAGGCGTCGATGGCTTCCGACTTGACGTCATCAACTACATCTCGAAGGATCCGGGGCTTCCCGAGGGCGACCCGCTTATCGGCGCGCTCATGGGGTACACAGGCGTCGAGCACTACTTCGCGGGGCCGCACCTGCACGAGTACCTGCACGAAATGCGAACCGAGGCGTTCGACCCGTTCGAGGCAGTCTCGATCGGGGAAACTCCGGGCGTTGGCTCCAATCTCGGCAAGCTGCTGACGAGCCCCGATCGCGGCGAACTCGACATGATCTTCAGCTTCGATCACCTCGAGACGCCCGGCCACACGCGCTTCGACGACTATCACTACGACCTCGGGTACTTGCGCGACTGGTGGCAGAACTGGCAGCTTGACTACGGCGCAACATGCTGGCCGACGCTGTTTTTCGAGAACCACGACAACCCGCGCATGATCTCGAAGATTAATCCCGACCCGGCGCTCCGGGTGGCGCTCGGAAAATTGCTCGCGGTCATCCAGTTAACGCTTCGTGGCACCCCGTTCATCTACCAGGGGCAAGAACTCGGCCTCGTGAATGTCGCCTTCACGAGCATCGATCAACTGCGCGACGTCGAAAGCATCAACCTGTACCGCGAGCTTCGCGCGTCGGGCGAATCGGATACCGCGGTGTTCGCGAAAGTGCTTGCCGGCTCGCGTGACCATTCGCGCACGCCCATGCCGTGGGATTCCTCGCCGCACGGCGGCTTCACCACGGGCACGCCCTGGCTCGATGGCGACGGCGATTTTGCAAACGTCAATGTGGCGGATGCTTCAGTCGACCCGAGCTCGGTACTCAACGCCTATCGCGAACTCATTGCCCTGCGCCGCACGCACCGCGCACTCACGCTCGGGGGCATCCGATTCCTCCCCGCGACCACGGGGCTGTGGTGTTGGGAACGGGAACGTGACGGCGAACGCATCCGTATCGAGGTCAACCTCACGGACGCACCAATTTCGGTGCCGGTCGTCTCCGGCTCGCACCTGTTTGCCTCGGGTGAGAACGGCGGACGCCTCGGTGCCTACGGCGCGCGCGTTACGCTCGTTTCGTGATGTTTGAGGGGTGGGCATGATCGATCCACTGGTTTCGACCTTCGCGATTCTCGTCATCGCCATTGTGGGTTTCGTATCCAATCGTCTGCCGCTCGTGATCGTCGCGCTCTTCGTGCCGATTGCACTGTGGGCAACGGGTGTGCTCACGCTGGGGGAGGCGCTCGCGGGGTTCAGCGACCCCATCACACTCTTTATCGCCTCCTTGTTCGTGCTGAGCGAGGCGATGGATGCAACCGGCATCACGGCATGGATCGGCAAACAACTCGAGCGGCGATCATCGCTGGGCCGCACGGGCGTGCTCGTGGCAATGATGGCAGCAGCGGCAGCCCTCTCTGCCGTCATCAGTATTAACGGGGCAGTCGCAGCCCTCGTGCCCGTCGCGGTCGTTGCGGCCGCTCGCGCCGGTGTCGTCCCATCTCGGATGCTCATTCCACTCGCGTTCGCGGCGAGCGCCGGTTCGCTCCTGACCCTCACGGGTACCCCCGTCAACATCATCGTTTCGGAGATGGCCGGGGCCTCGGGCGGTCGAGAGTTCAACTACTTCGAGTTCGCGCTCGTGGGGTTGCCGCTCGTGCTCCTCACGATGCTCATCGTCGTTGTTCTCGGTAAGCGGCTGCTGCCCGAGCGCACTCCGCAACATCTCGCTCGCATCGCAGCCAACCCTCGGGAGCAATTGCGTTCCTGGCGCGAAAGCTACTCGCCTGATCTTGACACGGGTGGCCTGTTCACGGCCGAGTCTGGCGTTGTCGAGGTGCTAGTCGCGCCCCGTTCGACGCTCATCGGTCGCGTTGTCTACCCCGGTATGACAACGCGCGATGAGAACCTCGTGATCGTTGCCCTGCGGCGAGCGGATGGTGCACCCATTGCCCCGGACGCAGCATTGCCCGCGGGGGCGCTCACGCTTTGCGCCGGTGACGCCGTGCTCGTGCGCGGTGACTGGGATGCCCTGCACCGCTACACGCAGTCTCCCGACGTTATCGCGGTCGAATCGCCCCGTAATCTGCAGCGAGGTGTTCCCCTGGGGGATGGGTGGCGACGGTGCTTGGGCGTACTCGTCGCGACAATCGTTCTGCTTGCAAGCGGCATCGTGCCACCCGTCATTGCGGGGTTGCTCGCGGCATCCGCGCTCGTGCTCCTGCGTGTCGTGACTGTTCCGCAGGCATTCCGCTCGATCTCGTGGGAGACAGTCGTGCTGATCGCCGCACTTATCCCACTCTCGAATGCCTTCATCTCCTCGGGCGCTGCCGACGCCATCGCAGCTGCTGTGCTGCAGTTCACTGGGTCGGCTTCGCCGCACATCGCGCTGCTCCTGATTTGCGTGCTCACGCTCATCCTCGGCCAGTTCATCTCGAACGTCGCGACCGTGCTCGTGATGGGGCCCGTTGCCGTGAGCTTTGCGCAGACGCTCGGCGTGAGCGTTATGCCGTTCATGATGGCGCTCACGGTCGTTGGCGCCGCGGCGTTCCTCACGCCCATTGCGACGCCCGCAAACCTCATGGTCATGCAACCTGGCGGTTACCGCTTCGGCGACTACTGGCGGCTGGGCTTGCCGCTCGCGCTTGTCTTCCTCGTGTTTGCCGTGCTGTATGTGCCGCTCGTCTGGCACTTCTGAGTGCGCAAGGCGGGACTTGATCCCAACGGCGCCTCTCGCGACGTCACGTACGTGACGCCGCGAGCCTCGTGCGCGTCGGGGCCCAGGGGATAAGAATCCCCTACGTACGACACAAACGGATGCCCGGCACAAGGCCAGGCAACCGCTTGTGCGCAAGGCGGGACTTGAACCCGCACGTCCGAAGACACTGGAACCTAAATCCAGCGCGTCTACCAATTTCGCCACTCGCGCGTGCTATCAGTTTAGCCTCGCTCAGGTCGCGCAATCGGCCCTTCTGGCGCCCGAAGAGGGGCCATATGCGCGGCCTGAGCAGCGGGCGGTGGGCCCAGCCTGTGGATAACTTTCGAGGCTCGTTCGCGATTTTTGGCACCATGGCGGCGTGACCAATCACTTGTCGGTTCTCTCGGAGCGTATTCGCGATGAAGTTGTGCGGCGTCGCATCGATGCGGCAGCCGAACCGGCTCGCGTTCGCGAGCTCGCGGCGGTTGAGGTGCGGCGCTACAACGACGCTCGCTTTGCCGCCGGCGAGACGTCGATCGGCGATGAGGAGGCGATCGTGCGAAGTATCAGCAGCACGGTCGGTGGCCTCGGTAAATTACAGCGCTACCTCGACGACCCGACGATCGAAGAGATCTGGGTCAACGGCTCTGCCGCGTTCATCGCGCGCGACGGTGTCGCCGCAGCACTTGACGAATCCTTCAGCGACGGCGAGTTGCGCGACCTCGTTGAGCGGATGCTGCAGCGCACCGGCCGCCGCGTCGACCTGAGCCAACCCTTTGCCGATGCATCGCTGCCCGATGGCTCGCGGGTGCACGTCGCGATGGGTGATGTCGTGCGCGACGGGTGGTCAATCAACATCCGAAAGTTCATCACGAGCACCCGCTCGCTCGCAGCGCTCGTCGTGAGTGGGATGCTGCCGGGTGACGTCGCAGAAGAACTGAGTCAGGCGATGCGCGACGGCAAAACCGTGCTGATCTCAGGCGCGACGCACGCTGGCAAGACGACGTTGCTGGGGGCGCTCATCCAAACGTGCGCGAGTTCAACGCGCATCGTGACGGCAGAGGAAACGTTCGAGCTCGCGATCGATGGCCCCGACGTCGTCAATCTGCAGGGCAGGCAAGCGAACCTCGAGGGCAACGGCGAGATCAGTCTGCGCCGACTTGTGAAAGAGGCGCTGCGCATGCGGCCCGAACGGCTCGTCATCGGCGAAGTTCGCGATGCTGAGGCCCTCGATCTCGTCCTGGCGCTCAACACGGGTGTTCCCGGGGCCGCTTCGATCCACGCTCGAAGCGCTGCGGAGGCGCTCGACAAACTTGCGACGCTTCCGCTCCTTGCCGGCCGCAATATCTCGCGCGATTTTCTCGCTCCCGCAATCGCGCGCTCGGTCGACTATGTCGTGCACTGCGAGCTTCAGCATGGCAAGCGTCGTGTGCGCGAGATCGTCGCACCGACCGGCGTGACAGCAACCGGCGGGTTCGAAACCGACACAATCTACGAGGTGCAGCAGTGACCATCGCGCTTGCACTCGGCCTTGCCCTCGGTACGGGTCTCGTGCTGCTGCTCTCGCCGTGGCTGTGGCCCCGCACCGAGAAGCCTGCCAAAGCGACGCGCGAAAGTCGCGTCCAGAACCTCATCGATGAGTCCGGGTTCGCGCGCCTCAAGTCGCATCATCTTGTGGCAGCAACCATCGGATGCTCCGTGGTCGCCGCCGCTGCGACGTGGCTCATTTCACCACTTCCCGCGGTCGCGTTACTTGCTGCCGTCGCGGGCGGAAGCCTGCCGATTGCGGTCCTGCGGCACCGCCGCCATGCGCTCCGCAAACAGCGCCGCAACATGTGGCCCGATGTGTGTGACCTGCTCGTTGCTGGTATCCGCGCCGGCTTGAGCCTGCCCGAGGCGGTCGCGGGGCTTGCGCACAGTGGGCCTGCGCCGCTGCGCCCCGCTTTTGCCGAGTTCGCGCGCGAAATCGAAGCAACAGGGAGTTTCGATCGCAGCGCCGTGCGCTTGAAGGCAACGCTTGCCGATCCCATCGCGGATCGCATCGTCGAGAGCTTGCGGATGGCGCGCCAGGTCGGCGGCACGGAGCTCACGAGCGTCCTGCGTTCGCTTTCACAATCCGTCCGCGCCGAAACCGCGCTGCGCAGCGAAGTGGAAGCCCGGCAATCCTGGATTCGCGGTGCGGCGGTGTTGGGCGTGAGTGCCCCGTGGGTCATTTTGCTCATGCTGAGTTCGAGGCCCGAGGGCGCTGCCGCGTACAGCACGCCCGAGGGGCTCGGGATCATTCTCGTCGGTGCGGCAGCCTCCGTTGTTGCCTTTCGGCTCATGCTCGCGCTCGGCAAACTTCGCGAGACGAAACGGTGGTTTGCCTAATGTTTGGCTGGGCAGGTTCGACCTCGAACGCCATCGCGCTCTCGATTGTGTTGGGAACCACGCTGGGACTCGGCCTCACGCTTTGCCTCGCGGCGCTCCCACGCTGGCGTGCCCCCTCGCTCGCGGTGCGTGTGGCACCGTATCTGCGCGATATTTTGCCCGACGATGTGCTGCCGACGGCGGTGCGCACGCATCTGCTCGATCAGCGACGCGGGCTGGGGGCGACCGCTCGCTGGCGAGAGCGGGTGCTGTGGCGCATCCGCTCCGTCTGGGGCGGCGAGACTCTCCTTGAGCGACGCCTCACCCAATCAGGCAGTGCCCTGAGCGTTGAGCAGTTCCGCAGCCGCCAACTCGCCTGGGCCATTGCCGCGGCGGCGGGCGGTGTCGCCCTTGCGATCGCATTGGCCGTGCTCGGTCGTCGGCCAGCATCACTCATCTTCATCCCCGTGCTCGCGGCCCTCATTGCGGTGGTTTCATATGAGCAGTTGCTCTCGTATCGGGCACGGCGAAGGCTCGCACGAATCGATGAGGAACTCCCGACCATGCTCGAGTTTCTCGCCCTCTGTCTCGCCGCGGGCGAGACGCTCAACGCCGCGATCGCGCGCTTGGGCATTGCGAGCCAGGGCGAACTCGCCCGTGAACTCGATCGCGTGACGCTTTCTGTCGGCGGTGGTTCGCCCCTCATCGATGCGCTTGATGCAATGGCTCGCCATCTCGACGTGCCGAGCCTGACGCGCGCGGTTTCGCAGATCACGGCTTCTCTTGAGCGCGGCTCACCGGTCGCCCAGGTCTTGCAAGCGCAGGCTGCGGATGCGCGCGAGGAATCACGTCGCCAGATCATCGAGAGCGCCGGGCGAAAGGAGATCACAATGCTTTTGCCGGTCGTCTTTGTCATCCTGCCGCTCTCGATCATCTTCGCAATCTTTCCGGGGCTCTCCATGCTCGACGCGGGCTTCGAGTAGCTCGGCGCCGAACGCCTCAGAACCGATCACAACACGCACATCAACCAACAAAGGAGAAACCATGATCCGTACGCTTCGCGAATGGTTCGCGCCACCACATGGCGAGATCCCAGAGACATTTCAAACTGATGAGCGCGGTGATGTTCCGGGCTGGGTGCTCATCACCCTCATGACCGCGGCGATCGTCATTGTGCTGTGGGGCGTCGCGGGCCCCGCCCTCGAGAACCTGTTCCACCAGGCGGTTGAACGCTTCACCGATTTCTAGTCACATGCACGAGGAACGAGGTTCAGCACCCGTCGAGTTCATCCTCGTCGGCGCGCTCCTGACTGCCTTGACGCTCGGCATCCTGCAGCTGGGCTTCGCTCTCTACGTGCGCAACGTCGTGCAGGATGCCGCCGTTGAAGGCGCGTACGCCGCGGCCCGGGCAGGGGCAACGCTCGAGGATGGCATCGTGCAAACGAATGAGGCAATCACAACCGCCGTGGGCGGCGGCGCAAGCCAGCAGGTGAGCGCTGAGTACTCGAGGGATGCCGGCTACGAGACCGTTGAGGTCACGGTCATAGCAACACTCCCGCTCGCGGGGTTTCTCGGCCCCGAGCGCGGCATCATAGTGACCGCTTATGCGCCACGGGAGAACTTCGATGATTGACAACACTGACGAGCGGGGGTCGCTCTCGCTCGAGTTCATCATGTTCGGCGTCGTCGTTCTCGTACCGTTCGTGTACTTCATCATTGCCTTGGCATCCGTGCAGCAGAGCATGCTCGCAGCAGATGCCGCAGCGCGGCATGTTGCGCGCGGTATCTCGCTCGCCACGAACGCCGACGAGGCCGACGCTCGTGCCTCGGCCGTGCTCGACACCATCTGGCAGCAATATTCGCTCGCGCCCGACGATGTGACGGTGGCAGTCTCGTGCACACCCGCCGACATCCCGTGCCCAAGTGCGGGAGCAATCGTTCATGTCGAAGTTGGCATACGAACCTCGCTCCCATTCGTTTCGGGCGTGCCCGGCCTCGAACGCCTCGCGAGCGTGCCTGTGCGCGCCGAGGCCATCAACCGAATGGGGAAGGCATGGGCAGGCTGAAAGCACTCGGTCGTGACGAACGCGGGAGCCTCGCGCCCCTCACGATCGGGTACATCGCACTTGCGCTTCTCGCGGCATTCATTGTGTTCAGCGCTACCGACCTCTCCATCGCGAAAAAGCACCTGGATCAGGTGGCGGATGCCGCCGCGCTCGCCGCCGCTGACGGGTTCACGATTGACCCAGCGGGCACCGGTTCAACGATTGTCGGGCAATCCGAAGCGAACGTACTCGCGGAAGAGATCGTCGCGCTCTCTGGCGCGGCAACAACCCCGACGGCGAGCCCAGCGTGGCTCGTGAGCGTGTCGGCCTCGAACGATGTCGCGACCGTGCAGGTCGCAAGCGCGTGGCATCCACCCATGCTCGGCGGGCTTCTGCCGAGCGTCGAGCTTACGGCCGAGGCTTCCGCCGCCACACGCCTGCGCTAGCGCCGTAGGCTGAGCGCATGATCCCTCCCGTTGTTGATCTCGCATGGCTTGAAGCGCACCCGGATGCACTCGTTGTGGATGTACGCAACTACCTCGATGGCCGCTCGCCCGCGGACGAGTACGCCAAGGGGCACATCCCCGGTGCGGTGCGCATTGACATGGACACTGTATTGGCGGCTCCGGCCTCACGGGAGGAGGGGAGGCATCCACTCCCGGCCCCTGAGGTGTTTGCCGAGGGGCTCTCGGCCGCCGGCATCGGTGACGGCTCAGTTGTCGTTGCATACGACGACCTCGGCGGGGCGATGGCCGCACGGCTGGTGTGGCTGTTGCGGATGCTCGGCCACGATGCTGCCCTGCTCGACGGTGGCCTTGCCGCCTGGGCAGGCGAACTGAGTACTGAAGAGCCCCAGTCGGAACGAGCGACATTCACGCTAAAGGCCTGGCCGGCCCAAGCATTCGCCACAATCGACGATGCTGCGACGGGGGAGTTCGTGATCGATGCTCGTGCAGCCGAGCGCTATCGCGGTGAAACTGAGCCGATTGACTCGCGCGCAGGGCACATCCCGGGCGCCCACAACTACCCGCTCACGGGCAATCTCGATGCGAGTGGAAAATTCTTGAGCCCCGAACAACTGCGCGAGCGCTTTGCCGCAGTCGACAGTGCCGAAAGTGTCATCTCGTACTGCGGTTCGGGCGTGACCGCCTGCCACAACCTCATCGCACTGGAATATGCCGGTCTCGGGCGTGGGCGACTCTACCCGGGTTCATGGTCGCAGTGGTCGGCAACCGACAGGCCTGCAGTTACGGGCGAGTAGGCTTGAGGGGCCATGCTTGATCTGGACCTCAGTAACGAAATCATCGCGGTTCGCAAGACCTTCGCCGATATTACGGCGGTCGTGCAACCGGAAGCTCTGCGCGCACAAATCGCAGAACTGAGCGAGCAGGCAGGGGCTCCCGATTTGTGGGACGACCCCGAAGCTGCCCAGAAGGTCACGAGTGCGCTGAGCCACAAGCAGGCCGAACTCAAACGCGTGACCGACGTGCAGCAGCGCCTCGACGACCTTGACACCCTCATCGACCTCGCCGTCGAACTCGACGATGAGGATGCCGCGAACGAGGCACGCACCGAGCTCGCGCAGTTGCAGCAGGCCGTCAACGACCTCGAAGTGCAAACATTGCTCGATGGCGAGTACGACGAACGCGGCGCTGTTGTGACGATCCGCTCGGGCGCAGGGGGAGACGATGCGACCGACTTCGCCGAGATGCTCATGCGCATGTACCTGCGCTACGCCGAGCGTCACGACTACCCCGTCAAGGTGCTCGACACCTCCTATGCCGAAGGTGCCGGGATTAAGTCGGCCACCTTCGAGATCGACGCTCCCTACGCCTACGGCACGCTCTCGGTTGAGGCAGGAACGCACCGCCTCGCGCGCATCAGCCCCTTCGGGTCGGCTGACAAGCGGCAGACCTCGTTCGCTGCGGTCGAGGTGATTCCCATCATGGAAGAAGCCCAAGAGGTCGATGTTCCCGAGGGCGACATCCGCGTCGATGTCTTCCGTTCTTCGGGCCCCGGTGGTCAATCGGTCAACACCACCGATTCGGCCGTGCGCATCACGCACTTGCCAACGGGCATCGTCGTCTCGATGCAGAACGAGAAATCGCAGATTCAAAACCGCGCCGCCGCAATGCGCGTGCTGCAGACGCGACTGCTGCTGCTCAAGAAAGAAGAAGAGGCTGCCACAAAGAAGGAACTCGCCGGCACGATCACGGCGAGCTGGGGCGACCAGATGCGCTCCTACTTCCTCTATGGACAGCAGCTCGTAAAAGATCTGCGCACGGGTTACGAGGTCGGAAACCCCGCGACGGTTTTCGACGGCGATCTCGACGGCCTCATCTCGGCCGGCATTCGCTGGCGTAAGCGCGACACGAGTGAAGACTAAGCTGCACGTCCCCCCGACATTGAAAGCCTGAGAAAGATCTGTGGCGCGGGGTGTCGGAACGGATGCCTTGGGTTCCCCGCTTAGGCTCAAACCGCAATGATTCGGTTCGAGGGCGTCACGAAGAAGTTCCGTGGCACAAAGAAACCCGCGCTTGATGATGTCAGTTTCGATGTCGAGCGCGGCGATTTCGTGTTCCTCGTTGGCCCCTCTGGTTCGGGTAAATCAACGTGCTTGCGACTCATGCTGCGTGAGGGTGTTCCGTCGAAAGGTACCGTGACGGTGCTGGGACATGACCTTCGGAAGCTCCCCAACCGCAAGGTGCCGTACTTCCGGCGCAACATTGGCACCGTTTTCCAAGACTTCCGCTTGCTCCAGCAGAAGACAGTCTTCCAAAACGTCGCCTTCGCGCTGCAGGTCATTGGGCAATCGCGTGCCTTCATCCAGCAGTCGGTACCCGAGGTACTCGAGCTCGTCGGTTTGTCAGATATGGCAAAGCGCCGCCCGCACGAACTCTCGGGTGGTGAGCAGCAGCGTGTCGCGCTCGCCCGGGCACTCGTCAACCGACCCAAGATCCTGCTTGCAGACGAGCCGACGGGAAATCTTGACCCCGCGACATCCGTGGGGATCATGCAACTCCTCGCACGCATTAACGCGAGCGGAACAACAATCGTTATGGCGACCCACGAGGCGGGTTTTGTCGACCAAATGCAGCGTCGCGTGCTCGAACTGAGCGACGGCAAACTCGTGCGCGACGATTCTTCCGGCGGC
Source organism: uncultured Microbacterium sp. (assembly GCA_964400205.1). GTDB lineage: Bacteria > Actinomycetota > Actinomycetes > Actinomycetales > Microbacteriaceae > Microbacterium. The sequence goes on from CAYNTU010000005.1 coordinate 43,967, forward strand.
TATGGCGATACTTCGGGTATCCCCACGCTCACACCCGTGAGTCGCCTCGGCGCGGCAGCCTCGGATGCGCTCACGAAAGCCCGCGAGATTGTGCAAGCGTCTGCGGCGCAGCTCGAATCAGCGGATGCGCCAGAGCAACCCATCACGAAACGCCCGCGAACGCGCCCCGTCGATGTCGTGCCAGAAGAACCGGCACCCAATGTGCTGCCCGTCGGCGATGTCGACCTCGAAGAACTTGGGCTCGCTGATCGCCTCGGTCTGAGGGACGAGAATGACGAAGTGGGGCCCACCGCATGAGCGCCGGACTCGTCATGAACGAGGCCCTCAGCGGCCTGCGACGCAACCTTTCGATGGTCGTCTCGATCATCCTCGTGACATTCGTCTCGCTCACGTTCGTCGGCGCGGCCATGCTCATGCAAATGCAGATCTCGACCGTGCGTACGTTCTGGGAGAATCAGGCTGAACTCTCGATCTACATGTGTTCGACGACCTCCCAGGCCGCGACCTGTACGCCAGGCGTTGCGGCGACAGAAGAACAGCTTGCCGATGTGGAATCTACGCTCGAGAGCGATGCATTGAAGCCGCTTATCGCGAGCTACACCTATCAGACGCCGGAAGATTCTCTCGCTGCAGCGAAAGACCTCTTGAACGACGAGAGCTATGCCGCGCTGTTGACACCCGAACAGATGAGTGGCGTCATCCAGGTGCGACTCAACGAACACTCCGACGCTGATGTCATCACGGAGGCATTCGCGGGGCGCCCCGGGGTCGACGAAGTCAAGAACCAAATGGGCTATCTCGACCCGCTGTTTTCTGCGCTCACGGTCGCGACCTACATCGCCATCGGGATCGCAGCGCTCATGCTCATCGCGGCGGCCCTGCTCATCGCCACGACGATTCGCCTTTCGGCGTATGCGCGGCGTCGCGAGATCGGCATCATGCGACTCGTTGGTGCCTCAAACCGCTTCATTCAGACGCCCTTCGTGCTCGAAGGTGTCATCGCTGCAACGATCGGCGCGGGGCTCGCCTGTGTAGCAGTCGTGCTCGGTGTGCACTACGGCGTTGATGGCTATCTGCGTGCGCGAGTACCCTTCATGCAAACCTGGGTTGGCATGCACGAAGCGTGGATCGTCGTTCCCGTGCTCATCGCGATCGGGGTTGTGCTCGCGGCCGTTTCAGCGGGCTTTGCGATTCGCCGCTGGTTGCGCGCCTAGGCAAACGCAGCTATCCGGCGTAGACTAGCCCTCTTGCGTTGACACTTCCCGAACAGGGGTTACTTGTCGACGCCCTGAGACAGAGGAAGTGTCATGCCTAAGGAACGTGGTGAAAAAGTCGTCGCGACCAACCGTCGCGCGCGCCACGAGTACAACATCGAAAAGACCTACGAAGCCGGCCTTGTGCTGACCGGTACGGAGGTCAAGTCGTTGCGCCAAGGGCGAGCAAACCTCAGTGACGGCTACGCCTACATCAAGGGTGCCGAAGCCTTCCTCGACGCCGTGCACATCCCCGAGTACTCGCAGGGCAACTGGACGAATCACTCGTCCAAGCGCATCCGAAAGCTGCTGTTGCACAAGGAAGAGATCGTCAAGCTTTCACACGCTGTTTCGGCCGGCGGGTACACGCTCGTGCCGCTCAAGTTGTACTTCAAAGACGGCCGTGCAAAGGTCGAAATCGCGCTCGCAAAGGGTAAGAAAGAGTACGACAAGCGTCAGACCCTGCGTGAACGGCAAGACAGCCGCGAGGCTGAGCGCGCAATGCGCCTGCGTAATCGCACGGGTGAATAGCGCCCCGACGTTCAGCTGGCTCAGTCGAGGAGCGTCACCCCGAACTCGGAAACGACCGTGCGCAGCTCGGCGAGGTAGCGCTCCGCCTGGTTAGTCAGCGGGATTGAAGCGTGGTCGATCCAGCCGATTTCGATCTGTTCGTCAACGTCGAGCGGGATCGCGACGATTTCGGGGTCGAGTTCGTCGCTGATGATGCCTGTTGAAATCGTGTAGCCGCCGAGACCGATCATGAGGTTGAAGATCGTTGCGCGGTCAGAAACGCGAATTTCACGTGCGCTTGAGAGCGTCGAGAGAATCTCTTCCGCAAAGTAGAACGAGTTGTTGGCGCCCTGATCGAAGGTCAACCGCGGAAGGTTCTCGAGATCAGCAAGTGTCGCTCGGCCGCGCTTGGCGAGTGGGTTGTTGCGCGAGATAAAGATGTGTGGCTCAGCAAGAAAGAGCGGATGAAATGCGAGGCCCGAATCGCGCAACAGTTTGTCGATGACCTTGCTGTTGAATTCGTTGCGATAGAGGATGCCGATTTCACTCCGGAGCGTGCGAACATCTTCGATAATGTCCCACGTGCGTGTCTCGCGGAGGGAGAACTCATACTCATCCGCCTCTGTCGCATTGACCATGCGCACGAAGGCGTCGACAACGAAGGAGTAGTGCTGCGCTGAAACTCCGAGGAGGCGCCGCGACGGAGGCCTGCCAAGATAGCGCTGTTCGAGCAGCGCCATTTGTTCGACAACCTGTTTTGCGTAGCCGAGGAACTCCGTACCATCGACCGTGAGACTGACCCCGCGGGCGGATCGAATGAGCAGAGGCCGGCCGGCGCGAGCCTCGAGATCCTTCATCGCCGCCGACATGGTCGGCTGTGCGACATACAGGAGGTCGGCGGCTGCCGAGATAGACCCCTCGGCGGCAACTTGGATGAAGTACTGCAGCTGTTGCAGGGTGATCCCGTTGGATGTGCGTGCCATAGGCAAAGTCTATAGAAAAGCATAGATTGTGCGAGTTACCCGATATCTTGCGCACGCCCGCATGATTGAGAAATGGCAGACGACCTGACGTTCAGCATCAGCACGACCACATTCGATGAGGACTACACGCCCTCGGAGAACTCGCGCATCACGACAAACTTTGCCAACCTTGCGCGGGGTGAGCACCGTCAGCAGAACCTGCGCAACGCCTTGACGATGATCAACAAGCGGTTCAACAGCCTCGCGAACTGGGATAACCCCGACGGCGACCGTTACGAGGTTGAACTCGAGATTGTCTCTGCGAATGTTGCGTTCACCGCCGATGCTGACGCCGAGAAGTTCCCGCTCCTTGAGGTGCTGAACACCTACGTTCTTGACCGCTTCGCGGGCACCCGCACCCAGGGCATCGTCGGCAACAACTTCTCGTCGTATGTGCGCGACTACGACTTCAGTGTTGTGCTGCCGCGTGCCACCGAGGCCGCCGGCACATTCACGGTTCCCACGGACTTCGGCGATCTGCACGGCAAGCTGTTCCAAAGCTTTCTTGATTCGGTCGCGTACGCCGAGCGCTTCACGAAGTCGCCCGTCATCTGCATCAGTGTCTCGACGACCAAAACGTACCGTCGCACGGCCAATGTGCATCCGATTCTCGGCGTCGAATACCAGCAGGATGACTATTCGTTGACCGACGAGTACTTCGCCAAGATGGGTCTGCGCGTGCGGTACTTCATGCCGCAGGGGAGCGTTGCGCCGCTTGCGTTCTACTTCCGTGGTGACCTGCTGAACGACTACACCAACCTCGAGCTCATCAGCACGATCAGCACGATGGAGACGTTCCAGAAGATTTATCGCCCCGAGATCTACAACGCCAACTCGGTTGCCCCCGTTGTCTACCGCCCGAGCCTGACGGCAGAGGATTACTCCAGCACGCACGTGGGTTACGACCGTGAAGAGCGCACGCAGCTCGCCACGAAGCAGGGCAAGTACACAGAAGAGCACTTCATCAAACCGCATGCTAACGCCCTGCAGCAGTGGTCGGCCGACTACCTGGCGACGGTCGCATGACCGGCGGGGCTGCTTCGAGCGTGAACACCCTGCTGCCGACGACGACGGTCGGCAGCCTGCCGAAGCCGTCGTGGCTCGCCGAACCCGAAAAACTCTGGTCAGACTGGAAGCTTCAGGGCGACGAGTTGGTCGAAGGCAAACAGGATGCCCTGCGCAGCGCCGTGCAAGAGCAGACCCGGCGCGGAATCGACATCATCAGCGATGGTGAGCAGACCCGTCAGCACTTTGTCACGACCTTCATTGAGCACCTCGACGGTGTCGACTTTGAAAACCGCGAGACGGTACGCATCCGCAATCGGTACGACGCGAGCGTGCCGACTGTCGTCGGTGCTGTGAGTCGATCGAAACCGGTGTTCGTCGAGGATGCGAAGTTCCTGCGCACCACAACTGATCGCCCGATCAAATGGGCATTGCCCGGCCCCATGACAATGGTCGACACGCTCGCCGACAAGTATTACGGCAGCCGCGAGAAACTCGCCTGGGAGTTTGCGACGATCCTCAACGAAGAGGCGAAAGAGCTTGAGGCCGCCGGCATCGACATCGTGCAGTTCGACGAGCCGTCGTTCAACGTGTTCTTCGACGAGGTCAAGGATTGGGGTGTTGCCGCTCTCGAGCGTGCTGCCGAGGGCCTGCGGGCCGAAACTGCCGTGCACATTTGCTACGGCTATGGCATCAAAGCCAACACCGACTGGAAAGCGACGCTCGGGGACCAGTGGCGCCAATATGAGGAGTCATTCCCGCTCCTGCAGCAGTCTTCTATCGACATTGTGTCGCTCGAGTGCCACCACTCGCACGTGCCGATCGACCTCATTGAGCTCATCCGAGGCAAGAAAGTGATGCTGGGCGCGATTGACGTCGCCAATGAAACGATTGAGACGCCCGAGGAGGTCGCTGACACCCTGCGTCGAGCCCTGCAGTTTGTCGCTGCCGAGAACCTCATCCCCTCAACGAACTGCGGCATGGCGCCGTTCCCGCGCGAAGTCGCGCTGGCAAAGCTCAGCTCGCTGACCGCAGGGGCCGAGGTTCTTCGTGAGGAGTTGACCCGTGGCTAGCCTGCAGGCGCACGCCGTCGAGACCCCGATCGAGTCGCCAGGCTTTGCGTTCGCCTCGTCGCTCTCGGCAGAGGAGTTCCGCGCGCTCTTTCGCGGGCATCCGGTTGGCGTCGCCGTCATTACAGCGGATGCCGGGCATGGGCCCGTCGCGTTGACCGCCTCCTCGGTGGCATCAGTGAGCGCTGAGCCGCCGCTGCTGATCTTCTCGGTCTCGGCGTTTTCGTCAGCGGCCGACGTGCTCGCGCGCGCCGAGACGGTCGTAGTGCATTTGCTTGACTCTGAGGATCTCGCCGTGGCGAAACTCGGTGCTGCCAGCGGCGTCGATCGCTTTGCTGACACGGCCCGGTGGTCGCGCCTTGAAACCGGCGAAGTCGTTTACGAAGGCGTGCGCGCGTGGGTGCGTTGCGCAATTGTGAATCGCATGGATGCGGGCACCGCGACAGTTATCGCTGCGCACGCGCTGGAGTCACACATCGAACGCGACGTGCAACCGGGCGTTGCCGGCGATGCGCTGGTCTATCACAACCGCACGTGGCACCAATTGGGCGAGCACTCGCGCATCGACGCTGTGTAGCGCGGGGCTACACCGAACGCATAACCGCAACGACTTTGCCGAGCACAACGGCCTCATCGGCGAGGATCGGCTCGAAGGCAGAGTTGCGGGGGAGCAGCCACGTGTGGCCGTCGCGTTGCCGGAAGGTTTTGACGGTTGCTTCACCATCGAGCATGGCCGCAACGATGTCGCCGTTCTCAGCCGTGTTTTGTGACCGCACAACGACCCAGTCGCCATCGCAAATTGCGGCATCGATCATCGATTCGCCCACGACCTTGAGGATGAACAGCTCGCCCTTGCCAACGAGTTGGCGGGGGAGCGGGAAGATCTCTTCGATCTGCTGCTCGGCCGTGATGGGCACACCGGCGGCAATGTGGCCGACGAGTGGCACAAGCGCGGCGTCACCGAGTGGCGGCGCTGCGTCGGCCGGGTTTTCGGTTGCCTGCGTGGGTGTGTCGATGAGCACTTCGAGGGCACGAGTCTTGCCAGCATCTTTACGGAGGTACCCGCTCAGTTCGAGCTGATTGAGCTGATGCGTAACGCTCGAGAGTGACTTGAGGCCAACGGCGTCGCCGATCTCGCGCATGGTCGGCGGGTAGCCGTTGCGACGCGTCTCGGTCTGGATGACCTCGAGAATCGCAAGTTGCTTCGGGCTGAGCGCCTTGCGTCGACGCGTGCGCGGTGCATCGGATGCCGCGTCGACCGACTGGGTTTCGTCGATGTTCATGATGCTCCTCAGAACGGTGTGTATGGGCCCGCCGAACGCAATGTCAGAGGTCAGTGGTGTGCTTTCAGTAACCCAAACGATAGCGAAGAAGAAGGCATTTCCGAAAGCTTTGTTCGAGTGTGTTGCGAGAAATCTCGTCAGAAACTTCGAAAATAGCTTGACGAAAGCATGTTCCGAAGTTATCTTCGATTACAACAGGAGTTCGAACATTCGTTCGTTCGACATTCAAGGAGTCACCATGAGCACCACGGCACTGCACCCCACCGCAATGCGTACCGCGACGCAGCTCCGCGCCACCACGCCTCAGCGCTGCGAACCGGCAGCACCTGCGAGTGGCAAGCTGCGGCTCACTCGTCGTGGGCGCGTGCTCTTCGCCTCGGTCGTTGCCGTGCTCGGCATTCTCCTTGTCGCCGCAGCGCTTCGCCCCGTCGGGGCAGTGGCTGAGGTACCCGCGCCGGTTATCGAGACCACGACGATCACGGTCATGCCCGGTGACACGCTGTGGGAGCTCGCCGGCTCGCTCGGTATGGAAGGCGATGTTCGCGACGTTGTCGAACAGATTCGCACACTGAACGATCTGCAGGGCACCTCGCTCCGCGCCGGCCAGTCGCTGCTGGTGCCCACCCCCGCTCGTTGACCGAAGCGGCGTAGCCGCGAAGTGGAATCCCCACCGGCCACTCAGGCCGTCGTTTCGACGCCGTGAGCCTCTGGCCGGCGTGGGCCCAGTCGAGCGGCCGCCCGAAGGGTGACCGCGGGCACGCGTTACCGGGCGTAACCACTCAACATCCACGCCCTACGATTAACTCGTGACCTCCCTCTCCAGCCTCCCACTTCGCGATGACCTCAAGGGGCGTACCGCCTACGGTGCCCCGCAAGAGGCAGTTCCCGTGCTGTTGAACGTCAACGAGAACGCTCATCCGGTTCCCGAGTCGGTCCGGGCTGACATCGTCGCTGAGGTCGCGAAAGCTCTCGAGGGCGTCAACCGGTACCCAGATCGCGAGTTCAGCGAGCTTCGCGCATCACTTGCCGCCTATCTCGGCCACAACATCACCCCCGATCAAATCTGGGCAGCGAACGGCTCAAACGAAGTGCTGCAGAACATCCTGCAGGCGTTCGCAGGGCCGGGGAGAACGGTCTTGGGGTTCAATCCCACGTACTCGATGTACCCGCTGCTGACGCGTGGAACGGGCGCGGAGTACATCGCTGGCACTCGCGCATCCGGTTACACGCTCAGTGCTGAATCTGCCATCGCCCAGGTGCGCGAGCACAAGCCCGACGTTGTTGTGCTGTGCAGCCCGAACAATCCCACCGGCACGCCGCTCGGGCACGACGTCATCACGGCCGTGTATGAGGCTACCGACGGCATCGTGATCGTCGACGAGGCGTACCAGGAGTTTGCTCCCGACCAATATCCGACCGCGTTGCCGTTGCTTGCAGGTCGGGAGCGGCTTGCGATCTCCCGTACCATGAGCAAGGCCTTCGCATTTGCGGGGGCTCGCGTGGGCTACCTCGCAGCCGACCCCGCATTCATTGATGCGCTCCGTCTTGTGCGGCTGCCGTACCACCTCAGCGCTTTGACGCAGGCTGCCGCGGTTGCGGCGCTGCGCCACAGCGACGTCATGCTCGGCACCGTCGCCGCCGTTGTCGAACAGCGTGACCGCATCACTGCCGAGCTCCCGGCACTCGGCTACACACCGGCGCCCTCCGCAACAAACTTTGTGTTGTTCGGCGGTGTCGACGACCCGCAGGCGCTCTTCACGGCGCTTTACGAGCGGGGCGTGCTCATTCGCGATGTCGGTATTCCCGGCACGCTGCGCGTCACAGCAGGTACCGAGGAAGAGACCACCGCATTTCTCGAAGCACTGGCCTCGGTAGGATCGAACGCATGACCGCTTCACCTCGCATCGCGACAAAGCAGCGCAAAACCTCCGAGAGTGAGGTGAGTGTTACCGTCAACCTCGACGGCACCGGCGTGAGCAACATCAACACGACTGTGCCGTTCTACGACCACATGCTCACGGCCTTCGCAAAGCACTCACTCACTGATCTCGACATCACCGCGAGCGGCGACACAGAGATTGACGTGCACCACACGGTCGAAGACGTTGCGATTGTTCTCGGACAGGCTGTGCGCGAAGCGCTCGGTGACAAGGTCGGCATCGCTCGGTACGGCAATGCGCTTGCCCCGCTCGACGAAGCGCTCGCGCAGGCAGTCGTTGATATCAGCGGCCGCCCGTTCCTCGTGCACGAGGGCGAACCCGACGGGTTCCAGTACCACCTCATCGGCGGCCACTTCACGGGCTCCATGGTGCGCCACGTCTTTGAAGCCTTCACGTTCAACGCTGGGCTCACTGTGCACCTCGACGTCATCCGTGGTCGCGACCCGCACCACATAGCTGAGGCGGAGTTCAAGGCATTCGCACGCGCATTCCGCCAGGCAAAGGCCTTCGACCCCGAAGTCGTTGGTGTGCCGTCGACCAAGGGCGCGCTGTGACAGCAAAATCCGTCGTAGTCTTTGACTACGGTTCGGGCAACGTGCACTCGGCAGTCAAGGCGCTGCGGGCCGCGGGTGCGGATGCTGTTCTGAGCTCTGACAAGAAGCAAGCGCTCGAAGCCGATGGCCTGCTTGTTCCCGGCGTCGGTGCTTTCGCCGCGGTCAAGCAGGCGCTCGACGCCGGTGGCGGCAGCGAAGTCATCGAACGGCGCCTCGCGGGTGGTCGGGGAGTGCTCGGTATTTGCGTCGGGATGCAGGTGCTCTTTGCTGGCGGCGACGAACACGGCGTGTACACGGAGGGCTTGGGCGAATGGCCCGGAGACGTCACCCAGCTTGTTGCCCCTGTCTTGCCACACATCGGCTGGTCGAAGGTTGCTGTTGGTGACGGCTCACGACTCTTCGCGGGCCTCGAAGACGAACGCTTTTATTTCGTGCACAGCTATGCCGCCAAGCGGTGGGAGCTCGAGGTCTACGGTGCCTTCCAGCAACCGAGCGTGACGTACTGCACCTATGGTGAACCGTTTATCGCCGCGGTCGAGAACGGCCCCTTGTGCGCAACACAATTTCACCCCGAGAAGTCTGGGGATGCCGGCTTGAAACTGCTATCGAATTGGATTGAGACGCTATGAGTGAATTCGCATCGAGCCCCGAGCTCATCCTGTTGCCCGCCGTTGACGTTGCCGATGGCAAGGCTGTGCGGCTGACGCAGGGCGAGGCCGGATCGGAGACGAGTTACGGCGATCCGATCGCTGCGGCAGAGGAGTGGGCTGCGCAAGGTGCCGATTGGATTCACCTCGTCGACCTCGATGCTGCGTTCGGTCGCGGTTCAAACCATGCCTTGCTGCAGAAGGTCATCAAGGCAGTCAAGGGCGTCAACGTCGAGCTGTCGGGCGGCATCCGCGATGACGAGACGCTGACTCGTGCGCTCGATGCTGGCGCCGCGCGCATCAACCTCGGTACGGCAGCGCTTGAGAACCCAGAGTGGACAGCGGATGTTGTCTCCCGCTACGGCGACGCAATTGCCGTTGGTCTTGATGTGCGCGGCACGACGCTTGCGGGCCGCGGTTGGACGCAAGAGGGCGGTGACCTCTGGGAGGTGCTCGAGCGCCTCGACAAGGCTGGCTGTGCCCGCTACGTGCTGACGGACGTCACAAAAGACGGCACGCTGCGTGGCCCCAACCTCGAACTGCTGCAGGACGTTGCTCGCGCGACCGACAAGCCTGTTGTTGCCTCGGGTGGTGTTTCAAATCTCGACGACATTGTGGCCCTGCGTGAGCTGGTGCCGCTCGGTGTCGAGGGCGCGATCATCGGCAAAGCGCTCTACGCCGGGGCATTCACGCTCGCTGAGGCGCTCGACGTCGCTCGCGGTTGATGTCCCAAGAAAGCTGTTCGCACGACGGGGTCAACACTGACCCCACCCGTGGCGACTCCGCCGGCGTTCCCTGGGAAGGCCGGAGCTTTCAACCCAACCCGAACGCTGGCGATGATGGCTCAGCCGACCCGGCACTGCTCGCCGAGCTGCAATCGTTCCGTGCCGGCGCGGGGTCGCAGGCGGCGGTTGTTCGGGCTTTCCGCGACGCGCGGGTCTTGATTCCTCTCCTCGCTGAACGCGGCGACGAGGGCGTTGGCCCGACGGGCCTGACAGTCGATAAGACGCAAGAGCTCTCGATCTTTACCGTTGCAGCGCCCGATGGGCGGTCGGCGCAGCCCGTCTTCACGAGCGTCGAGACGCTCGCTGCGTGGGATCGTGAGGCACGCCCCATTCCCGTGGCTGCATCACGCGTGGCATTGTCGGCGGCATCCGAAGACAGCGACCTCGTCGTGATCGACCCCGGTCAAGCGACCGAATTTGTTGTGCGCCGCCCCGCATTGTGGGCGATCGCACAAGACCAGGAGTGGATCCCAAGCTTCGAATCACCCGAGGTCGCAACGGCGTTCAACGAGTCAATCGGGCAGGAACTCGCCGTCATTGACCTTGCGCTCTCCGCGGGCGATCCCACAGCCCGTCTGCGCGGGCCCGAACTCGTCGTAACGCTCACACTCAACGCAGGCCTTGACCGCGACGAACTCACAGCCGTCACGAACCGCCTCGCTCAACGGTGGTCGCGCGACGACCGTATTGCCGTGCTCGTCGACTCTCTCGCCGTCAAGCTCGTCTCAGGCGACTAAGCAGGGCCTTACGAAACGGGGCCCGTGTACTTCTCGCCCGGGCCCTGACCGATGGGGTCGGGAATAACGGATGCCTCACGGAACGCCAATTGCACAGAACGAAGCCCGTCGCGCAGCGAACGTGCGTGCATGTCACTGATCTCCGGCGCGCCTGCCGTCACGAGCCCGGCGAGGGCGTTGATGAGCTTGCGCGCCTCGTCCAGATCTTTCTGCGTGTCGGGGTCGTCAGCGAGCCCCACCTTGACCGCTGCGGCGCTCAAGAGGTGCACCGCCGTCGTGGTGATAACTTCGACGGCAGGAACATCCGCAAGGTCTCGCGTTGCTTGTGAAGCAGCCTCAGCTTGTGCTTCCCACTGGGCCTGGCGGTCGTCGTCTGTCATTACACGCTCTCATCTGGTAGACTTTCGCAGGCGTCGGAAGGCTTTCTTCCGGCTTGAAAGAGGATTCACTTCCCACCCGCGCTTGCCGCTCTAGGCTACCGGGTCTCACGCTCCGCCAGTTCCGCTGGTAGATAGTCGCAAGATTATTCAGGGCAAGCTCGCAGTGCATGCGCGAGCGCAGGTGAGAAGTGTCGAGACTTTCTCCGCTTTTCATCTCAAGGAGTTCATATCAGCGATCCGCGCACGAATGAGCGTATCCGCGTACCAGAGGTCCGTCTTGTCGGCCCCAACGGTGAGCAGATCGGCGTCGTCCGTATTGAGGTAGCACTGCGCCTGGCGCAGGAGGCAGACCTCGATCTCGTCGAAGTTGCCCCCAACTCGAAGCCGCCCGTGGTGAAGATCATGGATTACGGCAAGTTCAAGTACGAGGCAGCACAGAAGGCGAAAGAGGCCCGGCGTAACCAGGCCAACACGATCCTCAAAGAGGTTCGCTTCCGTCTGAAGATCGAAGACCACGACTACGAAACCAAGCGCAAGCGTGCCGAGGGCTTCCTCAAGGCTGGCGACAAGGTCAAGGCAATGATCCTCTTCCGTGGCCGTGAGCAGCAGCGCCCCGAACAGGGCGTCAAGTTGCTTCGCAAGTTCGCAGAAGACGTTTCGGAATTCGGCACCGTGGAATCGAACCCCACGATTGACGGCCGCAACATGGTCATGGTGATCGCACCGATCAAGAACAAATCTGAGGCAAAAGCAGAGCAGAACGCAACGCGTGCTGCACAGAAACAGGCTTCGCGCGAGAACCGCGCGGCAAAGTCGGGGGCAGCGCCAGCTACGGCTGAAGCGAAGCCCGCAGACGACGAGTAACCCGGCCCAGTAGGGCACCACACGAAAGAAGAAACAATGCCGAAGCAGAAGACCCACTCGGGCAGCAAGAAGCGCTTCAAGCTCACCGGAAGCGGCAAGATCAAGAAGCAGCAGGCTGGCATGCGCCACAACCTTGAGAGCAAGTCGAGCCACCGCAAGCGTCGCCTCAACCAGGACCAGCTCGTCTCGAAGAACGACTTCAAGGTCGCAAAGAAGCTTCTCGGCCACTAAGCGCCGATCTGAATAAGGAATAAGAAGAAATGGCAAGAGTAAAGCGGGCGGTCAACGCCCACAAGAAGCGTCGCGTCATCCTCGATCGCGCAAGTGGCTACCGCGGCCAGCGTTCGCGTCTGTACCGCAAGGCAAAAGAGCAGGTTACCCACTCGCTCGTCTACGCATACCGCGACCGTCGCAAGCGTAAGGGCGACTTCCGTCGTCTCTGGATCCAGCGCATCAACGCTGCTGCACGCCAGAACGGCATCACCTACAACCGTTTCATCCAGGGCCTTGGCCTTGCCGGTGTGCAGGTTGACCGCCGTATGCTCGCAGAGCTCGCAGTGAACGACCCCAACACGTTCGCTACGCTCGTGAAGACGGCCAAGGACGCACTGCCCAAGGACGTCAACGCACCGAAGTCGGCTGCGTAAGTACAACGTTCAAGCGGGATACATCTTCGGATGTATCCCGCTTTCGTTTTGCCCGAAAGTCAGGTGCCCTCGAATAGGATTGCCCCATGGTTTCTGAAACGCCCGACGGTGCTGTTGCGCCCGAAATGGCGAAGAAGCCGTGGTTCAAATCGCTGCGGTTCTGGCTGAGCGCCATCACCCTCGTGCTGGTCGCGGCGATTGTCTGGGCTGCCTGGCCTAATGTCATTGAGGCGTTTAGCCACCTCAAAGAGGTCAACCTCTGGGTCCTTGCGCTGCTCATTCCCATTCAGCTCCTGAGCTGGGCGGCGACGGGGGAAGTGCTGTTCGCGTACCTGCGCTCTCGTGGCGAGCTCAAGGGAATGCATCCGTTTACGGCGATGCGCATGTCGCTTGAGTTCAACTTCGCGAATCACATGCTGCCTTCCGGCGGGGCTGCAGGGCTCACTTACGCAACCTGGAAGCTCGGCACGCTCGGCGTTTCTGCCAGCCGCGGCACCCTCGCGCAGCTTGTGCGCTTTGGCGTCACCTTCGTTTCCTTCTCGATTCTCATCGCGATCGCTGCCGTCTGGTTGTGGTTCAGTGGCCACGGCACGAAGCAGGTCATTTGGATCGCCGCGATTGTCGGCGGGTTCACGCTGCTCGTGACGCTGCTCGGCGTCATTGTGTTGCCACGAGAGCGACTCCAGCTCAAGCTCGCCCGTGGACTCGCAACATTCGCGAGCTTCTTCACGAAACTTGTTGGTAAGCAACCTGTCTCGCCCGAACCGCTCGAGAAGTTCTTTGGCGGGATGGCCTCCGAGGCGAAAATTGTCGGACAAGACCCCAAGTCGCTCATTGCGCCGTTCCTGTGGTCGTTCGTCGTCAACATTCTCGATGCCTCGCTCTACTGGATCGCGCTCGCCGCTTTCGGGTACTACGCCGACCCCGCGGTCGTGTTCGTTGCCTATGGCATCGCGACGATCGCGAGCCTCGTGATCCTCACGCCCAACGGTGTCGGGGGCTACGAGCTCGCCATGATCGGCACCATGACCTCGGGCGGGTTCCCTGCTTCCCTGACGACGGCCGCTGTTGTTCTGGCACGCGTACTGCTCATGCTCATGACGATCGTGTTCGGCTGGGCGTTTTATCAAGCGTCCATTTCTCGCGCTGGCGCACCCAAGCTGCGTGAGGCCTCTACCGGAAAGATCCAGTTACCGTGAGCGACTTCGTCATTGAGAACCCGCGCAATGGCCGAATCCGTGAGGTTGCTCGACTTCGCAAACGTGCCGAGCGCGTCGAATCTGGGCTCTTCCTTCTGGAGGGCCCGCAGTCGTTGCGAGAGGCGCTGAGCTATCGCCCCGAAACCATTTTCGAAATCTTTGCGACACCCACGGCATGGGAAAAGCACACGGATGTCCGTGAGCTTGCCGAGGCATCCGATCACGACATCGAGCTCGTCTTTGTGACCGAGCAGGTACTCGACGCGCTCGCCGACACTGTCACGCCGCAGGGCATGGTTGCTGTCGCGCGCCAGATCCCCACGGCACTGAAAGACATCTTCACCCCGGGGGCCAAGCTCATCGCGGTGTGCGAAGAAGTTCGTGATCCCGGCAACCTCGGCACGATCATTCGCGCAGCGGATGCCGCTGGTGCTGACGCTGTCGTGCTGACAGGTCGCACGGTGGATCTGTTCAATTCGAAGGTTGTCCGCTCGACGACGGGCTCGCTCTACCACCTGCCCATTGCGGTCGGGGCAGACCTGGCCGACGTCATCACTCGTGCGCACGCTGCAGGGCTGATCGCGACCGCCGCGGATGTCAAGGGGGCCGATTTCCTCGCGGCACGAAACTCAGGCGAGCTCAGCAAACCTCGCGCCTGGGTCTTCGGCAACGAGGCCCGCGGCCTGAGCGATCAAGCCCTCGCGTTGTGCGACGATGCGCTCCGAATTCCCATCTTCGGCGAAGCAGAATCACTCAATCTCGCAACAGCCGCGAGTGTTTGTCTCTACGAAACAGCCTTCGCGCAACGCAGCGCAGGGTAGTACGCGCCACAAAACTCAGCACCACTTTTCGTGCGAAAGGTCACGGCCTTGTAAAAGTCGTGTTTCAAAGTGTTACTTCGGGTGCTTCTTCCCCATAAGGTGGTACGCATGGCGAAGAACGACGATGTGACGATCGCAGCTCCAGGTGAGCCGCTCGTTGTGATGACGAACGTTGAGAAGCACTACGGTGACTTCCACGCGTTGAAGAACATCAACCTCACGGTCAACCGTGGCGAAGTGGTTGTGATCATCGGCCCGTCGGGCTCGGGAAAGTCGACGCTGTGTCGCACGATCAACCGACTTGAGACGATCACGAGCGGCACCATCACGATCGATGGCAAGAAGTTGCCGGAAGAAGGTAAGGCACTCGCGAAGCTCCGTGCCGATGTCGGCATGGTGTTCCAGTCGTTCAACCTCTTCGCGCATAAGACCGTGCTCGAGAACGTGACGCTCGGCCCCATCAAAGTGCGCGGCGAGAAGAAAGCAGATGCCGATGCGGCGGCAACGACGCTGCTCAAGCGCGTTGGTGTTGACGCGCAGGCAGCCAAGATGCCGGCGCAGCTCTCGGGTGGCCAGCAGCAGCGCGTCGCAATCGCACGTTCGCTTGCGATGAACCCCAAGGTCATGCTTTTCGATGAGCCGACGAGCGCGCTCGACCCCGAAATGATCAACGAAGTGCTCGACGTCATGGTCGAACTCGCGCAAGAGGGCATGACGATGATCGTCGTGACGCACGAAATGGGCTTCGCGCGCAAGGCAGCTGACCGCGTCGTCTTCATGGCCGACGGCGAAATTGTTGAGCAGGCCGACCCCGAACAGTTCTTCACGAACCCGCAGAGCGATCGAGCGAAGGACTTCCTGTCGAAGCTCCTCACCCACTGACCAACAGACTTAGTCGTCTTTCCCTGGCGACTGGGACCAGCGCCGCTACCGCGGCCAAACACAGTAAGGACAATCACATGAAGCGAGCTAGAGTCTCATTCATCGCACTCGCGGCAGCGGGTGTGCTTGCACTCACCGCCTGTGGTGGCAGCGCGGCCCCAGCAGACACTCCTGTCGGCGGCGACGTTACCGAGCCGGCAACCGCAATCGACAGCTTCCCCGAAGGCTCGACGATGGCCAAGCTGGCCGAATCGGGCAAGATCACGATCGGCACGAAGTTCGACCAGCCACTCTTCGGCGTCAAGGGCCCGGGCGGTGTCGAAGGTTTCGACGCTGAGATCGGCCGCATCATTGCGTCGAAGCTCGGCATTGAAGAGAGCGGCATCAACTGGGTTGAGACCGTTTCGGCAAACCGCGAACCGTTCATCCAGGACGGTCAGGTTGACATCGTTGTTGCAACGTACACGATCAACGACAAGCGCAAGGAAGTCATCTCCTTCGCTGGCCCGTACTACATGGCAGGTCAGTCGATCCTCGTGCTCGCTGACAACACCGACATCAACGGCCCGGACGACCTCAAGGGTAAGAAGGTCTGCTCGGTTGAGGGTTCGACCCCGGCAGAGAAGCTCGCTGAGATCGGTGCTGAGCCCGTGCTGACCGACGCATACTCGAACTGCCTCGAGCCGCTCCGCGGTGGCCAGGTTGTTGCCGTCTCGACTGACAACGTGATCCTCGCGGGTCTCGCTGCACAGAACGAGGGTGAGTTCAAGATCGCTGGCACGCCGTTCACCGACGAGCCGTACGGTATCGGCCTCAAGCACGACGACGATGAGTTCCGTAACTGGATCAACGACGTGCTCGAAGAGTCGTACGCAGATGGTAGCTACAAGGCTGCATGGGACAAGACTGCAGGCGCCGTTCTGCCGTTCGTTGACCCGCCCGCACCGGACCGCTACACCCGCTAATAACGGTTGAAATTGTGGGGCTCGGTCCGTTGACCGGGCCCCACAACACCCCGAGAGAGACGAGAAGGAATGCTTGACCAGTGGCTCTCGCTATGGCCAACCCTGCTAGAAGGCTTCAGGACGACCCTGCTGCTCTTTGTCGTTGCAGCCGTTGGCGCCCTCATTCTCGGAACCATCATCGCCGCGATGCGAATCTCGCCTGTCCCAGCGCTTCGCGCAATCGGAACGGTCTGGGTTGAGCTTGCGCGTAACACGCCGCTCACGCTCGTCTTTGTCTTCGCGGTTTTCGTCCTTCCCATGATGGGGCTCAAGCTGCCCTATCTTCCGCTCGCATTCGGCGCGCTCATCTACTACACATCACCCTTCGTCGCAGAAGCTCTCCGCTCGGGGATTAATGGTGTGCCGATCGGGCAGGCCGAGGCCGCACGCAGCATCGGCCTCCGATTCTCCCAGACGGTTTCAATCGTCGTCTTGCCGCAGGCGTTCCGAATGACGATCCCGCCGCTCATCAACGTACTGATCGCTCTCGTGAAAAACACCTCGGTTGCGGGCGGCTTCTTTATCTTCGAGCTCTTCGCATCGGCCAAGCGCCTCGCGAACTCCAACGGCAACATGGTGCTCCTCATCCTGTTCACCGTGGCCGCGCTGTACCTCGTGATTACCATCACGCTCGGCACGATTGCCGGTCGACTTGAGAAGAAATGGGTGGTGGCGAGATGAGTCAGAACTCAGTCCTCTTTGACGCTCCGGGTCCACGTGCGAAGCTCATCTCCAACATCCTCTCGGTCGTGACAATCGCGGCGGTCGCAGGCGTACTCTTCTGGGCGTTCACCATCCTCAACGCGCCACGCGAATCGGGCGGCATGACGCTGCCCGGTATGTTCAGTCCGACTCGCTGGGATATCTTCAAAGACCCCGAGGTCTGGAAGTTCATCGGCGAAGGTGTTCTCAATACGCTTCGTGCGGCCGCCGTCGCGGCCATCGGTGCTGTCGTACTCGGCATCATTTTCGCGCTCTTGCGTAGCTCGACGCTCAAATGGGTATCGCGACCGATCGCAATGCTGCAGGAATTCTTCCGCGGCATGCCTGTGCTCCTCATGATGCTCTTCATCCTGCTTGTCGCCTCGGCTGCACCCTTCTGGGCGGTGGTTGTTGCGCTCATCGTCTACAACGGCACAATCATTGGCGAGGCGCTCCGTGCCGGCCTCGTCGCATTGCCGCGTGGTCAGCGAGAGGCAGCACTCAGCATCGGTATGCCGGTCTTCCAATCACGCATGTTGGTTGAGTTCCCGCAGGCCTTCCGTCAGATGCTGCCGATCATCGTCGCTCAACTCATTGTGCTGTTGAAAGACACCTCGCTGGGGTACATCGTGGGGTATCAAGAAACGATCCGCACGAACATGACGAACCTCGCGACCTTCTACGGCAACAGGTATTTGTTCTCGCTGTTCGCTGTGACGCTGATCATTTATCTCGCTATCAACCTCTCGCTCTCATGGTTTGCACGGTCGCTTGCGAAGCGGACGGCAAGCGGGCCGAAGGGGCGCAAGCGTGGCACAACGGCAGCGGATGTTGTCGCTCACGATGCCGGCACCGACACCGAGTTGCTCGCACTGCAAGCGCCGAACGAGACGGACCTCCTCAAGAACAAACCCGAGAGGTAGTTCGAGGTCAGGAGCGCCCGGTGGCTGCCGGGTAGACTTGATTCTCGTGTCTGACTCACCAGAAATCACTCCCGAGGCTGTTCAGCAGGCGGTTTCGGATGCACTCGCGGCGATTGCTGCTGCGGCATCCGTTGACGAGCTGAAAGCTGCCCGTAGTGCGCACGTTGCCGATGGTTCGCCCATCGCGCAGCTTAACGCGCAAATGCGTCACGTCGCGCCTGAGAACAAGGCCGCCGTCGGCAAGATGATGGGTGCCGCTCGTGGCCAGATCAACGAGGCGTTCGCCGCGCGCGAAGCCGAGCTGGCCGCAGCCGAGGTCGCTGCCAAGCTCGAGTCTGAGCGCGTCGACATGACGGCGCTGCCGCAGCGCGCACGTGTTGGTGCGCGCCACCCGCTCACGATGCTGCAAGACACCGTCGGCGACATCTTCGTCGGCATGGGGTGGGAGGTTGCAGAAGGCCCCGAACTCGAACACGAGTGGTTCAACTTCGACGCACTGAACTTCGACGAAGATCACCCCGCTCGACAGATGCAAGACACCTTCTTCGTCGACCCTGTCGACCGCCACCTCGTCATGCGCACGCACACGAGCCCCGTGCAGATGCGCGCGATGCTCTCGCGCGAGCTGCCCATCTACGTCGTCGCGCCAGGACGCGTGTACCGCACAGACGAGTTCGATGCGACACACCTGCCGGTCTTCAGCCAGTTCGAGGGGCTTGTGATCGACAAGGGCATCACGATGGCACACTTGCGCGGCACGCTCGACCACATCGCGCGGCAGCTTTTCGGCCCCGAGGCCAAGACTCGCATGCGCGCAAACTACTTTCCGTTCACCGAGCCGTCTGCTGAGTTCGACCTGTGGCACCCCACCTTCAAGGGCGGCGCGCGCTGGATTGAATGGGGCGGGTGCGGCATGGTCAATCCCAATGTGCTTCGTGCCGCGGGGATCGACCCCGAGGTGTACTCCGGGTTTGCCTTCGGCATGGGCTTCGAGCGAACGCTCATGTTCCGCACCGATGTAAAAGACATGCGCGACATGGCCGAGGGCGATGTGCGTTTCAGCGAGCAGTTCGGAATGGTGGTCTGATGCGCGTCCCACTCTCATGGCTCGGCGAATTCGTCGAGGTTGCCCCGGGCACGACGCCCGAGGACGTTCTTGCCTCGATGGTTTCGGTCGGTTTCGAAGAAGAAGACACGCACGACTTCGGGCTCACGGGCCCCATCGTGGTCGGCCAGGTGGTCTCATTCGAAGAAGAGCCGCAGAGCAACGGCAAGACGATTCGCTGGTGCCAGATTGATGTTGGCGAAGCGAACGGTGGTGTGCGCGGCATCGTCTGTGGCGCAAGCAACTTTGCCCCCGGCGACAAGGTCGTTGTGACGCTCCCCGGCGCCGTTCTGCCCGGCCCCTTCCCGATTGCCGCACGCAAGACGTACGGGCATGTCTCTGACGGCATGATCGCCTCGGCGAAGGAGCTCGGCCTCGGTGACGAACACAGTGGCATCATCGTGCTCTCGACGCTGGGTCTCGACCCCGAGGTAGGGGTAGACGCCATCGCCCTGCTCGGCCTCGACGAGCAGGCCGTTGAGATCAACGTGACCCCCGACCGCGGGTACGCGTTCTCGATCCGAGGTGTCGCACGCGAATACTCGCACGCGACGGGCGCTGCCTTCACTGACCCTGTGCCGGCCGAACTCGCACCGGAAGACATCCCGACTCCAGGCGGATTCGAGGTTGCTGTCAACGACATTGCCCCCATTCGCGGCAACGTCGGCTGCACGGAGTTTGTTGCTCGTATTGTTCGGGGCGTTGACCCCTCCCGCCCGACGCCGCCCTTCATGGTTGCGCGCTTGACGCTTGCCGGCATCCGTTCGCTGGGCATCCTCATCGACATCACGAACTACGTCATGCTCGAGCTGGGTAACCCCGTGCACGGCTATGACCTCGACAAGCTCACGGGCGGCATCACGGTGCGCCGCGCGAGCGCGGGCGAAAAGCTTGAAACGCTCGACGGCAAGGTGCGTGACCTCAGCGAGGAAGACCTGCTGATCACCGACGAGAGCGGGCCGATTGGCCTCGCGGGCGTCATGGGTGGTCTCAGCACCGAGATGACCGAGACGACGCGCAACGTGCTCATTGAGGCGGCTCGCTTCGATCCCGTCACGATTGCTCGTTCGGCGCGCCGCCACAAGCTTCCTTCTGAGGCCTCGCGCCGTTTTGAGCGTGGCGTTGACCCGCTCCTGCAATTCGCTGCAGCCAAACGTGTTGCAGACCTCATGGTTCAGTACGCGGGCGGTGAGCTTGACGCTGCCGGTGGTGCGCTTTTCGCAGAGGTCGAGATCGCAGCAATCGCGTTGCCCAATGGTTTCGTCTCGGGGCTCATCGGCGTCGACTACACGGATGCCCAGGTTCGTGAGGCGCTTGAGACGATCGGCTGTGAGGTGACGGCACTCGAGAACGCACTCGAGGTGATTCCGCCCTCGTGGCGCCCCGACCTGAACGACAAGTGGGATCTCGCGGAAGAGGTCGCGCGAATCAACGGTTACGACCAGATTCCCTCGGTTCTGCCTTCGCCTCCCTCGGGTCGTGGCTTCACGGCTGCCCAGCGCGGCCGCCGTCGCGTCGCTGACGCGCTCGCGGCGAGCGGATTCGTTGAGACGCCTGCCTTCCCGTTCATGACGGCCGAGCAAAACGCACGCTTTGGGTCGGCGGATGGTTCACCCGTGGCATCCGTCAAACTGGCAAACCCGCTTGCGGGTCAGGCGCCGTTCCTCCGTACGGCCCTGCTGCCGGGGCTCATCGATGTGGCGCACCGAAACATTGCGCGCGGTTTCACGGATGTTGCCCTCTTTGAGACGGGCGTTGTCTTCCAGCCCGAGTCAGGTGTCGAATACGGCACCGCGTTCGTGCCGCCGCTTGGGGAGCGCCCGAGTGATGAGACCCTCGCAGAGCTCAACGCTTCGATCCCGCCGCAGCCACGCCACGTTGCTGTCTTGCTGACGGGCAACCGCGTTGCAAAGCAGCCCGGCGTTGCGGCTCAGCCATTTGATTTGTCGGATGCGCTCGATGCGGTTCGCACGATTGCGAACGCCGCTGGTGTGACGATTGACGTTGCACAGGGGGCGCATCAAGCGCTCCACCCGGGTCGCACGGGCGTGCTCTCGGTCGACGGCGTCGAGGTTGGCTTTGTCGGGGAAGTTCACCCCACGGTATCCGCCGAGGCTGATCTGCCGGGTCGCGTGTACGTCGCTGAGCTGAATCTCGACCGCGTGCTTGATTCGGCGGGGGAGCGCATCACCGCGGAGTCGCTTTCGGGCTACCCCGCAGCAACGCAGGATGTTTCCCTTGTCGTGAGCGCCGAGGTGACATCGGCAGCGCTTGCCGATGCACTTCGCGCGGGCGCGGGTGACCTACTTGAATCGCTACGCCTCGTCGACGATTACCGTGGCCAGGGCGTTCCCGAGGGGCAGAAGTCGCTGACGTACGCGTTGCGCTTCCGGGCCGACGACCGAACGCTCACGCAGGCCGAAGCAACCGATGCGAAGCTCGCTGGCGTTGCCGAGGCGGCGAAGCAGTTCGGCGCCACGATTCGCGACTAGCGGTTACTCGGGCACGTCTTCCGCGTAGACGAAGGTGAGCTGGGCATCCGGATCGATCGCGCGCACGATGTTCGTGTAGAACGCCTCGGTTTGTTGGCGCAAGAGTGCGTCGTTCTTCTTGAGGTACTCGGCCTGATTATCGGGCCCGAGAATCTCATTTGCCGCGCCGAGCTGGTCAATTTGCGGCGTGATCCAACTGAGAACGCCATTTTGTTCCGCTGCGAGCCCGAAGGTCGGTTCGTCGTACCCGATGAACTTAAACTTTGGAATCGTGATCGTGAACTTGTCCGACCCGGTCTGCTCGATTGCGACCTGGCTCCCGTCGAGGCCGAGTTTGGCAGCAAAGCTGTAGCGAATGAACATCGCGCGATCGCTGCCGGGCACGGTGAGTCCAAAGAAGTTCCCCGCCGCGTTCTTTTGCTGCAAGCCCTGAATCGCGAGGCTCAAGAGGGAGATCTCGTCGGTTGTCTCAACCGCCTGCACGATCTGCTTGTCTGTCGTGACAACTTCCGATCCGAGCGGGGTTTTCCCTTTGAAGATCAGCAGATAGCCAGCGAGCAGCAGGCCGAGAATCACGGACACGAGCGCCAGGATCGTGATGAGCTTCTTCATTGCTTCCCCCTTGTGCCGCCATCTTATCCGTCGAGGCATCTCGTGAGCGGATGCGGCAAGCTAGTGCCATGACCGATCCGCTCTTCGACGAGCATCTCGATGTCCCTGAGCGGGCGCGTCTGCTCCTTGGACGGCTCGTGCATGGGCACGGCGTGACAGTGCGGGTCACCGAGGTTGAGGCCTATGGTGGCGTGCGCGATCCCGCGTCGCACGCGTACTCACGGACGCCACGTTCAGAGATTATGTACGGGCCGCCGTGGCACCTCTACGTGTATCGCAGCATGGGGATCCACCACTGTGCCAACATCGTGACGGGCCCGACCGAAACGGCATCCGCGGTCCTCTTGCGAGCGGGTGAGATTGTCGAGGGACATGACGTGGCTCGTGAGCGTCGCCCGGGTGTCGCCGATGTTCAGCTCGCCCGCGGGCCGGGGAATTTGGCGCGGGCATTGGGCATCACCATGGCCGATTTGGGCACGCCCGTGCTCGATGCAGAGGCATCCGTTCGTCTTGGCACACGAATCACAGAACCTGAGCAGATGGCCTCCGGCCCGCGCGTCGGTGTTTCCAAGGCAGCCGATACTCCGTGGCGTTTCTGGGTCGCGGGCGATCCTACGGTCTCGGCCTACAAGCGTTCCCCTCGTGCGCCATTGGCGGGCCGATCGAGTGAAACCTGACAGTTGATTCATCTTTGCGAGAAACACGGCTAGAGTCGTGGTGAACACAGCAACGAGGCCGTGCAGATTCTGGAGGATCACCGATGACCGACGCGCTGTTTGCTGGAATCACCGCCCGCACGATCGAGACCGATCGCATCGCGGTGAACATTCTTGAGCGTGCGGGGGATGACCCACAAACGGCACCCGAGAAGACGGTCGTTTTTGTGCACGGCAACGTCTCGTCTGCGCTGTTCTGGCAAGAACAGATGCTCGCGCTGCCCGCCGACCTCCGCGTGATAGCCATCGACCTGCGCGGATTCGGTTCGAGCGAGGTCGCGCCGGTCGATGCAACGCGTGGCGTTCGCGATTTCAGCGATGACATTGCAGCAACACTCAGAGCCCTCGATGTTCCAACAGCGCACCTTGTTGGCTGGTCGATGGGCGGCGGCATTGTCATGCAGTATGCACTTGATTACCCAGTGCTGAGCCTCACGCTGCAGGCGCCGGTATCACCGTACGGCTTCGGGGGCACACGCCGAGACGGGACGCCGCTCACGGCAGACGACGCCGGCTGCGGCGGCGGAGGTGGCAACCCCGACTTTGTCGCGGCGCTCCGTGCTGGCGATGCGGGGGATGAGTCACCCACGTCTCCGCGCAATGTCTTCCGCAGCAGCTACGTCGCCCCGGGGTATTCGAGCGATTATGAGGATGTGTGGGTTGCCTCGATGCTGACGACCTCAACGGAATCTGGCAACTACCCGGGCGACGCCGCGGCGAGCGAAAACTGGCCGGGCTTCGCCGCGGGAACCGTCGGCGTGCTCAACACCATGGTGCCCAAGTATTTCAACGTTTCCGGAATCGTAGACCTCGCCGAGAAGCCCCCGATCCTGTGGATCCACGGTTCTGCTGACGCAATCGTTTCGGATGCCTCGTTCTTCGACATCAACTACCTCGGCGTTGTCGGGGTGATCCCCGGTTGGCCCGGTGACGATGTTGCCCCGGCGCAACAGATGAAGGCGCAAACGCGCGATGTGCTCGACGCCTACGCCGCGGCAGGCGGCTCGGTGACTGAAGTCGAGCTCGAGGGCGTCGGTCACTCGCCGCACCTTGAGGCGCCCGAGGCCTTCCGCGCGGCGCTGCTGACCTTGATCAGGTAACGAGTTCGGCGAGCTTGCGGGCGGTATTGACGTTTCGCACCGTCATTTGTTGGTAGAGCTTCTTGCCAATGACTTTTTGCAAGCTCGACTTTGTTTGCTGCGCCCGGGAGATTCGTTGCAGGATCGCGCCGGGCAGGTACACCATCTCTTCAACGTCGGGGTTGTAGCCCAGTTGTTCGAGAACGTCCGGCGTGTCGATTTCGTCGAAGAGGTAGAGAACGTTCGCCTGATGCCCAGACTTTTCTGGGGTCGGTGGATCGTTCTGCCAGTGTTCCGGAATCTGTCCCGCAACCCGCACGATCTCTTCGCCCGAAAGGACGAGCGTGGCGATGTCGAAGCCAAAATGGTTCTCAAGGGCCGCCTGGACGTCACGTGCATCGGGTGCTTTGTCGGCTGAAAACACCGCATTGCCCGAATTGATGTACACGACAACGTCGGTGAAACCGAGCGACTCAAGCACCGCCTGGAATTCAGCCTTGGGCACCTTGCGATGCCCGCCCGCGTTGACGCCGCGCAGCAGTGCTGCATACTTCATTCGGCTGCTCCATCCGTCACAATCGCGATCGCGACGCCGTCCCACCCTTTGACGCCTACGGTCTGCAGAGCGGATGCCTCAAACCGCGGGTCTGCCGCGAGCATCCGTAACCCCGCCTGTACGCCACGTACTTGCGTACTCTCGCTCTGCTCATTCGCAACTTCGCCGTCACGCACAACGTTATCGATGATGACGACCGTGCCGGGGTGCCCAAGTTTGGCGGCCCAATCGAGGTAAACGGTATTGGATTCCTTGTCGGCGTCGATGAACACGAAATCAAACGGTGCCGAACCTTCGAGCGTCGGCAAGACATCCGCGCCGCGACCCACCAGGATCTCGACGCGGTCACCGACCCCAGCCGAGTCAATGTTTGTGCGGGCGATCGCGGCATGTGCGGGCTCCGCCTCGATCGTGACAACGCGCCCCTCTTCGCCCGCGCCCCGGGCGAGCCAAATCGTAGAGTAGCCCCCGAGCGTGCCAATCTCGAGCACGCGCTCGGCCCCGCTCATCCGCACGAACAAACTCAGGAGTTTTCCGGCGAGCGGAGCAACCTCGATGTCGGGCATCCCCGCACCGCGCTGGGCCTTGAGGGCGGCCTCGAGCGCGTCATCAGCACCCACGAGCGTTTCGCCAAGCCAGGCGTCAACCCACGCCCAGTTTTCCGGTGTCGATTCAGCCATGGTCTCGACATTACGCGCACGGGCGTAGAGTCGCATTATGATCAGCGCAGAAGAATTCTTCACGGCCAAGCTCACCTACGAGACCGACGCGAGCGACCTCTACGAGCAGCTGAAAGCCGGCGAAAACGTCGTTGTTGTTGATGTGCGATCGGATGTCGCGTACGCGCAGGGTCACGTCAAGGGTGCAATCCATCTGCCGTATCGCGACATTCAGGCGAAGGCAGCGGATCTGATCCCGGCCGGGGCCGAGGTCGTCGTGTATTGCTGGAGTCCCGGTTGCAATGCTGGCGCGAAGGGTGCACGTGAGTTCGCCCGCGCGGGCTATTCGGTGCGCGAGATGATTGGCGGTTGGGAATACTGGGTGCGCGAGGGATACCCCGTTGAGGACGCCGAGGGCGTGCACCGCCGACCGATTGACCCGCTCACGGGCGTTCCGCGCCTGCGCAGCGTGCGGTAGTTAGTCGCGCTCGGGGTGCGGCTCGACGCGATCCATCTCACGGGCGAGCGGCGGGTTCGTCTTCTCGAACTCGTTCTTGACCCGTTCAAAAACCGGCTCGGGCTTGTTCTGGCTGAGCTTCAAACGCGCGTCGAAGCGGTCAACCGTCATGCGCAGCCCGACCGTGCCCTTTGCCATGCGGCGCGTGCCCTCGGGGTCTTCCGAGAGTGAGCGGCCGCCCTCGTAGTGCCGCTCGAAGTGGTCGGTGAGGGCCTCGAGCATCCGATAGTTTTCTTCGTCGCTTAAGACCTCGGGGGTGCCGTGAAGGTGCGCAGTCACGTGATCCCACGTTGAAACGACCTGCCCCTCGGGGTACCAGCTCGCCGAGACGTAATCGTGTGGGCCCTGGATGATGACGAGCACCTCATGTTCACCGAGTTCGTGCGAGCGCTCATCTGGCCTGCCGAAGTGGCTCACGATGACAATTTCGTCGCCATCCGAGGTCGGGTCGAGGATGACGGGGTAGTGCGATGCGACGAGCCCCTTCGAGGTCGGCGAGACAAATGTCGCCCACGCGTTGCGGCGAATCATCCGCTTGACTTCGGCGGGGTCCTCGACAACGTAAATCGGGGTGTGGCGCATGCCGCCAGCCTAGCGCCGGATGCCCTAGAGTCGCTTCGTGACCCTGACCCTGTGGCTTTCGTTGCTGACGGCATCCGTTGTCATCAGTCTCACGCCCGGGGCGGGGGCCATCAACACGATGTCGAACTCGCTCTCGCAGGGCTGGCGACGTTCAATCTGGGGCATTCTTGGGCAACAGGCGGCCCTCGTAATCCACGTTGCGATCGTTGCCGCGGGAGTTGGCCTGCTCGTACAACGCTCGCCCGTGCTATTCGAGGTTGTGCGCTACGCGGGTGTTGCGTATTTGGCATTCCTCGGCATTCGGATGTTCTTTTCGAAACCGAACGTCACCGACGGTTCAGAGATCGTTTTTGAGGCCGAACCGCGGTGGTCAATGTTCCGCCGTGGGCTCTGGGTCAACCTGCTCAACCCGAAGGCGATCGTGTTCTATTTGGCATTCGTGCCGTCGTTCGTTCGGCCCGATCAGCCCCAGCTGCCGCAGTACCTCGTCGTCATGGCGACGACTGTGACGGTAGACATCGTCGTGATGTGGTTCTTCTTCGCCGCCGTCGCTCGCCCCTTCCGTAAGTGGTCGGCCACACCGCAGGGCGCCGTGACGCTCAACCGCATCTTCGGTGTGCTCTTCCTCGTCGTTGCAGTGCTGCTGCTTGTCGCACCGCACTAGCGGGCCGCTGAGTTCTGCTAACGTAGCGGCATGGCTTCTGTTGCAACCGCCCACACGCTGGTTCTCAGCGTTGGTTCGCGACGTCGCGCAGGCCGCCGATTCTAGGCGGCTTTTTTCCTGTGCACGGTTGTTGCCAAGCGGGAGAGAAGTCGCCGCCTCCGGCCCGCTTTCTTCGCGACAACTAAGGTAGAAACCATGACGTATTCCGTCGCCGTCTCAGGCGCATCCGGCTATGCCGGCGGTGAGATTTTGCGCATCCTGGCGAATCATCCCGACATCGAAATCACGACGGTCACGGCGCACTCGAACGCCGGTCAACCGCTCATTGAAACGCAGCCACACCTGCGTTCGCTGCAGCACCTCACCCTGCAGGAGACAACGCCCGAGGTTCTCTCGGGCCACGACATTGTCTTTCTTGCTTTGCCGCACGGTCAGTCGGCTCAATATACGGATGCGCTGACGGGCGTTCCGCTCGTCATCGACGCCGGTGCCGACCACCGCCTGACCGACCCCGCGGCGTGGGCCAAGTTCTATGGCGGCCAACACCCCGAGCCGTGGGCCTACGGCGTTCCCGAGCTCCTCGTCGACGGCACGAAACAGCGCGAGCACCTCAAATCCGCAAGGCGCATTGCCGCCCCGGGCTGCAACGCCTCGACGGTTTCACTGAGCCTTGCACCGGGTGTCGCGGCAGGCGTCATCGACGCGACAGACGTTGTTTCGGTTCTCGCCGTTGGGCCGAGTGGTGCGGGCAAGAGCCTCAAGACAAACCTGCTCGCAAGCGAGATTCTCGGCAGTGCGAATCCGTATTCCGTTGGTGGCATACACCGGCACATTCCAGAGATTCAGCAGGCTCTGACGGCTGCCGGGGCGAGCGACCCGCGCATCTCGTTTACGCCCGTCTTGGTGCCGATGGCTCGTGGCATTCTTGCGACGAGTACCGCTCCCATCGCCGCTGGGGCAACGGATGAACAGATTCGTCAGGCCTGGCTTGATGTCTATGGCAATGAAACGTTCGTGCAACTGCTCCCGGCTGGACAGTTCCCGCGCGTCAGTGACGTCCTCGGCGCAAATACGGCGCTTATGGGGCTCGCGATCGATCGTGAGTCGAACCGTGTCGTCGTTGTGACTGCCGTCGACAACCTCACCAAGGGCACCGCTGGTGCCGCAATCCAATCCATGAATATCGCCCTCGGCTTGCCAGAGGCGACCGCGCTTTCGATCGATGGAGTCGCCCCGTGACTGTTACACACCCCAAAGGATTTACTGCAGCCGGTGTGAGTGCCGGGCTCAAGACGAATGGCAACGGTGATGTTGCTATCGTCGTGAACGAGGGGCCACTCAAGGTCGGTGCGGCAGTCTTCACGAGCAACCGGGCCAAAGCGAATCCGATTCTGTGGTCGGAGCAGGCGGTCAAAGACGGCAAGGTCGAAGCAATTGTGCTCAACTCGGGCGGAGCCAACTGTTTTACCGGCAGCTTTGGTTTCCAGACCTCGCATCAGACGGCTGAACGTGCTGCCGAAGAACTCGGTGTCAGTGCGGGCGATGTGCTCATTTGTTCGACCGGTCTTATCGGCATCGGCGACCAGACCTTCCGCGACAAGGTGCTCGCGGGCACGAAGGCCGCGGTTGCAGCTCGAGATGCCGACGGTGGCCTCGACGCAGCCAAAGCGATTATGACAACCGACAGCGTGCCCAAGGTTGCGGTCTACCAGGGCGAAGGCTGGTCGATCGGTGGCATCGCCAAGGGGGCAGGCATGCTTGCCCCGGGTCTTGCCACGATGCTCGTCGTGCTCACAACGGATGCTGTCGTTGACGCCGCGACGACCGACAAGGCACTTCGCGCGGCGACGGCCACGACCTTTGATCGTCTCGATGCCGACGGCTGTATGTCGACCAATGACCAGGTCACGCTCATGGTGAGCGGAGCGAGCGGAGTTGAACCGGCGTTTGACGACTTTGTCGCCGGTATCACCGCAATCTGCGACGACCTGGCAAAACAGTTGCAGGTCGACGCCGAGGGCGCGAGCCACGCAATCACGATCGAAGTGTTGGGTGCAGCATCCGATGCGGACGCCGTCGAGGTCGGTCGGAGTGTTGCTCGCAACAACCTCTTCAAAGCGGCCATCTTCGGGAACGACCCCAACTGGGGTCGCGTGCTCGCGGCGATCGGCACGACGAGCGCCGAATTTGACCCCTACAACACCGACGTGACTTTCAACGGAGTGCGCGTTTGTACGGAGGGCGGCCCCGATCGCCCGCGTGAAGAGGTCGATCTGACGCCGTTCGAAACGAACATCGTCATCGACCTCAAGTCGGGGGAGCACAGCGCGAGCATCCGTACAACCGACCTCACGCACGAGTACGTACACGAGAACAGCGCGTATTCCTCATGAGCGAGGTCGAAGTTTCGCAATCGGCGCTTGAACAACTCCAAGGCAGGACGGTCGTCATCAAGTACGGCGGGAATGCCATGCTGTCTCCCGAGTTGCAGCAGGCATTTGCCGACGACATCGCAGCGCTCCGCGACGCAGGTGTCAAGCCCGTTGTCGTGCATGGTGGGGGGCCGCAGATCTCGTCGATGCTGGGCAAACTCGGTATCGAAAGTGAGTTCCGAGGCGGCTATCGCGTCACGACGCCCCAAGCGATCGACGTCGTTCGGATGGTCTTGACAGGCGTCGTGAATCCCGAGCTCGTGCGCGGCATCAACCGGGCCGCTCCCATCGCTGCGGGTGTCAGTGGCGAAGACGCCGGCCTCTTCGGCGGGCGACGGCGCGGCGCTGTTGTCGATGGAGAAGAGGTCGACTTGGGCCTCGTTGGTGATGTTGTCAAGGTTGATCCCAAGATCGTGCTTGATCACATCGATGCCGGTCGTGTGCCCGTTGTCTCGGGTATCGCGCCCGACCTCGACGATCCCACGGTCTCACTCAACGTCAATGCAGACGCCGCCGCGGGCGCCCTCGCCGCTGCACTCAAGGCCGAGAAACTTGTGGTCCTAACGGATGTCGCCGGACTCTACTCGGATTGGCCGAACCGCGATTCACTCGTTGAGCGCATCACGAGCGCTGATTTGCGCACCCTCATGCCGAGTCTTGAATCGGGCATGATCCCGAAGATGCAGGCATGCCTCGATGCTGTTGATGCTGGAGTCACAAAAGCATCAATCATCGATGGTCGAGTGCCGCACGCGGTACTGAAAGAACTTTTGACTGAAGAAGGAATCGGCACGGAGGTAGTGCAATGACCCAGATCACCGACAACCAGCAGCTGACGGACTGGCGCGTCGCAGAGCGCCGCGACCTTGCGATCAACATTGGCCCGCGCTTGGCACAGTTCGTTCGCGGCAACGGTGCGTACGTCTGGGACGACGAGGGCAAGGAGTACCTCGACTTCCTTTCTGGCATTGCCGTCAACGCACTCGGCCATGCCCACCCGGTTTTCGTACAGGCCGTGAGCGAACAGGCCGCGACGCTCTCGCAAGTCTCGAACTGGTTTACGACGCCCCAGCAGTTGCAGCTTGCCAGCACGATCAAACGCATCGCCCATATCCCTGAGGGCGGAAGAGTGTACTTCTGCAACTCGGGAACAGAAGCGATCGAGGCAGCCTTCAAGCTTGCGCGCCTGCACGGTGGGCCAGAGCGCCCCCGCATGATCGCTCTCGATGGCGCGTTCCATGGCCGGACGATGGGCGCGCTCGCCCTTACAGCCAAGCGCGCAATGAAAGACGACTTCGAGCCGCTGCCGGGTGGCGTCGAGCACATCACACCGACGATCGAAGCGCTCCAAGCTGCCATGGGCGACGATGTCGCGGCGGTTTTCCTTGAGCCCATTCAAGGTGAAGCTGGCGTGCAGCCGCTTTCGGATGAGTTCTTGCAAGCGGTTCGAGAGCTCACGACGCAGCACGGCGCACTCATGATCGTTGACGAGATTCAGACAGGAATCGGCCGCACGGGTGCATGGTTCGGGTACGAAAGCAGTGGGGTCACCCCCGATGCTATGACCTTGGCGAAGGGCCTCGGTGGCGGTTTCCCCATCGGCGCGCTTGTTATGTGGCCCAGCTGCTCGTCGTTGCTGTCGCCCGGCACGCACGGCTCAACCTTCGGCGGGAACCCCCTCGCGACGGCGGTTGCTGAAGCAGTCGTCGGCGAAGTTGAACGCTCGGGGCTCGTCGAGAACGCTGGTCAGCGTGGCGCAGAACTCACGGAAGGCGTGCTGGGGTTGCAGCATCCGCTCGTCAAGAGCGTTCGTGGCCGTGGGCTCTTGTTGGGGATCGCGCTGAATCAGCCCGTCGCCAACGCTGTGCGCGATGCTGCCCAGGAGGCTGGGCTTATCGTCAACGCGGCAAACGATTCGACGATTCGTATTGCGCCCCCGCTCAACATCGATCAAGACGAGATTGCCGTGTTCCTTGAGCGGTTCCAGCAGGCACTCGACGCTGTCGCAGCGAGTTCGGGCGGTGACGCATGACCCGGCACTTTCTTCGCGATGATGACCTTTCACCAGCGGAACAGGCCGAGGTCCTGAGCCTCGCAAGCGAGTTGAAAGCCGACCGTTGGTCGCGCAAGCCACTCGATGGCCCGCAGACAGTCGCTGTCATCTTCGACAAGTCGTCAACCCGCACACGAGTTTCGTTTGCCGTTGGCATCGCCGACTTGGGGGGCGTTCCGCTCATCATCTCGACCGCCAACAGCCAGCTTGGCGGCAAAGAAACCCCGAGCGATACTGCACGCGTGCTTGAGCGCCAGGTCGCCGCGATCGTCTGGCGCACCTACGCCCAGGCAGGCCTTGAAGAGATGGCTTCGGGGACGCGCGTGCCGGTCGTCAACGCGCTGAGCGATGATTTCCACCCGTGCCAATTGCTCGCTGACCTGTTGACGGTGCAAGAACACAAGGGCGAACTCTCGGGCCTCACGCTCGGGTTCGTCGGTGACGGTCGCTCAAACATGGGGCACAGCTACCTCCTCGCGTGCGCGACGGCGGGAATGCATGTTCGCGTCGGCTCACCGGCCGAGTTCCAGCCGCGCGAAGACATCGTGGCGGATGCGCAGCGCATCGCCGTGCAAACAGGCGGCTCGGTGCTCATCACCGACGACCCTGTTGCGGCGGTTGCCGACGCCGATGTCGTTGTGACGGATACGTGGGTGTCGATGGGCACAGAAGACGAGAAAGAAGTTCGTATTGCGACGCTTGCGCCCTACAAGGTGACGAGTGAGCTCATGTCGCACGCGGCATCCGATGCCATCTTCATCCACTGCCTGCCCGCAGACCGCGGGTACGAGGTCGATGGTGAAGTCATCGATGGCCCGCAGAGTGTCGTGTGGGACGAAGCCGAAAACCGCTTGCACGCACAGAAGGCGCTGCTCGTGTGGCTCCTGGAGCGCGCGGGCGACGACGACGGGCCGCGTTTGCGCGTCATTGGGGGTGCTCGATGAGTAACAAAACCAACGACGGCGCCCTGTGGGGCGCACGCTTCGCGGGCGGGCCATCGCCCGAACTTGCAGCGCTTTCGAAGTCGACGCATTTCGACTGGATTCTCGCGCCGTACGACATCGCAGGTTCGCACGCGCACGCGAAAGCGCTCGCGGCAGCGGGTTACCTGACGCCTGCTGAAGAACAACGGATGCACGAGGGGCTCGATGCCCTCGCCGCGAAGGTCGCCGACGGCGCGCTCGTTGCGAAAGACAGCGATGAAGATGTGCACGGGGCACTCGAAGCCGCGCTCATTACAGAGGTCGGCCCGGAACTTGGCGGCAAACTGCGCGCGGGCCGCAGCCGGAACGATCAGATCGCAACGCTCGTGCGCCTGTACCTCCTCGACCATGCGGGCGTTATCGGCAAGGAAGTGCTCGCGCTCATTGATGCGCTCGTTGCGCAAGCCGAAGCCCACCCGAACGCCATCATGCCGGGGCGCACGCACTTGCAGCATGCGCAGCCCGTCCTGCTTGCGCACCACCTACTCGCCCACGCATGGGCATTGACGCGCGACCTTGATCGACTCGGTGATTGGTCGAAGCGCGCCGCTATCTCGCCCTACGGTGGGGGAGCGCTTGCGGGTTCGACGCTCGGACTTGACCCCGCGCTCGTCGCGACAACGCTCGGGCTCGAGGCACCAGCCGAAAACTCGCTTGATGGCACGGCATCTCGTGATGTCGTTGCCGAGTTTGCATTCATCGCGAGCCTCATCGGCATCAACCTCTCGCGCATGAGCGAAGAGATCATTCTGTGGAACACGCGAGAGTTCGATTTCGTAACGCTCGACGACGCATACTCGACCGGTTCGAGCATCATGCCGCAGAAGAAGAACCCCGACATCGCCGAGCTCGCTCGTGGCAAGAGTGGTCGCCTCATCGGCAACCTCACGGGGCTCCTGGCAACCCTCAAGGGTCTCCCGCTCGCGTACAACCGCGATCTACAGGAAGACAAGGAACCCGTCTTCGACTCCGTGAACACGCTCGAAGTTGTGTTGCCGGCGTTTACGGGCATGGTGTCGACGCTGCAGTTCAACACCGAACGCATGGCCTCGCTCGCGCCAGAAGGATTCTCACTTGCGACGGATGTCGCCGAGTGGCTCGTCAAAAACGGTGTACCTTTCCGCGATGCGCACGAGATCTCCGGAGCGCTCGTGCGCGCGTGCGAGCACCACGGGATCGGTCTTGAGGATGCATCCGATGAACTCCTTGCCTCGGTTGACCAGCGCTTGACGCCTGCCGTGCGCGAAGTACTCACGATCGAAGGTTCCGTTGCTGCCCGCAACGGCATCGGTGGAACCGCCCCCGAGGCGGTCGCCCGTCAGCTGCAATCGCTCATCGCGCAGGCTCAGTCCGCCGCCGCGCGTCTTTAGGCCCCTGAGTGTCGTGAGCGGCTGGTGGAAACGGTGACCGTCTCTGCACGCTGATAATCTAAACGTCGTGTCTTCCGCAGAAATCCGCGCTCTGAACCCCGCCAACGACCCGACGTTTGAAACGCTCTGGGATGAGCTGGAGTGGCGCGGGCTCGTTCACGTCTCAACCGACGCTGACGCGCTCCGCGAGCTCCTCGAGGGCGAGCCGATCACGTACTACTGCGGCTTCGACCCGACAGCGCCGAGTCTGCACCTGGGCAACCTCGTGCAGCTGCTGGTGTTGCGCCGCTTGCAAGCTGCGGGCCACAAGCCACTTGGGCTCGTCGGCGGTTCGACGGGGCTCATCGGTGACCCGGGTGGGCGCGATTCCGAGCGCGTGCTCAACTCAAAGGAGACCGTCGCAGATTGGGTCAGCAAGTTGCAGGCGCAAGTGCAGCGCTACCTGAGCTTCGAAGGTGAAAATGCCGCGCGCATAGTCAACAACCTCGAGTGGACGGCGCCGCTTTCCGCCATCGACTTCCTGCGCGAGATTGGGAAGCACTTCCGTGTCGGCACCATGATCAAGAAAGATGCTGTTGCCGCGCGTCTGAACTCTGAGAACGGCATCAGCTACACCGAGTTCAGCTACCAGGTGCTGCAGGGTCTTGACTACCTCGAGCTCTTCCGCCAGTACGACTGTGTGCTCCAGACGGGCGGTAGCGACCAGTGGGGAAACCTGACAAGTGGCACCGACCTCATCCACAAGGTCGAGGGCAAGACGGTACACGCACTTGGGACCCCGCTCATCACGAACAGCGACGGCACGAAGTTCGGCAAGAGCATGGGCAATGCTATTTGGCTTGACCCCGAAATGTGCTCGCCCTACCGCTGGTACCAGTTCTGGCTGAACACCGCTGACGCAGATGTCATCGCGCGTCTGAAGGTGTTTACCTTCCTCACCCGCGCTGAGATCGAAGAATACGAACAGCTCGTTGAGACGGAGCCGTTCCGGCGAGCCGCGCAGAAGCGCCTCGCGCTCGAGTTGTGTGTTTTGGCCCACGGTACGGAAGCAACGGATGCCGTTATGGCAGCTTCCGAAGCACTCTTCGGCAAGGGCGATCTCGCGAGCCTCGATGCAGCAACGCTCAAGAGTGCGCTCGAAGAGCTGCCGAACGCAGCGGTTGCGCCGGGGACCTCCGTCACGGATGCGCTTGTCGAGACAGCGCTCGTTGCTTCGCGCAGTGAGGCACGTCGCGCAATCGAGCAGGGTGGTGTCTCGCTCAACGGCGAAAAAGTCACCGATCCTGAAGCCCCCGTCGAGCTCTCGTTGCCCGGTGGGGTAGCGGTCTTGCGCCGTGGCAAAAAAGCCCTCGCGGGCGTGCTCGCGGCGTAACTGCGCCGAGACACGCCCGGGGTGCAAGAAAATCCCGTTTCGAGTTGCGCAGAGCCGCTTGATCGGGGTATGTTAGATCAGTTGCCTCGCGACAGGGTCTGAAGATCCGCAAGGCAACATTGATCTTTACCCCGATCGCCCTCACTGCAAGGTGAGACTCGGGTGTGTTTGGTCTTTGAGAACTCAACAGTGCGCACTTGTCATATG
This sequence comes from uncultured Microbacterium sp., assembly GCA_964400205.1. Lineage (GTDB taxonomy): Bacteria > Actinomycetota > Actinomycetes > Actinomycetales > Microbacteriaceae > Microbacterium. The sequence continues at coordinate 79,594 of CAYNTU010000005.1, forward strand.
CCAAT
>CAYNTU010000006.1:0-78517 GCA_964400205.1 uncultured Microbacterium sp.
GGCAGCAGGTGCGCGTTGGGGCCGCCCAGGTAGCGGTAGAGCGGCAGATCAGCGCTGTCGGCAGCAGCCTTGGCAACCGCGAGGCTCACGCCGAGAATCGCGTTTGCGCCCGTGCGCTCTTTGTTGGGGGTGCCGTCGGTCTCGTTGAGCACGGTGTCGACGATGCGCTGTTCGCCAGCGTCGAGACCTTCGATGGCCGGGCCAAGCTCGTCTTCAACAGCAGCGACGGCCTTCTGAACGCCCTTGCCGAGGTAGCGCTTCTTGTCGCCATCACGCAGTTCGTAGGCCTCAAACGCACCCGTCGAAGCACCGCTAGGCACTGCGGCACGCGAAACGGTTCCGTCGTCAAGAATGACCTCGACCTCAACGGTCGGGTTCCCGCGAGAATCGAGAATCTCGCGAGCGATTACAGCGTCGATGAGTGCCACAGGAGTGCTCCTTGCTGGAAGTTTGGGAGGGTTTCGGATGCATCAGAAACATCCGCTTTCAGTCTAGCGAGCACGGCCCCGATTGGGCGGGTGTTTCTTTTCATTGCCGATCATTGCCGACGCTCAATTGTTCGTATAACATATAGAACATGATCTTCACCGTTGACCCCGGCTCGAGCGTCTCGCTCGCCGAGCAACTTGCGGTGCAGGTGCGAGCCGCCCTGGCCGCCGGTGAACTCGTCGCGGGCGAACGTTTGCCGCCTGCCCGCGAGCTGGCAACGGCGCTCAAGATCAACATGCACACCGTCTTGCGGGCGTACCAACAGTTGCGCGATGAAGGCATTCTCGAGCTTCGGCAGGGGCGCGGCGCCGTCGTGCGAGCGGATGCTTCTGACGCATCCGTTCGCCTCAACCAACTCGCCGCGCAACTCGCAGCCGAGGCGAAGAAGCTCGGGCTCAACATCGACGAACTACACAGCCGAATCGACCCACTCATGAAAGGGAACTCATGACCACCGCACGAAAGCTTCTTGTCACCTTCTTGCTGTGGGTTCCGGCGCTCATGATGATCGCGTTTTGGTCAGTCTTCGGTTCGCGGCTGCCTGCCGAGCTTCCGACGCACTGGGGCGTGAGCGGTCCCGCTGATGGTGTTTCATCAACGAGCACGTTCACCTGGATCATGTTCGCCATCGCTGTCGCGGCATCGATCGTCGGGACGGTGTTCGTCTGGCGCGCACCACGCAACCCCTGGGTGTCGCGAGGTATGGTCGCGGCGACAGCTGCAACGGCCGCGTTCATCGCTGCGATGTGGCTCACGAGCGCCGCGCTCAGCATCGACGTGAGCGACCCCTACTCCGTTGTGCTCGGCGGCGGGGTACTGCCGGCGATGCTCTCACCGCTCTATGGACTCATCCCAATGACGCTTGTCCACAAGGGATACACGCGGCCAGTCGAACCGGCCGACGAAGTCGCGATTGCGCCCGTCACGCTTGCCCCCGGGCAAACCGCGGCGACGAGCTCTTTCATCGTGAGCCCGATGTTCGTATGGATCACGATCTTCGTTGCGGCACTCATGCTGCCCGCCATCGTGTTGCCCTTGCTGTTCGAAGAGCACCTTCCAGCTGGTTACGCGATCTCAATGACACTGCTGGCCATTGTGTCAATCCTGCTCGCCGCAGTGCTGTGCGCCTACCGAGTCCAGGCTGATTGGCGCGGGCTACGCGTCAAGAGTTGGCTGTTTGACATCCCCCTCAAGCGCATCCCGCTTACCGACATCGAAAGCGCGAGCGACGCGACGCTCGAGCCGATGGAATGGGGCGGCTGGGGTTACCGCTGGATGCCAGGGCGCTCGGCCATCATCCGCAAACGCGGCCCGGGGCTCGTCGTCGATCGTGTCGGCGGCACGCAGTTCGCGGTTTCGGTCAACAATCCGGCTGAGCAAGCATCCGTCCTCATGGGCCTCAAGAACCAGTCGACAGGAGACAGCGCATGACGACCGAAACAGACCAACCACTGCAGCGCGTGCCGTGGGCGGCCGTCATCACCTTTGTCGTGCTGGCCTTTGGGCTCGCCTGGCTCGTCGCGCTCCCGCTGTGGTCGATGGTGCGCATCGGGCCGGTCTTCCAAGCGAAGTTCCAATTCCACGCGACGCTCATGATGTTCACCCCCGCGGTCGCGGCACTCATCGTCATGTTTGTGTTTCGCACGCCCAAGACCGATCGGATGCGCTTCGTGGGCCTCTGGCCGCTGCGCCCCTACGGGCGCGTGCTCGGCATGAGCGCGGCGATGCTCGTCCTTCCCGCGCTCCTCGTTGCGGCGAGCCTCTTTCTCGCCTCGGCGCTCGGCTGGGTGCAACTCGACCTGCAGAACTTCTCGGGCTTCCAGCAGACGATCAACGCGCAGCTCGCGGCGCTAGGGCAAGAGCCATCCGATGGCTTGCCGATTCAAACGCTCGCACTCATCCAGGTGCTGTCGATTCCACTCGCCGGCATCATCAACGTGCTGACCCTCGCGACGCTCGGCGAAGAGCTTGCCTGGCGCGGTTGGCTGCTGCCCGCCTTGCGCCCGCTCGGCGTGTGGCCCGCACTCATTCTGAGTGGCGCGATCTGGGGTGCCTGGCACGCGCCCGTCATTCTGCTCGGCTACAACTTCAACCGCACCGACATCTGGGGCGTGCTGCTCATGATGGGCGGATGCATCATGTGGGGCATCCTCTTCGGTTGGCTCCGCCTGCGCACAGGGTCGCTCTGGCCCGCTGTCATTGCGCACGGTGTCTTCAATGCGGCCGGCTCGATCATGATCATCACCCTGCTGGCTGGCCTGCAAATCCCCAATATGACGCTCATCAACCCCCTCGGCGTCTCTGGTTGGATTGTGTGCGGCGTCGTGATTGTGATCCTCGCGTTGACGGGCCAATTCAAGAAAGAACCTGCCCTCGCGCCCAAGCGCGAGAAGTTGCGCCAGGATTGAAGCAAACACCGATGCAAGGAGTCTCGTGGCGGCAACGTCGATCAGCGTCAAGGCGCCCGAGGGCATCCGTGCCCGCCTCCTGTGGGACCCGCAATTGACCCCGCACGACAAACGCCGCCTGCTCGTCAAAGAGATCATCGCGGATCAGCGAAGCTGTGAACCCCGGGAAGTCCGTGTGGAGCGCGAAGGACCGAAAAACTTCGGGACGCACCGGCGACTGATTGCTTCCATCGGCGGTCGCGAGGTCGACCTCAACATCAACACCGCGAGCTACAAGGCAGCAACGCTCGTGGCCGTGAGCGAGCCTGACCTCACGATTGGCGTTGACGTGCGCGACCACGCGCCCGATGCGCAGACGCTCGCGCTGATGCGTTCGCAGTCGCACCTCCCAAACGAAGACGATGTAGACGCCCTCGTCGACCACAGGACGCGAGTTATGGCCGTCATCGACGCAGAAGGTCGCACCGCATGGATGCGACCCGACCGGGTTCGTCTCGATGCGAACGGGAAAACCGGCTGGGTTCAGGGAACCTCAGATCGATACAACCTCAGCGACGCGAGCCACGGCACCTGGGTTATGACCTTCGCGACCGCGGCCGCGTAGCCCGCTAAGAAAGCGGCTTCAGATCGTAGGAGCCGGGGGCGTCGCCCGAGCGCACGCTCGTGAACGTCGTGTAACCGTCGGATGCCGCCTGCTCAAGGAGATTCTTCAGATTCTTCGGCCGCTGCTCAAGGCGCACACGCGCACCCGTATTGAGCAAAGCCTTCTTGTGCGCGACGAGTTCGGTAAGCGGCACATGCTTGTCGTGCACAAGCACGACAGCATCCGTTCCCACACCGTCAAAGCCCGAAACGAGGTCGAGGATGCGCTCGAACCCGATCGAGAAACCGACAGCCGGAACATCCGTGCCCAAGAAGCGCCCGATCATACCGTCGTAGCGCCCGCCACCACCGAGTGAGTAAGACACCGATTCGTGCGCAATCTCGAAAATCGTGCCCGTGTAATAGCCCATGCCACGAACGAGAAAGGGGTCGAAGATGAGCGGATGCTGGTCTCCCCCCGCCGCGACAGCAACCGCGTCGCCGAGCGAAACAAGGTCAGCAACGAGCTCGTCTGGCACGCCCTCGGGCAGCGCCTTACGGATTGCGCGCTCACCGAAAGGGTTGAACTCCATCGTCTGCGGGCGCAGCAAGAACTGCTCAAAAGCATCGACGGCCTCGGGCGAAACGCCCCGCGAACGCAGCTCCTCAACAACGCCCGAAGGCCCAATCTTGTCGAGCTTGTCGATCGTAATGAGCACACCCGGCTTCTCGTCGGCGGTGAAACCAAACGAATCGAGCATCCAATCCAACAAACGACGATCGTTGACCCGCACAAACGCGCCATCGAGCCCGAGCGCCGCGACGGCGTCGAGCGAGGCAGTGATGAGCTCAGCCTCGGCGCGCGCGGTCGCATCACCAATGATGTCGATATCCGCCTGCACGAATTGGCGGTAACGCCCCTTCTGCGGGCGCTCGGCACGCCAGACGGGCGCGATCTGCAGCGAGCGGAACACCGTCGGGAGCGCAGCGCGGTTACTCGCGTAGAAGCGCGCGAGCGGCACCGTGAGGTCGTATCGCAGGCCGAGGTCACTCAGCGCTGCCTGGTCTTCGGCAGCGGCCGTGACGTCATCTGCCGAAAGCCCACGCTTGAGCACATTGAATGCAAGTTTTTCGTTGTCGCCACCGATGCCCGCGTGCAGCCGGTCATAATCCTCAACAACGGGCGTTTCGATCTCATCAAAACCGTGCGCACGGTAGGTCTCACGAATCGTCGTGAGCACACGTTCACGACGCGCTTTATCTACCGGGAGGAAGTCGCGCATACCGCGCGGAGGAGTCACTTTGGCCACACAGACATTGTTTCAGACGTGTAACCCGCGCTCGGCTAGGTTTGAAGGGTGACTGTCGAACCGACCCCCACCGAAGCAATCCGCATTGTTGGCCGCTATGAGGCAAGCCAGAAGCTGCCCGAGCGCATGCGCGGCGATGTACGCACGCTCGGCAATCTGCTCGGCCAGGCGCTGCGCGAGAGTGGTTCGCCGGGGCTCTTCGAAGATGTCGAGCGACTGCGTTTGGCGACGATCGATGCTTACACCGATGAGACCCCCGCGGCATTCGAGACGGCCGAGGCAATTGTTGCCTCGTTCTCGCCGCAGCGCGCGGAAGAGGTTGCTCGCGCTTTCACGGTCTACTTCCACCTCACGAACCTCGCCGAGGAACACCAGCGTGTGCGTGCCCTGCGCACGCGCGATCATCTCGCACCGGCAACGGATGCTGCGGAGTCGGTCGGCAGCGCCTTCGGGCAACTCGTTGAAGAGATCGGCAAGCCTGCCGCCCTCAAGCGCCTCGGTGCGCTGCGCTTCCACCCCGTCTTCACCGCCCACCCCACAGAGGCTCGTCGCCGTGCTGTCTCAACGAGCATCCGCCGCCTCGCCGAGTTGCTCGATGCCTTTGATGCTTCGGCTGAAGAATCAGGCATGCGTCGCGACCTGCAGCGCCAGATGCTTGAAGAGGTCGACACCCTGTGGCGCACGGCGCCCCTGCGTGCCGAGAAGCCAACGCCCGCCGACGAAGTGCGCTCGGTCATGGCGATCTTTGACGAGACGCTGTTCACGACGGTTCCCGAGGTGTATCGCCTTGTCAACGAGGCCGTCTCCAAGACCATGCCGGGTGATGACCCTGCAAAAGCTGCACCGCGCATCAACCCCTTCGTGCGCTTTGGCACGTGGGTCGGTGGCGACCGCGATGGCAACCCCTTCGTGACCTCTGCTGTCACCCGCCGCGCAGCAGAGATCGCAAGCCAACACGTCATGCTTGGCCTCGTGCGCTCGGCCAACAACATCGGCCGTTCGCTCACGCTCGACGAGACGACGACGCCTCCTTCAGCTGCACTCCTGCAGCTGTGGGGTGTGCTCGAAGCCGAGAACCCCGCTGAGGCCTTCGAGGTTGCCAAGCGCTCACCGGGTGAACCGCACCGCCGCGTCATGCTCATGATCGCGCTCAAGCTCGCGGCTCCCCTCGGCTCCGACCTCGCGTACGCGGAACCCGATGAACTGCTCGCGCACCTGCGCACGGTGCAAGAGTCACTCGAGAACGCCGGCGCGCAGCGCCACGCCTTCGGCCTCCTGCAAAGGCTCATCTGGCAAGTGCAGACCTACGGCTTCCACCTCGCCGAGATCGAGGTTCGCCAACACTCGGCCGTCCACCGTAAGGTGCTCGACGAACTGCAGTCGTCGGATGCCGCTGAACTGAGCGAACAAGCCCAAGAGGTGCTCGACACGATCCGTGCGATCGCGTTCATTCAGCAGAAGTACGGCCCCGGTGCTGCCGGCCGTTACATTGTTTCGTTCACCCAGAGCGCGGACGACCTCATCGGTGTCCACGAGCTCGCAGCATTCGCGACGGGTCATGGCGAGCCCGCACCCGTGCTCGATGTCATACCCCTCTTCGAAACGTTTGCGGATTTGCAGGCTGCCCCCGGCATCCTCGCGAAGATCCTCGAGCACCCCGAGTTCGCGGCACGCCTTGAAGCGACCGGCCGCCGGCTCGAGGTCATGCTGGGGTACTCCGACTCATCAAAGGATGTCGGCCCCGTCGCTGCCGCGCTCGCACTATACGAAGCGCAGCAGAAGATCGCGGATTGGGCGAAGGCCAACGACATTGAGCTGACGCTCTTCCACGGTCGTGGCGGTGCCCTCGGCCGCGGCGGTGGGCCGGCAAACTCCGCAATCCTGGCTCAGCCACCGCACTCGGTTGACGGGCGTTTCAAGCTCACGGAACAGGGCGAGGTCATCTTTGCCCGCTATGGCGATCCTGAAATCGCGCGACGCCACATTGACCAGGTGACGGCGGCAATTCTGCTTGCCTCGGCTCCCAGCCTCGAAGAACGCAACGCCGGTGCGGCACAGAAGTACGCGGATGTCGCCGCCATCATGGACAAGACCTCCCGCGAGCGCTTCTTTGAACTCGTCAAGGCACCCGGCTTCGCACCGTGGTTCGCGACTGTCACGCCGCTGGAAGAGATCGGCATGCTCGCGCTCGGTTCACGCCCCGCACGCCGTGGCCTGAGCGTTGAATCGCTCGAAGACCTCCGCGCGATTCCGTGGGTCTTCGCCTGGACGCAGGCTCGCATCAACCTCGCAGGCTGGTTCGGGCTCGGCACGGCACTGCAGGCTGTCGGCGACGTCGCACGCCTGCGAGCCGCGTACCGCGAGTGGCCTCTGCTGCACACCATGATCGACAACGTTGCCATGAGCCTCGCGAAAACTGACGAACGCATCGCACGCCAGTACCTCGCGCTCGGTGACCGCGATGATCTTGCGACACTCGTGCTCGACGAACTGCGTTTGACGCGCGAGTGGGTCGAAGCGATCACGGGCGGTGAGTTGCTCGAGAACAAGCCCATCCTGCAGCGTGCCGTCAAGCTGCGCTCCCCCTACGTGGATGCCCTCTCGCTCCTGCAGTTGCGGGCGCTGCACACGCTGCGATCGGACTCGACCGACGATGCGGCCCGCGCAGATGCACAACACCTGCTGTTGCTCTCGGTCTCGGGCGTTGCAGCCGGGCTGCAGAACACGGGCTGAATTAGCGTTCGGCGTCCCGCACGCGCGCTTCCAGCGCCCGTGTCGCGGTGCGCAGGGCGCGTTCTGCGTCGAGGCCGCTCTCGCGCGCTGCGGCAACGAGGGCAAGGAGTTGCTCGCCGAGAGCAGCCTCGTCGGGCGCGTCGTCCGTATCCGGCGCAGTGGCTTCCGCCGAGACCCCAACGGATGCCGCCTTGCCAAGCACCTTCTGCGCCCGGGCGAGCGCTGGCATCGAACTCGGCACACCGTCGAGCACGCTCGTGCGATCGCTCTTCTCGGCCGCCTTGGCGGCGTTCCAGTGGACGATGACTTCGTCGGGGGTCTCGGCCACGGCATCCGCAAAGACATGCGGATGCCGGTGAATCATCTTGTCAGCGAGGGCATTCGCGACATCGTCGATCGTGAAGGGATCGACGTCATTCTCGGAAGCGAGCGTCGCGTGCAACATGACTTGCCACAACACATCGCCGAGTTCTTCTTTGAGTTCGGCCGCGTCGCCGCCTTCAATCGCGTCGATAACTTCGGCGGCCTCTTCCGTGAGGTACGGCACGAGTTGCTCGTGCGTGAGCTCGCGCGACCAGGCGCACCGCGCCCGAACGGCTGCGGCTACCTCAGCGAGCCGCCGCAGCCCATCCGATTCGTCGAACTCAGACGAGTTCAAGCGCAATCTCCATCATCGAGGTAAACGCGGTCTGGCGCTCCTCGGCGGTGGTCTCTTCGTGGGTCACCAGACTGTCGCTCACAGTCAGGATCGTGAGCGCATCAACGCCCGCGGCAGCCGCGTTGGCGTAGAGGCCAGCGCTCTCCATCTCGACCGCGAGAATACCCATCTTGCGCCACGCGACATTGGCCTCGGGGTTGGCGTTGTAGAAGACATCCGAGGTGAGGATGTTCCCCACATGCGTGCGCTGTCCGCGCGCATCCGCCGCCGCCTTCGCCTTCTCAAGCAGTCGGTAAGAACCAAGCGGCGCGAAGGTGCCGGGCAAGCCGAACTGGTGCATGTAGTTCGAGTCGGTCGAGGCCCCCTGGGCAATAACGACATCGAAGAGTTCAAGCTCGGGCTGCATGGCACCACATGAGCCAACACGAATGAGATTCTTAACGCCGAAATCGTGAATCAGTTCGTAGGAGTACAGCGAAATCGAGGGCACACCCATGCCGGTGCCCATGACCGAGACCTGCTTGCCGTTGTACGTACCCGTGTAGCCGAGCATGTTGCGAACCTCGTTGAAGCACTGTGCGTCTTCAAAGTACGTCTCGGCGATGAACTTGGCGCGCAGCGGGTCGCCGGGCAGCAAAATCGTCTCGGCGATCGGGACGCCTTTGGGGTTGATGTGCGGGGTTTCAGTACGTGACATGTCGCCTCTTCGTAGTTGGAATGCCAGATTCAACGCTACCGCGCTCGCGGGGTCACAGAGAGGAGTATTGTCGAGGTACTCACTGAGCAGTGCGGGTCGGTGAGCGTGTGAAAGGACGACGATGTCTCCCCCCTCAGAACCAGAACTCGATCCCCTTGGTCAGCCACTCGGTGCCGTCTACACCGAGGTCGTGCGCACCCAGGAGGCACCCAAGCCAAAGCGACGGTCGCAGAAACTCGAACGTGCCATTTTTGCCGTCATTGCGGTCGCATCCATCGCGACGGCAACGGCGTTTTCGTTCATTCAGGGCTCGAGCGGCAGCGACCCGCGTTCTTCACTGACGCTCATTGCCCCCGCGGGTGTCGGCGGCGGGTGGGATAGCTTCGCGCGCGAACAACAGCAGGCAATGCGTATTGATGCCATCGTGCGCACCGTGCAGGTTGTCAACATCCCCGGCGCTGGTGGCACAATCGGCCTCGCAGCGTTCGTCAACATGGACGACCCCTCAAGCACACTCCTCGCAACGGGTGCCGCCATGACAGGTGGCATCGAGCTCAACAAATCGAGCGTTGGTTTCGACGACGTGCGCCCCGTCGCAAAGGTCGCAGAAGACTATTCCCTCGCGATCATGGCAGCGGATGCGCCCTGGCAAGACATCGACGAGTTCGTTGAAGCGTGGAAGGCTGACCCGAGCGGCATCCGATTTACGGGTGGCTCCGTGGGGTCGATTGACCACCTCATCATTGCCCAGTTTGCTCAGTCGGTCGGCATTGACCCCTCCGTCATCACCTACATTCCCAAGTCGGGCGGTGGCGAAGCGACACTCACGCTCCTGTCGAACACAGCGGATGTCGCCGTCACGGGCTACAACGAGGTTGCCGACCAGATCGACGGCGGCAAGGTTCGCCCCCTCGCGATCTCGGCACCGCAGCAGCTCGACGGTGTCGCGATTGCGACCTTCGAAGAACTCGGCTACGAGGTCAACCTCGTCAACTGGCGTGGCTTCCTCGCTTCCGAGCAGTTGAGCGACGAAGACTTCGAAAGCCTGCGCCAGATCGTTTCCGAGACGGCAAAGTCCGACGCCTGGGCCGAGTCGCTCGCACGCAACAAGTGGGTCGATGCCTACATCGACGGCGCAGAATTCGACGCGTTCCTCGAACTCGACAAAGAACGCACGGCTGAACTGGTAGGGAAACTCGGGCTATGAGTGAGAACACACAAGAACGCACCTCGTGGTGGACGGGGCGCAGCGGCCTCATCATTCCGCTCGTACTCGCGGCATTCTCGACGTACCTGCTCGTCGGTGTTCTGACGATGAATGTCCCCGAGGGAGCAGCATCACCGGGGCCGAAATTCTTTCCCACGATCATCCTCGTTGCGGGTTACATCATCTCGGCGTTGCTCGTCGTGAAATACGTTCGCGAGCCCGAGGTTCCCCAGCCCGCGACCTATAGTGAGCACGACGACGTTTCAGAGACCGCACGGCTCGAGGCAGAGGCCGCCGCCAAGGTCAAGTACAAAACCTTCACCGACTGGCAGAGCGTTGCATGGGCAGCTGGCGGATTCCTCGCCTTCGCGCTCTTGCTCGCGCCCCTTGGCTGGATCCTTTCGGCAGCACTGCTGTTCTGGTGTGTTGCACGGGCCATGGGGTCAACGAAGCCTGTCGTTGACATTTTCGTCGCCCTGACGATGTCGAGCATCGCGTACCTTGCGTTTGATGTTCTGCTGGGACTCAACCTGCCCTCGGGCGTGCTGGGAGGCTTCTGATGGATGCCATTGCCAACCTCCTCGAAGGGTTCTCACACGCCTTCACGCCGATGAACCTCCTGTTCGTCGTCGTCGGGTGTCTCCTCGGTACCGCGGTCGGTGTGTTGCCGGGCCTCGGCTCATCCATGGCCGTTGCGCTCCTGCTGCCCATGACGTTCTCGCTCGACCCATCCGCCGCCTTCATCATGTTTGCCGGCGTGTACTTTGGTGGGCTCTTCGGCGACTCGACCATGGCGATTCTGCTCAATACGCCGGGGCAAGCCTCATCGATTGCGTCGACCTTTGAGGGCCACAAAATGGCGCGTGCCGGGCGTGCACCACAAGCACTGGCAACGGCTGCAATCGGTGCGTTTATCGGTGGCATGATCTCGTGTATTGCCGTGGTCTTTTTGGCACCGACGCTCGCGAACCTGGCGACAGCGTTCGGGCCGGCGGAGTACTTCGCGCTCGCGCTGTTCGCCTTCGTTGCAACCTCCTCGGTCGTTTCGGATTCGGTGCTCAAGGGCCTCGCCTCGCTTGTCATTGGCCTCGGGATCGCGACGATCGGCATCGACTCAATCTCGGGTGCCGAGCGCTTTACCTTCGGTGTTCCGCAGCTCTTCGATGGCGTCTCGCTCATCACGATCACAGTTGCTTTGCTCGCACTCGGTGAGGTCTTTCACATCGCGAGCCGCGTGCGTCGCGACCCCACGAGTCGCCTGCTGCGCAGCGAAGGCCGCCCCTATCTAACGAAGGCCGAGTTCCGTGAGGCGCTTCCCGCCTGGATGCGTGGAACCGCGACGGGCCTCCCCTTCGGTGTCATTCCCGTTGGTGGTGCGGATGTGCCGACCTTCATCTCGTACTCAACGGAAAAAGCGCTCGACAAGCGCGGCCCGAAGAAGTTCGGCACGGGCGCCATCCGCGGTCTTGCCGGCCCCGAGTCGGCTGGTTCGGCGACAACGGGTACCGCCATGGGCGCACTGCTCGCGCTGGGTCTCCCCGTGTCGGCGACCGCAGCCATCATGCTTGCGGCGTTCCGGCAGTACGGTTTGCAACCGGGCCCGATGCTCTTTGAGCGCTCACACGAGCTCGTGTGGGGCCTGCTCGCGAGCTTCTTCCTCGCGATGATCGTGCTGCTCATCATCAACCTGCCCTTCGCGCAGGTCTGGGCCAAGCTCCTGCTCATCCCACGCCCGTACCTCTACGGCGGCATCGCCCTCATGTGCGGGCTCGGCGTCTACGCGGCAAGCGGTCGTGTATTCGATCTGCTCGTGCTGCTGGGTGTTGGCCTGTTGGCCTTCGCCTTCCGCCGCTATGAGGTGCCGCTTGCACCCCTCCTCATCGGTATGGTGCTTGGCCCGCTCGCCGAAAAAAGCATGCGTGAGGCGCTCCTGAGCTCGGGTGGCGAATACTCGATCTTCGTACACGGCCCGATTCCCATCGTGCTCTACGCGCTCTTGCTCATCGTGCTCGTTGCCGTCGGTATCGGCAAGCTCCGCGCCCGCAAGAAGGGCGAGCTGCCGACCGAGTACGCGCTCGAGCCAAACGAGTAGGCCGCCGCTATGCGAACGAAGGCAGCGCCAGAAGGCATGTGAGCACAAGCGTAAATATCGCGAGCGCGGCCCACATCGTGCCTCGCCTTGTTCGGCTGCGACCGCCGCGTGACGCAATGAGCGCCGGGATCAATCCCAGGCTCACCGCGAACGCCGTATTGCGGAAGGTATCGGATGACGATGCAAACGTTCAAAGCTGCAGCACGTCGGGTGACGATGCAAGTGCGCCAACATCGTTTGCAACACCGATGAGGAATGCGGCCGAAATAGCCGCCAACCATGCTGCCGCCAACGTCGTCGGACGACGCTGCGAAAGTAGGCTCACAAAAACGACAAAACCGGCGACGAGCCCCACGAAAACCACGGCTCTGGCGACGTTCGACCAGGGAAGTGAGGTGCCGAAAACGCCGAAGCTATTCGATGAGAACAACACTCGACCGAGCGCATCCGGGATTGGGAGCCAGTCGAGATACACGGAGGAAAGGAGAACAGCGAAGGTGATGGGCATCACGAAGTACACGAGCCCCCAACTCAAATACGCCGTGACCCGCCGAATGGCGTGTTCTGGCTCGATCCTACGGGCGCAGGCTTAACCCTCGGCTGGTACGGATGCTTCGGGCAGCGGGAACATTTGGTGGAGGAACTGCCCCACCCACGCAACGAGGTCGGTGTCGTCATCGGGAAGCGGCACGAGCAGCACATCCCCCGAGAGCAGCCGGGCCTTCGGGTACAGACGCTTGAGGCGCACCTGCATTGAGTCGGGGAACGAAACGGGAGTCACACGCAAGTTCGGGCCCATGACAACAACATCCGTGAGCCCGGCCTGCGCTGCGCGTCGTCGCAGGCGCGCAATCTTGATGAGCCCCTCGACCTCTTGGGGCATCTCGCCGTAGCGGTCGACGAGCTCTTCGACGACAAGGTCGATATGGTCGTCACCCGCGGCTGCCGTCGAGGCTGACGAAAGCTTCTGATACGCCTCAAGGCGCAGTCGTTCGCTATCGATATAGGTCTCGGGGATGCGGGCATCGACTGGAATCTCGAGGCGAAGTTCGCGTTCGTCGTTCGTCGTTTCGCCCCGGAAGGTCGCGACAGCCTCACCGATCATGCGAAGGTACAGATCGAAGCCAACACCGGCGATGTGGCCGGCTTGCTCGGCGCCGAGCAGGTTCCCTGCACCACGCAGTTCGAGGTCTTTCAGCGCGACCTGCATGCCCGAACCGAGGTCGTTGTTGACCGCGATCGTCTGCAAACGGTCGGCCGCGGTCTCGCTCAGCGGGGCAAGTTCGTCGTAGAGGAAGTACGCATACGCGCGCTCGCGCCCACGACCGACACGGCCACGCAGCTGGTGTAGCTGCGAAAGGCCATACTTGTCGGCACGGTCGATGATGATCTGTTTGTCGTTCTTGGGGCCGACATAGGAGAGAATCGGATGCCGATCTTCCGGCGGCGTCGCAAGCGTCGACATTTCGCGGATGCCCGTGACGGCCATCTCGAGCGTTCGCGGAATAGGCGTCGCACTCATCGCGAGGATGTCGACGTTCGTCTTGAGCTTCTTGAGCGCGTCTTTGTGTTCAACACCGAAGCGCTGTTCTTCATCGATGATGACGAGGCCAAGGTCTTTGAACTTGACCTTCTCGGTGAGGATGCGGTGGGTACCGATGACCATGTCGATCGTGCCGTCGGCGAGGCCCTGTACGACCTCGCGGGCTTCCTTATCGGTCTGGAATCGAGAGAGCCCGCGAACCTTTACTGGGAACCCTGCGAAGCGCTCGTGGAAGGTCTCGATGTGCTGTTTGACGAGCAGGGTCGTCGGAACGAGCATCGCGACCTGCTTGTTGTCTTGAATTGCCTTGAATGCGGCGCGCACAGCGACCTCGGTCTTGCCGAAGCCCACGTCGCCCGAGAGCAGGCGATCCATGGGGATCTCGCGTTCCATGTCGGCTTTGATCTCATCGATCGTCTGCAACTGGTCGGGCGTCTCAGCGAACGGGAATGCTTCTTCAAGCTCGCGCTGCCAGGGCGTGTCGGGGCCGAAGGCGTACCCCTTGGCGCTTACGCGCGCCGAGTACAGCTTTACCAGTTCGACAGCGATATCGCGCACAGCTTTGCGCGCGCGACCCTTCGCGGCGGCCCAATCGCTGCCACCCATCTTTGAGAGCGCTGGCGCTTCACCGCCGACATACTTGCTCAGCAGGTCGAGCTGATCGGTTGGTACGTGCAGCTTGTCGCCGGGGTACCCGCGCTTCGAGGGCGCGTACTCAAGCACGATGTACTCGCGCGTGGTCTTCTTCTTGTCGCGACCACCGCTAACAACCTCGCGCTGCGTGAGTTCAACGAACTTGCCGATACCGTGCGTCTGGTGCACGACGAAGTCGCCTGGCTTGAGCTGCACGGGGTCAACAACGTTCTTGCGACGCGAGGCAAGCTTCTTGACCACGCGGCGATCGCCGGCGATCGTGCGGCCGTAGAACTCGTTCTCGGTCAGCACCGCGAGCTTTGCGGATGGCACTTGGAAGCCCGATTCGACCGCTGCCGTGACAAGCGTCGCAACGCCCGCCGCTGGCTCGTCGATCAGCTCTTCGACAACAGTCGCGGCAATGCCGCGCTCCCCCAGCACGTCGCGCGCGCGTTCGACAAGCCCGATGCCGGATGCCGCCACCACAACGCGCCAGTCATCTGCGAGGAGCCCTGCAACAAAGCTCGTCGCGCCTTCAACGTTGCCGTGGAATGACGGAATGGGCAGCGCTTCGGGGCCGTCGTCGAGCGATGCATCGGCTTCGGGCCCTTCGTCAAGCTCAGGGACCGAAGCCAGCGAAGCATCCGCCTCAAACGCGCTGAACTCCCACCACGCGCCATCGCGCTCGTGCGCCGACTCACTGAGCTGTTCGACCGTGAGGAAGTCACCCGCGTCGAGGTCAACGGGAGCATCCGCCCCCGCGGTCGCAGCCGACCATGCCGCATTCAAGAACTCTCGGTTGGTGTCGGCCAGGCTTTGGGCGCGTGCCGCCGAGCGTTCAGGGTCGACGAGTGCAACGGCGCTGCCCGCAGGCAGGAGCGACGAGAGCGGAACGAGCTCGTCGGCGAGTACGGGCAAAAGCGATTCCATGCCGTCAACGGCGATGCCCTGCGCCATGCGCACGAGCATTCCCGCGACGCCCGGAAGCTTCGGCACGAGCGATTCAGCGCGTGCACGAACGGCCGGCGTGAGCAGCAATTCTCGAGCGGGAGCGAGGACGACCTGCTGCACTTTACCGGGGAGCGAGCGCTGATCGGCGACCGCAAACATCCGGATCTCATCGACCTCATCGCCGAAAAAATCAACGCGATACGGGTGCTCGGCCGTGGGCGGGAACACATCGAGAATGCCACCGCGAACCGCAAACTCGCCGCGCCGCGAGACCATGTCAACGCGAATGTACGCGCGCTCGACGAGCTGCGCAATAATCGTTTCAAGATTCTCGCCTCGCGCGCCAACCGTGAGCGTCAGCGGGTCGGTTGCACGGAGGTTGGAAGCGACAGGCTGCAGGGCTGCCCGCACCGACGCCACGACGATGAGGGGGTGATCGCCCGTCCACTTCGCAATCGCCTGGATCGCGTCGAACCGCTGACCAACCGTGTCAGGGCTCGGTGAGAGTCGTTCATGTGGCAACGTTTCCCAGGCGGGAAAGGAAACAACTTCAGCATCCGCGCTGTACGAGGCGAGCGCAAGCTCGAGTTGCTCGGCGCGGCGCGATGTCGGCGCGATCACAAGGATTGCGGCAGGCTTGCCTGCGGCACGGCGCTGCTCAAGCATGCCAATCAGTACGGGGGCATCGAGCCCCGCAAGCACGCCCAGTTGGGCGTCGGTTCGAGCTTGGGCAACCGCCTGCTCATAGAAGTGTGCCGGTTCGAGGGCGCGCAGAACTCCGTGAATCGTCACCTGACGAGTCTACGCGGCACGACTGACAACGTCGTTCCGTGAGGCGTTCGACGCTAGCGCTTCGACCCTCGCGGAGCCTTCACGGGAGCGGGCGGCGGGGCCGGTGGCCCGTCTGCTTCTGGCGTGGGAGGCTTTGGCAAGCGAACTGTGAAGACCGTGTCGCCGGGCTCGGATTCGACCGAAATCGTGCCGCCGTGACCATCGACAATCGCCTTCGAAATGGCCAGACCCAGCCCTGTTCCGCCAGAGGCCCGCGTGCGAGAAGCATCGGCACGTGCGAACCGTTCAAAGATTGTGTCTCGAACGGCCGGGTCGACCCCGGGTCCGTTGTCGGCAACCTCGATCACGACGGCGCCCGGCTCTTCGAAAGCTCGCAATGAAACGCGCGTTCCCTCGGGTGTATGCGTCCGCGCGTTCGCGAGCAAATTTGTCACGACTTGCGCGAGACGACCCTCATCTCCCTGTACGTGAATCGGATGCTCCGGCAGCTCGATCGCATACTCATGGTCGGCCCCGGCCGCTCGCGCATCCGAAATCGCCTCGAGTGCGAGCTTCGTGATATCGACATCTTCGCTCGAGAGCTCGCGCCCCTCGTCGAGGCGAGCGAGCAGGAGTAAATCTTCGACAAATCGTGTCATACGAACCGATTGCGCCTGGATGCGCTCCATCGCAAGTTTCGTATCGTCCGAAAGACCGTTGTTTCGCAGGGAGAGCTCGCTGTAGCCACGAATCGACGAGAGTGGCGTACGCAACTCATGGCTCGCATCCGCGACAAACTGCCGCATGCGCTCTTCATTGCGATGGCGCGCCTGAAGCGAGGCATCGACGTGATCGAGCAGCGTGTTGAGTGCAACACCCACACGGCCTGGTTCTGTGTCGGGGTCGGCCTCGGCGACGGGCACACGCTCGGTAATGGAGACAGCACCCTGGTCGAGCGGTAAAGCAGCTACTCGCGTCGCGGTAGCGGCAACCGTGCGCAGCGGCTTGAGGCTCATGCGAATCGTGAGCGTCGTCAGGAGCGCGAGCAGCAGCAACCCACCGACGGTGAGCGTCATAATCACGGCATAGAGCTCTTTGAGCGTGCGCTCGTTGTCGGCGAGCGGGAGGCCCGCAAAGACCCAGCCGAGTGTCGACTGCGCGGGTTTGATGCGGTACTCGCCCCACTCGCCCAGATCGACCGTTACGGGGGCCAAATCGGCGCCCGAGCCCTGTACTCCGTTGTGAATCGCAACAAGCTGATCAAGGGAGAGCGGCACGAGATTGAAGTGGGCATCATCGGTAGGAACCACGATGACACCCATGGGCGCCGAAAGCCGATCCGAAAGCCGACCGTCCTGTTGAATCGCCAGCAGCATGTACGGCTGCACCGCACGGTTTTGCAGAATGTCCTGCGCGAGCGGTGCTGTCGACGTTCCGTACAAGACAGCTTCATCCGCCCAGGTGCTCGCGCTCGTCGCGACAGAGCTCACCTGCGCGTCAAGTCGCTTATCAAGCGTGATCGCCAGCATGAACGTCATCGTGAGGGCAATCACCACAATGATCATTGACGCAATCGCAACCGTCGTGATGACGAGCCTCGATTGCAACGTACGAAGCCTCGCCGCGAACGGCGAACGCGAGGTCATTTGGGTGCCTTGATCACATATCCCACACCGCGCACAGTGTGAATCAGGGGCACCTCTTCGCCCGCGTCGATCTTCTTCCGCAGGTACGAGATGTAAAGCTCAACAACGGATGCTTTGCCGTCAAAGTCGTAGCTCCACACGCGGTCGAGAATCTGAGCCTTGCTCAGGACACGGCGCTCGTTGCGCATGAGAAAGCGCAGGAGCTCAAACTCAGTCGCTGTCAGTTCAATCTCGCGTCCGCCCCGGAGGACCTCGTGGCTATCCTCGTTGAGTTCGAGGTCAGCAACGCGGAGGATTGACTCAGGCTCCTCTGTGCGAGCCGTTCCGCTGCGGCGGATCACGGCGCGCAAGCGCGCGATAACCTCTTCGAGGCTGAAGGGCTTCGTGACGTAGTCATCGCCACCGGCCGTCAAACCCGCGATGCGGTCGGAGACTGCATCCTTGGCTGTCAAGAACAGGACGGGAACGTTGTTGCCTGCGTCGCGAAGTCGCTTGATGACACCGAGCCCGTCGAGGTCGGGCATCATGACGTCGAGGACGAGTGCGTCGGGCTCGAACTCTTCGGCGACCGCGAGCGCTTCTGTACCCGAGCCTGCCGTGCGAACTTCCCACCCCTCCATGCGTAGCGCCATGGCCAGAAGGTCAGTGAGCATGGGCTCATCATCGACCGCGAGAATTCGCAGTGGGCCTCCGTCGGGGCGACGCAGTTCAGGTTCGTTCGTATCCATGGTCATAAGACCATTGTGCGCGCCGAACGTTGGGTGGAACTATGCGTTTGCTATGAACCGCGGATTACTTGTCGTCGTACTGCGACGACTTCGCCATTGAGATGAGCGCGACCGTCGCACCAATAACTCCCACGATCGCGATCGTGGCAACAACCCAGGCGAAGACGTGACTTGCTTGTGCGGCATCCATGCCTCCAATCGTAGAGCAAGCGCGCGGGAGCACCGGGAGAGCGAACATGCAGCTTGGTCGGGTACCATGGATGCTGTTCCTCGGCGAGGGATCTTGCTCATGCTGTTTTCAGTTGGGCAAGCATCCGTAATCGACGCGGTGTAGCGGGCCCGGTGTGGCTTTGACTGCGGCGCGACTTTCGCACTTGCCAACCACATACCAACGCGAGGCCCTACGCCGCGCGAAGACTCCCAAGGAGAACTCATGTCAGATGACAACAAGGTCGTAGCCGAGCTGCGCGAAAACTTTGGCAAGGGCTACGCACGCCGTCTGCGCGCCGCCGGCCAGATCCCCGCTGTGATCTACGGTCACGGCACCGACCCCGTGCACGTTGCACTGCCCGGTCACGAGATGTCGCTCATCGTTCGCCACCCGAACGCTGTTGTTGACCTCGACATCGCAGGCAAGCACCAGCTGGCTCTCGTCAAGGATGTTCAGAAGGATCCGGTACGCCAGATCATCGAGCACATTGACCTGCTCGTTGTGAAGAAGGGCGAGAAGGTTCAGGTGAACGTTCCGTTGCACGTTGTTGGCGAGTCGTTCTCGGGCACGATCGTGAACCTCGACCAGCCTTCGATCACGCTCGAGGTTGAAGCAACGCACATCCCCGAGGCCGTTGAGGTCAGCGTTGAGGGCCTCGAAGAGGGCGCTCACATCACCGCTGCAGATCTCGAGCTTCCCAAGGGCGCATCGCTCGCTGTCGAGCCCGACTCGCTCGTGCTCAACATCACGGTTCCGGCTGCGACCGAAGCCGCTGAAGAAGAGATCGCTGCAGACGATGCAGCTGAAGCTGCCGCACAGTCGGAGGCTTCGGCGGAGGCCGCGGAGTAACACCCGCGGAACAGAACAACCGTGTGGCTCGTTGTTGGGCTCGGGAACCCGGGCGCCCGCTACGAGAACACGCGTCACAACGCAGGCCAGTTCGTCGTTGACGAACTGGCCTCGCGTCGTTCTGAGCGGTGGCGCGAGCACAAAGCTGGCGCGCGCGTCATCGAAACTTGGCTTCGCATGGGCGGCGAGAAGGTTGTCCTCGCGAAGCCCAACACCTACATGAATCTCTCGGGCGCGCCGGTTGCCGCACTCGCGAAGTACTACGACGTCGAGCCCGACCACGTCATCGTCATCCACGACGAACTCGACATCCCGTTCGACACCCTCAAACTCAAAGTTGGCGGGAGCCCTGGTGGGCACAACGGTGTGAAAGACATCATCCGCACCCTCGGCACACAAGATTTCAACCGCGTGCGCGTCGGCATCGGCCGGCCACCGGGTCGCCAAGACGCTGCCGATTGGGTGCTCAATCCGTTTAGCGCAGCCGAGCGCGAGAACCTGCCACTCTTGATCTCAGATGCCGCCGACGCTGTCGAGCAACTGATCGACGAGGGTTTGCTCGCCGCTCAGCAAAAGCACCACGCCCCCAAGCCGTAGGCAGCGCTCAGTACCCGGCGAAGGCGTCGGTTGTCACGGACTTCGCCTCGGTCAGCGCGGGGTCAAGATCAGCGACGAGCGACGGCGGCCCCGAGATGAAGGCGTGGCGCGAGGCAATATCGGGAACGGATGCGCGCAGCGAAGCCTCCGTGAGGCGCACTCCCCCGGCCCACAACCACGTCGCTGGCAACTCTGCCGGCTCATCGGGAGTAAAGGCGACTACGCGCGCACCCGTCTCGGCAAGGCGATCGCGAAACGCCAGTTCATCTGCCGATGAGGCAACGTAGACGAGCACAATGTCGCGCGAGCCCCCACGCAACTGCAGATCCCGCAACTGCGAAACGAAGGGCGTAATCCCAACACCCGCAGCCACCAGCAGCAAGGGCTCATTGTGCGAGGGCAGCACGAAGTCACCCCACACCCCGGTTACCTGCAGCTCGGCGCCGGGTTCTGCCGCCGCGAGCGCCTTCTTGTAGGACGACGGATGCTTCTGCCCGCCGTCGCGATACGCGATCTGCACGAGCGGGGCATCGCCCGGCGCCGAGACAATGGAGAATTCGCGGCGGGTGCCGCGTGCGTCCGGGTGCGCGTGAGGCACCTCAAGCTCGAGGTACTGCCCAGAGACGAACTTGAGCGGGCGATTGGCGATGAAGGAAAGTTCTTGCACCGTAGGGGTGACGAACTCGCGCGAACGCAACCGCAACTGCACTGACGTCCGGAACGTGAAGATGAAGGCCAAGAGGTTGCCGACCAAGAGCGCCTCGGCGGCACCAAGGTGAAAGAACCAGAATGAAAGCGGCCACCCAACCAAGACACCCACGACAACGGCTTCCACGAGCTGTTGGCGGCGGCGCGGCGGCAGAGTGAGCGGCTCGGGGAGCATGAATGCACCGAGGAAGAGAATGGGCGTCTGGGCGAGTGCGTAGAACAACCAGCCGCTCACACTGAAGCTCGCGACTCCCCCGGCCGAAAAGATGAATGCGCCGCTCGTGAGCACAGCAACGAGCACAAACAATCCGACGACCCGGAACTTCTCGATTCGCCAGACCACAACGACCCCCAGCAGTGCGACGGGGATCGCGAGGGCCGGGGTCGCCACCCACCACCACTGGCCGACACCGATGAGGCTCCCCACCGCTGCCGCGAATGCCGCAGGGTTGAAGATGTGGCGCCCTCGCCAGGCAAGAACATATTTCGAAGCTGCGGCCAGCACGCCCAGAATTGCGACGCCACCCAGGCTCGGCCCCACGGTCACGGGCACGATGAAGAGCAGAATGAGCGCCGTGAGAGCGGATGATTCAAAGCGCCACTGCCGCCCAATGATGCGATGCGCGATGAGGTCGGTGCCAGAAATTGTCGCCGTGAGGATGAGCCACGCCAGCACGATCCCGAGCGGTTCAACGCCGATGAGATCCGTCAACGAAAACACGAGCGCAAGCACTTGCAGCGCAACGAGGGCAAAGAACGTCAGCCGATACATCGACACTGTTCCGAGTCGCGTATTGATACGCTGCCGGGTCGATCGCAGTCTCGTTCTCAACTCACTCATCCTGTCAGCCTACGCGCGCGTGAACAGCTCAAGCCGGTCCAGTGGCGAGTGCTGCACGGCACCCGTCGAGAGCATCCGCACCCATTCAACGCCGTCAAACGTTGCCGCGAGTTCGCTACCACCGTCAAAGAAAAGCGCGGTTGCGAGCGCATCCGCAACCATTGCTTCGGGCGCAATGACCCACGTGGCCATGATGGCCCGCGTCGGCTGACCCGTTCGGCCATCGATCACGTGGTGCAGGCCATCACCCCATGCACGTCGATTGCTTGCCGAGGCAGCCACTGCCGCATCTCGCACAGACGCGACCCCGATAACGCGGTCGTCATGAAGCGGATGCTCGAGCCCAACCCGCACAACCTCACTGCCTCGCACTGCGAGGTCGCCGCTGGCGTCGACAACGCAGTTGCCAGCCTCCTCGGGTACAAGGGCGAGGACTCGGTCGACGAGACGGCCTTTTCCGAGTGCGCCAACGTCAATCGTCAGGGGTTCCGCAAGCGAAACATGGGAACCTGCCCACGACAGCATGGAACGCCAATCAGCCACTGGCGCGCTGTGTTCGGTCGGTTGCAATGAGTAGTGCCGGTCGTAGCCGAGGGAAGAGAGTGCATCACCTACGAGCGGATGCACCGCCGCCGCTGTGAAATCTGAGAGCCGCACGTACAGCTCGAGCATGGTGCGGGCGTCAAGGAGTTCCGCGGAGGTCAACTGCCCCCCAGCGAGCTGGGCGACAACCGAGTCTTCGCGGAAGCGTGACCAGTCGGCATCGAATCGCTCGATTTCGGCAGCGATGTGCGACTGCAAGACTTCGCTGAGCGGTTCGGCCGTTGCAATCTCCCACGGCACCCCGATTGCCTCGAAGCGCCATGTGTGGCTCACTTCGCCGCGGCCTCTTCTTTAATTGCCTCGAGAGCCTGGTTGAATCCGCCGCTCGTCAATGACGAACCAGCAATGCGATCGACCTGGACTTCGTCAAGCCCCTTGCCCACGACTTCAGCGGCAATCCCATCGGCAAACTGGCCCTGGAAGTTCTCGGACTCGGGGCGTTGCGGGTCGCCAACGAATTGCACGCCAGTGATCTTGTCGCCGGCCACATCGAGCGTGATTTCAACACGCTCCACTCCGCCGGGGGTCACATACTGACCCGTTGCCGTGTACGTCCCGTCGGCGTAGGCCGATGCCGTCTCGCTCGTGGTCGATTCAGTCGAGCCGGAGGGTTCGCTCGACGCAGCCGGAGCCGCGACGGCGGGGGCGTCAGAGGTTTCTGTCGGTTCGGCGGCTTCCACGGCAGAACCGCAACCACTCAGGAGCGAGACTCCGATCAAACCCAGCGAGGCGGTAGCGGCGGCACGTGTCGTGGTTTTCTTCATGGCACTACGCTATGCAGCCGTGCTTTGAGGTGACTGGTCTCCCCCTGCGCGTCCGCCTTGCAATTGCTATGCGTCGCCACCGAACATGCTGGTAACCGAGCCGTCCTCGAAGACAGCCGTGATGGCCTCTGCGAGCAGCGGGGCGATCGGCAGAATTGTCAGTGTTGGGAACTGACGCGACTCGGTGAGCGGGATCGTGTCGGTCACAACGACCTGGTCGATGGCCGAATCCTGCAGGCGGTCCGACGCGGGGTCGCTGAAGATGGGGTGCGTTGCCGCGACGATAACCTTCTTGGCACCGTTTGCTTTGAGCGCCTGGGCGGCCTTGACGATAGTGCCACCCGTGTCGATCATGTCGTCGACCAGGAGGCAGGTGCGGCCGTTGACTTCACCGACGATCTCATGCACGGAAACCTGGTTGGCCACCTTAGGGTCACGACGTTTGTGAATGATCGCGAGCGGTGCATTGAGCGAATCACTCCACGTGTCAGCAACACGCACACGACCCATGTCGGGCGAAACGATTGTGAGGGTCTCACGGTCTTCATCCGTCATCGAACTAATGAAGTAGTCCAGCAGTACGGGCTTGGCGAAGAGGTGGTCGACGGGGCCGTCGAAGAAGCCTTGAATCTGCGATGCGTGCAGGTCGACGCTCATGATGCGGTCGGCACCGGCAGCCGCCCAAATGTCGGCGACCATACGAGCCGAAATGGGCTCACGACCGCGACCTTTCTTGTCTTGGCGCGAGTACGGGTAGTACGGCACAACGAGCGTGACGCGTTTGGCGGATGCGCGCTTGGCCGCGTCGAGCATGATGAGCGTCTCAACGAGCGACTCGTTGACGTCTTGGCCGAAGGTCTGCACGATGAAGAGGTCGGCGCCACGGATCGAGTGGTTGTATCGCGCGTAGATCTCGCCCGAGGCGAAGGTACGCAGTTCAACCGGTGAGACCTCGGTACCCAGAACATCCGCAATCTGCTGTGTCAGCGCGGGAGCCGAGCGGCCCCCCACGAGCACGAGGTGCTTACGGTTCTTGGTCTGCAACCCCGGCGCGAGGCCATCGACGGATTCTTGCTTCTTGCTTTTGCGGGCCATATCGCGCTTCACTTTCCAGAGTTCGGGTTTGCGGGTGTTTAGCGGGCTTCTTCGGCGTCTGGGATGCCGTTTGCGTCTGCGTCTTCGGTGCCGACCGCCGCGGCGCGGCGTTGCGCGCGCTCGGCAGCCTCGGCACCGTTTGTGCCGGGTCGATTCTTGATCGTCCAATCCGCGACGTTGCGCTGCGGCGCCACGCTCAGCGCAAGAGCGCCCGCGGGGACGTCCTTGCGCACGACTGCGCCGGCGCCAATCGTTGCACCGGCACCAATTGTGACGGGTGCGACGAAGGTGTTGTGCACACCCGTGTGCACAGCGTCGGCAATCGTTGTGCGGTGTTTGTTGACACCGTCGTAGTTGGCCGTGATGGCACCACCACCGATGTTCGTGCCAACGCCGATGGTTGCGTCACCGATGTAGCTGAGGTGCGGAACCTTGCTCCCCGCGCCAATGTTCGCGTTCTTCGTCTCAACGAAGGTGCCGATCTTGCCACCGTCAGAAAGCACGGTACCGGGCCGAATGTAGGCGAATGGGCCGACGGTCGCGTTCGCACCAATGACAGCGAGGGTGACATCAGAGCGCTTGATGACAGCGCCCTGGCCGACCTCAGTGTCGACGATCGTCGTGTCAGGGCCGATGACTGCATCTTCTGCGATCGTTGTGGCGCGCAGAATCTGGGTGTTCGGCAGGATCGTCACGTCGGGGGCAATCGTGACCGTCTCATCGATCCACGTTGTTGCTGGGTCAAGAATCGTGACCCCTTCACGTTGCCACTTGCGGATGACGCGGTCGTTGAGCGAGCGCGCAGCCTCCGCGAGTTGGGCACGGTCGTTAATACCGGCCGTCACGCTGGGGTCTTGAGCGATTTCGGCCGCAACTTTTTCATGTGCACCCGTGAGCAAGCCGACCATGTCGGTCAGATACATCTCGCCCTGCGCGTTTGCCATCGTCACCTGCGGGAGGAAGGTGCGCAAAGCCGCAACAGCAAAGACGTAGACACCGGCGTTGACCTCGTGCACGGCAGCCTCAGCGTCATCCGCATCTTTCTGCTCGACGATGCGGGCGACATCGCCTTGCTCATCGCGAATGATGCGACCGTAGCCCTGCGGGTCGTCGAGCACAGCCGTCAAGAGCGTTGCCTGCGCAGCAGCCTCGCGATGTCTGTCGATGAGGTGTTGCAGTGTTTCGGAATCGAGCAGGGGAACATCGCCTGAGAGCACGAGAACGTCGCCCTCAAAATCTGTCGGGAGCGCATCGAGCGCAACCTGAACTGCGCGACCCGTCCCAGGAATATCGTCTTGATCGACGATTGTGATGCCCGGGTAATCCGAGGTCAGCGTCTGGGCAATGAGGTCGCGTTCGTGGCGCAGCACGACCTCGATAATCTCGGCTCCCAGGCTTGCTGCCGTCGATAGCACGTGCCCAACCAGCGGCCGCCCACCGATGGGGTGCAGCACCTTGGGAAGCTTGGATTTCATCCGCGTTCCTTGCCCGGCGGCAAGCACGACGATAGCGAGTTTGTGCGCGGGAGTTTGTGCTGCGGTCACGCTCCGTCGCTAGGACTCGAACCTAGACCTAACAGCTCCAAAGGCTGCCGTGCTGCCATTACACTACGACGGACCGGCGCGCAGAAACGCGCCTTATCTATCTTACCCGGGGCGAACATCTGTATCGTCAGGGAGGTGAGCGAGGAACGCAGGAACGACCACGAAGTTACGGATGCCGTCGACCGTATCGTTGCAGCATGGCGCCGCGAGCGCCCCGACTTGGATTTCTCACCCCTCGAGGTTTTCTCGCGTACCGACCGACTCTCGAAGCTTCTTGACCGGGCACGCCGCGATGCGTTCCGGCGCAGCGAATTGGAATCGTGGGAATGGGACGTGCTCTCGGCGCTGCGGCGTGCAGGGCATCCGTATCAGCTCTCCCCCAAACAACTCATGCAGCGCACCTTCGTTACCTCCGGCACCATGACCACCCGCATCGACAAACTGGTTGGACGCGGTTTTGTGCGGCGCGAGGCCGACCCGGCAGATGGCCGGAGCATCCTCGTGACCCTGACCGACGAGGGCCGACTGCGCGTGGATGCCGCCATCACCCGACTCGTGGATGCCGAGGCAGAACTCCTCAGTTCACTTTCCAAATCGGAACGCGAGCGTGCGGCTGCTCTGCTCCGTAAGCTCGCGCTTGAGCTCGAATAGCCGCGTCAGGTGCGGGTCAGAATGACGCGCGCATAACCGAGAGCGGCAACGACGTGGAGCGCTGTGCCCGCATAGAGCATGGGCACACCAATCGTGCCCGCGAGCTCGCGGCCAGGGATATGCCCGAGCGCGATGAGGAAAAACGCGAGCATGATGACGGCCGTGCGTACTTTGCCGATCCAACTCACGCGAGGCGGTTGGAAGCCTGGGCGAGCGAGATGCAGAATCCCGAGTGAGAGGTCGGTTGCCGCGATAGTCGCGGGGATCCACCATGGCACCAGGCCTGCGATGACGAAGGCGACCGCGATGAGTGCGACGCCCAGACGATCAGCGATGGGGTCGAGGAGCTCTCCCACGCGACTGGTCTGATTGAACCGGCGGGCGATGAAGCCGTCAATCCAGTCGCTCGCGCCGAAAATGAAGAGCAACGTGACCATCAGCACGGGCTTCTCATCACGAATCAATAACACCATGATGGGTACGACAAGCAACAGCCGCACGACCGTAATGATGTTCGGCAGCGTCACGACGCGCCCACCATTGCGCGCTTGAGCTGCCTGAGTCATACCCTCGACCATATCCGCTGACCTTCGCGGAACCCTTTTGCCGAGCCGGAGCAAGCGCATTTTGCTGTGTACTTGCCGAATACCGACCGTTCATCCGGAATACTCCGGCCGCTAGGCTTTATGTCGACATGGGCCAGTACTCGACACTCCCCGACACGCAGATTCCAACGCCGCCGCTGCGTGAGACAACGCGGCGGCTCATGCTGCGTTCATTCTTCACTTGGTGCTTGCTCTATGTGTTGGGGTGGCAAGCCTTCCTCAGCATGCTGGGGATGCCCGCGTTCATCACGGTTGGCGTCATTACAGGGCTCATCTTCCTGGGGCTCTCGAGTTCCCTCATCACACAGCAACGCCCGCGGCGCTTCCCGTGGCGCCGTCTCCCATGGCTTGCGCTGTCATACGTGACGCTCGCGGTGATCTCCGTTTCGTGGTCCGAGTGGCCTGTCGTGACGATCATCACCTCGCTCCTCATGATCAGCGTCACACTCGCCGCCGTTGTTATCGCTTATGCGTTGACGTGGCGCGAATTGCTCGGATGCCTCGCGGCCGCAATGAAGTGGATCGTGACGCTCTCATACGCGATTGAACTCTGGGTTGCCCTTGTTCTCAAACACGGCATTTACCCGCGCGGATGGACCGCCCCCGAGAACGGCGATGTCACGCCGTTCATGCAGTGGGTCTGGGGCAATTTCTTCCACTTCAATGAGCGCATCCAAGGCATCGTGGGCAACGCCAATGTGCTCGGCATGCTGTGCTCCGTTGCAATCGTGCTCTTTATTGCGCTCGCGCTCGACGCCGTCGGTAGAAAGCGCATCATGCTGTGGGTCTGGGCTGCCCTCTCAGCGTTCTTGTTCGTGCGCGCGGAATCGGCCACGACAATCGTCGCCTCGGTCATCATGATCATCATCGTTGTCACGGCGCTCATCATGCGCACGGCAACGACCTCGCTCGGTCGCCGCAAGCGCTACATCGGGTTCTTCACCGTTGCAGGGATCTTTGGCGTTATCGCCTTCGTCTTCCGCAACGGCATCTACGAAGCCCTCGATCGTGACCCGACGCTGACGGGCCGCACATTGATCTGGGCCGAAGTGAGCAAGCGGGCCGCGGAGCATCCGATTTTGGGGAATGGTTTCGCTTCGCCGTGGCTTCCCATCGACCCGCATTTCGACGGCTGGATCGTCGACAACAACCTCAACGTCATGCACGCGCACAGCGCCTGGCTCGATGTGTACATGCAACTTGGCATCCTCGGCGTGCTCCTCGGCATCGGCGCGAGCGCGGCGCTCATGTGGCGCTCCTGGTTCTTCGCCGTTGACCGCCCACGTATCGACCTCAAAGCCGATCGCAAGTACTCGTCGCTCACGCTTGTTCCCCTGGCAATTACGGCCCTCTTGCTGACGCTCAGCCTGACCGAGTCGACGCCCGTGCTTGCGAACGGTTGGATGCTTGGTGTGCTCTTCGCCTTCAAGATGAAAATCAACCCCGTGCTGTGCAACTCGAGTCAACCGTGCACGGAACCCGGGCGTTCGCGCTAACCCCGATCGATTGGCCTGGCATTCCGCGGTTCTGAAGGTGCTGACGGTTATGCTGGCCTGAAGCAAAACTCAGGAGTACCCCCGTGGCGGAAAAGCCGTTTGACCCCCGCAGCACCTGCATTGTGGTGGTGACGTTTAACCGATCCCACCTGTTGAGTCAGCTCCTCGAATCGATCATCGAGATGGACCCCAAGCCGGGTCATGTTGTCGTTATCGACAACGCGTCGACCGACGACACAACAGCTGTCGTCGAGACGTTCCGTGACCGCCTTGGCACGGAACTCGTCTATCAGCGACTCGAAGAGAACACGGGAGGCTCGGGTGGGTTCAGCGCGGGTGTTGAAGCCGCATACAACCTCGGAGCCGAATGGATCTGGGTCATGGACGACGATGTCGCGGTCATTCCCGACGGTCTCGCCCGGATGGGTGCATGGACCAACCGCTTCAAGGTCATTCAGGGCCGTCGCTACGACTACGACGGGAGCGAGTTCTACTGGCAGTACCGCATCGCCGAGCGCATGCAGATTCCCATTCCATTCGCACCGAGTGGCTTTGACGAATCCGGCTACAAGCCCATGAACAGCGGATGCTTCGAGGGCATGTTTATCCACCGCGATATCGTGCAGCAGATCGGTATCCCCGACCCACGCTTCTTCATCTACTGGGACGACCAGACGTACGGCTGGCTCGCTTCGAAGGTGACGGAGCCTGTCATCGTCGATGAGTTCGTCCTCAATCGGACGCGCGAAATCCAACAACTCGACATGGGAATCCGGCACTTCAACGCGTCATCCGACACGTACCGGTACTACATCATGCGAAATCGTGGGTACCTCAAGCAGTACCAAAAGGCGTACGGCAACTACTCCCCCGCTCTTTTCGCACTCGGCACGACGGCGACGTTTGCCAAGGAGCTCTTGCGGCTGACGTTCGTTGAACGCAAGACTCGCGGGACGAGCAATCTCTGGCGTGGACTCCGCGATGCTTCCCGAGTTGCCCGCGACAAAACATGGCAACCCATGCCCGTGCTCGGAAACTAACTCGCTATGAGCGCCGCGCAACCCCCGCAGCAGCCAGCCGCACAGTGGTATTTCCCACCAAAAGGGCCAGGCAAAGGGCGATTCGCGGCGGTTGTGCTGCTGAGTGTTTTCGGCGTTGCGCTCTCAGTCGGTCTTTGGTGGGTGTTCTTGGGGCCTGGGGTGCACGATGCGCCGACGCCAATCCCGAGCCCGACCCCCGAGGTCGTTGAGACCTCTGCGGCTCCCACGCCCGAGCCAACATCACCATCGCCCATCGTGATCCCCACGCCCGTGTTCTCAACGACACCGGACGAGGCACAAGAACTCATCACAGAGCCGGAACGGCCGACACTTGAGGATTTCACCACGTGGGCGACGTCGTACTTCTATGAAGCCGAAGCCGCCATTTCGTGGATCGGCGACGGCTCAAAGGAAGACGCATCCGCCACGGCGAGTAACCTCGTCGAGTACGCTGAGACACTCGCAAACGCACGCGCTCCTGAAGCAATCCATACCCAATGGGAACAGCACAGCGCAGCGTTCCTCTCGGCTTCACAGGCAATCGCGCGGACCATCGAACGCGGTGGCTCCACGACAGAAACCACCGCCACCGCGCAAGCGTCGCTCGCAGAACTCGAGGCTGTGCTGACGGCATCCCCGCCGACAACTCCGACGCCCTCACCGACACCTGTCGAGTAGGCCGCTAGCGTTGCTCATCGCTGAGCACAGCGTCAAGCGGCACAAGCCCCGAGTACTCCTCAAGGAAACCACCTGCGATGAGTTGCTGCTCGAGGACGGGCGCCAGGGTGAGGCCGTACGTCTTCGTCACGTGAGCCGCGTCAAAGTAGACCGCGATGTTCCCGATGGCAGCTTGGCAGACGCCTTCAGGGCAGAGCCACGGCGTGAAATCGACTCGCAGCACACGCGGGTCAAGATCCTCCAGCGGGCTCTCGCCCTCAGCGAGCAGCTCGACAAGCGGAACCCCGCAGTCGACCGCCGGATCTGTCGCGGTGGCCGCGCACTCAAAGGGTGACTCGTCACCGGGTTGGTCAGCAAACCTGGGGTTGCTTCGGAGCGCAACAACCTCGATGCCGGCGTCGAGCAGCGGATCGATAAAGTCTTCGATCCCGTCCTGCAAACGCTCCGGCTGGTCGAATCGCGCCGTCGTAGCAACGAGATAGACAGCATCCGGTTCAAGCTCAAGGGCATAGTCGAGCACGGCCTCGCGCCAGGCTTGGCAATCATCCGAATCCATCCACTCAAGACCAAGTGGTTCCTCGGAGAGCCCCACAGGGCATGCCAGGTAGATCGACCGGATGAGCCCAAGCCCCTGTTTCTCGGCGATCGCGTCGAGCGGCGCGGTGAGTTGCTGAGCCCGCGAATCACCAACCACCAGGACGATACGATCCGCCTGATCAGCACCTTCTCGTTGTGTACAGCGAACGCGCACAATCTCGGCGGTTGGTTCCGCAGTGCCCTGGCAGGCCTCATCGAGGCGAACCCATTCCTCTTGCAGTTTCGAACTCACGGGAACGAGGGGCATGCTCTCGGGAACCGGGACTGCCGCATAAATCGAGGCTGCCCCCGGGTACGACGAATCTGTCAATGAAGCCGCATCTTTTTCATACTGCGCCATGATGGCGTCAAGCCGATCTTGCTCGGCCTTTTGCCAGAGACCGAGTGGCGTCATGACGAGGGCCATGCTCGTCACGATCACGACGAGCCCGCGACTCGTTTGCAATCCCTCACGCGGAAGCCGTCGGATGGGGCTATCAACGAACCACCGCAGAAATCGTGCGAGGACGACCGAGATGGCGATGATCCCCATTCCCTCAAGGGCATTTGGGGCAGCGTTTTCATGCGTTACACGCCAGGTAATGAGCACTGGCCAATGAACAAGATAGAGCGCGTACGCGTCCTTGCCGACGAAGCGTAGTGGAGCTGACGTGAGGAACCGGTAGGGCCCGGATGCGACCTGATTTGTCCCGCCGATGAAAACAGCGGCGGTACACAAAACGGGCCACAAAGCGAGGTACCCGGGGAACCCGCCCTGAACATCGAGCACCATGCCACACGTGACGATCCCGATGACACCTGCCCAACCGAGGAGGGCAGCGAGCCACCCCGGGACCCGAAGGAACGGGAGGAGCAGCGCCACGAGCGCCCCCGCGGCAAACTCCCAAACGCGAGTCCGTGTATCGAAGTACGCAAACGACTGGTTGGCTTGCGTCTGAATAATCGACCACGACAGCGAAGCGATGAACGCGGCACCAAAAACGACACCGAGGACGGGCCGAATGAGATTGCGGCGGTCGCGCAAGGCCCACCCACAGAGCGCAATTGCGAGGGGGAAGAGCAGGAAGACCTGGCCTTGGATTGAGAGCGACCAAAAGTGCTGGAGTGGACTTTGGAGGTTCCCGTCGACGTTGTAGTAATCGACCGAGGCATTCGCGAGGGTCCAGTTCTCGAAGTACAGCAGGCTCGCCCAACTCTCGCGCCAAATCCGCGGCCATTCAGCCTGCGGATAGACGAGGTACGCGGCAACGAGAATCCCCAAGATCGTTACGGCAGCCGGCGGTACGAGCCTCCGAAAACGGTTCGCCCAGTAGCGAGCAAGCCTCGGCTTCCCACCGCGCGCCGCACGCCTCGTCAAAGACTCGGTCATAAAAAACGCCGAGATCATCAAGAACACGTCAACGCCGCCCGAGACGCGGCCAAACCAAACGTGGTAGATGACGACAAGGGCGATCGCGAGGGCTCGCAAACCATCGATGTCGTATCGATAACGCAGGGCTGCGTCCTGCTGCTCAGCTCGCTGGCTGATGGTTCCTTCGCTCATACGGTGCTCGACTATGAGCGCTGCGGGTTACGCCAGCGTGTTGTTCCACAGATTGAGCGCCGAGGCGATTGCCATGTGCATGTCGAGGTACTGGTAGGTGCCGAGGCGACCACCAAAGTGCACATCGGGCTCACCCTTGGCAAGCTCGCGGTATGCGAGCAGACCATTGCGGTCGTCCGGGGTGTTGACCGGGTAGTACGGCTCGTCGCCACGGCCCGCAAAGCGCGAGAACTCGCGCATGATGACTGTCTTGTCCTTGGGGTAGCGGTCTTCGCGCTCGGGGTGGAAGTGGCGGAACTCATGGATGCGCGTGTATGGCACATCCAAATCCGCATAATTCATGACGCTCGTGCCTTGGAAGTCACCAACGTCAAGCACTTCTTCTTCAAGATCGATCGTTCGCCAGCCGAGCTCGCCGTTTGCGTAGTCGAAGTACTTATCGACGGGACCCGTGTAGACGACCTGCGTCTGACCAACGACATCATTCTTGTTGAGCGGCTGGCTCTCGTCGAAGAAATCAACATTGAGCTGAACATCGATGTTCTTGTGGTCAGCCATACGCTCAAGCCACGCGGTGTAGCCATCGGTCGGCAAACCCTCCCACGTGTCATTGAAGTAGCGGTTGTCGTAGGTGTAGCGCACGGGAAGGCGACTGATGACCTCTGCAGGGAGTTCCTTGGGGTCGGTTTGCCACTGCTTGGCCGTGTAATCGCGAATGAACGCTTCGTAGAGCGGGCGACCGATAAGGCCGATTGCCTTTTCTTCAAGGTTCTGTGCAGTCTTGGGGTCAAACTCGCCCGCTTGCTCCTGAATGAGCGCACGCGCTTCATCCGGCGTGTACGCCGCCTGGAAGAACTGGTTGATCGTACCGAGGTTGATCGGCAGGGGGTACACAATGCCCTTGTGATTCGTGTACACACGGTGCACGTAGTTCGTGAAGGTCGTAAAACGGTTCACGTACTCCCACACGACAGGGTTTGACGTGTGGAAGAGGTGCGCTCCATAGCGGTGCACCTCGATGCCGGTCGTCGGCTCGTTCTCGCTGTAGGCGTTGCCACCGATGTGATGGCGGCGGTCAATGATGGTAACTTTGCGACCCGCTTCAGCAGCGCGCTCTGCGACGGTCAAACCAAACAGGCCAGACCCAACAACGAGAAGATCCATGATCCCTCAAGTCTACGCGGACACACAGCCTTCGTTTGTCCGCGCCGCTCGGGAGCGGTTCAACGTGACTGTGCGTAGTTTCGTCGTGGCTCGTAGCCCGAATAGTGATCAAGGAAGCCCGCTTCAATGAGCTGTTGTTCGAGCAAAGGCGAAAGCGTCTTCCCGTACATCCACGTTGTGTGGTTCCAGTCCATGTAGACGTAGACATTCCCGATAACGGCTGGGCAGGTTTCGCCATCCGGGCAGAGCCACGGTGTGTAGTCGACCGTCATGATGCGCGAGTCGAGCGCATCGAGCGGGTTTCGCTCAGACAAGACATCGCCAATCGGCACGAAACACTCTGCACCATGCTGTTCCGACTGATCGACGCATTGATATGGCGAGGGTGAGTTTCCATAGCGTGGGTTATCGCGTACAGCGATAACTTCGATTCCCGCGGCCAAGAACGGTTCGACGAAATCCTCGAAGCCGTGGATCAACCGCTCCTGATCGTTCCCCTCTGCCCGCGAGGCGATGAGGTACACAGCATCCGGTTTCGTGTCGAGAACGTATTCATGAGCTGCTGTGCGCCACTGCTCACACGAGATATCGCCGACAGTACGTGGTTCCTCGGCAAACCCGGGCGTGCAACCACCGAGCAACAAGAACGAAGCACCAATCCCTTGCCCGCGCGCGACCTCAATCATGGGTGCGCCCAACTGCTGCGCATGGGAATCACCCAAAATCAAGACGCGACGATCCGCGCGATGTGCATTCTTGGACTGGCTACACCCCGCCTCAAGAAGAACTTCAGCTGTCGGGCGAAGGAGCCCGCGACACTGCTCAGGAAGGGCAACCCACTCGGCATCAAGTTCAGTGGATCGAGGTTCAAAGTCAGCGTCAGTGGGCACGGCAATCCCACCGTCGACTGCTATCGCGCCAGGCCACCGAGTATTGACAGATCCTTCTTGGTAGCGGTCGTATTCCGCCGTGAGCGCATCCGCTTTCTCTTTCTCAACCTGTTGCCACATGCCGAGCGGCGTGGCAACAAGCGCGATGCTGAGCGCGATCGCCAAGAAGCCTCGTGACGTCTGCAAATGCAACGGTGGAAGACGTCTGAGGGGGGTCTCTACAAGGAAAGTCAGCAGACGCGCGACGACAACAGAGATCGCAACGATGATGGCGCCGTCTTTGAGCGAAATGGGCGCGTCTTCGTGGAGCAAACGCCACGTAATGAGCACAGGCCAGTGCACGAGATACAGTGCATACGCGTCTTTCCCAAGGAAACGCATAGGGCGTGAGGCGAGGAGCTTCGTCGGGCCCCACGAAACCGGATTCGAGCCCCCGACAATAACGGCAGCCGTACACAAGACAGGCCACAGCGCGAGGTATCCGGGGAAGCCGCCCTGCACGTCAAGTATCATGCCGCACGTGAAGATTCCAATGACGCCAAGCCAGCCGAGCGGCGCAGCCAGCCATCCGGGAATACGCACATACGGCAAGAGCAGCGCAACGAGCGCGCCCGCCGCAAACTCCCATACGCGCGTACGGGTGTCGAAATAGGCAAACTCTTGACG
Organism: uncultured Microbacterium sp.; assembly: GCA_964400205.1. Lineage (GTDB taxonomy): Bacteria > Actinomycetota > Actinomycetes > Actinomycetales > Microbacteriaceae > Microbacterium. The sequence goes on from CAYNTU010000006.1 coordinate 34,991, forward strand.
CGACTGCGTTTCGACAATCGAGAACCACAATGACCAGGCGAAGACGCCCGCAAACACGACGATGAGCAACGGTCGCACGAGGGTGCGTCTGCGGTACGCGATCCATCCGACGAGTGCGATGAGGATCGGGAACAGCAGAAACACCTGCCCCTGAACGGAAAGCGACCAGAAGTGCTGGAGCGGGCTCGGCAAAACGCCCGCACGATTGTAGTAATCGACTTCACCGAACGCGAGCGCCCAGTTCTGGAAATAGAACAGGCTAGCCCAACTTTGGTGCCAAATTGCTGCCCAGTCCGTTGGCGGGAAATAGATGTACGCCAGCACAAGAACGCCCAAGATCGTGACGGCGGCTGGCGGCATCAACCGGCGAAAGCGCATCGCCCAGTAGCGAAGCAGGCGAGGTTTGTCTCCTCGTGAAGCGCGGCGAGCAAGCGACGCTGTCAGGAAGTACGCCGAGATCATCAAAAAGACGTCGACGCCACCGGAGACTCGCCCAACCCACACGTGGTAGACGACGACGAGCGCAATCGCGAGCGCACGCAAACCGTCGATGTCGTAGCGGTATGCGAGCGGAGCATCTACCGATTCGGAACGAGTGCGCACGCGCTTCGCGGCATTTCGACGGGAGGTTTCAGGCATAGTGTCAGACTCGGCAACGTCGGTGCCGGATGCGAACTCAGTCTACTGGGCGGCCGCCGAGAGATACGTGCGAAGTGATTCCAGCGCGTCGGCCGGCGTGTAACCAACACGTGCAGTTTTCTCGAGTGAGAGCACACTATTTCGCGGGCGTGGCGCGATGGGGCCAGTCGCTGTGGCGAAGTACTCGTCGGTCGTCACTCCCGTCACACGCGCCGGATCGTGGCCCGTCAACTCGAAAACGGATGCTGCAATCTGCGCCCATGTTTGTGGCTCACCGCTCCCCGTTACGTTGTATGTGCCATACGGGGCGCGTGTTTCGAGGAGATGTTTGAGGGCACCGGCAATATCGCTCGTAAAGGTCAGTCGGCCGGTTTGATCATTCACGACTCGCGGGTCGATGCCGCGATCCGCGAGGTTCGCCATGGTGCGAACAAAGTTGTTCCCGTCACCGATAACCCACGACGTGCGCACGATGTAGTGCCGGGGCACTGTTGCCACCGCAATGTCGCCTGCCGCCTTCGATTGCCCATAGGCACCCAAGGGGCAGACCGCGTCTGTTTCCAGGTACTCGCCAGGTTTTGTTCCGTCGAAGACGTAGTCACTCGATATGTGAACGAGAGTGATCCCGTACTCAGTTGCAATCCGGGCAAGCGAGGCAACCGCAGCGGCATTCGCTTGCCAGGCTTGCACTCGACCCTCGGGGGTCTCTGCCGCGTCGACTGCCGTGTAGGCGGCCGCGTTGATGATGGTTTGGTAATCGCGCCACCGTCGCGCATCCGAGAGGTCAGCCGTGAGGTCGAGATCCGCACGCGAGACGAACTCAACTGTCGGGTCACCGGCGAAAGTCGATTGCAGCGCACGACCGAGCTGCCCCCCGGCGCCGAGAACGAGCGTCTTCTTCGCTTGAATTGGCGTGACGTCAGCCAGTCGCGGATGCGCGCGATCTTTCTCAGAGATCTCTGCCTGCTCGAGCGGAATGGGCCACGGAATGTTGACCGATTCGTCCGCGAGGTTGAGGAACGAGTACTCTCCCCCGGGCGACCAGTGATCGTTGACAAGGTAGGTGTACGCGGTGTCTGGCTCGAGTGTCTGGTAGGAGTTCGCGACCCCGCGCGGCACGTAGATCGCACGTGAAGGATCGAGCTCTGTTGAGTAAACCGCCCCGAACGTCGGGCCTTCGCGCAAATCAACCCACGCACCAAAAATGCGACCTGTTGCAACCGAGACGAACTTGTCCCACGGCTCGGCATGGATGCCGCGAGTTGTTCCGACGACGTCATTAAACGAGATGTTGTTCTGTACCGGGCCGAAATCTTCCAACCCGGCGGCGAGGAACTTCTCGCGCTGCCAGTTCTCTTTGAACCAGCCACGGCTATCGCCGTGGACGGGCAGGTCAAAAACGACCAGACCGGGGATCGTCGTTTCGGTGGCGGTCAGCGGTTTCGAAAACTCGATCGCCATGCCCGCTAGTGTCCTTTGCTTGCGTAGAAGGCTTCTGTCGCGTCCTTTGCGGGCGCCCACCAGTCTTCGTTTTGTCGATACCAATCGATTGTCGCTTGCAGGCCCGCTTCGAAGTTTGCGTACTGGGGCTCCCAGCCGAGTTCCTCGCGCAATTTGCTGGAGTCGATTGCGTACCGCATGTCGTGGCCCGCACGGTCTGTCACGTGATCGTATGCGTCACGGGGCTGGCCCATGTTCTCGAGGATGAGCTCAACGACCTCTTTGTTGTTGCGTTCCCCGTCAGCACCGATGAGATAGGTCTCTCCGATGCGCCCCTTCTCGAGGATTGTGAGCACAGCGGAGGAGTGGTCGTTCGCGTGGATCCAGTCCCGCACGTTCTCACCCGCCCCGTACAGTTTGGGGCGTTCACCCCGCAGGACGTTCGTGATCTGGCGTGGGATGAACTTCTCAACGTGTTGGTACGGCCCGTAGTTGTTCGAGCAGTTCGAGATCGTTGCCTGCACCCCGAACGAGCGAACCCACGCACGAACGAGCAAGTCACTGCCCGCTTTCGTCGAGGAGTACGGCGAGGACGGGTTGTATGGAGTGTTCTCGGTGAACCGTTCGGGGTCATCAAGCTCGAGATCCCCGTAGACCTCGTCTGTTGAGATGTGGTGGAAACGCGTGTTGTGTTTCCGCACGGCTTCCAACAGTGTGTACGTGCCGATGATGTTCGTGTCCAGGAAAGGTCGAGGTGAATCGAGCGAGTTGTCATTGTGGCTCTCGGCCGCATAGTGCACGACCGCGTCAGCCTCGCTCACCAGCTTGTCGACGAGTTCGGCATCCGTGATATCACCGTGCACGAACGTCATCCGGTCAGCCGGGATCCCCTCGAGCGATTTGCGGTTACCCGCATAGGTCAAGGCGTCCAACACTGTCACATGGTGATCCGTGTGTTCGACGACGTAGTGCACAAAGTTCGAACCGATAAATCCGGCACCACCGGTCACGAGCAGATTGCCCATTACTTTCCTCGCTCCAACAAACCCAGCAGGTACGTGCCGTACCCCGATTTCGTCAGTTTCTCCGCGCGCTCGCGCAATTCATCATCGGTCAAGAACCCCTGCCGCCACGCGACCTCTTCCGGCACACCGATCCGCAGACCCGTGCGCCGCTCAATCGTGCGCACATAATCACCCGCGTCAGCCATCTGATCGAACGTTCCCGTGTCAAGCCAGGCCGTTCCACGAGGCAAAACCTCAACGTGCAGTTTGCCGCGTTCAAGGTACGCACGATTGACATCCGTGATTTCATACTCACCGCGCGCGGACGGGGCAAGGTTTTTCGCGATCTCAACAACGTCGTTGTCATAGAAATACAACCCAGGAACGGCATAGTTGCTCTTCGGTACAGCCGGTTTCTCCTCGAGCGAGACCGCCCGCCCAGCAGTGTCGAACTCAACGACACCGTACGCTTCCGGGTCGGCAACCCAGTATGCGAAAACCGCCCCGCCATCGACATCGGCGTACCGCTTCAGCTGCGTTCCAAGCCCCGGGCCGTACAGCAGGTTGTCGCCCAAAACGAGCGCGACCTTGTCATCACCGATGAAGTCAGCACCAATCACGAACGCCTGTGCAAGCCCATCAGGCGACGGTTGTTGCGCGAAGGTGATGTTGACCCCGAACTGCGAACCATCCCCCAACAAACGCTCGAACGACGCAGCATCATGCGGCGTTGTAATCACGAGAATGTCTCGGATACCAGCCAGCATGAGGGTCGACAGCGGGTAGTACACCATCGGTTTGTCGTACACGGGAACGAGTTGCTTCGACGTGCCCAACGTAATCGGATGCAGCCGGGTACCAGAACCCCCAGCAAGAATGATGCCCTTCACGCTGTCATTCTTTCACAGCGACGCCCGACGCGCCCACGGCGTCACTCGCCACGCAGACGTGCGACTGCGTCAGTGCTGTCGCCGTCGAATTGCACCTTGCCGTTCTGTAACACGATGCCTCGTTCGCACACCCGCGACACCATATCGAGGTCGTGGGAGACAACGACCAGAGTCACGCCGCTCTCGCTGAGCTCCTGAATTCGCGCGAGGCACTTCTGCTGGAAAGGCTCGTCACCGACGGAGAGGATCTCGTCGATCAAGAGAATGTCGACTTCAGTGTGAATTGCCACGGCAAACGCGAGCCGCAAGAACATGCCCGAGGAATAGTGCTTGACCTCGGTGTCAATAAACTGACCGATCTCGCTGAACTCAACGATCTGGTCGAAGCGCTCCTCGGTTTCTTTCTTACTCATGCCGAGGATCGCGGCGTTGAGGTAAACATTCTCTCGGCCAGACAGATCGGGGTGGAAGCCGGCTCCGACTTCGATGAGTCCCGCGACGCGACCACGTGTGAGAATCTCACCCTTATCGGGCTCCATGACGCCAGCGATCATCTTGAGCATGGTCGATTTTCCGGAACCATTGAACCCGAGCAGCGCGACCGACTCGCCCTGGCGGATCGTGAAGCTCACGCCATCGAGTGCGTGAAAATCGCTCGTGATCTTTTTGCGCTGCAGCGCAGCCAAGAAGGTCTCTTTAAAGGAGTGTGTGTGACGAAGACGAAATGTCTTGTATACGTCATCGACAACGATTGCCTCAAGAGCTTCGGTTGGCGTTTTAGAGGTCTTGGGCAAAGCGACCCTCCAGTTTGCGGAAGACAATCTCTCCGATGAGCAGCACAGCGAGCGATACTCCGAATGCGACGAAGGCGTGCTGCCAGAGGTTTGGGAACAAGACGGATTGCTCTGCGGCAGGAGCCTGCGCATTCAACGGCGCCCACAACCCATAGTGGAAGAGCTCAACGGTTGCCGTAATGGGATTCGACATGTAGATCCGCAGGAGCCATCCGGAGAGCGCATCGCTCACCATGGTCCACTGATACATGACGGGCGAGGCCCAGACCGAGACCATGGTAATGATCTCAACGAATGCTTGCGCATCACGGAAGGTGACGTTGATGGCACCGAACAGCATTCCCAGACCAGTCGCGAGAATGCCGATGATGACGAGCCCAAACACGACCGCACCGATACCGAGCCATGTGGGCCGCCACCCCAGGAAGAGGTCGATGACGACGAGCACGAGAATCTGCGGAATGATGTTGACGAGAGCCACGAGCGTCGAGGCGATGGGGAACATCTGGCGCGGCAGATAAATCTTCTTAATGAGCGCGGCATTGTCGATGAGCGACCTCGTGCCATTGGAGAAGGCCTCATTGAAGAACGTCACGGCGGTGAGCCCGGCCAAAAGGTACACGGGGAAGGCCGGCACGTTCTTGTTCATGCCCATGAAGACACCAATGGCGACGTAGAAGACGACGAATTGGGTCAGTGGTTTGACGTACGACCACAGCCATCCGAGGGCGGAGCCACGGTATCGGATCTGCACTTCCTTGCGCACGAGGAGCATCAAAAGATGCATGCGCCCCGCGATGGCAAAGACGCCGCCATCGCTGCCTGGCTGGGTCAGCGGCGTATCGCTGCTCAATCGAGCCATCCGTGCTCTTTCTGTGGGTCGGTCAAACAGTTCATTGTAGCTAGCGCGCGGCCTGAGCTCGCTGAAACGCGCTCAGGGATAGGCTTGCCTTCGGGTTCGATTGAGCGCACTGCTCTCGAACCTTCAACCGATCAATCGCTGTGAGGAATTATGAGCACGTCTCCGACGCCGACCTCGCGTATCCCAGAGATCTTCATTCCGTTCTGGGGCGACCCCGAGCTCCTCATCCAGACCCTCCAGTCAATTCAGGCTCAGACGATCACGCAGTGGCAGGCAACCGTCATCGATGACCGATACCCTGTCCCGGCTGGCGAACCCAGTATTCGTGACCGCGTTGGAGCCCTGGGTGATGACCGTATCCGATATCTCCTGAATGGCGAGAACCTCGGTGTGACGGGCAACTTTCGGCGATCTGTTCGGCTGGCGACATCCGACTACGTCACGATCATCGGATGCGATGACCTCATGTTGCCTAACTATCTCGAGACCGTCAGCGCAGCGATTGAGCGGTACCCCAACGCGGATGTCATTCAGCCGGGCGTGCAGGTCATTGACGAGAACGGCAACCCTGCAGAGCCACTTGTCGACCGCGTCAAACGCGGGTTCCTCGCACCCAAGAGCGAGACAGTTCTGAATGGCGAAGCTCTGGCGACAAGTCTCATCCGGGGGAACTGGTTGTACTGGCCGTCGTTGGCGTTTCGCACGCAGACGTTGCGTCAACATGACTTCCGTGATGGTTTCGCCGTCATTCAGGATCTCGCCTTGCTCATGGACATCGCATTCGCAGGGGGAACGCTCGTGTACACACCCCCCGTGGCCTTCGAGTACCGGCGCCACATTGCGAGCGCCTCGATGAAGACGCTCCTCGACGGCGCACGCTTCGCCGATGAGCGGCGGTACTACGCGCTAGCAGCGCAACTTGCGCGCGAGAATGGTTTCTCCTCAACGAATCGCGCCGCGCGCACGCGCATCATTTCGCGACTCCATGGCGCGAGTGAATTGCCGCGCATCGCGTTGAAAGGCAATATGGCAGGGCTGCGCTCGGCACTCGCTCACGTCTTCTCTGTTGCAGGTTAGCCGGAGGCGCGGATTCCGCGAGACCTGAGAAGATGCGGGGAATTCTCCTGCGGGCTTGGCAGTCCCAGGGTGCATTGATACTTTAGGGGCGGTTTGAGTCGGTGCTTGCGCCCTGAACAGGGCGTTTTTTGGTGCCTCGAGCCTCGATACTCTTCACGTCTGTTTGGTTCGGTTATGTCGCTTCCTCGTCTGTCTTCCACGCGCACAATTGGCGCGCTTTCTTCGCTCGCTCTTGTCGCGGCCCTCTTGACTGGTGCCTCCGCAGCGTCGGCTGAAGTCACCCCGCCCCCCGCCGGCGATGTGAGCACGACGCCCGCTCCGACGGAAACAGGCGAAGCTCCCGCGCTTGACCCAGCAGTTGAGCCGACCGAAGCGCCGCTCGAAGTTCCCGCGCTCGAGGACCCGGCGGCCGTAGCCCCGCAAAACCAGCCGACCCCAGAGGAGGGTGAACCTGTTGAGGCAGAGTTGACGGCAGCTGCTGCCGCAGCCTCCGGCTCGGTTCCCGTGTACCGCTTCTACAGCCCGAAGTTCGGTGGTCACCACTACACCACGAGCGTGAGTGAGCGCGACCATATTCTGCGCACCTGGCCAACCGAGTGGCAATACGAAGGTGTGCGCTACAACGCTTACACCTCGGAGGTCGCAGGCAGCGTCCCCGTATACCGATTCTGGTCGGAATGGTACAAAGCACACTTCTTTACGACCTCCGCTGCAGAGAAAGCGGACGTTGAGCGCCGCCACGGCGACATTTGGAAGTACGAAGGCATCGCCTACTACGCCTACCCTGTCGATGCGAACATTTCGGGCTCGAATGAGGTGGACCGCTTCTGGAGCACCAAACTCAACCGCCACTTCTACACGGCTGACCGCAACGAGGCACAAACCGTCAAGACCCGGTGGCCCGACATCTGGAGCTCTGAGGGCACCCGTTTCCGGGTTCTTCCGGGCACAGCAGGGGCCCCGCTCCCCGAACTACCGAAGGTGCAATGGCCCATCGCACGGAACGTGTGGACGTGGAGCTCGTCAACCAACGGGTTCAGCTCATGGCACCCCGGTGTCGACATGATGTCGCCGCGCAACACCCCCATCTACGCAATTGCTGACGGCACCGTCATCACCTCTACTGAGGGAAGCGGCTCAGGGCTGGGCGTATACATCGAGGTTGAACACCAGATCAACGGGCAGCGGGTCGTGAGCCGTTACGGTCACATGCAGTATGGAACTCGCGAGGTCGCGCGAGGCACACAGGTCAAGAAGGGCCAGAAACTCGGTGGTGTCGGCGACTCAGGCAATGCTTACGGCACGCACCTACACTTCGAGGTTGTTGTCAACGGCAACAAGGTTGACCCCATGTGGTGGCTGCCCAACAACGGCGCCGACAAATAACGGGGAATCTCGCGGGAGGCCAGCGCACTTACTAGGCTGAAGTGCGATGGCTCGTATATTCGTAGATCTCCTCTCTCTGACCGGCACCAAGGGCGGCATGGAGGTGTACGCCCGGGAGCTCTACCGTCAGCTTGGTGAGATCGGCACCCAACACGAATACGTCGGCTGGTTCTCGACGGAAGGCTACGGGAGAGATCGTTCGTGGTTCCCCGGTGAATGCATCAACTCGGGCATCTCGGGCGAGAATCGCATCGCTTGGGCTCGCGGCGAGGTCACGGTTGGCTCTGCGGCGAAAAAACACGGTGCTGACCTCATCCACTCCCCCGCAACACTTGGCCCGGCGTACTCTGCGATGCCCACGGTTGTGACGATGCACGACGTCATCTACTGGAGCCACCCCGAGCAGATCGCAAACCCGGTCTATACGCTTCCGGTCAAGGTCATCGAGAAGCTCGTCGCTCGCAATGCGACGCGAATTATCACGATCAGCGAGTTCAGCCGCGATGAACTCATCCGCTTTCTCAACATTGACCCCGAAAAGATCTCGGTGATCTACCTCGCTGGCGAGGCGCGCCGAGGAATCGACCGGAGCCGCGCGGGAGAACGCGGGCCCCTCGTACTTGCGACGGGGCAGCGCCTGCCGCATAAGAACTGGGATCGTCTCATTCGCTCGATCGCCCTCATTCCAGAGGCTCAGCGACCGCGCCTGGCAATTACGGGCAGCTTCGGCGATGACCCGCTCCGCCAGGTCGTGACCGACGCCGGGCTCGAGAATTGGGTTGATCTGTACGGCTGGGTGAGCGAAGAAGAACTCAATGATCTGTATTCGGTCGCAACAGCCCTCGCGATGCCATCGCTCGTTGAAGGCTTCGCGATGCCGAATGTCGAAGCGCTGAACTCCGGGCTCCCCCTGGTCGCAAGCGATACGCAAGTCCATCGAGAGGTCATCGGCGATGATGCCGCCGTCTTCTTCGACCCATTCAGCGAACAAGCGATTGCGGACGCCATCACGTCCGTAACATCGGATGCCGCGCTCCGCGACAAGCTCGTTACAGCAGGCTTCCAACAGGGCAAGCTCTACAGTTGGCGGAAGAACGCGGAGGAGACGCTCGAGCTCTTTAACGAGGTTCTGGCGCAGAACGCCGCAACAAACCGGTGACGTGAATCCCGAGCCCAACGGCGGGCGGGACGAGCAGGGCAAGGATCAATCGAGGTTCCGGCGCAATCGGGATGAGCAGGCAGAGCACAGTCAGCACCGCCGTGGCTGCCCATCCGAGTGCGCTGAGCGCGTGCCGACTGCGTGCGATAAGCAGCGCGGCGGTGCTGCTCAATGCTGCGGCCAGGAATGCACTCAAGACGATGACGAACATGAGCTGACTGTCGACTTCGCTACCGCCAGACAACCAGCGCACGAGCGCTGGCCCGATGAGCGCCGCAATGATCGCGAGCGCAGCAACGCCGACAATCGCAAAGATGCCCTTCATCACGGCACCTCGTGAAACAGTCTGAGGAGTCGCCTCGCCCGGCCCACGGAACGTCGCGACAATGAAAGACTGCAGCGCGATCGCGGGCGTGACGATGGGGGCACGCGTGAGCATGATGGCAAATAGTGCCCCGGCAAGCCAAGCCGCTGGTGCGTGTGGCATTGTCACGCCGATCACCAGTGGCAAACCGCTGATGACCGCACCCATCGCGACTGCCCCGCCAACGGTTGTGAGGGCATTGGTGATGAGCTCTTTCGGGCCTGCATCAAAGCGCACGGTTTTGCGCAGTTCCGCCCGGAGAAGAAGGAGCCCCCCGAGGGCAGCGAGCCCGAAGGGTGCGGCGATGGCGTACGTCAGGGCGAGGATGTTCCACCCCGCCGTGAACCCCATGATGAGCACGGCGGCGCGCAGAACCGCGTCGAAGATCGTGACTGCTGCGATCGTTGGCCAGCGGTGCAATCCCGCGAGCATTCCGCTCAACATGGCGAGGGCAAGATAGCCGACAAGTGCGAGCACGATGGGCGGAAGAAGTGTGAGAGGCGAGACCGCTACGGATCGAGGTGCCACGATGAAGGCAATCACGAGAGCCGCAGCTGCAGCGCCGAGCCCGAGAACCGCGAAGACGACGAGGATGACGCGGCTCGAACCGCGGCCGGTGGCATCCGTTCTTCTGGCATGCGTCGCGCGTGAAAACTCTTGCTGCACACCCGAGAGCGCACTCACACCGAGGTAGATGGCAGACCACAGCACCGAGAAGGCAATGTACTTTTCGTCATTCCGTAGGAGCCCGGGTGCGAGCAGCTGAACAACATAGGCAACACCGCCGGCGAGAACCGTCGCCAGGAGCACCCAGCTTGCGTTGCCGAGGTGACTACGGTTGCTCATGGGTGCCGTTTGCCTCGACCTGTGCACGCAAGTCGTCGACATCGGTCGCCAAGATTGCGACGTCTTCCGCAAGACGGCGAATCTCGTCTTCGGCGCGCGAAAGTTCCCATGAAAGATGCAGCGCGACGCCGATGAGGAGCGCAATTGCCGCAGCAAAGATGAGGTTGGAGGGTACCTGCACACCCAAGAGTCGAGCAAGCGACTCAAGCAGACCCGGGAAGATCGAAACGATAAGTACGCCGAATCCAATGATGAGCCACAGGACGGCGTACTTCTCGGCGAGCTGGCGCTTGAGGAGCAAGATCGTGATCAGGACGATCACAAAGACCGACATGATGATTCCGGCGGCGACGATCATGCTGGCTCCTTCGCGGTCTGCACAGACGAAGCACTCTGCGTTGTTCCGCCTCGCATGAGCGCAAGGACGAGTGCGAACGTCGATCGCCCAAGGTAAATGGCCGCGCCGAGTGGGTTTTGGCTCGGGTTACCGTGCTGACGCGGGCGCATGGCTACGGGAACCTGTGTCACCGTAAGCCCTGAGTGCATGGCCCCGACGAGAGAATCGATTGTGTCACCGAGGTACTCAGCCGGGTAGTAGTTGACGTACTGGTTGATCGCCGCGCGGTTGGCAGCACGAAAGCCGCTCGTGACATCGGTCAACTGGGTCTTTCCCACGCCCGAGAGCACCCGAGCAAGGAGTGTCATGGCCCATTTCCGCGGGCCACGGACCTCGTAGTCACCGTCACCAGCGAATCGGGCACCGATTGAGATATCGGCGGATTGCAAGCCGTCGAGCACCCGCTGAATATCGACGGGATTGTGTTGCCCATCAGCATCTACCTGGATTGCCGCGTCATAATCGTGGCGCTTGGCATAGGTGAATCCCGCGCGCATTGCACCACCGACACCCATATTGAACGGAAGGGAGAGCACCTTTGCGCCGGCGGTAGCGGCCTGCTGTGCTGTGTCGTCGGTCGAACCGTCGTTGATAACGAGGACGTCGAGATCGGGGTTCGTCTGCCGGATCTCGCGAACGGTGTTGCCGACGTTTTGCCCCTCATTCCACGCTGGAACGATCACCAGAACGCGGGTTTCGGCTGCTGTCATAGTTCGTTGAGTCTACCGCGGGCCGCTTAGAGATCAGCGTGCAGCGCCCAAAGCTGCTCCGCTGCCGAACGCCAACTGAAACTTGCTGAGCGGTCAATCGCGAGCACTCGAAGCCGCCGCGACTCTGGCCCGACCGCCGCCGCAATGGCATCGCTCAAGCTTTCGAGCGAGGTAATGATCGCGGCATCCGCAACAAGATCCTGCACACCCGCGCTCGCAAGCGAAACAATCGGCACTCCCACCTGCAGCGCCTCGGCAACTCGCCAGGGCCATACGGGCGAGTTTGCCGTGTTCACGAGCACAGCAGCGCGATGGAGCAGCCCTGCACGCTCATCATCGGGAAGGAAGCCTGACACGGTAATGGCAGACATGTCGAGCCCGACTTCTGCCAGCTGCGCCCCCAGGCCAGCGGAGTTTGGCGAGTCAAGAACGTGCACCGACAACCCTTGAGCGAGTGCGCCGCGCACCGCGGCAACCGTCTGCTCCTCTGAGGCCGCGACAACGACGGCGAGCGACTCCGGCGCGACGCCAAGTGCGCGTGGTGAAAATGCTCCCCCAACGCCCACAGGGACGACCCGGATGCGATCGCGCACCGGGGCGATCTCTTCCAACTGCGCCGCGAGGGCGTGCGATGGCACAACGAATGCGTCAGCAAACTTGACGGCTCGTTTGAGCATGGCGCGCTGCCATGTGACCCACTCCGCCGGAATCGACTCCGGCTCGAGCCACGCCCGCAAATCCCAAAGGGTCACAACCACCTGGTGCTGGTCGTCATATCGGTCGTGTTTCGTCAGCGGCGCGAAGAGCGATGCGGAATGAACGAGGCCCCGTGGGTAGCCCGAGTTGAGCCCCCACTGCCACTGATGGCCGATATCGGCACGCGCACGCCCAAGCGAGTGATCACGCACACGGGGAATGCTGACGGAACCCTCTTGCGCGTGTTCAGCAACGACAACGCAGCCTGCCGGGGCAGTCTCGGCGAGCGCGCGCAGCACATGCTGACCCGCAGCAATGACATCGGATGATTCAAACGAGAACACCCCCGGCTGGTCTACGCCAACGTACGGTTCGGTCTCAACAATGACATGCAGTTCAACGGCCATAACTCCCCCACCGTAGCGCGTTGCACCTACTGATCCGTGCCACTTTCACCTTCCGGAGTTTCAGGTGGCGGCGGGTAGAGCTTCGCCTGCACGAGTTCGTGAATGAAGGCGAAATCGGGGTTCTCGTCATCGACGCCTTCGCCCTCGGGCGTCAGCTCGAGGGCCGTGAGCGGCTGCTCCTTTGCCAGCAGCATGAGATCAAAGAAGCGGGAGAGTTGGGCGACAGGCAGATCTGTCTCGACCATGGCCGAGCCGGAAGCCGCGACCTGTTCAAAGCGACTCAGCACGTTCGCGGGGGTGAACTGCGCGAGGATCGCCTGCTGCAATTCGCGCTGTCGACGCATCCGATCCCAGTCATTCGTCGTGTACCGCGAACGCGCATACCACTGAGCTGTGTCGCCATCCATGTGCTGTTGGCCAGCTTCGATCCAGCCGATTGCCCAGTCTTCTGCAGGCTCACCCTCATACGCCGGGCCTCCGCCCTTCGGCAAACGCTCAACAACGTTGATATCGACGCCACCGAGTGCATCAACGAGCTGCGCGAAGCTGTGCATATCGATGAAGACATAATTCGGGATCTTGATCCCCAGGATGCCTTCTGCAGCGTCTTTTGTCGCCTCAACCGCGGGCCGTGATCCGCTCGCAGCAGCATCCGGGTAAATCCCAACGCCAAAGTCATCGCGGCAGTATTCCACGGCGTTCGTCAATTGGTTGATACCGCCACCCCAGCCGCACACGTCGTCTGCGTGACCCTCGAAGTAGTTGCGGTAATCGAAGCCAACGAGCTCAGGATTGCGCATGGGCGAATCTCCTGCGAACGGGAAGAGGACCATATCGCGCGGAATACCAAAGATCGTGACGGCACCAGTTTCGGCGTTGACCGAGACGACCGAAATTGAGTCGAAGCGCATCGAATCACGGCCCTCACCACTGTCGGCGCCAAGAAGCAGGACGTTGTAGTAGCCATCGACGGGGTCGATAGGCGGGCCCGGTTGGAAGATTTCGAGCGCGCCGCGAGCGCTTCCGGCAATCGATGAGAGCTTGACGCCGCCATACCCCACGAGCGAAAGCACAAGGAGTGCAACGAGGGGAATCGCGAGCTTCGAGATCGTGGGCACCTTCACGAGGCGGATGAGGCGCAGTGTGTCGATCGTGAGGATGATCCAGAGCACAAGATACGCGAGCACCAAGAGCTGCACGACCGTGAGGAAGATGCCGTTCGTAGCGACGCGGATAAAGCTCTCGCGCGCGACGAAGAACCACACGCCAGCCCCGATAAGCGCAACCCAGAGAAAAAGCGTCGCGCCCAGCCCGAATCGGCCGAGCTTGCGGCTGCCCGCAAGAACTTGAGCGGATCCCGGGACGAGGAAGTTGAGCGTGAGCAGCCACCAGCCACGACGCCCCATCGTGCGCTCGTCTGCTGCATCGGGCGATCGCAACGGTTGCGTTGCACGCGCCGCGGTCGCTTGCGTCACAGTTGTGCCTTCAGCGCCTGGTTCTTCTCGTCGACCTGCTGCTCAAGGCGCGCGGCGAACTCGTCGAGTGCCGCGGCGATCGCCGGATCGGATGCACCCAAGATGCGGGCGGCCAGAATGCCGGCGTTGCGTGCGCCACCGATTGAAACGGTTGCGACCGGAATCCCGGCGGGCATCTGCACGATCGAGAGGAGTGAATCCATCCCGTCAAGGTACGCAAGGGGAACAGGAACCCCGACAACAGGCAGCGAGGTCAATGACGCGAGCATGCCAGGCAAATGCGCTGCCCCGCCCGCACCGGCGATGATGACCTCGAGGCCGCGCCCGCGTGCTTCGCGCCCGTAGCTCACGAGTTTGTCGGGCGTGCGGTGGGCCGAAACAACCTCGACTTCATACTCGATGCCGAACTCGCTGAGCGCCTCGGCAGCGGCCTGCATGACACGCCAATCGGAGTCGGATCCCATAACGACGCCGACTCGCGCGGTGGTCTTTTCCTGGGCAGTTTTGGTCACGTCTTCACGCTAAACCGGTCGCCTGAGTATCAGGTTGAGGCGCGCCCGTTCCAGAGGCTTGTCGAGGGTGCTGGCAGCTCAGTCAGCGAAGAGCGTTGCAGCGGCTCGCGCCTCGTACACAACAGAATCGAGATCGTCTCCCATGGCGTTGACGTGCCCGACCTTTCGACCCGGCCGTGAAGCCTTGCCATAGGTGTGGATCTTGACCGTCGGGTGTTGTTCGTAGACGCCCGCAAAGCGCGTATCGATGTCGGCATTGAGCGGCCCACCGAGAATGTTCGCCATGACGGCCCACGATTGCCTCGATGCCGGTTCGCCCAGCGCAAGATCTGTCACGGCTCGAAGATGTTGTTCGAATTGGCTCGTGTACGAACCGTCTTGACTCCAGTGCCCCGAGTTGTGCGGGCGCATTGCGAGTTCGTTGATGAGGATGCGCCCGTCATCGGTCTCAAAGAGTTCGACAGCGAGCATGCCAACCACATCCAGCTGCTCAGCAATGGTTTCGGCGATCTCTGCTGCGAGCGCGACTTCACGCGTGCCCGCGCTGGGAGCCGGAGCGATGACCTCGGCGCACACGCCTTCGCGCTGCACGGTTTCAACGAGCGGGTACGGGCGAACCTGACCCGAGGGTCGACGAGCGACCTGCTGGGCAAGTTCACGGGTAAAGCTCACAAGCTCCTCCGCGAGCAACGGTGCGTTTTCAAACCAGTCGCTCACCTCGTCTGGTGACGAGACGACGCGCACGCCTTTGCCGTCATAGCCGCCGCGGGGTGTCTTCACAACGGCACGGCCACCGTTGTCGGCGAGAAACTGTTCGAGATCAGCGCTCGAATCCAACCGTGCCCAGACAGGCTGAGGCAGGCCGAGGGCTTCGAGTTTCTCGCGCATGAGGAGTTTGTCTTGGGCGTACTGCAGCGCATCCGCTGAGGGATATACGGCGTGCCCAGCTGCCTCGAGCGCCCGCAAGATCGGCTGCGGAACGTGCTCGTGGTCAAAGGTGATGACGTCGACGGTCTTGGCGAACTCGTGCACAGCAGCTTCATCGCGGTAGTCACCGACCTGCGTAGCGGCGAGCGCAGCGGGCGCATCCGCTGTCTCAGCGAGCACTCGCAGCTCGAGCCCGAGTTCGACCGCGGGAGCGATCATCATTCGTGCCAGTTGACCGCCACCAATGACTCCGACGCGAATGCTCATGCCCTCATTATCGCAGTGTGGTTGCGCTCACTGCATCGGTGTGAAATACACTCCGCCGGGCCCGTACGCGGCGCGGCGCGCAGCCACCTGTGCGTGCTCGAGTTCATCGGCGAGCACCTCGTGGACGAGCAGGACGTTTGGCACGTGTCGTAGAACAAGCGACTCATTCCCCGAGGTCAAGGTGATTGTGCCCTCGCCAAAGAGTCGTTGAATGGGGCCTCGCCGCATCTTGATGGCGTAACCCGTGCTGTGAGCGATTTCGTGTTCGTTGTGCGTCACAACGCCACTGCGAGCGATGACGCGTCGCGTTGTGATGCGGTACGAGTGCGAAGCCCAGCGAACGAGCGGCACAAGCCCGAGGAAGAAGATGATGAGCGCCGCGGCCGTGATAAGCATCCAGTGCTCGATACCGTCGGGCAAGTGCCCCCAGTACCAACCAACGGCGGCGCAGCTTGCAATCGTGATGAGGGCCGACCAAACGAGGTTTCGCCCCGAGGTGCGGAACCTCACGACGAGGCGTTCGGGCGCCTCGGGCACACTCATGCTCGCCTCACGTGCACGATGTCGCCGGCCGTCAGGGTGCATTCGCCGTGCGGCGTCTCGATCACGAGCGAACCGTCTCGCCCGAGTGAGCGAGCGGTGCCGAGCACCTCATCGCCACCCGGTAAAGACGCTCGAACAGATGCCCCAATCGTGCCGACATGTGCCGCAACAACCTCGCGAACGTGGTCAAGTTCCCCCGTGCGGAGTTCGCCAAGGAACGCATGCAGGCCCGCGAGAACGTCCGCGAGGAGCGCATCAATATCGCACGACACCCCGCCTGCCGCAAAGGATGTCGCCGTCTCAACCGGGAAGCTCGTCATGGCTGTGTTGATGCCGATGCCGACGATGGCGCAGCCATCTGCCACCTGCACGAGGACTCCGCAAATTTTCTTTCCGTCAACGAGCACATCGTTGGGCCATTTGACCTCGACCGACTGGCCGGTCAACTGTTTTGCAACCGCGCTGCGCACAGCCGTTCCTGCCACGAGCGGGAGCCACGTGGCACCATCACCCAGGCCTACGATGTCTCGCACGAGCACAGAAATCGCGAGGCCATCCCCCGCGGGCGTGCTCCAGGTGCGATCAAGTCGTCCGCGCCCAGCACGCTGATCGTCGGTCACGACGACACTGAAATCTGGCCAACCCGCCGCATCCGCGAGCCCTGCCTGCAACACACTTGACGTCGAATCAGCGAAGGGCAAAACGACGAGTTTTGCGGCTTCGCGTTTCGTCTTCGAAAGGTCGGTTTCAGTCAAACGCGGCACGGTTCTATTGTGCTTGTTCCATGCCCCGCCCCGCTACCGGTGGCGATAGTGTGGGCGTGTGACTGATGCACCCGACCTTTCGACCACCGCCGCTCGAATCGCCGACCTGCGCGCCCGCTATGCGGAGGCGGTCTCTGATCCAGAAGAAATCGCGAAGGACAAGCAGCACGCAAAAGGCAAGCTCACCGCTCGCGAGCGAATCGATCTGCTGCTCGATCCCGGGAGCTTCGTTGAGTTCGACGAGTATGTACGTCACCGCACGACTGCCTTCGGCATGGACAAGTCTCGCCCCTACGGCGACAGTGTTGTCACGGGGTTCGGCACGGTTCACGGGCGCACCGTCACGGTGTACGCGCAGGACTTCACAACCTTCGGCGGCTCGCTCGGTGAGGTTGCCGGTGAGAAGATCATCAAGGTCATGGAGCACGCCCTTCGAAATGGCGTGCCCTGCATCGGTTTGCTCGACTCGGGCGGCGCCCGCATTCAAGAGGGCGTTATCGCGCTCGGCAAATACGGTGAGATCTTCCGTCTCAACACACGAGCCTCGGGCGTTGTGCCGCAGATTTCGATCATTGTGGGGCCAGCTGCCGGTGGAGCCGTGTACTCGCCCGCTTTGACCGACTTCGTTGTCATGGTTGACAAGACGAGCCAGATGTTTGTCACGGGTCCCGACGTCATTAAAACCGTCACCGGTGAAGATGTCGGCATGGAAGAGCTCGGCGGCGCCTATGCCCACAACACCCGTTCTGGTGTCGCGCACTACCTCGCGGAAGACGAAGACGACGCGATCGACTACGTGCGCACGCTTCTCGGGTACCTGCCCGATAACAACATGTCGGATGCTCCGGTCTACGACTACGAGTTTGAGTGGGAGACGACCGACGCCGACCGCGCACTTGACAGCCTCGTTCCCGATTCGCCCAACCAGCCATACGACATGAAGGTTGCGATCGAGGGCATTGTTGACAATGGCGACTTCCTTGAGGTGCAGCCCCTGTATGCCCCCAACATCGTCATTGGCTTTGGCCGCATCGAAGGTCGTTCGGTCGGCATTATCGCCAACCAGCCGAAGCAGATGGCCGGCACGCTCAACATTGAAGCGGGCGAGAAGGCAGCACGGTTTGTCCGTTTCTGCGACGCGTTTTCGATCCCGATCGTCACCCTCGTCGACGTTCCCGGGTACCTCCCCGGCACTGACCAGGAGTGGAGTGGCGTTATCCGCCGTGGCGCCAAGTTGCTGTACGCCTACGCGGAGGCAACCGTGCCGCTCGTGACGGTCATCCTGCGCAAGGCCTACGGTGGCGCCTACATCGTCATGGGCTCTAAGCAACTCGGCGCCGATGTCAACCTTGCCTGGCCCACGGCTGAAATCGCCGTTATGGGTGGGCAGGGCGCCGTCAACATCCTCTACCGCGGCGAAATCAAGAAAGCCGAAGAAGCGGGCGCCGACGTCACCGCTGTGCGCAACAAGCTTGCCAACGAGTATCTCTACAACGTGGCCTCACCGTTCCTCGCTGCAGAACGCGGCGAGATCGATTCGATCATCGAACCGGCGCACACTCGCCAGGCAATCGCGAAGGCTCTGCGTGGCTTGCGCGGCAAACGCGCCGAAATGCCGGCGAAGAAACACGGAAACATCCCGCTGTGACCGAAGACGCCGCACCCGTTGACATCAAGCTCGTCAGCGGGAACCCGACCGAAGAAGAGCTCGCCGCTGTTCTGGCTGTGCTCTCGCTTGCCTACGATTCCGAAGCGCAAGAGCTGGTCGCGGCCGAAAAACCCAACGAGGCATGGCGCGTGAGCGCACGGGGGCTCAGGCTCCCCCTGCAGCGCGATCTCGGTTGGGTTCGCAGCCGACGCGTGCGGTGGTAGGCGCTACCGCTTTGTGAGAACGGCAACCGTTTCGACGTGGTGCGTGTGCGGGAACAGATCGAAACCTCGGATATCGCTCACGCTGTAGCCGCCGTCAGCAAAGTAAGCGACGTCACGCGCGAGCGCCACGGGGTCACACGCGACGTAAACAACCGCGTGTGGGCTGAGCTTCGTGATGCTCGCGACGACCTCTTTGCCAGCACCGGAGCGCGGCGGATCGAGCACAACGATCCCGCGCGCGAGGCGCTCCCAATCACTCGCTGAGACGTCGTTCTCGAGGCTCGCGAGCCAGCGATCGACCCGCGCGGTCTGCGCATCGGCGTTTGGCAGCTCGCTCAGGTTGCGCGCCGCGTGTTCGGTGGCCCGTGCCTCCGCTTCAACCGTCGTGATGCGCGCCGTTGTGCCCAGTTCGTCGGCGAGCGCGGCGGCCAGGAGCCCAACACCGCCGTAGAGGTCAAGGTGCCAGGCATCCGCGGGTGGCTGTTGTTCAAGCCCAGCAATGGCATCACGAACCGCCCGCGTCAGGGTTGCTGCTGCCCCGTGATGAACCTGCCAGAAACCGTTCGCGTCGAGCGTGAACGAACGATCGCCAACACGCTGTGAGATCTCTTGCGCACGGGGCTGCGGGGCCCGTTTCCCGCCGCGGCGCGGCGCCTGTTTGACGGGCAGAACGGCCACACCCTCACCCGTGTCAACGAGGTCATAGCCGCGGATGCTTCCCGTCAGGGTGTCTTCCGCGAGCGCGAGCGCCGTCTGCTCCAGCGCCGGAGTCAGGAGCGGGAAGGACCTCACGGGCACAACAGTGTGACTGCGTTCAACATACGGCCCGAGCCGCCCCGTGTCATCGCGGTGGATACGGGCGCGCGTGCGCCACCGTAGCCCATCTGTCTCACCCTCGACTGCTGCAACGACGACTTCGCGATCGAGCCCCGCGAAGCGAGCGAGAGCGTCTTGAATGACCCGCGACTTGAGCGCGCGCTGGTACTCCAGTTCGATGTGACCGAACTCGGCGCCGCCGGGCCGCTCCTCAGGAGCGCGTAAAACATCTACCTCGCGCCAGACGTGTGGCACCCGATGGGGCGATGCCTCCAAGACCGCAATCGTTGACGCACGCCAGAAGCCGGGCTTCGAGTCATCCGTCACGACGGCGCGCACACGTTCACCATCGATCGCGTCGCTCACAAAAACAACGCGCCCTTCGTGCCGCGCGATGAAAATGCCGCCGTGCGCCACATCGACGATGTCAAGTTCCAGAATCTGCCCAGTCACCACTCAAGGCTACGCTGGTGCAATGCGCGTTCTGCTCGCTTCAACCTCGCCCGCCCGCCTCGCGCTGCTGCGCCAAACGGGAATCGAACCGATCCTCATGTCGCCCAACGTTGACGAAGAGGCACTCGCCGCAGAACTCGGAGCCAATGTCGATGCAGAGACGCTCGTGAGCGAGCTCGCGCGGGCGAAGGCACGCGATGTCGCTGCCCGCGTGGGCGATGCCTACCCCGACTTCGACGGTGTCGTCATCGGTGGTGATTCGATGTTCGAACTCGATGGCACGCTCTACGGCAAACCGTACGAACCCGAGGTCGCGACCGAACGCTGGCAGCGGATGCGCGGGAACACGGGAACTCTGCACTCAGGTCATTGCGTCATTCGCATCGGCCCCGAAGCATCCGAACACGAAGTGACCGAGGTCACCCGGTGTGCTGTGAGCTTCGTCGACGACATCGACGACGAAGAAATCGCGGCTTACGTGGCGACGGGTGAGCCCCTCTTCGTCGCCGGCTCCTTCACGATCGACGGGATGGCCGCGGGGTTCATTGACCACATCGATGGTGATCCATCCACCGTCGTAGGCATGAGCCTTCCCACCCTTCGGCGACTCGTGCGCGACGTCGGCCTCGAGTGGCACGCGCTCTGGAACGCTCCAGCCGCAAACTAGCGAGGAACGACAAACGTTTCGCGCTTTTTGTTGTGTGTTGCATACAGCGCGAGGCATACATTGCTGGCTAGGCTGACTCCATGCCCACTGCTGTCGCATCCTCCCCCGAAGCTCAGCCGATCAAGAAGGTGCTCATCGCCAACCGCGGTGAGATCGCCGTTCGCATCATCCGTGCTGCTGCTGATTCCGGCATCGCCTCGGTCGCTGTCTACGCTGACCAAGATCGCAATGCAATGCACGCACGTCTCGCCGATGAGGCATATGCACTTGACGGCAGCACGAGTGCAGACACCTACCTGAGCATCGAGAAAATCCTGTCGATTGCTCGTCGCAGCGGTGCTGATGCGATCCACCCCGGCTACGGCTTCCTCGCCGAAAACGCTGATTTCGCACGCGCCGTGATCGATGCCGGCCTGATCTGGGTGGGCCCCTCGCCCGAGGCGATCGATTCGCTCGGCGACAAGGTCACAGCACGCCACGTTGCCGAGAAGGTCGGGGCTCCGCTTGCGCCGGGCACGCCTGGCCCCGTCGATTCTGCCGCCGAAGTTCGCGCATTTGCGGATGCCGTCGGCATGCCGATCGCGATTAAAGCTGCCTACGGCGGCGGCGGCCGTGGCCTCAAGGTGTGCCACGACGCAGACCAGGTCGAAGAAGCCTTTGAATCGGCAACGCGCGAGGCTGTTGCTGCCTTCGGCCGCGGCGAATGCTTCGTCGAGAAGTACCTCGACAAGCCGCGACACGTCGAGACGCAATGTTTGGCGGATGCCGCTGGCAACGTCGTTGTCATTTCGACCCGCGACTGCTCGCTGCAGCGCCGCCACCAGAAGCTTGTCGAAGAGGCCCCCGCGCCCTTCTTGACGGATGAGCAGACGAAGATTCTGTACGAGGCTTCGAAAGCGATTCTCAAAGAGGTTGGCTACGTCGGTGCTGGCACCTGCGAGTTTTTGATCGGCAACGACGGCACAATTTCGTTCCTCGAGGTCAATACTCGTCTGCAGGTTGAGCACCCCGTCTCGGAAGAGGTCACAGGCATCGACCTCGTGCGCGAGCAGTTGCGCATCGCCGCCGGCGGCCTCATCGATTACGACGACCCGGAACCCGTCGGCCACTCGATCGAGTTCCGCGTCAACGGCGAAGACCCCGGGCGCAACTTCCTGCCGCAACCTGGCCCCATCCGCCAGTTCAAGACCTTTGGTGGCCCCGGCGTCCGGGTTGATTCGGGCGTCACGGCGGGCGATGAAGTGTCGGGTGCGTTCGATTCGCTGCTCGGCAAGATCATCATCACGGGCAAGGACCGCGAAGAGGCCCTTGAACGTTCGCGCCGAGCACTTGACGAGTTCGAGGTTTCCGGTCTGCCGACCGTGCTCCCCTTCCATCGCAAGGTCGTTCGCGAACCCGCCTTCACAGCTGAGGACGGCAACTTCGGCGTCTACACACGGTGGATCGAGACCGAGTTCAACAACGACATCCCTGCGTGGGATGGCGAATCGTCACCGCTTGATGCACCTGCCGGCCGCCACTGCGTCGTCGTTGAAGTCAACGGGAAGCGCCTTGAAGTCAGCCTCCCCGACCGCGTCACGGTCGCGCAGCCAAGCGCGGGTCGTCCCGCTGCGGCCCCGCCGTCACGGCGATCGCACCATGTCGAAGCATCCGCTGGAGCAAGTGGTGACGACGTTAAGTCGCCCATGCAAGCAACCGTCGTCAAACTCGCTGTCGAAGAGGGCCAGAGCGTCGTTAAGGGCGATCTTGTCGTCGTACTGGAAGCCATGAAGATGGAACAGCCCATGCATGCCCACAAAGACGGCGTCATCGGCATGATCGGTGTCAACCCGGGAGAAACGGTGCCAAGCGGTCAGCTTCTGCTGACCATCGTTTGACTATCGTTGAAGGCATGGCCGAACTCTCGATCGCGGTGGCGATCTCTCTTGCCACGCTGACCGTACTCGGGCTTCCCATCGCTCTTGCGCTCGGTCTGCGCGGTCTCTGGGCAGCAGCGCTGACACCGGTGTTTGCAACGTCAGCAATTGTGACCGCGGCACTTGTCGCGCCCATCGTCGGAATTGGCTGGTCAATCCTCCCGGCTGCGGCAGTCGCACTTCTTGGAGCGCTCATCCTGTGGCCTTTACGCGTACTGACAACACGCAACCGGGAGACGGTCGAGAGCACGGTGGCGAAGATCTCCCCCTGGTGGGCGGTCATTGCGCTCGCGATCGCCGCCGTCGTTATCGCAACGCAGATCCTGCTCATCATTGGCGCCCCGGATCACTTCTCGCAGACCTACGACAACATCTTCCACCTCAACGCGACACGGTATATCCTCAGCGAGCACAACGCGTCGCCATACTTCGTCGGAACCGTTGCTGACTACTCGGGCAAACAGGTCTTCTACCCCTCTGGGTGGCACGCGCTCGTCTCGCTCGTTTGCCAGCTGAGCGGCGCAACGATTCCGACTGCCGTGAACGCTGTCACGATTGCTGTTGCCGCGATTATCTGGCCACTGGGAGCCATGCTGCTGACGCGTGTGCTCTTCGGCGCATCGCCCGCCCTCACCATCACGACCGGTCTCGTCGCGACAGCGATCCCGGGTTTCCCGCTGCTGCTTCTGGACTATGGCGTGCTGTACCCGCTGCAGTTCGGGCTCGCGATGCTCCCGGCGGCACTGGCTATGGCACTTGCCATGTTCGGGCTCTCGCGCGATGACGTCAATCTCCCGCTCGGGTGGCGTTTCACTGCAGCATTCGGGTGCCTGCCCGCCCTTGCAATCGCCCACCCTGGTGCGCTTGTCGCCTGGCTTGCCTTTAGCCTGCCCATGGCAATCGCTGCGGTTCCGACGCTCTGGCGAAAGAAGCGTACGGTCGTAACGCTTCTGATCTCACTGCTTGCCCTTGCTGCTTACATCTTCATGGTGTTGCGGCTCGTTGACGTGCTGCGCCCACCAGCAGAGACACGAACCTGGCAGATCGATCGCAGAATGCGCGAAGCGGTCGTCGATATCGTCACGGTTGACTTCTGGTACTGGGCACCCGCGTACCTCATTGGTGCTGCCGCGATCGCAGGTATCATCTTCGGCCTCGTCAAGTTCACAGGGGCAAGTTTCGCAGCTATCGGCATGTGGGCCATTGGCGCACTTTTGTTCTTCTACGTTACGTCGGCGCCATGGCAAGACGCACGCGATTTTCTTACCGGCCCTTGGTACAACAACATTCCACGCGTTGCCGCGATCCTCTCGATCGCGATCATGCCGCTTGCGGCATACGGCTTCGCCCAGGCGTGGGAGTCGCTGACACGCGGGTGGCAGAAGCGCCAGGCCACCGCACCGACTGGGCACATCATCGTGGGTGGCGTTGCTGCTGTTCTTCTCCTGGCGATTCTGCAGGTGAGTGTCATGCCGAAGGTCATCCCGATGGCGTCGCAGTCATTTGAGATTACGGATGATTCTGCGCTCTTGACGCCAGATGAGCTCGCCCTTCTTGAACGCATCCCCCAACACATCCCCGAGGGCGCACGCATTGCGGGGAGTCCGTGGACCGGGACATCGCTCGCCTATGCGCTCGAAGACCGCGAAGTCCTTGCTGCGCACACTGCCGTGACCTTCGATGAGGACGGGCAGACGATCGTCGACCGCCTGAATGAGGCTGCGCAGGATCCTGGAACCTTGTGCCCGGCGCTCGCGGAGTACAACGTTGAGTACTTCCTCGACTTCGGCGACCGTGAAGTGCACGGCGACGACAACTCGTGGCGCTACCCGGGCTTTGCGGAGCTCGAGAGTTCACAGGCTGTCGAGCTCATCGACGAACAGGGCGACGACGTCAAGCTCTACAAGATTGTTGCCTGCCCCACGACGGCGGGCTAAGCGACTCGCTCAGCGGCACTATCGCTCAGCAGCAACGTGCAGCGCGCGCGTGAGGTCGGTAATGCTCGTCGTGAGCGACGGGTAGGCCGCAAACACACGCGCGACCTGGTCGGCGCTCAAGCGACGTTCGACGGCGAGTGCAATGGGGTACACGAGTTCGGATGCGCGCGGTGCAACAACGACGCCACCGAGCAGTTCACCTGAGCCGCGGCGGGCGATGAGTTTGATGAAACCGTCCTTGATACCGAGCATCTTGGCGCGGGGGTTCTCGACGAGGGGCAACTTTTGCACGATCGCGTCGATACCGACCTCTTCGACCTCGACCTCACTCACGCCCACGGTTGCGATCTCGGGGGTCGTGAAGATGTTGGCGGTGATCTTGCGCTTGTCAAGCGGGATCACGATGTCACCGAGCGCGTGGAACGCAGCCGTGCGCCCCTGCATGCTCGCGACCGAGGCGAGCGGGAAGAAATCGGTGCAGTCACCGACGGCGTACACCTTGGGGCGCGAGGTACGCGAGACGCGGTTGACTTTGATGTGACCGGAGGGCGTGAGCTCAACGCCAGCTTCTTCCAGGCCAATCCCCGCCGTGTTCGGAATCGAGCCGACCGCCATAAGACAGTGGCTCCCCTCGACCGTCTTCCCGTCGGCAAGCGTCACGACGACGCCACTCTCGGTGCGCTCCACGCTCTCGGCGCGTGACTTCGACATGACGGTCATGCCGCCACGTTTGAAGACCGATTCGAGCACTTCAGCTGCGTCCTGGTCTTCACCCGGAAGCACTCGGTCACGCGAAGAGACCAGCGTCACCTTGCTGCCCAGGTTCATGTAGGCCGAGGCAAACTCCGCGCCCGTGACACCGGAACCGACAACGATAAGGTGCTCGGGGAGCGCCTTCATGTCGTACAACTGCGTCCAGGTCAGGATGCGCTCACCATCGGGTTTGGCCGAGTCGAGTTCGCGCGGCGAGGCCCCCACAGCAACGATGACGGTCGTGGCCTCGAGACGGTCGAAATCCGTTCCGCCCGGGCCTGTCGAAACGATGACGTTCGCGTCGCTGTCAACACGGCCATAGCCATCGATGATCGTGACGCCCTCTTCCAGGAGGGTGCGGCGCATGTCGTCGGATTGCTCATGCGCAAGTGACATGAGCCGCTTGTTGACAGCCGCGAGGTTGATGGCGACTTCGGGCTTGTGTGGCTTGCCGTCGCCGCCCTTGACGAACAGCTGAACACCCAGGGTGTTGGCCTCTCGAATCGCGACCGCGGCGTCCGCCGTGGCGATGAGCGATTTGCTGGGAACAACATCCGTCAGAACCGCGCTGCCGCCCACGCCGACGCGTTCGATGAGTGTGACGGTCGCGCCAAGTTGCGCCGCGCTCAGGGCCGCTTCGTACCCGCCGGGGCCGCCACCGATCACGACGACAGACGGAGTGTTCTGAAATGGGTTCGCCATGCTTCCATTCTGGCGCACACGGCGGCATCCGAAACCCCAGCCGAAGGATGGATCGCTCTCGTAGAGTGGAACCATGACCGAAAACGACACCAACCCGTTCGAACTCGCCCAGCAGGCTGCCGCCGATATCGCCCGACTTTCGGGCGTTGACCATCACGACATTGCCGTGACGCTTGGCTCTGGATGGGGTGGCGCAGCAGACCTGCTCGGGGAGACGGTTGCGGAGTTCCCCGCGACCGAAGTTGCCGGTTTTCACGCGCCCGCTGTGCACGGCCACGTCGGCACAATTCGCAGCATTCTGACCCCGCAGGGCAAACACGTTTTGGTCATCGGCGCCCGCACGCACTACTACGAAGGCCTCGGCGTTCGCGCTGTTGCCCACGGTGTGCGAACGGCTGCGGCAACGGGCGTGAAGATCATGGTCATCACAAACGGATGTGGCGGTGCCAACCCCTCGTACTCGGCGGGCCAGGCCGTGCTCATCAAGGATCACATCAACCTCACGGCCGATTCGCCGCTCGAGGGTGCAACCTTCATCGACCTGACCGACCTCTACGCACAGCGTTTGCGTGACGTCGCTCACGAGGTGGACCCTGAGCTCGCCGAGGGCGTGTACGTCCAGTTCCGTGGCCCGCACTACGAGACACCAGCCGAAGTGCGCATGGCACAGATCATCGGCGGCGACCTCGTGGGTATGTCGACAACGCTTGAGGCAATCGCGGCACGCGAGGCTGGCATGGAGGTGCTGGGCTTCTCGCTCGTCACCAACCAGGCGGCCGGTATTCAAGAGACGCCCCTGAGCCACGAAGAAGTTATTGAGTCCGGGCGCGACGCTGGCCCACGCATTTCGAAGCTGCTCGCCGACGTCATCCACAAGCTGTAAGCGAGCAATTCATGAGCACGAACGACACCAACGCCACTATCGATGCCGCCCGCAAGTGGATGCGACTCGACCCCGATACCGAGACCCGCGACGAACTCGCCTTGCTCGTGACGCGCGCCGCCTCAGGCGACGAAAAAGCCATCGCCGAGCTGCACGACCGCTTTGACACACGCCTCGGTTTTGGTACCGCGGGGCTCCGTGGTGAGCTCGGAGCGGGCCCCAATCGGATGAACCGCGTGCTCGTCTCGCAGGCGGCCGCGGGGCTCGCCGAGTTTGTCAAAAGTCGCGCACCGCAGGGCACGATCGTTATTGGCTACGACGCACGCAAGAACTCGCGTATTTTCGCGCAAGATTCAGCAGAGGTCATCACGGCCGCTGGCCTCAAGGCCATCCTGCTCCCACGGTCACTCCCCACCCCTGTACTTTCGTTCGCGGTGCGGCATTTGAACGCCGACGCCGGTGTCATGGTGACCGCAAGCCACAACCCGGGGCGTGACAACGGGTACAAGGTGTATCTCGGCGGCCCCGACAACGGCTCGCAGATCGTCGCGCCCAGTGACGCGCAGATTGCGGCGGCGATTGATGCGGTCGCGGCATCCGATGAACTGCCAGCGCGTTCGAGCGACTACGAGATCGCACCCGAAAGCGTTGTTGGGGCGTATATCGAAGCGACGGCAAACGTCGGAGCGGCAGGCGAAGGCGCGGAAGGTTTGCGTTGGGTCTACACGGCCATGCACGGCGTTGGTTGGGAGATCTTTCAACGTGTGCTGCAAGCGGCCGGTTACCCGCTCCCCAAGACGGTTGACGAACAGTTGCAGCCTGACCCGGCGTTCCCGACCGTGGACTTCCCGAACCCAGAAGAGCCGGGTGCGCTCGACCTCTCGTTCGAGCGGGCACGCAAGTCGGGTGCGGAACTCATCATCGCGCATGACCCGGACGCTGACCGCCTAGCCGTTGCGATTCCTGACCCCCTGCGCGCTGGTGGTTGGCGACGTCTGACGGGCAATGATGTGGGGCTTTTGCTTGCCCAGCGCGCGGCAACAGCACACGCTGACGATTCTTCGGCGATGCTCGCGGCCTCGCTTGTTTCGTCGCCCGCACTCGCTGATGTGGCGAAGAACGCCGGCGTTGGCTACGCACAGACCCCTACGGGCTTCAAGTGGATTTCGCGTGTGCCCGGCCTCGTTTTCGGTTATGAAGAGGCGCTCGGTTACCTCGTCAACCCCGAGACGCTGCGCGATAAAGACGGCATTTCGGCCGCAGTTGCGTTCCTGCAACTCGCAACGAATGCCCGCGCAGAAGGCAAGCGCGTGAGTGACTTGCTGACCGAGCTCGCAGGCATCACGGGCACCATTGCGAGCGCCCAGGTTTCTGTGCGCTTCGAGGATCTTGCCGACATCGCAAACTCCATGGCGCGCCTCCGTGAGACGCCCTTGAGTGACATTGGCGGTGTCGCGGTCGCGACCGCAGACGACCTGTTGAACGATGCCGAGCCGGTCAATGCGCTGCGCTACACGCTCGTCGATGGCTCACGCGTCATCTTCCGACCGAGTGGTACCGAGCCCAAGCTCAAGGCCTACATCGACGTGCGCGCCGAGACAGAAGCGGATGCCGCAGCCCAAGTCACAAACCTCGAGTCCGCGGTTCGCGCGCTGTTTGCGTAGCCTCTCAGCGCCCCACGCTGCCCCATTTGAGGTCCCTGAGCCTGCCGAAGGGCCCGACCCAAGCGAGACCTCAGCGACCGACGCCGCTCCACGCCTCGTCAATGCGATCAATGAGCGCCTCACGTTCCGCGATCGGCAAGAATGCGGTGGCTGCGGCATTGCGCTGAAACTGCGCGAGGTCGGCGAGGCCGTACCCGAACGCATCCGCCAACACGCATAGCTCACGTGTGCTCGATGTCTGGCTTTGGAGGCGGTTGTCGGGGTTGACCGTGACGTTGAAGCCAAGCTGGTAAAGCAAGTCAAACGGATGCTCGGTGAGCGAAGCGTAGCCGAAGGTTTGCAGGTTCGATGTCGGTGCGACCTCGAGCGGAATCTGCCGGTCGCGCACCCAGCGCGCAAGCTCACCGAGTTCGACTTCGAGCTCGTCGCCCTCGTCGGAGACAACCGTGATGTCGTCGGCGATGCGGATGCCGTGGCCGAGCCGCAAGGCGCGCCCGTCGAGCAGCGCCGAACGAATCGACTTGGTGCCGTGGTCTTCGCCCGCGTGTGCGGTGACCGGCATGAAGTGTTCCGCCAAGTAATCGAAGGCCTCGCTGTGCAACGCCGCAGGAAATCCGTCTTCGGGGCCCGCAATGTCAAACCCGACCACGCCCCGCTCGCGTGCAGCAACCGCCGCTCGCGCGACGTCGAGAGCGTTATCGTTTTGGCGCATCGCGCTCAGCAACTGTCGCACCTGGATACCGCCCAGCGCCTGCTCCGCCTGAGTGATGCCATCTTGCACGGCGTCGACCGCCTCATCAAGCGTCAACCCGTCCGTGAGGTGTTGTTCCGGCGCCCAGCGCACTTCGCCGTAGATCACCCCATCCGTCGCCAAATCTTCAACAAACTCGCGCGCGATTCGGGTCAGCCCGTCACGCGTCTGCATAACCGAGCACGTCACACCGAAGGTTGTGAGGTAATCGACGAGCGAACCGCCGTTGCAACTTTCGCGAAACCACGTCGCAAGCTCTGCAGCGTCTCGTGACGGAACACGGATGCCTGCATCGTTCGCGAGTTCGATGATCGTCGAGGGCCGCACAGCACCGTCGAGGTGATCGTGCAACGAGATTTTGGGCAGCGGGCGGATGTCGACCCCGTCAACGAGCGTCTTGTGTGCGGTTATCATCTGACAACCCTATTGCCCCACACCGCTGCACGTGCGAAGTTCCATGATCCGGAAGCTACGAGATCTGCCCGAGGTCGCGGCGCAGTGCGCGTTGCGTGAGGCCGGTTCCCTCGAGTGTTTGCAGCGCTTGCGTGCGACGCAGTTCGAGCGAAGCGCCGATCTCAGTGGCGAGGGCCGGCCGCGCACGCACGAGCGCGTCGATGGTCTCGAGCGGCACGGCAAGCACGGTGAGCACGTCGAGCGCGGTCGTGGTCGTGCGGGTGACCTCGCGTGTGAGGGCGGTCTGCCCGATGAACTCGCCCTGGTCGATGACGGCGAACTGCAATTGCGCATCATCGACCTCGATCGACATCGCGGCGCGACCGGAGGCAATAACGAACACTTCGCTGGGCAGCACGCCCGTTGGCAAGACTGCCTCGCCGGCGCCGAACCGCAGCAAACGTGAGGATGACAGCACCGCCTCGCGATCTTCGGGGCGCAGATGCAGCGTTGGTGCGAGCGAGCTCACCACTGCTTCCAGCACTGCAGGCTCGGCGATCGGGTCGGTCGAGTCGCCATCGAGCGCGAACCCACGCCGACGGGCCGCGTACCACAGCCAGGAAAGATACAGGCTCAACGCGCGCGATGAGTCCGAGGGTGCCTCGATCGGCAGGGAAACGTTGTAGGTTGCCGCGCCCGCGTACTCAGCGGATGCGCGCTCGCCGTGGACTCGCATCGGCAACGAGTCGGCAACCTCGGTCAGCAGCGCCATGACCTCTTGCGGTGGATCGTCGGTTGTGAACTTCACGGTCGTCGAAACGGAATATGCCCCCGGCGGCTGACTGAGGTTGGTGAATGTTGCCCCTGCGAGCGTGGAGTTCGGGATGATCTCGATACCGTTGCCGCTGTCAATATGTACGGCACGCCAGTTGACCTCAACAACGCGCCCGCGAGCGCCAGCAGCGTCAAGATAATCGCCAATCTTGAACGGCTGCTCAAACAGCAGCAGGAGCCCCGAGACAATGCCGCCGATGGCGTTTTGCAGCGCCAAACCGATGACGATCGACCCGACACCGAGTGCAGCGATGAGGCCGCCGACATCTGCTCCCCACACCCACGAGAACAAGATCGCGAGCCCCACGACAACGAGCAGCAGCCGAACAATCTCAATGAAGATCGTTGGGATGCGTTCTTGCCATGAGCCAGGCTTGGCGTTCGCGAAAACGGCAACGTTGAACGCCGAGAGAATCAGCAAGATCAGGAGGAAACCGAAGATCGTTGCGACGACCCGCACCCACACCTGTTCGGCTGGTGAGCGGATTGCATAGATGAGCAGCCCGAGCAGCGCCCCGATCGGCACAACCCAGTTGCGCACGAGTCGCACTGGGGCGGCGGCGGGGCTGCCCTTGCGGGCGAGTGCGCCCAGGATTTCGGTGAGCACGACCAAAAGCAGTGGCACTCCGACCGCGAGCGCAATGAGCCACCAGGTTGACGATTCGCGAAAGATGCTCATTGGTCTGCGATCCGATAGACCTTTTGCGCCGTGCCGCGCAGCTCAACCGTGCCCGCCTCGGTGAACGGCATCACATCTTGCATGCGATCACGCACGGTTTGGCTGACGTAGATTCCCGGTTCACGCGAGACCCCGCGAATTTGATATGCGAGGTTGACCGCGTCACCCCACAGGTCATATGCGAGGTTCGTGCGGGCGACGAGACCGCTCGTGACGGTTCCCGTGTCAACACCGGCCCGCACACCGATCGAGGAGCCATGTTGTGAATTGAATCGCTCGACGACAGCACGCATCTGCACGGCGAAATCAACCGCACGGCGCACGTTGTCAACGCGCGGCACAATGAGCCCGGAGGACGCGAGGTAGCCGCCGCGCAACGTGCGCACCTTTTCGATGCCGGCCTGTTCGGCGGCTTCATCGAAACCGCGCATGAGTGCGTTGAGCTGCCCGATCTCGGATTCCGAATCGAGCGCGCGGGCATAGTCGTCGAAGCCGACCAATTCGGCGAACACGACCGAGACGTTTTCGTGTTGCTCGGAAATTGCCTCGTCGCCCTGCTTGTAGCGCTCGGCGACCGTCTCGGGCATGAGCGTGTTCATGAGGCGTTTGTTTTCGTCGCGCTGTTGATCGATGAGTTCCTGCTTCACGCGCAGGCTCGATGCCATGTCGTTGAACGCACTGCCGAGGTCACCGAATTCGTCGCGCGATCCGACGGGAACTTGCACGGCGAGATCGCCACCCGCGACGCGTCGGACAGCGTCGACAAGGCGGTTGATTGGTCGTGAGAAGACTTGCGCGAGCAAGAGCGAAAGCACACTGACGCCGAGCAGAATCCCGAGCGTTGAGAGCAAGAGGTTGCGGGTAAACGCGGTCACAGGTGCAAATGCCTCGGATGATTCGATGCGCGCCACAACAACCCAGTCGAGCCCCTCAATGTCTGCGGGCTTGTAAGCAGTAATGCTTTCGTCGCCGATGTACTCTTTGCCGATGCCCGTGCCAGTTTGGCCCGCGAGCGCTTGCTGAACCGCCTCGGTGTTCACCGGTTGCAGCCCCACGGTGCCCCCCAAGAACACCATGCGCTCGGCAATCGATGGCGACGTGCCGTTGGCGATCGCGCGTTCGGCGTACGTATCGGGGTGTTCCACCATCTCGCGCGAGACGGTGCGCATAAGTTCGTCGCGACCAGCAACATACACCTCGCCGGTCTCACCGAGACCCTGCTCGGCCCACTGCTGATCGCCGCTCATGACGGCGTTGAGGTGGTCGAGTGAAACCTGCATTGCCAGGGCACCTGTGATGCGCGAGTCGTTCCCGACCGGCGAGACGATCCACATCGCGTGGCGTCCGAGCGAGGGCGCCCATGGCTCGAGGTCACGGATCTCGACGGTCATCACCGAGTTCGTGGCAATCGCCGTGCGGTATGCATCCGCCAATTGGGTGTCGCGATACGGGCCTTCGTTGAGGCTGATTCCCAAGTCAATTCCCTTGTATGCCGTGTAGACCACGTCACCCTCAAGGTTCATGAGCAAAACGTCTTCATACCCGGCAATCTCGACGAGACGCTGAAAATAATCGTGGTACCGAGCGTGCGCCGCAGACCATGCGCTACCGTCGCCCGCATCTTCGTACGTGATCGCTTCGTCAAAGTCGTCGAACTTTGTCGAGTACTGGTACTGCAAGTATTGGCCAGCCGACGACTCGGGGATGAGAGCGGTGTCAGACCGCTCGCGCTGCGAACGCTGTTCGTACTGCGGCACGAACACATCGCGGTACCACGCTTCAAGCCCCTGGCGAAATTGTGGGTCAAGCGGCTGTGCGGCCAGCTGATCCCAGCCTTCGTTGAACGCGATCGAGGCGTTCTGTGCGCTGAGGTTTCGCGAGTTCAGCGCAGCGCCTCGCTTGACCCCTTCGATGTACTCCGAAAGCTCGGCGCTGCGAAGCTCACGAATCGTCGTCAGCTGGTCAACAGCGGCTTCACGCAGTGAGTCGCGCCCACTTGTGTACCCGATCACGCCGACGATGATCGACGAAATGAGGCTCACCCCGAGCAGCATGAGCAAGAGCTTCGATTGGATGCTGAGCCCACCGCGCTTGCGGGGTGAACGCACAGTCTCCTGGTTCGAGGTGTCTGTCAAGGTCACGGGGGAAGGCCTCTCTGCGCTCGGCAATGCAATATGCGTCGAGTCTAGTGCGCAAATTGCGCCACCCGTGAGAATCGGATACTACGCGCTGACCCGTTCGCGCACGAGCTCGCGCGGCGCTGGCGCGGCATCCCCGATGACGAGTGCACCCTCGACCGCTTCGAGCGCCCGCTCGAACCGCGCCGCATCGTCGGCGAGCAAGGTAAACAGTGGCTCCCCCACCTTGACCTCATCACCGAGTTGCTTGTGCAGGTCGATGCCGGCGGCGAAGATCACGGGATCCTCGGCACGAGCGCGACCTGCACCGAGCCGCCACGCGCCTATGCCGAACGGCAACGCTTCGAGCGAGGTGACAAACCCATCGCGTTCGGCAACGATCGTGTGCGTTTCGCGGGGCTCGGGAAGCTGCGCGTCCGGGTCGCCGCCCTGCGCCGCGATCATCGCACGCCACGTGTCCATGGCCTGGCCATTGTCGAGTGCTGCTTCGACATCAGCGTCGGGCTGACCCACGAGCGCGAGCATTTCGCGCGCGAGTGCGATCGTCAATTCGCGGACGTCGGCGGGTCCACCACCGGCAAGAATTTCGACCGACTCACGCACCTCGTTGGCATTGCCAATCGCAAGACCGAGCGGGGTGTTCATGTCGGTCAGCAACGCCGTCGTAGCAACGCCAGCATCCGTACCGAGTTCGACCATCGTCTGAGCGAGTTCGCGAGCGCGATCGAAATCTTGCATGAACGCGCCCGAGCCGAACTTCACATCGAGCACGAGCGCACCGGTGCCCTCGGCGATCTTCTTCGACATGATGCTCGATGCAATGAGCGGGATCGCCTCTACGGTTCCGGTGACATCGCGCAGCGCGTAGAGCTTCTTATCGGCGGGGGCGAGCCCCGAACCAGCAGCGCAAATAACGGCACCGACCGTGCGGAGTTGTTCGAACATCTCGTCGTTCGACAGATTTGCGCGCCACCCCGGAATCGACTCCAGCTTGTCGAGCGTTCCACCCGTGTGCCCGAGCCCACGGCCCGAGAGCTGCGGAACCGCCGGGCCGAATGAAGCAACAAGCGGGGCGAGCGGGAGCGTGATCTTGTCACCAACACCACCCGTCGAGTGCTTATCGACGGTCGGCTTACCGAGCTTTGAGAAGTCCATTCGCTCGCCCGACTGGATCATCGCATCCGTCATGACGGCAATCTCGTCGCGCGCCATTCCGCGCTGCAAAACAGCCATCGCGAACGAGGCCATTTGCGCATCCGAAACGTAACCGCGTGTGTACGCGTCGATCATCCAGCGCAGCGCGGGCTCTTCGACCGTGCCACCGTCGCGCTTGATTCGAATAACGTCGACCGCGTCAAACGGTTCGATTTCAGCCACGTGCTTCAGCCTCTTCCAGGTGTTGCGGCCCGAACGCATCGGGCAGAACTTCGTCGATTGTGCGGATGCCGCTGACTGTGTCGAGCAACATACCGGGCGCCGCAAATTCGTAGAGCAATTGCCGGCAGCGCCCACACGGCATGAGGCGGTTACCCTCACCATCAACACAGGCGAAGGCAACGAGTTTGCCGCCGCCCGTGCGTGCAAGCTCTGAGACGAGCCCGCACTCGGCGCACAGCGTGAGC
This sequence comes from uncultured Microbacterium sp., assembly GCA_964400205.1. GTDB lineage: Bacteria > Actinomycetota > Actinomycetes > Actinomycetales > Microbacteriaceae > Microbacterium. The sequence goes on from CAYNTU010000006.1 coordinate 70,230, forward strand.
CCGTACGAGGCATTCTCGACGTTGCACCCCGTAATCATCCGCCCGTCGTCAACCATGGCGGCAGCACCAACGGGGAACTTTGAGTACGGCACGTAGGCCTTGGTCATCGCCTCGCGCGCGGCTGTCTGCAGGGCGTCCCAATCGATTTCAGGCATCCGCTAATCCTTGATGTAGGGCTTGCCGACGGCCGCAGGGGCAATCGACTTCCCGACGAAGAGTGTCACAGCGAGCAACGTCACGATGTACGGCACCATCTGAATGAGGTCCGACGGAATCTGCGACCCGTTCGGCGTGCTCGTCGCCCACAGACGGAATGCACCACTGAAGCCGTACAGCAGGGCCGCAGCAGCCGCGTAGAGCGGGTTCCAACGGCCGAGGATGACCATGGCGAGCGCGATAAAGCCCTGGCCGGCGCTCATGTTCTTGACGAACGAACCAGCCGAGCCGATCGTGAGCGCCGCACCACCGAGACCGGCGATGAGGCCGGCTGTCGTGACGGTCCAGAATCGAGTGGGGTTGACTTGCAGACCAACCGTGTCGGCCGCGAGCGGGTGCTCACCCATTGCGCGGATGCGCAGACCCAGACGCGTCTTGAAGAGCACGAACCACACGAGGAACACGAGCACGAACATGAGGTACGTGATGATGTTCTGGTTGAACAGCACGGGGCCGACGACGGGAATATCGCTCAAGAACGGAATCCGGATGGCGCTGAAGGTACCCGGCTTGTTGAGCTCCTGGTTCTCGGCGAGAACTGCCGAGTAGAAGAAGTTCGTCAACCCCAAGACGAGCACGTTGAGCACAACACCGACGATGATCTGGTCAACGAGGTACTTGATCGAGAACGTTGCGAGAACGAGCGAGACGAGCGCACCACCGATCATTGCGCCGAGCAGACCAACCCACAGGTTTCCCGTGATGCTCGCGAGGATCGCAGCGACAAAGGCGCCCATGAGGAGCTGACCTTCAATCGCGATGTTCGTGACACCAACGCGCTCACCGATGACGCCGGCAAGAGCACCAAAGATGACGGCGGTCGAGAGCCCGATCGTGGCGTTGAGGAGGTACACGGTCTGCACTGTGCCGCCCGCGCCCGTTGAGGCGAGCAGGCTCACGAGGAAGCCAAGGCCGGCGAGAAGCGCAGCCCAGCCACCGATGGGCTTGCGGTTGATGGCGCGCCACGTTGCCCACGCAGCGACGCCCAGCATGACGATGCCCGAAACGAAGGCGATAAGTCGCGGATCAAGCGTCGTCGGAGCAACCGGAATGGCTGCGTTGGCGTCGCTCCAGCGGAATGTGACGGGCGTCGAGGTACCGAAGATGCCAAAGGCGATGAGCACCGTCAGTGCAGCAACGAAGTAGAGGATCGGGCCCTTCCAGGCGACCGGAGCCTTTGCGTTCGGGTTGCCTTCGGCGGGAGTCATGTCATTGACCGGGGTCGTTGCAGTGCTCACTTGGCCACCTCCTCTTGTGCGATGGGCGCTTCCATTGCTTTGGGCGTCTCAGTTGTCGCTCGCGTCTTCGGCAAGCGGAAGATCGCGCGGATGAGCGGCGGTGCCGCGACAAACAGCACGATCAAGCCTTGAACAACCGAGAGGATGTCGGGTGACACGCCGACACGCTGCATCGCGGGCCCGGCAGCTTCCATGCCACCGAAGAGCAAGCCTGCCAGAGCAACACCGATGGGCGACCCTTGGCCCAGGAGGGCAACCGTGATGGCGTCGAAGCCGATGCCAGCGTCAACGTGCGGGCCGAACCCACCGCTGCGTCCCAGCGCAAGGCCAACGGCTGCGACACCGACGAAGAGTCCCGAGGCGATCATGGCCCACACGTAGACCTTCTTGGGGCTGATGCCCGCGGTCTCAGCGGCGAGCGGGTTGTACCCGACTGCGCGGAAGCGGAAACCGATCGATGAGCGGTCCATGAGCCACCAGTAGACGATGACCGCGACGATCGCCATGATGAATCCGAAGTGCAGGAGGTAGCCGTCACCGAGGATCTTTGGCATCTGCGCCGTGACATCTGGTGGCCTGGTTGCTGGGTTCGTGCTCGTCGCACCAGGGTTGAGGATCGCGGTGCGCATGAGGAAGGTCACGAGGTAGAGCGCGATCCAGTTCATCATGATCGTCAAGATCACTTCGTGCGCACCCGTGAGGGCCTTGAGGGCACCGACGATACCGGCCCAGAGCCCAGCGCCGAGAAGGCCGAAGAGCACGGCGACGATCATGTGGATGACGGGCGGCATGTGCAGCTGGAAGCTTGCCCAGCCGGCAAAGGCGGCGCCCATGAGGATCTGGCCCTGACCACCGATGTTGAAGATGCCGACCCGGAAGCTCAGAGCGATACCGAGACCGGCAGCGATGAGCGGCCCGGACTGGCGCAGCGTTTCGGTGAGCGGACGGATGGCGTCAGCAAACGTCGGCTGCGAGCTGTCGTAGATGGCGCCTCGCCAGAGGCCCCCAAAGAAGCCCTTGACGACCTGTCCCATCGCGGCGAAAGTGTCACCGGGCCGGTCAAAGAAGTAGCCGAGCGAGCTCAGCACGTTCTTGTTCGTGAAGATGACAAGCAGGAGGCCAATGGCAAATGCCAGCACGATCGCGAGGAACGTGCGCATGAGGCTGCCACCGAAAATCTCGCGAACGAGTTGGGCGCTTGCCGAGGGTGGGTTCACCTCTTCGAACTCTGCAACTTCTTGGTTGGTCTTGGAGACCTTCTTGGCCTTGGCCATCATGAGACAACTCCTGCCATGAGCTCGCCGAGAGTCGACCGGGGTGTATCCGGCGGCACGATCGCGAGGATCTTGCCGTGGTACATCACCGCGATGCGGTCTGCGAGGGCAACAACTTCATCGAGTTCCGAAGAAATAATGACGACGGGAAGACCCGAGTCGCGTGCCTCAACAATGCGTTCGTGGATGAACTCGATCGAGCCAACATCAACACCGCGGGTCGGCTGTGAGGCAAGGAAGAACTTCAGGTCGCGCGACATTTCGCGGGCAACAACAACCTTCTGCTGGTTGCCGCCAGAGAGGCGACCCGCGGGCGTGTTTCGGCCCTGTGTGCGGATGTCGAATTCCGTGATCTTCTCGTCTGCGAAGTCAGCGAGGGCACCAAAGTCGATACCCAAGGGGCTCGAGAACGGCTTGCCATAGCTCCGGTCGAGCATGAGGTTCTCGGCAATCGTGAACTCGGCAACGAGCCCGTCGCGCTTGCGGTCCTCCGGAACGTAGCCAACGCCCGAGTCCAGCACATCGCGCACCTTGGCTTTCGTAATGTCTTGGCCGTTGAGGCTGATCTGCCCCTGCACCTTACGCAAGCCAACAAGAGCCTCAGCGAGTTCGGTCTGACCGTTGCCTTGAACACCCGCGATTCCGAGAATCTCACCGTTGCGAACGTCGAAGGTCACGCCATCGAGCACCTTGTGCCCCGTGATGTCGTACGCCGAAACATCCGAAACCTGCAATGCAACCTCGCCTGGCTTCGCAGGCTCCTTCGCAACCTGCAGATCGACCGCGTGGCCGACCATCATGGTCGCAAGTTCGGTCGGCGAAGCTTCTGGCGAAGCATCGCCGACAACCTTGCCATGCCGGATGACGGTGATCGCGTCGGCGACCTCTTTGACCTCACGGAGCTTGTGCGTAATAAAGACGATGGAGGTGCCCTCTGCCGCGAGCTGACGCATGATGTCCATGAGCTCGTCGGTCTCTTGCGGGGTGAGCACTGCCGTGGGCTCATCAAGAATGAGCACTTCGGCGTTGTGTGAGAGCGCCTTGATGATCTCGACGCGCTGTTGGGCACCAACCGAGAGGTCGCCCACAAGCTTGTCGGGGTCGATGTTGAAGCCGAAGCGGTCAGAAAGCTCACGAACGCGTGCGCGAGCGGCGTTGAGGTCAAGCACGCCGCCGGCCTTGGTTGGCTCGAAGCCGAGAATCATGTTCTCGGCCACCGTGAAGACGGGAATGAGCATGAAGTGCTGGTGCACCATGCCAATGCCGGCACGCATGGCGTCACCTGGCCCCGAGAAGTGTTGGGGGATGTCGTTGAGCAAGATCTCGCCGCCATCTGGCTGGTAGAGACCAAAGAGTACGTTCATGAGCGTGCTCTTGCCAGCACCGTTCTCGCCAAGAAGCGCGTGAATTTGGCCGGGCTCTACCGTGAGCGAGATGTTGTCGTTTGCAACCAACGAGCCGAATCGTTTGGTGATGTTTCGCAATTCGAGCTTCATTGCGTACGCGCTTTCATCATGGGTTCAAGTTTGCCCTAATCTCGGGCGGAGACGAAAGAGGTCGGGGCGCTGAGCCCCGACCTCTTCACGTCGAGCGGATTACTTGGCGGCTGCGGGAGCCTTCGGGTCGAGCGTGCCGTCGATGATCGCCTGCTCAAGCTCCTCGAGCTTGGTCTTGACCGCGTCGTCGATCTTGGCGTCGAACTCGCCAAATTCGCTCAGGCCGGTGCCGTCGTTTGCGAGGGTGCCAACGTACGAATCAGCGTTGAACTCTTCGCCGTTTGCCAGTGCGTCGATGATGTCGTAGACGGCCTGGGTCATGCGCTTCTCAACCGAGGTCAGCACGCGCGGTGCCATGTCAGGCTGCGTTACTGCGATGTCCTTGTCGACACCGATGAAGACAGCGTTCGAACCCGACTGCTTGATTGCCTCGTCGGTAGCCGAGAACAGACCACCAGCGACGGGGAAGATCACGTCAGCACCCTCAGCGAGGAAGGCGTCCGAGATCTGCTTTGCAACCTGCGTGTTTGCGAAGTCACCAACGAACTGGAACGGCAGAACCGTGATTTCCTTGCCCGAGTCGATGCCGTACTGCTCTGCACCGTTCTTGAAGCCGTTCATGAAGATCGTGACCGAGTCGATGTCCTGGCCACCGTAGGTCGCAACCTTGCCGGTCGTGCTGTATGCAGCGGCGAGGTAACCAGCGAGGTAGCTCGACTGATCGGTTGCGTACTCAACTGCCTTGATGTTCGGCAGGGTCGGCCAGCCGTCAACCCATGCGAAGTGTGCGTCGGGGTTCGCGGTTGCCTTTGCTTCGAGTGAGCCCTCCCACGAGAAGTTGAAGCCCACGGCGAAGGTGATGTCACAACCAGCGTTGATGGCTGCATCGAGGTTCGGGCCGAAGTTGTCGGGCGTTGCCGACTCGAAGCCCTGGATCTTGACGCCGAGGTCTTGCTCAGCCTTGAGCAGACCGCCGTAAGCAGCCTCGTTGAAGCTCTTGTCGTTCCAGCTACCCTCGTCGGAGACCGCGCATGCGAGGAACTCTGCGTCGCCAGCGGGAGCTTCGGTCGAAGCGGTGGTCTCTTCAGGAGCTGCCGACGGGGCAGCCTCGGGTGCCGAGCCACAGGCCGACAGGATCAGGGCAAGCGAACCGATGGTTGCGACACCAGCGACCTTTGCCTTGCGGGAAATGGTGCTCAAAACAGCCTCCAAATACGGGCGGATAGGGATGCAACAAGATTACGGTCTGTTACAGCGTTTGTGGGCGCGTTCGACGACTTCTTGACCGAACGGTTACGAGAACCCTCGCGCCCTGGTTGAAGGTTGCCGTTTAGAGCACGTCTCCGCGGCCCGTGAGCTTGAGCGAATCAACCACGTGCTTGACCCGTTGGGCGTGCTCGGTTGTCGTCACGAGCAACGCGTCATCCGTATCGACAACAACAATGTCTTTCACGCCAACGAGGCTGATGACGCGTCTCGTCTGCGAGACGAGGATGCCGCTTGCGGCGTCTGAGAGCACGCGAGCCTGCGGCCCGAGAACGGCCAGATCGTTCTTGCGTCCATTCGAGATGAGCTTCGTGAGCGAGGCAAAGTCACCGACGTCGTCCCAATCGAAGTGACCGGGGATAACGGCGAGCTTGCCTGCTTCGGCTGCTGGCTCGGCGACGGCGTAGTCAATTGCGATCTTCTTGAGCTTGGGCCAGACACGGTCAACGACAGGACCGCGAGCTTCACGGTCGTCCCAGGCCTCGGCGAGCTCGAGCAATCCTGCGTGGAGTTCCGGTTCGTTGCGTTCAAGTTCGTCGAGCAAAACGGATGCTTTCGCAATGAACATTCCCGCATTCCACAGGTAACTGCGGTCAGCCACATAGGCCTTCGCCGTCTCGAGGTCGGGCTTTTCGACGAACCGTTTGACAAGCGCGGCTTCTGGCGCACCATCGACAACAAGCTCGTCCCCACGCTGGATATAGCCAAAGCCAACTGAAGGCTCCGTCGGGGTAATGCCGATCGTGACGATGTACCCGGCACGTGCAACGCGAGTTGCCTGCTCAACGGCCCACTGGAACGTTTGGGTCCCGCGGATGACGTGGTCTGCGGCGAATGAGCCGATGATGACGTCGGGGTCACGGCGGTGCAAGATCGCGGCAGCGAGGCCGATTGCAGCGGCCGAATCGCGTGGCTCCGATTCGAGGAAGACATTCTTGTCGGGGATTCCCTCGAGTTGTGCTTCCACGGCGGCACGGTGTGCTCGGCCTGTCACGACAGCGATCCGATCCGGCCCTGTCAGTGGCTCGAGGCGATCCCACGTGTCACGGAGCAAAGACTGACCCGAGCCTGTGAGGTCGTGCAAAAATTTCGGTGCATCCGCTCGTGACAGCGGCCACAGTCGGCTCCCGACGCCGCCAGCAGGAATGACGGCGTAAAAGTCTTCAATTTCGGCCATGGGATTCAGCCTACTTTGGGCAGGCTGCACCAGCTGTTCCGCGAGACGGTGCAAACGGCACATTCTGCACAGAAATATGCGCGGAACAGTCGCGAAACTTAGGTATACCTTCGTCGTAGCTCGTGGCGCCCCGGCGTAACATAGGTGCCGATCCCGCGCGCGGCGCAGGTGACGATAACGACATCGACTGGGAGGACAACAGTGTCCACGAGCACACGCCCCACGCCGTCGATTTCCGAGACCACCTCCAAAGCCCCTCGCGGAACGCTCTATCGCGGTGGCGAAGGAATGTGGACCTGGGTGCTCCACCGCATCACCGGAATCGCGATCTACTTCTTCTTGCTCGTCCACGTTCTCGACGGTGCGCTCATCCGCGTCACCCCTGAGGCGTACGACGGCGTTCTGGGTGTCTACAAGAACCCGATCATGGGTCTCGGCGAGGTCGTCCTCGTCGGCGCTATCGCCTTCCACGCGCTCAACGGTTTGCGCATCATCCTTGTCGATCTCTGGAACAAGGGCACGAATTACCAGCGTCAGCTGTTCTACGGTGTCATCGGCACCTGGGTTGTCGTGATGCTGCTGTTCACGCCGCGCCACCTCATGAACGTGTTTGGGGCTCACTGATGACGAAGAGCATGACCTCTGAAGAGGCACAAGCCAAAATCAACGCCGAGATTCTCGGACAGATCGGTAAAAAGCCGCGCCCGTCACAGTGGACGAAGGTCGGATGGGTCTTCATGCGCGTCTCTGGTGTGCTGCTTGTCGTGCTGATCTTCGGCCACCTGTACAGCAACCTGATCGCGCTCCCCGGCGGTATCCACAGCCTTGGTTGGGATTCGGTTGCGGCGAAGTTCGCGAACCCGTTCTGGCGCTGGTGGGACATCGCGCTGCTCTGGTTCGCACTCATCCACGGCACGAACGGTATGCGCACGATTGTGAGCGACTACGTCACGAAGCCGAGCCGCCGGAAGGCCCTGCACTGGGCGCTGCTCATCACGGCCGCTGTGCTGATCGCGATTGGCACGTACGCGGTTGCCACCTTCGACCCGTGCTCGGGCATCCTCGGTGACGGCAGCGAGTGGGCTGCCTGCCAGGCAACGCGCTAAAGAAGACGAATCGATAGAGACGAAGAAGTGACTGAAGCTACACACCACGTCAAAGACGGCGTTCACTACCACCAGTACGACATCGTGATTCTCGGTGCCGGTGGTGCGGGTATGCGTGCCGCAATCGAGGCTGGCCCCGGAGCAAGCACGGCTGTCATCACCAAGCTCTACCCGACGCGTTCGCACACCGGTGCGGCACAGGGCGGTATGGCCGCGGCTCTTGCTAACGTCGAGGAAGACTCGTGGGAATGGCACACCTTCGACACCGTCAAGGGTGGCGACTACCTCGTCGACCAGGACGCGGCTGAGATTCTCGCGAAAGAGGCTATCGACGCGGTTATCGACCTTGAGAACATGGGTCTGCCGTTCAACCGCACCCCCGAGGGCAAGATCGACCAGCGTCGCTTCGGTGGTCACACGGCCGAGCACGGCAAGACGCCCGTTCGTCGCGCCTGCTATGCAGCTGACCGCACGGGCCACATGATTCTGCAGACGCTGTACCAAAACTGCGTCAA